>JBCDDF010000004.1:0-146391 GCA_039180525.1 Pseudomonadota bacterium
ACGATCCCCCCCCTCCTTGAGTGCGCCCATTTCACCCCCTCCGTGGGTTTGTGGCCGCTCAATTTTCCACAACGCCCGTTTTTAATCAAAATTTTATTATGGTTCATATCCAAACTTCTATTAAATTGGGGCTCCAACAACCCCATGGAGGGGATAATTGCGGCTCATGCATGCAGGGATGGAAAGTAAGTGGCAGTCATATTTGTTATCACTTTAGTGAAAAGAAAGAATGTGCAGAAGCTGGAGAAAATCAACATTGATGCTGTGAGGTTTCTTTTACTTCTTCCCATATTTTAACACGTGGGACGTGTTTGGCGATATTAGGGTTTCATGCAGCCAGGGAAAGAAAGTTAATGGCAGCTATATACTGCTGCTCATTCAAATGATGAGGGAGAAATTCCTGTGTGCGGGGTCTGGGTGTTGCAGTCGGCTGCGCGCGCGTTCTGTCCGACTGCGTGACTTTTGCAGTAAGCAAAGGGTTGTGGGATCGAGTCTGCCCAGAGGCAGTATTAGGTGTCCTGACCTAGCCCCAGCCTATTTAGTTCTCCTCACTCTCGCCATAGAACCTCGTATTTGGTGGACGTTTAACCTCAATAAAAAGAGTAGTTCTTGTGCATAAGTTGGAGAATAGCCACTTCCGTGGATAGCATTATACTCTATATATTTATATATGCAGCTTTTTATATATTTTTACGTCTCATGTTCTGATTCGTAACTTCTGAAGCTTCAATTGACTCTCCACTGCTGGCGTTTCAGGGGCGTTTCGTCTGTACGACGTGGACAACGATGGCTTCATCACGAGGGCAGAGATGTACAACATAGTCGAGGCCATCTGCCAGATGGTGGTGAGTTTCAGACATACACATCCAAGTCCTGGGGAGTGGCGGCTGGGCATATTTTAGAAAATTTCCGAATAAAATGGAAAACAAAACGTAAAAAATTGCAGCGCAGATTGGAATGATACCGCCGTTAGAAATTAACAAAACATCGTTAAAGCCCCATGAGGCTTCATATTTGCGGCCGCCTGCCGCAAATACACCATGGATGATGTATTTGCTCCCATGTCTGAACATAGCTGGGCTAGAGTAAGGCCAATAATGAAGAGTCCCATAAAGCTATACCTAATCTGTGTTATTCTGTATGGATAAAGTATCATGTCTCAAGTTTGATCTTTTGAAAGTGGCCAGGGCATTGCTGGGCTGGATTTTACATTAAAACCTCGCTTCAGCTCACAAGGAGTAATTCAATTTTGAGGAATCGGAAGCTTTCCATAGCATTGTATTATTATGCAGTTTCCTATTTTAATGCGAATATATTTATTGTCAATGGTAAAAACCACAGGGATATCCTACGCCTTTCTTAAACCTTTACCCGTAAATTGACAGACGATCTAAATCACATGCAAATTAGGTGTCAAAAGCCCTCGCGGGAGCCCGCTGCAGGCTATTTTCATTCTGTTACTACGTGCCTCAGAGAGACCCAGGCTCAGCATTCTACCAACAAAGTACCAGAGGAGAAGACAGTGAATAGAAGCTGTATTTTATGAGACAGATTGAGGTCACAAGTCACGCCTAAGTAAGCCGTCTTCAGCCGTAATCCATTCCAGCATCCCCAGTGCAGTCCAGCCGAGCTGACTCGGAGCACCCGGCAGTTGAAGCTAAGAACAGTGGCGGATTCAGGGGAGGGGGGACGAACCGGGCAATTACTCCCCCAAACCTCCTAATTTTTGATGATTTTCTTTAAGAAAATATGTGCTTTCCACGATGCTGGGCCCCATTGCCCCACTCCCCAAGCCGTTGGTCTTAATTCGACCAAACGCTCCAGGTTCGACCTACAAACGCTCCCCCGGAGCATTTGCCTGACGGTCTCACCGTTTCAGCACCGAACGGGCGGAGCCTTGGCGGGTTCGGAACCACGCCCACCGCTTGCGCGGCCGCTGCGGTGAAGGGTAGGGCACGTCCATGCCCGTGACACAGACCATTCCTGACCGTCTGCTGGCGCCGGCGGCGGATTGGGCGGCGCTGCGGGCGGGGTTTCGATGGCCGCTGCCGGCGCGGATGAACATCGCGGAGTTATGCTGCACGCGCTGGGCGCGGCGCGCGCCCGCGCGGGTGGCGATGCAAATCGTGCGGGAGGACGGGCCGGCGCGGGCCGTGAGCTATGCGGCACTGGAGCGGGACGCGAACCGCCTGGCGCATGTGCTGGCGGCGCAGGGCGTGGGGCGCGGCGACCGGGTGGCGGTGGTACTGCCGCAGATGCTGGAGACGGTACTGACGCATGTGGCGGCCTATAAGCTTGGCGCCATCGTCGTACCGCTATTCACGCTGTTCGGCGAAGACGGGCTGCTGTTCCGGTTGGCCGACAGTGGCGCCGCGGCGCTGGTGACCGATGCTGCCAATCTGCCCAAGATCACGGCGCTGCGCGACCGGTTGCCGGATCTGGCCACCGTTCTGTGCACCGACGGGCCTGGGCCGGGGGCGTTGGCCTTCTGGCCCTTGGTCGCGCGTGCGGCGGACACGCCGGTCGCGGCCGACACGGGCCCCGAGGATCCGGCGTTTCTGAGCTATACCTCGGGCACCACGGGTCCGCCGAAGGGCGCGCTGCACGGGCATCGGGTGCTGCTCGGCCATCTGCCGGGGGTGGAGCTGCATCACAATTTTCTGCCGCAGCCGGGCGACCGGCTTTGGACCCCGGCCGATTGGGCCTGGATGGGCGGGCTGGCCAATGTAATGCTGCCGGCGCTCTTCTATGGTGTGCCGCTTGTGGCGTACCGCATGGCGAAGTTCGACCCCGACCGCGCGGTCCGCTTGATGGCGGATCTGGGCATCCGCAACGTCTTTCTTCCGCCCACCGCGCTGAAGCTGATGCGCCAAGCGCCGCCGCCACGCGGGCTGGGCCCGCGCTCGGTCGCCTCGGGTGGGGAGGCGCTGGGGGCGGAGATGCTGGACTGGGGGCGCGGTGTCTTTGGGGTCGAGATCAACGAGTTCTACGGTCAGACCGAATGCAATCTGGTGTTGAGCAATTGCGCGGCCGTGGCGCTGCCGGTACCGGGCGCAATGGGCCGCGCGGTGCCGGGGCACGATGTGGCCGTGCTGGGAGGCGATGGCACGCCGCTGCCCCCTGGCGAGACGGGAGAGATCGCCGTGCGGCGGCCCGATCCGGGCATGTTCCTTGAATACTGGAATCGTCCGGACAAGACCGCGGAGAAGTTTCGCGGTGACTGGATGCTGACCGGAGATACCGGCCGGGTCGAGGCGGACGGGCTGTTTCGGTTCTCTGCCCGCACCGACGATGTGATCACGTCCTCGGGCTATCGCATCGGCCCGAGCGAAATCGAGGATTGCCTGACCGGGCATCCCGGGGTGGCAATGGCCGCCGTCGTCGGCCTGCCCGACCCGGTGCGAACGGAATATGTCTGCGCCTTCGTCGTGCCGCGGGACGGCGGCTCCCCCGCATTGGGAAAAGCGCTGATCGCCCATGTCCGCGCCCGCCTTTCGCCGCATGTCGCCCCGCGCGAGGTGCGCTTCGTCGCCGATCTACCAATGACCGCCACTGGCAAGATCATGCGCCGGGCGTTGAAAGAGGGTGCGTGAGGCGGGTCGTCCGCGCGGTATGGACGGTGCGTGCTGTTGACGAAACCGCCCGCACCAGCATCTTAGCCGGACGAGGGGGAGCAACGCCATGGATCCGATCGTTTTTTTCGCGCTGGTCGGCGCGTTCGGCATTGGCGCGCAATGGCTCGCCTGGCGACTGCAGATGCCGGGCATCGTGCTGATGCTCGCCGCGGGGCTGATCGTGGGGCCGGGCCTGGGCCTGCTGGACCCCGATGCGACCTTGGGCGAACTGCTGCGCCCCATCGTCGCCATCGCCGTCGCGGTGATCCTGTTCGAGGGCGGGCTGACGCTGAATTTCTCGGAGTTGCGTGAAACCGCACCCGCGGTGCGACGGCTGGTGCTGGTGGGCGCGCCCTTGGGTTGGCTGTTTTCCACCCTGGCGCTGCATTTCGGTGCCGGTCTGGCTTGGGAGAGCTCTGCCGTTTTCGGCGGAATTCTGGTCGTCACCGGACCCACTGTCATCATCCCGCTCTTACGCCAGGCAAAGCTGAAAAGCCGTCCGGCCTCCGTTCTGCGGTGGGAAGCGATCGTCAACGATCCGGTCGGCGCGCTTTGCGCGGTGCTCGCCTTCGAGGTCGTGGCCGCCATCGCCGGCGCAAGCACGCTTTTGAAAGCGGCGGAGCATTTCGCGCTGGGCCTGACCGTCGCCGCCATCGTCGGCTATGCCGCCGGCCGCGCCGTGGCCTGGGCGTTTCGGCGCGGGCACGTACCGGAATACATGAAAGTCCCGGTGCTGTTCGGTGCGGTCCTGGCGGTCTATGCCTCCACCGACAGTCTGCTGCATGAAAGCGGGCTTCTGGCGGTCACCGTGATGGGCGTGGTGCTGGCCAATTCGCACCTGCCATCCTTCGACGAACTGCGCCGGTTCAAGGAACATGTCACCGTGATCCTGGTCTCGGGCGTGTTCATCCTTCTGGCGGCGGCGCTGGAGCGAGAGGTGATCTGGCAGCTCGACTGGCGGGCGCTGGTATTCATTCTGCTGATCGTGCTGGTGGCCCGGCCGCTGACAGTGCTGCTGGCGCTGATCGGCACCGGGCTCAGCTGGCAAGAAAAGGCGATCATCGCCTGGGTCGCGCCACGCGGGATCGTGCTGGTCGCCGTGGCGGGGCTGTTCGGGGTCCGGCTGGAGGAGTTGGGCTTTGCCGATGCTGCGCTTTTGACGCCGCTGTCATTCGCGCTGGTGGCCGCCACCGTGGTCCTGTCGGGCTTTACCATCGTGCCCGTGGCGCGGGCGCTCGATCTGGTCTCCACCCATGTGCCCGGCGTGCTGATCGTGGGCGCGAGCCCCTGGGCGGTGTCGCTGGCGCAGGCCTTGGACCGGGCTGGGCGCCCGGTGATGATCGCCGATCGGAACTGGTACCGCCTAAGCGCGGTGCGGGAGGCCGAGCTTCCCCGTTACCATGGCGAGATCCTGTCCGAAGCGGCGGAACACCACCTCGACCTCAATGCCTATCAGACCCTGATCGCGGCCGGCGACAACGACGCCTACAATACCCTGGTGTGCACCGATTTCGGGCCCGAGTTCGGCCGCAACAACGTGTTTCAGATCGGCCGCAGCGACGATGGCAAGGATGCGCGCGGGCTGCCGCGCACACTGGGTGGGCGCCCGTTTGCCAATGGTCTTGGCCATAGCGAGTTGTCGCGTCGGATTGCCCAGGGTGCGCGGTTCGATCTGGTCGAGCCGGGCGCCGAGACACCCGATGACGCCAAACCTGTCGCGGTGCTGCGCAAATCCGGCGCGCTGGAGATGACCCGCAAGGACACCGTGCCCGAGCGCGGCGAGGGTGACGCGCTTTTGGTCCTGACTGCAGCGGACACGCCGGCGGCGGTCGCGGTGTAGGCGCGCGGCGACCTCACCGTAGGATGGGGATTATCCCCATCCTACAACGCATTGCTCGAACCTCAGCGGTTCGCGGCGCGCCACCGGCGCTGCCATCGCGGCATCGGACGTCAGATCGCGTTGTCGATCGCCTGGCCCGTATTGGTGATGTCGCGGCCGACGCCTTTGATGGTTTCGCACCCGGCGAGCGTTGCCAGTATCAGGACAAGGGCAAGAATGCGCATGGGCAGCCTTTCGATCTTTGCGGGGTCGGCGAAAGCTACCCGTTGCCCGCCCTCCGTGCAATCCGCTCAGCCGCCGGCGAAGGGCGCGCCCCCGGGCAGATGCGGGGCGTCCTGCATCTCCAGATGCAGCGGGTCGTCGGTATAGGGTCGCTTGCGGGCGACATCCTCGTTCAGCGCGGTGCCCAGCCCCGGTTCGGTGGGCACCTCAAGAAATCCGGCGTCATAGCGGATCGGGCGGGTCAGCAGGTCGGCATGGGCGGCGCCGGTGCCGATGGTCTCCGCAATCAGGAAGTTCGGCAGGCTGGCGGCCAGGTGCAGGTTCGCCGCCCACAGGATCGGCCCGGCGTAAAGATGCGGCGCCACCTGCGCGCCGGCGCTTTCGGCCAGGATAGCGACCTTCTTTGCCTCCCAGATGCCACCGACCCGGCCCAGCGCCGGCTGCGCCACGGCCAGCGCGCGGGCGGCGAAAAGCGGCACGAACTCCGCCCGCGTCGTCAGCCGCTCGCCGGCGGCCACGGGCACAGCGCTGCGCGCGGTCACCTGCGCCATCGCCGCCGCATCGTCGGGCGGCACCGGTTCTTCGAACCACAAGGGCCGGGCGGGCGCGATGGTCTCGGCCATGCGTAGCGCGCCGGCGGCGGTGAACTGGCCATGGGTGCCGAACAGCAGATCCGCCGCATCGCCCACCGCATCGCGGATCCGGGTGCAAAACGCCGCCGCGCGGGTCAGATCCTGCGGCAGCGGCTGATGCCCGCCCATGACCGTATAGGGCCCGGCCGGATCGAATTTCACCGCCGTGAACCCCTGCGCGACGCAGGCCGCGGCCGCCGCTGCGGCGCGGTCGGGATTGGCATAGAACGCCGCCGCATCCTCGCCCGGATCTGGGTAGAGATACGTATAGGCGCGCAGCCTTTCCTGCACGCGCCCGCCCAGCAGCGCATGGATCGGCCGGCCGCGATCCTGGCCGATCAGATCCCAACAGGCGATCTCCAACCCCGAAAACGCACCCATCACGGTGGGATCCGGGCGCTGGGTGAAGCCGGCGGAATAGACCCGGCGGAAGAGCCGCTCCACATTCTCGGGGTTTGCGCCCTCGAAATGCCGCGCGAAGACATCCGCGATCACCGCCCGCATCGCCGCGGGCCCGACCGTGGCGGCATAGCATTCGCCCCAGCCGACCATGCCGCTATCGGTGGTCAGCTTGACGAAGATGAAATAGCGCCCGCCATGGCCCGGCGGCGGGTTGGCGGCGACGATGATGTCCAGATCGGTCAGCTTCATGCGCGCACGGTCGCCGCGGCGGCGGCTCTGTCAAGCCCGGCCGCGGTGTCGCCCAGGACGATGACGTTGCGCAGGCTGCGCCCCGCCCGCGCATCGGCGATGGCGGCGTTGATCCGATCCAGCGGGTAGCGTCCGGTGACCAGTTCATCCAGCAGCAGTTCTTTGGCGCGATAGCGGTCGATCAGCCAGGGGATGTCGCGCACCGGCAGCGATTGGCCCATGCGCGAGCCCAGGATGCGCTGGTTCAACGCCGCGAGCGTTGTGGGCGCGTAAGGCACCTCGACCCCTGCCGGAGGCAGTCCGACAAGCACCACCGCCCCACCGGGCGCCAGCAGTGCCGGTGCGGACTGGAACACCGCCGGCGCGCCGACGGTCACAAAGACGTAGTCGACGCCGCCGGCGGACAGATCGCGCACCGTCTCGCTCAGATCGGGATCGTCGCCGTGCAACCCGTGCGTGGCACCGAATTCCCGCGCCAGCCGTAGCCGATCCTGGGATAGGTCCACCGCCAGGATCAGCCCTGCCTTGGCCAACCGCGCGCCCTGGATCGCGTTCAGCCCCACCCCTCCGGCGCCGATCACGGCACAGTTTTGCCCCGGTGCCAGCGCCGCGGTGTTGCGCACCGCACCGACCCCGGTCAACACGCCACAGGCCAGGCAGGCGGCCACCGCCATATCCATATCGTGAGGGATCGCCACGACCTGGCTGCGATCGACCACCACCGCCTCGGCAAAGGCCCCCGTGGCCATGCCTTGGGCTACGGCGGCGCCCCGCGCGTCGCGGATGGGACTTGGCGCCGCGTCAAATGCCTGTGCGCAACTCGTGGGCGCGCCGCCGGCACAGGCCGGGCAGGTGCCGCAATGGCGGATCAGCGTCACGAGTACCGGCTGACCCACGCTCAGCCCGTCGACGCCCGCGCCGGCGGCGGTGACATAGCCCGATGCCTCGTGTCCCAGCACCATCGGCAGGTCGCCACCCCAGGCGCCGTCGGCATAGGCGATGTCGGAATGGCAGATCGCACAGGCGGCGATGCGCACCGCGACCTCGCCCGGGCCGGGAGGGGCCAGCGTCACTTCTTCCACGCTGAGCGGGGCGCCGAAGGCGCGGCATAGGGCAGCTTTCATCCGCGGGCACCTCTGGGCCGGTTTCGACCGCTCTTGCCGCGTGGCCGCTACGCCGTCTGGTGCGAAAGCGACATCGCCATGCCGCTGCCCGGCGATTTGACGCCGGTCGCGCCGCGCGTCTACCGGCCGACCGTCAGTCCAGGTGATAGGTCAGCGCAGCGGCGATCAGCAGCCGCAATGGCGCAGGGGGCGGCACGGCCGGATCCAGATGCACGCCGCGATTGCCCTCGAAGGTGAACGCGCCGGGCTCGAACGCGCGGAAATCGCCGATGATCGTGGTGTTGCAATGGGCATAGATCGCCGCGCCGCCCGTCTTGGGGGCGCCCAGCCGAAGCGGGGAGCCGATGCCGCGCTTTGCCGGCGCATAGCTCGGCTGGCCCCATTTCAGCGTCTCGGTCAGCGGGCCGACCTGCGGCATGCCCGCGGCGGTGTCGAAGATCATCGCCCTGAGCCGCATCAGTCCGGGGCGGGCGGCGTCGGGAAAGGCGGCGAATGCCGCGGCGACAGCGTCATTGGCGAACGGCGGGCCGGAGAAGAGGACGTTCGCGCTCACGCCTCTTCCAGCCGGTCGGTCGCGGGCGGCGGCGTGGGCGACAACGCGCTCAGCCGGGCGTAGAGTTCCGGCGTCATCTCCACCTGCGCAGCGGCCAGCGAGGGCGCCAGTTGGTCCGGCGCGCTGGCCGAGACGATCGGTGCGGTGACCCCGGGATGCGCGGCGACCCAGGCCACGGCCAGCGCCTCTGCCGTGTGGCCGGTTTCCGCCGCCAATGCGCTCAGATCGGTGGCCGTGCGGTGCATCCAGTCGGGCGCATAGCGGGCCTTGTACATCGCGTCCTGGGTCAGCCGGCCGGCATCGCCGCGGGCGTATTTGCCGGTCAGAAGTCCGCCGCCCAGGGGCGAATAGGCATGCACGCCCAGCCCCTCGGCCTGCGCCATGGGCAGGATCTCCACCTCGGCCTGGCGTTTGACAAGGTTGTACATCGGCTGCAGCATCTCGATGCGCGGCGCGCCCACCTCTTCGGCGGCGGCCTGTGCCTTCATCACCTGCCAGGCGGCAAAATTCGAAACGCCCAGGATGTGAAAGGTGTTCTCGACGTAGAGATCGCGCATCGCCTCCAGCGTGGCGTGCAGCGCCTCGTCGCCCGGGTAGCGGTGCAGATAGAGGATATCGATGGCGTCTGTCCGCAGCCGCTCAACGCTTTCTAGGGCCTGGTTGACCAATGTGTCGGGGGCAGTGCCGGGCTCCGAATAGACCTTGGAAATCAGCGTCAGCGCCTCCCGCTCCCGGGCGGCGAACTTGCCCAACAGCGTCTCTGCTGCACCGTCGGTATAGACATAGGCGGCGTCGAAGGCGGTGATGCCGCCGGCGCGCGCCGCATCGAACAGCACCTGCGATGCGCCCTCGTCGGCCTTGCCGCCGAATTGCATGACCCCGAAGACGAAGGAGGAGACAGGCTTGCCCAATCGGGTTGAAAGATCGACCATAAACTGGTGGTAACGCGCCGCGCCGGCGGAGGAAAGGCCGCACCGTCCCCGCGGCTGCGATCACCGCTTGTGCCGGCCCGCCGGTGGCCTAGGGTGCGGGCATGAGATCCCGTGCCCCCTTCATCTTCATCATCATCACCGTTGCGCTGGATGCGATGGGGATCGGGTTGATCCTGCCGGTGATGCCGGAGTTGATCCGCGAATTGAACGGCGGCGGCATGTCGGATGCCGCCATTTGGGGCGGATTGCTGGCGTTTTCCTTTGCGCTGATGCAATTCCTGTGCGGGCCGCTTCTGGGCAATCTGTCGGACCGTTTCGGGCGCCGGCCGGTGCTGATCAACTCCCTGATCTTCATGGGCATCGACTATCTGCTGATGGCGATCGCACCGGCGTTATGGATGCTTTTCATCGCCCGCATCGTCGCCGGGATCACCGCGGCGACCCATTCCACCGCGACCGCCTATCTGGCGGATCTGTCGGCCAAGGGACAGCGGGCGGCGAATTTCGGCCTGGTCGGCGCGGCCTTCGGTATCGGGTTCATCCTGGGCCCCGCCATCGGCGGGCTTTTGGGAGAGCTTGGCCCGCGCGCGCCCTTCGTGGCCGCCGGGGTCCTGGCCCTGGCCAATGCCGCGTTCGGCTATTTCGTGCTGCCCGAAACGCTGCCACCGGAAAAGCGCCGCCGTTTCGAATGGCGCCGGGCCAACCCGTTCGCGGCGCTGATGCGCGTGCGCCGTATGGCAGAGGTCGGCGGGCTGATGGGGATCAGCTTCATCTATATGATTTCCAACTACGTCTATCCGGTGATCTGGAGCTATTTCACCATCGAACGCTTCGGCTGGTCGACCGGTATGGTGGGGCTGAGCCTCGCCGCCTTTGGCATCTGTTCGGCCATCGTGCAGGGCTGGCTGATCCGCCGGTTGGTGGCCTGGTGGGGGGATGCGCGCACCGCCGTGTTCGGGCTGGTGATGCACATCGTCGGTGTGGCGATCCTGTCGGTGCTGACCAGCGGGGTCCTGGTGTTCGTGCTGATGCCGATCACCGCGCTGGGCGTGGTCGCGGGGCCGGCGTTGCAGGGCATGATGGCCGACCGGTTGCCGGATGACGAACAGGGGGAGTTGCAGGGCGTGTTCGCCTCCGTCACGGCGGTGGCGACGATCCTCAGCCCGCTGATCATGACCTGGATCTTCCGCAGCTTTACCGCGGCGGATGCGCCGATTTACGCGCCCGGCGCGCCCTTCGCCGCGGCGGGGCTTTTGGCCGTGGTCGCGCTGGCGCTGTTGTGGCGCAGCCGACGGCGGGTGGCGCCGGCGTGAACCGGTTTCTTGACAAGGGCCAGGGCCACGGATCGTGCCCGATCCCGTCCTCAAAGCGCTGGACGGCGCGGCGGATCCCCGAAGACCGGCAGGGATCCGGGCTTCTGGCGGGGTTGGGTTGTCACGATGACTTTCCTGATAATGCTGCACTGCGGCAAGAATAACCTTGATCCCACGCGCGCCGGGCGGCAGATAACGGCCATAGGATCAGGCCGGAGGATTTGAGATGACGACCACGGGCGTACCCGACTATTGGCGCCAGCTTCTGCCGCGCGAGGGTGAGGACCTATTTGAGTATTGGGCTTCGTTCAGCCCTATGGCTCCGTTTTTTGGGGTGCCCTGGCGGTTCGACCCCACCGTCGCCCCGCCGGCCGCGCCGGCGCCGGCCAAGTCGCCGCGCATCACGCGACCGGTGACCGAGGCGCAGGTCGTGGCCGAGATCAGGCCGCGGGCCAAGCCGACCGCCCCGGACAAACCCTCTCCCAAGCCGGCGCGCAAACCCGCGCCGCAACCGGGAACCGAGGCGAAGACCACCGCGCCCAAACCGGCCCGGGCCGAAACGACACCGGCCGCGAAGGCCGCCCCGCACAAGCCCGCGACCGCCGCGGCGCCCAAACCCGCGCCGAAGCCGGCGCGCCCCGACGATCTGACCCAAATCAAGGGGATCGGCCCGAAGATGGCGCAGAAACTCGCCGCCGAAGGCGTCACGACCTATGCCCAGATCGCCGGGTGGACCAAAGCCAACGTCGAAAAGATGGACGCGCAGCTTGGCGGTCTGCCGGGGGCGATCGCCCGTGCCGACTGGGTCGGACAGGCCAAAGCCCTAGCCAAATGACGCCCACGCGCGGCGGATCAGTCGCGCAATAGATCGTTGATCGAAGTCTTGGACCGCGTGCCCTCGTCGACCTGTTTCACGATGACCGCGCAATACAGGTGCACGCCGTTCTTGGACGGCATCGACCCGGCCACGACCACCGAATAGGGCGGCACCTCGCCATAGGTGACCGCCCCGGTTTCCCGGTTCACGATCTTGGTGGACCGGCCGATGAAGACGCCCATGCCAAGCACCGAGCCCTCGCGCACGATGCAGCCCTCCACGACCTCGGACCGGGCGCCGATGAAACAGTTGTCCTCGATGATCGTCGGGCCGGCCTGCATCGGCTCCAGCACGCCGCCGATGCCCACACCGCCCGACAGATGCACGTTCTTGCCGATCTGCGCGCAAGAGCCGACCGTGGCCCAGGTGTCCACCATCGTGCCTTCATCGACATAGGCGCCGAGGTTCACGAAAGACGGCATCAGCACCACGCCGGGCGCGACATAGGCCGAATGGCGCACGATGCTGTTCGGCACCGCGCGAAACCCCGCTGCACGCCACTGGTTGTCGCCCCAGCCGGCGAATTTGCTGTCGACCTTGTCCCACCAGGTGCCGCCCTGAGGTCCGCCCGGCTGCGGTGCCATATCCTTCAGCCGGAACCCCAGCAGCACCGCTTTTTTGGCCCATTGATTGACCGCCCAGGTGCCGTCAGGCCCGCGCTCGGCAACGCGCAGGGCGCCGCTGTCCAGCGCCGCCAGCGTGTCCTCGACCGCGGCGCGGGTGTCACCGCCGGTGGTCGGTGTGATCGTATCGCGACCCTCCCAGGCGGCTTCGATGGCGGTTTCCAGCGCGGCGGTGTCCATGGGTGTTACTCCTGTTGGGCGGCGTCCGGGCCTATACGCAATGCCCGTGCGGGTTGCAAATCGGGCGGCTCTAGGGGCAATAGGGACGACGCCGAACCGAAGCTCTGAGGGGCACCGCCTTGGACAGATCAGTGGACCAGATGGACCCGAACCGACACGACACCGCAGCCGGCCGCCCACGCCGCGTGATCCAAATCGGTTTCAACAAATGCGCCACGCGCAGCCTGCACGATCTGTTTCGGCGGTCGGGCCATGCCTCCGTCCATCACATCGAAAAAGACACCTACGACACCCATGTCGCGACGGTCATGCAAGACAACATCGCAGCCGACCGCCCCGTCTTTTCGGGCATGGACCATTACGTGTTCTATTCCGACATGGAGAAGCTGTCGAAAACCAACCATTTCGAGGGCTATAAACACTTCCGCCGCATCGATCGGGATTACCCCGACAGCATCTTCGTTTTGAATCTGCGCGACCCCGACCGTTGGGTTCGGTCGCGTCTCAACCATGCCAACGGCACTTTCGTCACCCGGGTTCAAGCCCGGTATGGGCTCAACACCGTCGAGGATTGCATCGCCTTTTGGCTCAAGGATTGGGACGATCATATCGCCGATGTGCGCGGCTATTTCGCAGACAAGCCAGCCCGCCTGGTGGAGTTCAACATCGAAACGCAGCCGATCGACGATCTGGTCGACAGTTTGCCGGATTATCGTCTCGACGCATCCGCCTGGGGTCAGAAAGGCCGTACCGCGCGGGATCTGAAGACCGCGCATAGCTGGTCGGTAAAGGCGGGGCTGGAGACGCGCAAGATTCGCCCCGACGGCCCCCAGAAACCGGCCGCCAATACGCGCCGCTTTCCCAAGGCGGACGAGGATATCTCGGCCGCCCGCGATTTGCCGGATACGCCGCAAACCCGGTCGCCGACATACCGGCTGGCTTTTGCCGATCCGGATTTTCTGTGCCGCGACGAATTGCGCCCGGTGCGGCTGCAGCTTGAATTGCTGAAGCCCGAGATGACGCTAAGCGAAGAGGGCATCACCTCGACCATCGTGATGTTCGGCGGCGCGCGTATCCCCGACCCGGCGCAAAAGGACCGCGCGCGCACCGAAACGCTGGCCGATATGTCACGTTACTACGATCAGGCGCGGCGGTTCGCGCGGCTTTGTACGCAGGCCAGCATGGCCGGCGGCGGCACCGAGGATGTCATCGTCACCGGTGGCGGCCCGGGCGTGATGGAAGCCGGGTGCCGCGGCGCGGAAGAAGCCGGTGGCCGGTCGATCAGCCTCAACATCGTCCTGCCGCACGAGCAGGCGCCCAACCCTTATGCCACGCCGGAATTGGCGTTCAACTTCCACTATTTCGCCATCCGCAAGATGCACTTTCTGATGCGGGCCAAGGCGATCACCGTGTTCCCGGGCGGTTTCGGTACGCTGGACGAGCTGTTCGAGACCTTGACGCTGGTCCAGACCGGCCGCATGGCGCCCCTGCCGATCCTGCTTTTCGGCCGCGACTTCTGGGATCGCATCGTCAACTGGGAAGCCCTGGCCGACGCCGGCACCATCGGGCGCGGCGATCTGGCGCTTTTCGACTATGTGGAAACCGCCGAAGACGCGCTCCACGCCATCAAGTCATTCACGCCGCCGACGACCTAGCCCCGCCGTGGTTTGCGTCGCCCCGGGAACGGGACGGGCGGCGTGCCGCGCCCCGGGCGGGCCAAACCCCCTTGTCCGTGAAACCATGGCATCTTGGGCGCGCCGCCGCGGCGGATCGGGGCATGGTGGTTTAACGCGTCGCGGACGCGCGAAACCGCCTCGACTTCCGGGAAATCCGCGAAGCGCTCCGCCTCGTGGCGGCTCCCACGGTCGCGGATCTTGATTTCAAGCCATGCCGAGCCCGCCGCCCTGCAAGGTGTTGGTGGGTTCAGGCCGTGCCGCGCCAGGGTCATCGATCAGACCCGGTCGCCCCCCGGCGGTTGCCTGATCGAAACCGCCGGCCGTCTGTCCCATGGCAGCAGGATTACGCCGCCACCAATCCGAACCCGACCTGTTCGACCGCCGGTATGGCCCTATCGCTCGAAAACGATCTCGCCGAGCGGGGTGTCATCGGCCGCATCGGCGGTGGTCACCACGATCCGGTCGGGCATGACGGTCCATGTGATCACCCGGTCCAACCGCTCGCCGGTCAACTGGTCATTGGTGGTGACGGCGAAAGCGAACCCGGCCGCGCTGAGGCTGCCGCGGATACGCTGACTGCCCATGCCCTCGGGGTTTTGCCAGCGCCCGGTCACGCGATCCGCGCCCTCGGGCGCCAGCGCTCCGGCCAGGACCAGCCGGCGGCCGGGCACCGCACAGGTGCCGTCGACGGTGATCTCTCCGGTCGTGGCGTCATGGTTGTTGCGCATCCGGCAGCGGATCCGTTCCTGCGCGCTGTCGCCGCGTTCCTGCACCCAGCCGCCGCCGGTCCAGTCGCCGGTCATGCGGGCCAGCGCAGTGCCGTCTTCCTGTGCTGCTGCCGGCAGGGCTGCCAACGCCAGCCAGAGTGCCGAGACCCCCGCCCTCACATCCGGGCTCCGCGTTGGCGCAGCAGCGCAGGCAGCAATGTCAGATCCACGATGATCGCTCCTACAAAGGTCAGGATCAGCATGCCACCGAACAGCCGCACCGGGTAGAAGGCGCTCCATAATGTGATCATCAGTCCGACCGACAGGATCACGGTGGTCATGATCATCACCCCGCCGGCGCTGGAGACGGCGACGCGCAGCGCCTCCTCGACCGGGGCGCCGGTGCGGCGCAGGCCCATGTAGCGGTTGATGAAATGGATCGAATCGTCGACCGCGATGCCAAAGGCGATGGTCAGGGCCAGCACTGCGGGTGGGTTCAGCAGCCCACCGGCCCACAGATGCAGCGAACTCGCGGCGATGAGCACCGGAAGCATGTTCGGCAACAGCAGGATCGGCACCAGCTTGGCCGACCGGAATGCGGCGGCGATCATCAGCGTGGCGCCCAGACAGGCCACGATCAGTCCCAGCGCCAATTGGTCGATCAGCGATACCGACTCGTGCCGCATGATCGCGGGCAGCCCCAGCACCCGGGCGGCGCCGTTTTGAAGCGCGACGTCCTCGATCCGGTCGAAAAGCGCCAGGGCGGCATCGTTGCGCATCGGCTCGGGGATGGAGACGACAACGCGGGACAGATCGCCATCGGCGGCTTGCAGACGGTCGGTATAACTGCCGGGAAAAGCGGACAACGCAGTGTCGCTGGGCACTTCGCCCGGAACATGCAGCCAGCGTGCGACCGACACCAGCGAGCCGACATCGCCGTCGCCCGCCACGCTTTCCAGTTGTTCCACAAGGCCGATGAACCGGTCCCAGCCCTCGGGTGTTTCCAGCGCCTGAGCGCCGGCGGTCTCGACCTCGATCCACATCTGAAAGACCCCGCCGAACTGATCGGCGATCTGGTCGTTGGCGGCGCGCGCCTCGCTGCCCGACGGCAGGTTCTGGTAAAGCGGGAAGCGCGGCTCCACCTGAGTATAGGCATAGAAACCGGCGATGGCGGCCAGAAGCGACAGCGTGATCACCACGCGCGGGTGGCGGCGGCCGTGGCGATCCAGCAGCATCGCGGTTCGTTGGGTCAAGTTGGGCGGGCCGGTGCGCGCCACCGGCAGCGGCATCGCCAAGGCCAGCAGGACGAAGGCGGTTTTGCCGGTGACATAGGCAAGCAGGATCCCGACGGAGCCCAGCACCGCAAATTCAAAAAGCTGCGCGTTCGAGGAGACCATGATGGCCGAGAACGCCACCGCAGTGGTGAGCGCGGCCAGCGCGCAGGCCTGGCCGATCTGCCGCACGGTGTCGGCGATGCGGGCATGTTTGTCGTGACCTTTGGAAGTGTCCAGGTGCCGCGCCATATGGATTCCGTCGGCGACCCCCAGAACCAGAACCAACAGCGGGATGACGTTGTTGATGACCGTAATCGGGTAGCCCAGCCAGCCGAACAGGCCCAGCACGACCCAGGCGCTGGCCGCCGCGGGCACGATCGCCAGGATCGACAGCCGGACGCTGCGCAGCACCAGCACCGACACCAGGGCGATCAGCCCCACGCCCAGCAGGTTGAGCGTCAGAAGATCGGCTTTCAGCCCCGCGACGATGTCGACGCTGATCGCCTGTTCGCCGGTCACGGTGGCGGTCACGCCCGGCGGCAGCGCCGCCTCTACCGTTGCGCGGATCGCCGCGGTGGCGTCTGCGTTGTCCGCAAGGGCGGCATCGACCGATACCAGCATCAGCATTGCGGTCTGAGGGTCGTTTAGCAGCGTCGGAATGCCGAAATCGCCGGCGCGAAAGGCCGCCAGGCGTTCTGCGATCACGGCGCTGTCGAGTTGCGCCGCGAAGACGGGCTGCCCGGCGAAGTCCGGCGCGGCGTCGGAGAAGCGCAGCAAAAATGGAGAGATGACGCCGACCACGCCGTCGGCAAACTCCAGGTCCAGCGTCAGGTCGCGCAGGACGGCGTAGTCTTCTAGCGAAAAGCCCTCGGGCTTTTCGACCAGCACCGCGAAATCGTCGGTGCGCGGGTTCAGGCTGGCCTCGAACGCGCGCTGCTGCTGCGACAGTTCGCTTTGCGACAGAAACACGCGGTGAATGTCTTCGTCGAAGCTGAGCCGCGGCATCGCGGCGGCGGCCAGCCCCAGCAGCACCACCAAAAGTGCGACGCCCAGGCCGGGGCGGTTGAGCACGACCAGCCCCAGCCGTTCCAGGCCGAACCCGGCGCTGGGCGGCGCGGCGTCTTCGGGCGCGCCCTGCGTGTCCCTAGCCATCGCGCAACGACGCCAGGGCCGTGTTTTCGGCGCGGATGCGCACGGTCAGCATCGCGGCGTTCAGAATGGTGAACAGGATCGCCACCCACCACAGGCCCAGCACCATGGGTGCCACGAAGATCTCGGCGACGACGAGGGTGTAGTTGGGGTGGCGGATGAACTTGAACGGACCGCGGGCGACCAGCGGTTCCTCCAGCACGATAATGCGGGTGGTCCAGCGTTCGCCCAGGCTGCCAAGGATCCAGACGCGCAGACCCTGCAGCGCGACGAACAGGATCAGCCAGAATGTCGAAACCGTATTGTCGAAACCAAACACGACCAGGCAGACCACCCAGGCGCTGTGCATGGAGACCATGAATTTGTAGTGATCCGCGCCGACCTCATAGGCGCCGCGTGCCAGAAGCCGGGCGGTGTTGCGCTTGGCCAGGACCAATTCACCTAATCGCTGCAACACGATGAAGGCGAGAAACAGGATCGCGGGCCAAGACGGGTCAGGCATCCGCCATCTCCACCCAAAGCGGGATGAAGGAGGCCGTGAAGCCCGGGCCCAAGGCGCAGGCCATCATCTGGCCGCGCGCGCCGGCCTTCAGCACGTGATCCAGTACGAACAGGACGGTGGGCGCGGACATGTTGCCATAGCCGCGCAGCACCTCGCGCTCGGCATCCAGGATACCTTGGTCCAGCCCCAGCGAACGCTCGATGGCATCCACCACCTTCGCCCCGCCTGGATGGCAGACGAAACGATCGATCTGCGCCGGTTTCAGATCGGTCGCGGCCAGCGCGCCATAGACGGCATCGGCGAAGTGTTCAGTGGCGAAATCTGGGATCGAGCGGTCGAAGATCACGCCCAGCCCGACATCGTCCACATCCCAGCCCATGATCTGCAGCGTGTCGATCCAGGTGTGCTGATAGCCCGGGCCGAACGCGATGTTCAGCCCGTCGGCGCGGGTGTTTTCGGTGGACAGGCACGCGGCAGAGGCGCCGTCGCCGAACAGCACCGTCGCGATGATGTCGGCCTTCTGCATCCGGTCGGATCGAAAGGACAGCGTACAGGTCTCGACCACCACCAGCAGCACCTTGGAGCCGGGGCGCGCGGCGGCCTGTGCCTCGGCGATGGCAAGGCCGGACACGCCGCCGGCACAGCCCAGCCCAAAGACCGGCACGCGCAGCACATCGGTGCGGAAGCCCATATCCTTCAATGCCAGCGCCTCAAGCGTCGGCGTGGCGACACCGGTGGAGGTCACGGTGACGATCGTGTCGACCTCGTCCGCCTGCCAGCCGGCATCCGCCAGCGCGCCGCGGGCGGCATCGATGAACATGCGCGTGCCGCCCTGCAGATACAGACTGTTGCGGTCGGTCCAGCCCTTGGGTTCCTCGAACCATTCGAAGGGCGCGACGGAGTATCGCCGCTCGATGCCGGAACTGACGAAAGTCGATAGCAGACGTTCGAACTGCGGGTACTTCGGACCTAGGATTGCCTGGGCCTTTACCTGCACGAGATTCTGCGGAAGTTCATGCGGCGGTACCGCCGTCGCAAGCCCGTTGAGATATGCTGTCAAGGTCGTTCCTTCGCGTCGCCCGTCGGAACCGTCTTATCGTTATGCGTTGACCGCTCTTGCGCCGTCTACACCTGTGATGCCTGCCCGACCTCTGACGTTCCGTATACAGGACGGCCTTGCCGTGTAAAGCAACAACGGGGTGATCGGGCCCTCTACGCCCGGGATGCGCCGGAACCCGCGCGATTCCGTGCGTTCTGAGCCACAGAAAGCGGCTCGAAAGGCCCATCCGGGCTGGATGCCCGGGTCGCCGGTACCATGCGGCCAAATGGCGCTGGCGACCCCTCCAGGACTCGAACCCGGAACCTGCCGATTAGAAGTCGGCCGCTCTATCCAGTTGAGCTAAGGGGCCCCGTGCCCCGGGTTCTGCGCCAGATCGCTTCGCCCGGTCAAGCGCGGCCTTGCCGGGCCTTGCGCGGGCAGGGCCCACGGATTTGGGCTGTGGTGGTGGGGGCTGCCGGCGCCCGGCCGCGTTCGCGGCGGAATGTGGATGGCTATGGCATGGCACGCCGGCTAGAATCAGCCCTCGGGCCCGGAAAGATCCGGGCGGACAGACACGACCCAATCCAGCGCGGCTGCAGGACACGGACGGCCATGACCCAGGTACTGCCCCTGATCGATCACCCTTACGCGGCGCTGCCGGCGCGACTGCGGGTCGCACAGGCGCCGGTGGCGGTGGCGGCCCCCCGCCTGCTGGCATTGAACGAGGGCCTGCTGCGCGATCTGGGGCTGGACGCGGATGCGCTCGCGTCGTCCGCCGGGGTGGCTGCGCTGGCCGGGAACGCGGTGCCGACCGGCGCGGCGCCGGTGGCGCTGGCCTATGCCGGACACCAGTTCGGCGGCTGGGTGCCGCAGTTGGGCGATGGGCGGGCGATTTTGCTCGGCGGTTTGCGGCTGTCGGACGGCACGCCGGTCGATCTGCAATTGAAAGGGGCGGGGCGCACGCCGTTTTCGCGCGGCGGCGATGGCCGGGCGGCGTTGGGTCCGGTGCTGCGCGAGTATCTGATCGGCGAGGCGATGGCGGCCCTGGGCATCCCGACCACCCGGGCGCTGGCGGCGGTCGCAACCGGCGAGACCGTCCAGCGTGAGGTGCCGCTGCCCGGCGCGATCCTGGCGCGCATCGCCCGCAGCCATCTGCGCGTGGGCAGTTTTCAGTACGCCGCCGCCCGCCGGGACACCGAGGCCCTGCAGGCATTGGCAGGCCTGGGTCTGGCGCTGCATCCGGGCCTGGACACGGCCGCGGATCTGTTGCGCGCCGTGGTCGACGCGCAGGCGCGGTTGGTCGCGGCCTGGATGGGTGTGGGGTTCATCCATGGCGTGATGAACACCGACAACATGGCGATTTCCGGCGAAACCATAGATTACGGCCCGTGCGCCTTTCTCGATGTCTATCACCCCGACACGGTGTTCAGTTCCATCGACCAGTTCGGCCGCTATGCCTATCGCAACCAGCCGGGCATCGCGCAGTGGAACCTGGCGCAGTTGGCGACCTGTCTGCTGCCGCTGATCGGCGCGGGCGAGGCCGCCGTGGAGGAGGCGCAGGCGATCATCGACGGCTTTCCGGACGCTTATCAAAACGCCTGGCGCAGTGTGTTCCGCGCCAAGCTGGGGCTGCGCGCGCAACAGCCGGAGGATGCGGATTTCGTTTTGGATTTCCTCGGTCGGATGGCCGCGGCCGAGGCCGACTTCACCAACACGTTTCGCGCGCTGGCCGAAACCGCGGACGACGCGCCGCTTCCGCCCGGACTGGCGGCGGATATCGACGGCCTGGAAAGCTGGCGACCGATTTGGCACGCGAGGTTGGCGCGGGAGGGGGGCGATCCCGCGGCGCGGGCGGGTGATATGAAGGTCGCGAACCCCGCGATCATCCCGCGCAATCATCAAGTGGAGGCCGCATTGTCGGCCGCCACGGATGGTGACCTGGCGCCGTTTCATGCGTTGAACGCGGCGCTTGCCACCCCGTTCGATGCGCCTGCCGAAAGCCCCTATCGCGCCAGCCCCCACGCGTCGGAACGTGTTCATGCCACCTTCTGCGGTACCTGATCCGGCGACGGTCTTTTTGGAAGCGCTGTGGTGCGGCCTGGGCGGCGAACCGCAGGCGATGGAACGGGTGATCTATGTGCCCGGCCCGGATCTGCCCTCGGTCTTCGCCACCAGCGCGCTGGGCGCGGCCTCGGTCGCCGCGGTAGGGCTTGCGGCGGCGGAATTGGTCGCGGCGGCGGGCCATGCGGCGCCGTCGGCCTCGATCGATTGGCGGCGCACGGCGTTGTGGTTTCAAAGCTCGATCGCGCCGCAGGGCTGGCAGATCCCGCCGATCTGGGACGCGGTCGCCGGGGACTACGCCACCGCCGACGGCTGGATCCGGCTGCACACCAATGCCGCGCATCACCGCGCCGCCGCGTTGCGGGCGCTGGGTTTGGATGCGGATGCTGACCGGGCGCGGGTCGCGGTGGCCGTGGGCGCGTGGTCCGGCACTTCGCTGGAAGCGGCGGTGGTGGCCGAGGGCGGCGTGGCGGCGCAGATGCGGTCGCTCGCCGATTGGCGGGTGCATCCCCAGGGCGCCGCGGTGGCGGCGGAACCGCAGTTTCATCTGCACCAACAGGCGGGTGGCCGACCAGACGACGCCCCGCTCGACCCGGCGCGGCCGCTTGCCGGGGTCAAGGTGCTGGATCTGACACGGATCCTGGCCGGTCCGATCGCGACCCGCGCGCTGGCCGGGCTGGGCGCGCAGGTGCTGCGCCTGGATCCGCCGGGCTGGGACGAACCCTCGGTCGCCCCGGACGTGACCTTGGGCAAGCGCTGTGCGCGGCTGGATCTGAAATCGGCCGCGGGGCGGGCGCGGTTTCTGGATCTGTTGGCCCAGGCGGATGTGGTCATCCAAGGCTATCGGCCGAGCGCGCTGGACGCGCTGGATCTGGGCGCCGCGGTTCGGCAGGCGGCGCGGCCGGGGCTGATCGACATCGCGCTGGACGCCTATGGCTGGACCGGGCCCTGGGCCGGGCGGCGCGGTTATGACAGCCTGGTGCAGATGAGTGCCGGCATTGCCCGGGCCGGCATGTGTTGGCGCGGCGCCGACCGGCCCTTTCCGCTGCCGGTGCAGGCGCTGGACCACGCCACCGGCTATGCGCTTGCCGCCGCGGCGTTGCGCGGGCTGGCAGAGCGGCGCCGCACCGGTGCGGGGTTGCGGGCGTTCACGTCGCTGGCCAAGACCGCGGATCTGCTGACGCGCGTGGCGGCGACGCCGGCAGCGGCGCCGTTCCCAAAGCCACGGGCCGAGGACTATCAAAGCGCGCTCGAACAGACCGAATGGGGCCCGGCCCACCGGCTGAAGGCGCCGCTGAAACTGGGCGGGCGGCGCCTGCAATGGGACCGGCCGGCGGGGCGGCTGGGGTCGTCGGACGCGGTTTGGCTCGGTTGATCCGGCTCTGATCGCTTAGGGCAAAGACGGGCCAGATCGAACCAATCTGATCCTAGGATTTTTCTCAAACGATTGAATCTGGACCAAAACCCTTTTTCAGACTGATTCAGCTGAAACGGTTTTGCTCTAGCCCTGAACCACGAAGATCAGCGTCCCAAGCCCCCACATCGTCATCTGATAGTGGGTAAACTGCTGTTCTTTATGGCAAAACCAATAGGCAAAGTGGTTTCCGGCAACCAGAAACGATGCCCAGATCATGGTGAAGCCGAACGCGCCCAGCACCGCGACCGCGCGGGCGCCCGCCGCGGGGAGCAGCCCCAAAGCCGCACCCGCCAACGCGCCGACGCCCACAAGCATCACCAGGCTTACGAGGATTTCCGCCCCCACGATGATCCAGAACAGCGTGTTGAGCAGGGCGGGGTTCTCTATCCGCCGGTGGCCGATCTGGGCAAAGGCATCCGGGTGCTCGCGCTTCAGAAGCTCCATTCTGACGACCATGCTGGTCAGGATGCGGTTTTGATCGGGGTAGAGGACGTTGTCGCGCACCCCCAGCAGCAGCCAGGCGGTGACCACCGACAACGCCCCCAACTGGGCCACAAGCAGCGCGGTTTCCATACCCCGGTCCACCCTTCGCACCCCCGGCAAACGGTCGGCCGGGCAGATCGCACGAAAACGCCGGCGGGCGACCCGCCGGCGGAGATTCTCTTTTCAGCGGTCCGCGGCGCGGTCAGATCGCGTCTTCGATCCAGCCCTGCAGTGCCGCCTTGGGCGCGGCGCCCGTCTTGTTCGACACGACCTTGCCGTCCTTGAACAGGAACAGCGCCGGGATCCCGCGCACGCCCAGTTGGCTGGGCGAGGAGGGGTTTTCGTCGACATTGACCTTGGCGATTTTTACCTTGCCTTCCATTTCCTCGGAAAGCTCTTCCAGCGCCGGGCCGATCTGTTTGCACGGGCCACACCATTCGGCCCAGAAATCCACCACGACGGGAATGTCGGACTTCACGACTTCCGCGTCAAAGCTCGCATCGGTGACATTTACGGTCGCCATGACAGTCTCCTGCTGTGTTGTCTCGCCTGAGCCGCGAATCTATGTACGCCGGTCCGGGCGGTCAATGGGGCTGGAGCCGTCGGCGTGCCGTGCTCACGGCTTCGTGGGGCAGTTGGCTCAGCGTGCGACGACGGGTCCACAGGATCGCGGCACGGATCGGCTGGCCTTTTAGGATATCTTCCAGGGCCAGGACATAAAGCGCCAGCTGGCCGGCATATTCCGCCGCCAACGGTTGCCCCGGATCCGGTGGGGCGGCGTCGGATTTGTAGTCGATCGCCCAAATCGCGCCGTCATGCGCAACCAGTCGGTCGATGCGCCCGCTCAGCGTGCGCCCGCCCAGGCCCGCGGAAATCCCTGCCAGCCCCGCTTCGGCAAGACCGCCGGGGGCGAAGATCCAGGAAAGGGTCGGATCGTCCACCAGCGCGGTGGCTTCGGCCAGAAGTTCGGCCGCGGCCGGGGCGCCGGGGCCGATGTGGGATATCAGCGCATCCGCGAAAGCGGGCCAAGCGGCGCGCGGCAGGCCGGGCAGGTCTTCGAGCAGCCGATGCAGCAGATGCCCGCGCAGGATGGGATCGCCCGCCGGCGCCGGCGCCGGCTCTTGCGCCGCAGCGGGTGTGGGGTCGGCATAGCCGCCACCGTCGCGGGATGGCGACAGGATCGTCGGGGGCTCCGGTGCCGGCGGCGGCGGGGTGGACAGCCAGACGGGCAGGGCGGGCGGCGTCGGCCCGTCGCCGGGCTGCGGCGCCGGCGCGGCGGCGACCGCGTCCCACCGGTGGTGCAGCGACAGCCCGGTGGCGGTCTCCGCCGCGCCCAGATCCGCCATCGCCGCCTCGATCCGGTCGTACCAGGGGTCGGCGGCCGGCCTTTTCAACGCGGCGCCGGCCACGATCAGCCAACGTTCGGCGCGGGTCATCGCCACATAGAGCAGCCGCCGGTCCTCCTCGGCCTCCCGCGCCGCGGCCGCGTCGACCGCCGCCGCAACGGCCGGGGCGCGGGTCTCCTTCCGGTCGCGCAGCGCGGCGATATCGGCGCCCACGCGCACCAGCGGCGCGGGCGGCGCCGGGTTTCCGCCGCGGATCGTGTCGGGCAGGATCACCAGCGGGGCCTCCAGCCCTTTGGCGCCATGGATCGTCATCACCCGAACGTCACCCGCCTCCGCATCCAACTGGCGTTTCAACTCCGGATCGCCGGCCTGCATCCAATCCAGAAACCCGGTCAGCGTCGGCGGTTCGACACGTTCGTAGTCGATCGCCAAATCCAGAAGTGCCGCGACCGCGTCGCCGGCCTCTGCGCCCAGACGCGCAACGATGCGGGTTCCGGCGCCGTGGCGGATGAGCAGCCGTTGGATCAGATCGTGCGGCCGCAGGAAATCTGCCTGGCCGCGCAGATCGGCGTAAATCCCCGCCGCATGCGCATGCGCGCCCGACCCGGTGAGCGCGGCGGCCAGCGTGCCGCCGCGCGGCTGCGCCAGCCGGTAGAGTTCTGCCTCGGTCAGACCAAAAAGCGGTGACCGCAGCGCCGCGGCCAGCGACAGATCGTCCGCCGGTGTCGCGATGCTGGACAGCAGCGCCAGGATATCGCGCACCGCCAGTTGTTCGTTGACCCGCAGCCGGTCGGCGCCGGCCACGGGCACACCGGCCTCGGTCAGGGCGGTCAGCAGTGCCCGGAACAAAATACCCCGGCTGCGGACCAGGATCAGGACGTCGCCGGCGCTCAGCGGCCCGTCCATGCCGGGCAGCACCGTGCCGGCGTGCAGCAGATCGGCCAGGTGGTCGGCGATCCGCCGTGCCAGAATGCGCCGCGTGTCGTCGGGGTCAGGGGCATCGACGGGCGCATGCCAGGGCTTTTCCGCCGGCGTCTCGGGCAACTCCACGACCGGCCACAGATCGACCCGGCCGGGCATCCGGTCGTGGAAGGGCAGGTGCCGCGGCTGGGCGCCGTCGCGCTGCACCTGATCGACCAGGCGAAGGATCGGCGCGGCGGAGCGGAAGGAATACAAAAGCTCGCACCGCTGCAGGCCGGGCCCCAGCGCCTCCAGTTGGGTGGCATAGCGGCCCTGCTGCGCAGCGAACGTGGCGGGTTCGGCGCCCTGAAACGAAAAGATCGACTGTTTCGGATCGCCGACCACGAACAGCGTCCGGCCCGCCTGGGCCGCGTCGCTGAAGAACTCATCGACCAGCGCATCGATCACCCGCCACTGCGCCGGGCTGGTATCCTGTGCCTCGTCGACCAGCACATGGGTGATCCCGCCATCGAGCTTGTAGCGCACCCATTCCGCTGCTTCGGCCTGGGTCAAAAGTGCGCCGGGCAGGCGCACCAGATCGTCGAAGTCGAGCACCGCCTGCGCGGCCTTTGCGGCGTCATAGGCGGCCAGAAACGCCCGCGCGAACCGGTAGAGCGCCTGGGTTTTCGCCACCGCTGCCGCCGCCGCGCGGTGATGCAGATGCGCGCAGGTGCCGTCGACAAGCGTGTTGAGCCAAGTCTCGCAGTCGGGTGCCGCGGTACGGACCGCCTTGTTGAGAACCCGTGCACGGGGCGTGCCATCCTTGGTCAGCAGCGCCTTCGCCAATCCGTCGAGATCCGCGCCCGGGGCCGCGCGCTCGCGCTCCAGCGCGACGGCGGCGACCGCCGCGTCCGCGCCGTCCGACCCCACCAGCGCGGCGATCAATTCGTCCAGTTCATCCGGCGCCAGCGCCGCAGCCACCGCGGGCGGCGTGGTGTCGCGCAGCCCCAGACCATGAGGAAGAGCCGGGTCTTCGGGATCGGCGCGGAAGCGGTCGCGATTGGCCAGAATTGCCAGCATCAGCGCATCCACGCCGCCGGCATCGGCCTGCAGGTGCGGCGCCAGCGCGGCGAACCCGGTTTCAGGCGCCTGCGCCAGGTGGTCCAGCACTTGTGCACGCAGGCGCGCGGCCTGCCGGTCCTCCAGCACCTCGAACCGGGGCGAGACGCCGGCCTCTATCGGAAATCGGCGCAAGAGCGCCTCGCCAAAGGCGTGGATGGTCTGGATCTTCAGCCCGCCCGGGGTCTCCAGCGCCCGCGCGAACAGCGTGCGCGCCCGTGCCATACGTTCGGCGGTCGGCGTGGCCTCGCCCAATTCGGCCAGGGCGTCGGCCAGCGCCGCATCCTCTGCCATGGACCAGGCGCCCAGGCGCTGGAACAGCCGGGTCTGCATCTCTCCGGCGGCGGCTTTGGTGTAGGTCAGGCAGAGCACCCGCGACGGGTCGGCGCCGTGCAACAGCAACCGCGCGACCCGGTCGGTCAGCACCCGGGTCTTGCCCGAACCGGCATTGGCCGCGACCCAGGACGACCGGTCGGGCCGCGCGGCGCGGTTTTGCGCGGCAGAGGCGTCGGCGGCGCTCATGGCACCGGCTCCGTGACCCACGGGTCGCTGTCGGCCCATTCTCCGTGCCGCGCCAGGTGGTCGTAATCGCCGCCATAGCTTTGCAGCGCAGGCCGGGCGCGCGCGACCATGCCCGCGCCGCACATATAGGCCGTGAGCATCGCCGACAGTTCATCCCAGACCTGATCCAGCGCCGCATGGTCGGCCTCCAGCGCCAGCGTCTTTGCGGTGGCATCGGTGCCCAGCAGTTCCAGGGCCAGCGTGCGGTCGGCCCTTAGATCTTCGAACCCGCCCCGTAACGCGATCCCCGCCTCAAGGGGCAACTGCTTGTGAAACGCGGCCGCCTGTTTGGCGGACGGCAGTGTGCCCTTGTAGTCATAGATCGCGACACCGCCCGCACCGTCGCTGTCGATCCGGTCGGCGCGTGCGGTGAGCGCAAAGTCGCGCGGCAGACCGCCCAGATCGACGCGGCCGGCGGTTTCCTGCAGTGCCGGCCGGGCCCGGGCGCGGCGCGCGCCTTCGGCCGCCAGAAACGGTCCGGCAAAGGCCAGCAGCCGCGCCTGCCAGAGCGCCCGGATGGCGGGCCAGGGCACCTCTGCCGCCAGCACCGCCTCGGTCAGCTTGGCGAACACCTCGGGTGCATCGGCGGGCAGCCCGGCCCGGGTCTGCGCGATGAACCGCTGCAGCACCTTGTGAAAACCGGTGCCCCGCGCCATCGAATCGGGCGCCGCGCGCAGCGGGTCGAGCGGCCGCAGGCGCAGGTGATAGCGCGCGTAGACGGCGTAGGGGTCGCGGATCAGCCGCTCGATCTGGGTCACCGGCAGCGCGGTTGGGAAATCCGCCGGCGGCGGCACCGGCGCGGGGCGCGACGCCGGCGGCGTCGGCCGGATCGCGGCGCGTTCGCTGCGGTGCAGGGTCAGGATCTCGTCGCCGCGGGCGCGCATGGCGGCCAGTGCGTCGCGCCCGGCATCGCCGATCCCGGGCAACAGGCTGACCAGCCGCAACAGCCAGCGTGCCGGCACCGCTGGCGCATCGCCGTTGCGCAATGCCCGGGACAGGATCACGGTTTCGGCGCACGCGGCCTGCTGGAAGTCATGCGCCGACAGGCCGACGCGCCGTTCCTGCAGCGGCAGGCCCAGATCGCGGCGCATCTGGCGGTTCAGCCAGGGGTCCTGATCGGGTTGTGCGGGCCAGACCCCCTCGTTCAGCCCGCCCAGGATCAACAGATCGGCGGACTGCGTGCGCGCCTCCAAGGTGCCCCAGATGGCGATGTCCGCGCGCGGCAGATAGGCGGGTTCGGGCACGTCGACCCCGGCGAATGCGGTGTCGAGCAGCGCGCGGTACTCAGCCGCGGCCATCGGCGCCGCGGCGCCGCCATGGGCGCGCAGATCGCCCATGATCTGTGCCGCCGCCTGGCCGGCGGCTTCGGCCCACAGCGACTCCGCCCCGGCCAGCGACTCGGCGCAGGTCAGATGCGCGGCGACGCGATCCGGCAACGGTTGCGGACCCGGTTGGGCCAGGGGCAGCGCCCCGATCACCGCGTCGATCCAGGCCAGGGCCTCGGGGTCCTTGGCTTCCGCAGCCCAGGCGCGCAAGTGGTCGGCGGTCACCTCCGGCCCGTGGCCGCGCAACAGCCTCTGTTCCAGCTGCGCCGTCAGCGCCAGGTGGCGCGCCCGGCGGTCATCGTTGCCGCGCGCGGTCAGTGGGTGTTTCAGCAGCGCCACCAGGCTCACCGGGTCGGGTGGGCCAGCCAAAAGCGCCGCGGTCAGGCGCAGGAACACACCCGGCGGCGTCAGGCCCAAAGGGCGGCCGGCGCTGTCGTCGGGCAGGATGCTCCAACGGTCGAGCGCCGCCGCGACCCGGCGCGCCAGCGTCCGATCCGGTGTGATCAGCGCCGCGCGCCGGTCGTGTTCGACGGCGCGGCGCAGCGCCAGCGCGATCGCGGTGGCTTCCTCCTGCGGCGTTTCGGCCTCCATCAGGCTCAGCCCGGCGCAGGCCTGGGCGACCGTGGGCGCAAGCGCGGGCGCTTGGGCAAGCCACTGGTCGGTGACCGGCGCCGGGCGCAACGCCAACGACCACAGCCGGTTGCGATCCGGCGCGGCCGGCGCTGCCGCGGTGGTCCAGGCGGGGATGTCGCCGGGCGCGAGGCCCAGCCGATCGCAAAGCTTGGCCAGGGGAAACTGCGGATGATCCTGCGAGGCATCCGGCGCGGTCAGGCGTGCCCACACCGCATCCGGTATGTCCATGTCCAGCCCCGGCAGCACCACCGCCCCCTGCGGCAGGCCGGCGACCGCCGCCATGAACGCCGCCACCGCGCCGCGCGAACCGGTCGAGCCGGCGACGATCACCGGGTGAGCCGGCGGCTGCGCCCGCCAGCGCGCCGCATGCCGTTCCAGCGCCAGGCGGGTGCGCGCGGCGCGGTCCAGGCCGGACGGATCGGCGGCCGCCATGGCCGGTTCGATCAGTTTCAGAAACGCCAGACTGCGCTGCCAGTGCCCGGCGCTTTCGGGCGGTGTCAGGCGGGCCAGGGCACCGGTGTCCACCGCCTCTATCTGCATCTCCTCCAGCAGGCGCGCCAGACTGTCGGCCAGCGCAAAAGCCGCGGCACCAGGCGCAATCTGGGGATCCGCCGCGATCAGGGCCGCGACCAGCCGGGTCAGTTCCAGCCGCCGGCTCAGCGGCGGCAGCGGCGGCGGCAGATCGGGGAAGTCTTCGGCCAGATCCTCCAACACGCGCACCCGCGGGGAAAGCGCGACCGGCGCCGCCGTCAGCAGCGCCATCAGCCGCCGGCGCGCGCGCTGGGTGTTGACGATGATCTCCACCCGTGCCCTGGCAAACGGATCGGCGCGTGCCCTGTTAAGGCGGGCGTCGAGCCCCGCCAGCAAAGCGTGGCCGAAATCCACCCCGGGTGGGACGGCGAAAAGCCGCGGCCGGTCCTGCGGCGAAAACAGCGGCTCAGCCATCGCGCAGCATCGCCTCGGCCAGGGCGATATTTTCGGGCCGGCCGACATCGCACCATTGGCCGGCATAGACCGCGCCGAACAGCCGCCGGCTGTCCAGCAACTGGTCCCAGATCGCGTGCAGCGAAAAGGCGGGGCCGGGGATGTTCGCCGCCGGTGCGGGATCGATCACCTGCAGCCCGGTGTAGACATAGGGCGCGTGGGGCGCCGACCCCCGCCACCGCAGATGGCCGCTGTCTTCCAGAAAGAAATCGCCCGGCCCGGTATGGCCGCGCGCCGCCGCTCGCGGCACCAAAAGCAGCCGCGCGGCCGCCATGGGCAGCGCCCCGGCCAGGGGCGCTAACGGGTTCGGGCCACGCCAGACCGCATCCGCGTTCAGCGTCCAGACCGGCCCCTTGCCCAGCAGTGGCAGAGCATGGCGCAGCCCGCCGCCGGTCTCCAACAGCTCGTTCTCGTGAGAGATCTGCACATCGAGCCGCGTTTCGGCCGCCAGATGCGCGTGCAGCGGTGCGGGAACATGGTGGGTATTGACCACCGCGCGCGCGACGCCGTGCGCCGCCAGCAACTCCAGCGCGTGGTCGATCAAGGGACGCCCGGCGACTGCGATCATCGCCTTGGGCCGGTCGGCGGTCAGCGCGCCCATGCGCGTGCCGCGCCCGGCGGCAAAGACCATCGCGGTATCCGGCGACATGCTCATGCCGCGGCGCCCCGGCGCAACCCGGCCAGGACCGCGGGCGTCGGCGGCGGCAGGTGGCGGGCGACCCAGTCGCGCAGCGGCGCCAGATCGGCATGCGCCAGATCGGTCTGCAAATGGTCCCAGACCCGCGGGATCATATCGACATAGCGCGGCTTTCCGTCCCGCCGCGCCAGCCGTGCGAAGAGGCCCAGGATCTTGAGGTTGCGATGCGCGCCCAGCCGCGCGCAATCGGCATCGAGCGCCGCCGGCGCGACCCCCGCCGCCGCGGCAAAACGGGCGCGCATCCGCGCCTGCAGATCCAGCCCGACATCGCGGCGCGCATCCTGCAGCAGAGAGACCAGGTCATAGGCCGGGTGGCCGGCGCGCGCATCTTGATAGTCGAGCAGCCCGACCCTTTCATGGCCTGCGCGCTGCGGCAGCCAGACCAGGTTCTCGGCGTGGTAGTCGATCAGCACGCAGACCGGCGGCGCGGGCGTCAGGCCGGCGATCAGATCGTCGATCAGCGCCAGATACACCTGCCGCGCCCCTGCCGCCCGGTCGGTCGGCGGCGCATACCAATCCAGCGCCAGCAAAGCCTCACGGTGATGGATCTGCCGGTCATAGTCGGGCAGGCCGTGCGCCAGGCTTGGTTCTGCCTGAAGCACGGCCAATAGGTCGACCGCGGCGGCGTAAAGCTCGCGCTCCAAATCCGGTTGGCGTTGCAAAAGGCGGGCGAACAGATCGTCGCCCAGATCCTCCATCAGCAGAAGTCCCAGCGCTGGATCCGTTTGGTAAAGCGCCGGCGCGGAGAGACCGACCCCGCGCAGCCGCGCGGTCATGTCGACGAAGGGGATCACGCTTTGAGCGGTGTCCGGCGGTGCATCCATCAGCATCGCGCCCGCCCCGTCCGGCCGCCGCAGCCGCGCATAACGCCGGGTCGAGGCATCGCCCGGCAGCGGGTCGAGCGCCGCGTCCCGCCAATCGCCGGCGGCGAGAAAGGCCGCGATCGCCGCCTCACGTAGGGGCATGCGCGGCCCCTTTCGCATTGTCGCCCAAGGCGCGGAGCGCCGGCGCCCAACCCGGGCCATGCGCCGTGATGTGGGCCAGACGGACGTCTGCCGCGGTGCCGGGCTCCAGCGCAATCTCCAGTCGCCGCGCCGGGGTCAGATCACCCATCGCTTCGGGCCATTCGATCAGCGAAACGGCCTCCTCGATGACCGCCTCAAGTCCAAGCTCCGCGATCTCCGCCGCATCGCCCAACCGATAGAGATCGGCGTGCCACCACCACAGATCGCCGATTCGGTAGGGCTGCACCAAGGTGTAGGTCGGCGACGGCACCGGCTCCACCGGCTGACCGGCGGCGGCCTGCGCCGCTTGGATCGCGGCCCTGGCAAAGGCGGATTTTCCGGCGCCCAGCGGGCCCGACAAAAGCACCGCGTCGCCGCCGCGCAGGGTGGCGGCCAAGGCGGCGGCGGCCCGCGCCGTGTCCGCTTCGCTGCTGAACTGAACTGAAATTCGACGCGCCGCCATTCCATAGCCTTTCGGCTTTCTTGCCGGGCGGTGCGGGGCGTTGCAAGCGGGTTGGGGTCAGGACCCATTTCTCCTGCGCCGCCGGCGCCAGATCCACGAAACCTCAGCGGTGCCGACCAGGGCCTTGAAATAGAGCCACCATTCCCACGCGCTCGCTCACACTTCAGGCGGAAAATCTGTCAAACCGGAGGTGCGGGGGGATGGGTCCCGACCCTACGACACCCGCGCCATCGGGATCGGTTGCGGGCGGCCGCCGGCATCGGCCATGTGCGAGACCATCAGCAGAGTCGATCCATCGGGCAGGGCACTGGCGCGCAGGCGCCAGGCGGTGCCATCCGTCGGGTCCGTTGCGCAATCCCACTGGCCAGAGCGTTCCGCGGCCAAGGCGAAACGCTTGAACTCCTGCCAGGTGGCGCCGTCGCCCAGCGATGTCTCGGCGGCGGCGATGACGCCGTCGATGCCGTCATCCATCACCGTGTCCAGCGCATCGACACCCAGCGCCCGGTTGAAGGCATCGTTGGAAAACAGAACTTGGCCGGAACTGCTGAACATCGCGACCCCGTCGCGCAACCGATCGAGCGTCGCCTGGCCCAGTTCGACTTCCGCCCGGTAGCGACGTTCCAGGTTCACATGGCGCGAGATGTCCTCGAAGACGAAGGCGATCGCCCCACGCGGGTGCGGCCGCGCGGACACGCGGATGACCTGTCCCGAGGGCAGCGTCCAGTCCTCGCCATACGGGGTTTCGGCCGCGGTAGAGCACACCTCCGCCAGACGCCGGCGCCAGGCGGTGAAATCCGACTGTTCGGGCACCATGCGGTTCTGGCGCAGGGCTTCGACAAACTCGCGAAAGCTCATCCTCTGGGCCAGCGCCACCGGGTCGAGCCCGAAAAGATTCGTCAGCGCGGGATTGAACAGGCTCAACTGCCGTTCGCGATCGAAGATCGCCAACGCGATGTCGAGATGCGCAAAGGTTTCTGTCAGCGTCGACATGAAGCTTTCCAGCGACTGTTCGGCCCGCGCCTGGGCGTCGATATCCTCCAGATAGGTGATCGTGCGCCCGTCATCGGTGGGCACGGTGGACACCCGCACCCAGCCAAGTTGCGTGCCATCCTCACTGCGCAATTGCGTCTGGCCGTCGCCGGTGCCGGGCGCCAGCGCCTGTAGCGCCGCTTTGCCCGCGCCAGTGCGCAGATAGGCCGCGGCCGCATCGTTGGCCCAGGTCAGCGCGCCGGCGGCGTCTGTCTCGAAGGCGATCACGGGGCCGTTTTCGGCCCGCGCCCGCAGCCGCGCCGTTTCGGCCAGCGGCGCCTCGGTTTCGGCCAGGCGGTGGTACAGTGCCGCCTCGCCCGGGCTGGCGCGGTGGAATGTCAGGTGCCCGCGCAGCCGGCTGACCGACATCTCCAGGCGCAGCAGGCGACCGTCGCGCCCGTTCAGGTGAAGGATCGCGGCCTCGCCGGTATCCAGAAAGCGGGTAAGGCCGGCGGCCAAGGCCGGGTCGAGGTCCGAGCTTTCGGTCAACGGTCGCGCCGGCGCGCCGGGGGTGAGCGGGATCGACGGGTCGGACGGCCAGGCGCCGCTTGCGGACACGATCCGGTCGCCGCTCAGCGTCACGGCGCAAAGCGGCGGCGGCGGGGCGGCGCCGGCGGCCGCGCCTTTCGACATTCGGGTGCCGCCGCGCGATCCCGCGTCTCGTCCTATGATCCAGGTCTTCAACGGTCCACTCCGCCTCACGTGTCTGCCACCTGCCGTCTGCAGCGCTAACTCTTTCGCAGGCAAGCTTAATGAACGGTTAAGGCGCGGGGGCGAGCGGGAGATTTTCGCCCAGGGCCCCGCGCACCGTTTCCCGCGGGATCTCTATCTGCGCGCGTTCCCAGACCACCTGGACGATCGCGCCGCTGGGTTGATCGGGCGGCGGGCCGCCGGGGCGGACGCCATTGGCAAAGGTCAGCGCCGCGCCCGTGCGTTCCAAAAGCGTCTTGGCGATGAACAGCCCCAGCCCCATGCCGGCATAGCCGGGCCGCTCTCTCTCGGCGCTGCGCGTGCCGTTGCGCGGGCGCAGGAACGGGTCGCCGATACGGCCGAGCAGATCCGCCGGATAGCCGGCGCCGTCGTCGCCCACGCGCAGGATCAACTGCGATTCCGTCCAATCCAGATCGATCCACACCTTCGTCTCGGCGAAATCGACCGCGTTCTGCACCAGGTTGCGCACGCCGTGCACGAGCTCTGGCTGGCGGCGGATCTCTGGCTGGGCGCCGCCGGTCCCGCGCTGCCGGATCTCCACCACCGCCGCCCGGTTCATGTGGGGCCGTGCGGCCTCTTCGATCACGGCGGAAAACGGGGCGTAGCGCAGGTGCAGATCTTCCTTCCCGCTTTCGCCCATCGACAACAGGATCTGGCGGCAGCGGTCCGCCTGCGCACGGATCAGCGCGACATCCTCGGCCAGTTCGGGCCGATCCGACAAATCGTCCGCCAGTTCCGACGACACCAGCATGATCGTGGCCAGCGGCGTGCCCAACTCATGCGCCGCCGCGGCGACCACGCCGCCCAATGCGGTGAGCTTTTGTTCCCGCTCCAGCGCAAGTTGGGTCGCGGTCAGCGCCTCGCTCATGGAGTAGGTCTCCATCGACACCCGGCGGGCATAGACGCCCAGAAACACGATGGCGATGGTCAGCGCCGACCAGATCCCCCCCACCAGGATCGGTGGAATCGCCAGAATCTCGCCATCGGCCAGCCGCAAGGGCACGTGAACCTGCGCCAGGATGGTCACCGCCAGCAGACTGACCGAGCCCAGCATCAGTGTGGCCCCCAGGCTCAGCACCGTCGCCGCGATGATGGTCTGCGCCAGCATCAGCACCGCAAACGGGTTGTTCAGTCCGCCGGTCAGAAAAAGCAGCGCGAAAAGCTGGGCGATGTCGAACAGCAGCGTCAGCAGCGCCTCGCGCTGATCCAGACGTTTGTTTTCGGGGTAGAGCAACGTGGTGCCCAGATTGACCGCCGCGGACAGACCGATCAGCAGCAGGCAAAGCTCCAACCGCAGCAGAACGCCCAGATACTGTGTCGACACCACCACGGCGATCAGTTGGCCCAGCACCGCCAGCCAGCGCAGATAGACCAGCGTGCGCAGGCGTACCCAGTTCTGCGCGGGGCGGGGTGTGTCGAAGAAAAGTCTCATACGCGGTCCCGGGCTGGCGGCAGGGCTGTGACAAAGCTGTGAGTTGCCGCTGCCATCGCTACCAGCGAATATAGCGCCAAGGAGAGATGTCCATGACCAGAACTTTTGCCATAGCCGCCGGTGTTGCGGTGTGCGCGCTGCTGGCCGGCACTGCGGCGTATATGATCGGCGCGCAGCGCGGCGACCGTTTTGCGCAATGCTACGGCGAGGGGACGGGGCGTGGCACCGATGCCATCGGCGGGCCGTTCACGCTGACGCGCCACGATGGCGCCGAGGTGACCGAGGCCGAGGTCGTCGAGGGGCTGACGCTGGTCTATTTCGGTTACACCTTCTGCCCCGACGTCTGCCCGTTCGACGTGGTGCGCAATGCCGAGGCGGTGGAGTTGGCCGAGGAAGACGGCGCGATCGTGCGACCGGTCTTCGTGACCGTGGATCCGGAGCGCGACACGGCGGAGGTCATGGCCGACTACGTTGGCGCGATGCACCCGCGCATGGTCGGTCTGACCGGCACCGAAGATCAGGTGGAGACCGCCAAGAAAGCCTATAGCGTCTATGCCGCCCGTGCCGCGGGTACCGGCGGCGCGGACGAACACTATCTGGTCGACCATACGACGCTGAGCTATCTGATGCATCCCGACGAGGGCTCGATCGCGTTTTTCCGCCGTGAGGTCTCGCCGGAGGACATGGCTTCCAGGCTCAGTTGTTTCTCAGAGGCGATCTGAAGGCCGAAAGCCGAAGGCTGGAGGGATTCCGACTTTCTTCGGAACGCGCCCCGGACCTGATCCGGGGCCTCTTCTTCGCCTGGCGCGAAACCAGAGGCCCCGGGTCGGGCCCCGGGGCGCGTTTCGCAGGGCCTCAAGGCGCGTTACAGGTTCTCCACCTGCGGCATGCCAGTGGCGTGGAAACCGCCATCGACGAAGACGCATTCCCCGGTCGTGCAGGCGCCCAGATCGGACAACAGGTAAACCGCCGTGCCCCCCACCGCCTCTAGCGTGGCATTGGCGCGCATCGGCGCGTTGACCTCGGCATTGCGGAACACCTTGCGGGCGCCGCCGATGGCCGCCCCCGCCAGCGTACGCATCGGTCCGGGGCTGATCGCGTTCACGCGAATGCCGTCGGGGCCCAGATCGTTGGCCAGATAGCGTACCGCCGCCTCCAGCGCCGCTTTGGCCACACCCATGACGTTATAGTTGGGCGTCACCCGCTGCGCGCCCAGATAGGTCAGCGTGACGATCGACCCGCCCTCGGTCATAAGCGGCGCGGCGCGGCGGGTGACATCGACCAGCGAGTAGCAGGAGATATCCAACGAGTTCAGAAAGTTCTCGCGGCTGGTGTTCATGAAGCGCCCGGAGAGTTCCGCCTTGTCGGAATAGGCGATCGCATGCACCAGAAAATCGAGCCGCCCCCAAGCGTCGCCGAGCCGGGTGAACACGGCGTCCAAAGAGGCCGCGTCGCGTACATCTGCGGGCAGCACCAATTCGGCGCCAATGCTCGCGGCCAGGGGTTTCACGCGCCGGCCGAAGGCGTCGCCCTGATAGGTGAAGGCCAATTCGGCGCCCTGCGCGTGCAGGGCCTTGGCGATGCCCCAGGCGATAGACTTATCGTTCGCGACCCCCAGCACCAGGCCGCGTTTGCCCGCCATCAGATCGGCCATCCTTGTCAGTCCTGAACCCGGCTGAGCGCCAGCGTGGCGTTCGTGCCGCCGAAACCGAAGCTGTTGGACAGCACCGTATCCAGCCCGGCATCGTCAACCCGTGTGGTCACGATCTCGGCCGGATCCAATGCCGGGTCGAGCGTGGAGATGTTGGCGCTGGCGGCGATGAAGTCGTCCTCCAGCATCAACAGGCCATAGATCGCCTCCTGCACGCCGGTCGCGCCCAGCGAATGACCCGTCAGCGCCTTGGTGGAGCTGACCGGCGGCGTCTGACCTTCGCCGAAGATGCGGCGGATCGCCTCGATCTCCGAGATATCACCCACGGGCGTCGAGGTGCCATGCGCGTTGATATAGCCGACCTTGCGGTTGCCGATCGTCGCCAACGCCAGACGCATGGCCCGCTCGCCGCCTTCGCCCGAGGGCGCGACCATGTCGTGGCCGTCCGATGTTGCGGCGTAGCCGGTGACCTCGGCATAGATCTTCGCGCCGCGGGCCTTGGCACGTTCGTAATCCTCCAGCACCACAACGCCGCCGCCGCCGGCGATCACGAACCCGTCGCGGGTTTCGTCATAGGGCCGGCTCGCCGTTTCCGGCGTGTCGTTGTATTTCGAGCTCATCGCGCCCATGGCGTCGAAGAGGCAGGACAGCGTCCAATCCAACTCCTCGCCGCCGCCGGCAAAGACGATGTCCTGCTTGCCGAACTGGATCTGCTCCACCCCGTTGCCGATGCAATGCGCGCTGGTCGAACAGGCCGAGGTGATCGAGTAGTTGATCCCCTTGATCTTGAAGGGCGTGGCCAGGCAGGCGGAGTTGGTCGAACTCATGCCCTTGGTGACCATGAACGGACCCATGCGTTTCGGGCTGCCGGTCTCTCGCACGACATTGTGCGCGCGGAAAAAGCTTTTGGTCGACGGCCCGCCCGAACCCATCACCAGCCCGGTGCGTTCGTGGCTGACCTCGGCTTCGGTCAGCCCGCTGTCCTCCACCGCCTGCTGCATGGCAATGAAATTGTAGGCCGCGCCGTCGCCCATGAATCGCAGATTGCGCTTGTCGATATGGTCGCTGATATCCAGCTTCGGCTGGCCATGGATACGGCTGCGAAAGCCGTTTTCGGCATAATCCGGCGCGAACTCGATGCCGGACCGGCCATCCTTGAGGGATCGCTTCACCTCGGCCGCATTGTTGCCGATGGACGATACGATCCCGATCCCGGTGATGACGACGCGGCGCATCGGCTGTTCTCCTATTCCCGCACCGGACGGGGCGCGCACGCCCTAGTCCTGAAACAAGCCAACCCGCAGGCCGGTGGCGGTATAGATAGTCTCGCCATCCGCCTTCATCACCCCATCGGCCACGCCCAGCTTGAGCTTTCGGTCGATGATGCGTTTGAAATCAACAAGATAGGTCACGAGTTTTGTCGCCGGGGTGACCATGCCGGTGAACTTCACCTCACCCACGCCCAGCGCCCGCCCACGGCCCTGCATGCCGCGCCAGCCCAGATTGAAGCCGGTCAACTGCCACAGCGCATCGAGCCCAAGGCAGCCAGGCATCACCGGATCGCCCAGGAAGTGGCATTTGAAAAACCAAAGATCGGGTTTGATGTCGAACTCCGCTACGACATGGCCCTTGCCCGCGGCGCCGCCATCGGCGGATATGTCGGTGATGCGGTCCATCATCAGCATGGGCGGTGCCGGCAGTTGCGGGTTTCCGGCACCGAACAATTGGCCTTTCGCGCAGCGGATAAGCCCCTCGAAATCGAAGCTTGTCGGCATTTCGGTCATCCAGGCCCTTCCCCGCGCCGGTCCATTTGGGACCCGTGGACCCCTTAACACCGCGTTCGGCGGGGGTGCAAGCGGTTCGCCGGCGCAAACAGCGTCGAAACCGCACGGCCCCCACCCAGGACTGGAAATCGCTAAACGCCTGTGCGACAACAGTGAAACGACGACGACAGGAGCCATGGGCGATGACCCTCGCCACCGAAACACCCGAACGCCGCCGGGCCACCGATTGGCTGCAAGGCGCGGGATTGAGACCGACGCGCCAGCGGCTGACGCTGGCAACTTTGCTTGTGGGCGATGGGCACAACCGGCACGTCACCGCGGACGAGTTGTTCGAAGCTGCGCGCGGCGCGGGTGAGGCGGTATCGCTCGCCACCGTCTACAACACGCTGAAGGCGTTTTGCAGCGCCGGGCTGTTGGCAGAGATCGTGGTCGACGGCGCGCGGTCCTATTTCGACACCCGCACCGAGGATCATCCCCATTTCTATTGGGAAGACGGCGGCCACCTGACCGACGCCCCCAAGGACAGCGTCAAGATTGAGACGCTGCCGGATGCGCCCGAGGGCACCGAGATTTCCAAGGTCGATGTGGTCATCCGCCTGAAGGAACGCTCCTGACCGGACAGTCCGAACGGCAAAAGATGGCCGCCGGACTGCCCTACACCTGTATGGATGAAGAGCTTTGCCGCCTGCGCGATCGGGCGCGCGCCGCGGTGCATGCGCATAACACCTGCATGCCGGCGGCGCGCGGTGCCATGGCGGGGGCATTGCGCGAACTCCTCGGGTCGGTGGCGCATGGCGCGTATCTGGAGGCGCCCTTTCACTGCGCTTATGGCTTCAACCTGCATCTGGGCCGCGATGTATACCTCAACGCCGGCTGCACGGTGCTCGACACCGCCCCGGTGCGGATCGGCGATGGCGCGATGCTGGGGCCGGCCGTGCAGATCTATTGTGCCGAACACGATCAGGACCCGGCCGCCCGTGCGCGGGGGATGGAGATAGCACGCCCCGTCACCATCGGCGCGAACGCGTGGATCGGCGGCGGTGCGATCGTTCTGGCCGGGGTGACGGTGGGCGATGACGCCATCGTCGGTGCCGGCGCCGTCGTCACCCGGGACGTGCCTGCGGGTGCGACCGTGACCGGCAACCCGGCGCGCCAGCGGACCTGACGGCTTTTCAGCCCGACCTGCCCGATGATAGACCCGGTCCCATGACCACCGCTTATCTCTTCCACCCCGCCGGCCTGGGTCACGAAACCCCGCCAGGGCATCCCGAACAGATCGCCCGGCTGGAGGCGGTGGAGGCCGCGCTCGCCAGCCCCGGTTTTGCCGATCTTGTGCGGCTGGACCCGCCCGAGGCGACCGAAGATCAGATCCGCCGGGCGCATCCGCAAACGCATATCGATGCAATCCGTGCGGCGATCCCCGATCACGGCCAACGCGCCTTGGATGCGGATACGCATGTGTCCGCGGGCTCTTTGCAGGCCGCGCTGCGTGCCGCCGGTGCGCTGGTGGCGGCGGTGGATGCCGTGATGGCGGGCGAGGTGCGCAACGCCTTTTGCGCCGGGCGCCCGCCGGGGCATCATGCGGAAACGGCGACGCCGATGGGCTTCTGCCTGTTCGGCAACGCCGTGATCGGCGCCCGCCATGCCGCGGCGGCGCATGGGCTGACGCGCATCGCGATTGTCGATTTCGACGTCCATCACGGCAACGGGACCCAGGATCTGATCTGGGACGACCCCGCCATCGCCTTGGCCTCGACCCATCAAAGCCCGCTCTACCCCGGCACCGGCCAGGCGCAGGACACCGGCGCACACGGGCAGATCCTGAACGTCCCGCTGCCGCCCGGAGCCGATGGCCCGGCCTTTCGCCGCGCGTTCGAACGGCAGGTGATGCCCTTCGTTGCGGCGCAAAGGCCCGAGTTGGTCATCGTCTCTGCCGGGTTCGATGCCCATGCCGCCGATCCGCTGGCCAATCTGTCGCTGGTGGAGGCGGATTTCGCCTGGGTCACGCACCGGCTGTGCGACCTGGCCGACGCGCATTGCGCGGGGCGGCTGATCTCGACTTTGGAGGGCGGCTATGATCTCGATGCGCTGGGCGCCTCGGTCGCGGCCCATGTCGGCGTGCTGATGGAGCGGGGAAAATGAGCGACACACCCATTGAGGAAATGACCTTCGAACAGGCGCTGGCGGAACTGGAAACCGTGGTCGGCAATCTGGAAAGCGGGTCGATCCCGCTGGAGGATTCCATCGCGCTTTACGAACGCGGGGCCGCGCTGCGCGCGCATTGCGAGACCAAGCTCGCCGCAGCCGAAGAGAAGGTCGCGCAGATCACCCGCAATGCCGAGGGCGGGGCAGAGGGAACCACCCCCGTCGACATCGCGTGACCGCGCCCGATCCCCGGTTTTCCGCCGTACTGACCGCGGCGGCGCGCGATGTGGAAGATGCCTTGGGCAGCCTGCTGCCGACGGATGACACCAAGATCGGCGCGGCCATGCGCTACGCCGCGCTGTCCGGCGGCAAGCGGCTGCGGGCATTTCTGACCCTGGAGACCGGGGTTCTGTTCCGGGTGCCGAAGACGCAGTCGCTGCGCGCGGCGGCGGCGGTGGAGTGCATCCACGCCTATAGCCTGGTCCATGACGATCTGCCGGCAATGGACGATGACGACCTGCGCCGCGGCAAACCCACGGTGCACCGGAAGTGGGACGACGCCACCGCGATCCTGGCCGGCGATGCGTTGCAGACGGTGGCCTTCGAAATCCTCGCCGCGCCGCAGACCGCGCCCGATCCCGCCATTCGGGTCAAGCTGATCACCCGGCTGGCCCAGGCCGCCGGCGCGGCAGGCATGGTCGGCGGGCAGGCGCTGGATATCGCGGCCGAAACCAGCCCTACGCCGCTCAGCCTCGACGAGATCTCGTATCTGCAGAGCCTGAAGACCGGTGCGCTGATCGGCTGGGCGGTGGAGGCCGGCGCGGTCCTGGGCAAATCCGATGCCTCCAACCTGATCCGCTATGCGGCGGCGCTTGGGCTGGCGTTTCAGGTGCGTGACGACATCCTGGATGTCACCGGGTCGCCGGACGCGACCGGCAAGGCCACGCAAAAGGATGCGGAGGCGGGTAAGGCGACGTTTGTATCGTTGCTGGGTTTGGAGGGCGCGCGCAAAAAAGCGCGTGACTTGGTGTCAACTGCATGTGACACTCTGGCACCCTACGGCTCGGCCGCCGAAAACCTGCGCCACGCGGCCGCGTTCGCGATCAGCCGCAAGAAATAGGGGCCGCCACCCCGCCTCTGGAGAACAGCATGGCCCAACGCCCCCACACCCCGCTTTTGGACCGTGCCGACACCCCCGATGCGCTGCGCCGGATGAGCGATACGGATCTGGCCAAACTGGCCGACGAGTTGCGGGCGGAGACGATTTCGGCCGTGTCGGAAACCGGCGGGCATCTGGGCGCGGGGTTGGGCGTGGTCGAGTTGACGGTCGCGCTGCATGCTGTGTTTCATACGCCGACCGATCGGCTGATCTGGGATGTCAGCCATCAGTGTTACCCGCACAAGATCCTGACGGGCCGCCGCGACCGTATCCGCACGCTGCGCCAGGCGGGCGGGCTGTCGGGTTTCACCAAGCGCAGCGAAAGCCCCTATGACCCGTTCGGCGCGGCGCATTCCTCCACCTCCATCTCCGCGGGCCTGGGCTTTGCCGTGGCGCGCGATCTGGGCGGCGCGCCGGAACACGGATTGGGCGATGTGATCTGTGTGATCGGCGATGGCGCGATCAGCGCCGGCATGGCCTATGAGGGGCTGAACAATGCTGGCCATCTGGGCAAACGGCTGATCGTCATTCTCAACGATAACGACATGTCCATCGCGCCGCCGGTGGGGGCGATGTCGAGCTATCTGTCGCGGCTTTACGCCGGCGCGCCGTTTCAGGAACTGAAAGCCGCCGCCAAGGGCGCGGTCAGCCTGCTGCCGCCGCCACTGCGCGAGGGCGCGCGGCGGGCCAAGGAACTGGTCAAGTCGGCCACGGTCGGGGGCACGTTGTTCGAAGAGTTGGGTTTTTCGTATCTGGGCCCGATCGACGGCCATGACATGGACCAGTTGCTGGGCGTTCTGCGCACGGTCAAGGTCCGCGCCGATGGCCCGATACTGATCCATACGATCACGAAAAAGGGCAAGGGCTTCGCCCCGGCCGAGGCTGCGGCGGATCGCGGTCATGCGACGGCGAAATTCGACCCTGTCTCGGGCGCACAGAAGAAAGCCAAATCGAACGCACCGTCTTACACCAAGGTTTTCGCCCAGGCGCTGATCCGTGAGGCCGAGGACGACCACCGGATCACGGCGGTGACCGCCGCCATGCCCTCGGGCACCGGGTTGAACCTGTTCGCGGAGCGCTTTCCCGATCGCTGTTTCGACGTCGGTATCGCCGAACAGCACGGGGTGACGTTCGCCGCAGGCATGGCTGCGGGCGGGATGCGGCCGTTCTGCGCGATCTATTCGACCTTTCTGCAACGCGGTTATGACCAGGTGGTCCACGACGTGGCGCTGCAGCGCCTGCCGGTGCGCTTCGCCATCGATCGCGCCGGGTTGGTCGGGGCGGACGGGCCGACCCATGCCGGCGCCTTCGATATCGCGTATCTGGCCAATCTGCCCGATTTTGTGGTCATGGCGGCGGCGGACGAAGCCGATCTGGTGCATATGGTCGCCACGGCGGCGCAGATCGACGACCGCCCCTCGGCGTTCCGATTTCCGCGCGGCGAGGGTGTGGGCGTCGACATGCCCGAACGCGGTCGACCGTTGGAGATCGGCCGCGGCCGCGTCGTGCGCGAGGGGCAGGATGTGGCCATTCTCAGTTTCGGCGCACGGCTGGCGGAGTGCCTGAAGGCGGCAGAGGCACTGGCGGCGCGGGGCATCAGCCCGACGATTGCCGATGCGCGCTTTGCCAAGCCGCTGGACCGCGACCTGATCCTACAACTGGCCCGCCACCACCGCGCGCTGATCACGATTGAAGAAGGCGCGGTCGGCGGCTTTGGCGCGCATGTCGCCCAGCTTCTGGCAAAAGAGGGCGTGTTCGACAGCGGCCTGACCTTCCGCATGATGACGCTGCCCGATCTTTTCCTGGATCAGGACAGTCCGGCGGCGATGTATGCCGCCGCCGCGATGAACGCGCCGGATATCGAGGCTCAGGTGCTGGAAACCCTGGGCGTGCCCAGCATCGGCAGCCGCCGCGCCTGACCCATGGCGCAGTCGGCCGGCGGGCTGGCCTTCTCAGCTGGTTCTGGATCGATTGCGCGAACCGATCTGCCCCTAATGGTCGCCGACGGATGGCAGCCGGATGTCGGCGCCGGCGCCAGGGCTCATCGCTGGTTTTCTGAAATCGCGTCAGCGGCTCGCGCGGCGGTCCCGGCGGCTGGACATCGGCTGCAACGCCACGCTGACATGGGTCTCGCAATAGGGTTTGCCGGGCTGGGTCGGATGCCCGCAGAACCAGAATTCATCCGTCGCCGGGTCGCCGATGGGCCATTTGCAGGTCCGCTCGGTCAGTTGCAGCAGCGTCAGTTTGCGCGCCTTCTTCTCCAGCGCGGCCAGGCTGGCGCGTTGTTCTTCGGAGATCTCCGACTGGCTGGGTTGCGGCGGCAGCGGCTGGCCCGGCACGATCACAGGCTTGGCCCGCGGCGCCGGCGCGGGCGCGGCGGCCTGGGGTTCGGCCGGCGTCTCCACCGCGGCGGGTTTCGGTGCCGGCTCCGGCGTTTTCTCCGCCGCCGGTTCCTCGGCCGAGCGCGTGGGCTGGGTGCGGTTCGACAGGCCCAGCCGATGCACCTTGCCGATCACCGCGTTCCGCGTGACGCCGCCCAGTTCCTTGGCGATCTGCGAGGCCGATTTGCCCTCGGTCCACATCGCCTTGAGGGTCTCAACACGTTCGTCGGTCCAGGACATGGGTGCGCTCCATCGGCTGCGGGGGTCTGCGCGCCTTGCACGCGCGGCGCTCTATACTAACCCTCCGCGCCGCGGTTACAAGGCGCCGCGCAGCGCAAGGAGCACGCCCATGGGCGAACCGGACATCATCGGCATGGGGCAACGCCGCTTCGGCCGGGTCAATTGGTTGGGCCTGCGGACGCTGATTGCACGCGAAACCGCGCGTTTCGCCAATATCTGGAGCCAGACCATCCTGGCCCCGGTGGCCACCGCGGCGCTGTTTCTTGGCGTCTTCAGCCTGGCGCTGTCGGCGCGGGCGCCGGGACAGGAGGAAGAGATCCTGCGCTTTCTGGCCCCCGGCATCCTGATGATGACGGTGATCCAGAACGCGTTTGCGAATTCCTCCTCCTCGCTTCTGGTGGCAAAGGTGCAGGGCAATATCGTGGACACGCTGATGCCGCCGCTCAGCGCGTTGGAACTGACCATCGGCTACGCGCTGGGCGGTGTCGTGCGCGGGGTCGCGGTGGCGCTGGGGATCCTCTTGACGGTGTTTCCGTTCATCGGGCTGGGCATCGCGCACCCGGTCTGGGCGGCGACGTTTCTGTTCATGGGCAGCGTCTGCATGGCGCTGCTGGGAACGCTGGGGGCGATCGTGGCGCAGAAATTCGACCACCTGTCGGCGGTGACGAACTTCGTCATCACGCCGCTTAGCTTTTTGTCCGGCACGTTCTATTCGATCAGCATCCTGCCCGAAATCCTGCAACGCGCGAGCGCGGCTAACCCGTTTTTCTACATGATCGATGGGATCAGGTTCGGGGTACTGGGCGCCTCTGACGCCGATCCGGCCCGCGGTCTGGCGGTGCTGGTGGTGATCAACGGCGCTCTGGCCTGGCTGACCTGGCGCTGGTTTCGGACCGGGTACAAGCTGAAGGCTTAGGCGCGACTTACCCGCATTCGATGTCCAGCGCGATGCGTTCGTCGGGGCTGCCCATGAAGGCGGCGGTCACCGCATAGCTCACGCGATTGCCGTCGACGACGGCGCCGGTGTCGTCGAATGTCAGAAGCCAACTGCCGGCCTGGAGGTAGACGTCGATGACGCCGCCATCCTCGATCACGCGCAGATCCACGATCGTGGCGTCGCCGTTCGTATCGCTGCGCGGGTCCTCACCCGGGTCGCTTTGCGCCAGCAGCGTGCCGCCTTCCCGGGTGCACACCACTTGGGCATTGAGCGTTGTGTCGATGACCGTGCCCGAGACGCGGCCGTTATAGTCGGGCGGGGGCGCGGCGGCCGCGGGCTCGCCTTCCGCGGCGTCCGCGTCTCCTCCGGCGGTTTCGGGGGACGCGCCGCTCTGCGCGCCGCTGTCTGGATCGGGTTGCTCGGCCGTCCCGGCATCCCCGGTGGATTGCGGCAGGTTCGTGGACTCGGTCGCGGGCTCCTGCGTCTGAGTGGTCTCCGACCCCGGCGGTTGTACGCGAAACTCCGGCGCGACCTCCAGCCCTTGCGCGTGCGCCGCGCCTAGGCCGGCGATCAGCGACAGGCCGACGAAGATAGCAAAGATGCGCATGGCGGAATTCCGGGCTGGTGACGATTTGGCCTTCATACCGGATTCCGCGGTCGCGCCATAGCCTCGTGCGTTTGACAGGCCGGCGGAATTGCGCCACCACCGCCGGCAGCCCCCATTGCCTATGCGGTGTTGGGGCATCGTCGGGCCAATGGAACGGCCCGTATCGGATCGAAAGGAGTGCCAAGTCGTGATTTCGCCCGTAATGCCGACATATGCGCGGGCGTCGCTGTCCTTTGTCGAGGGGCAGGGCCCGTGGCTGATAACCGAAGCCGGGGAGCGTTTTATGGATCTGGGCGGGGGCATTGCCGTCACCGCGCTGGGCCATGCGCATCCGCGGCTGGTGGCGGCACTGGAAGGGCAGGCACGACGATTGTGGCATACCTCCAACCTCTACAAGGTGCCGAATCAGGAGCGTCTGGCGCAGATGCTGGTCGACGCGACATTTGCCGATACGGTGTTCTTCACCAATTCGGGGACCGAGGCGGCGGAATGTGCGGTCAAGGTCGCGCGGCGCTATTTCCATGCCGCGGGGGAGCCGCAGCGCAACCGCGTCGTGACCGTCGAAGGGGCGTTTCACGGGCGGACGCTGGGCATGATCTCTGCCGCCGGGTCGGCGAAACTGGTGGAGGGGTTCGGCCCGCTTTTGCCAGGCTTCGATCACGTCCCGTTCGGCGATCTGGAGGCGGTGGAAGCGGCGATCGGGCCGGAAACCGCGGCCGTAATGGTCGAACCGATCGTCGGGGAGGGCGGCATCAAACCGCTTTCAGCAGACCATTTGCGCGGCCTGCGCGCGGTGTGCGATGCGCATGGGGTGTTGCTGATCTTTGATGAGATCCAGTGCGGCATGGGCCGAACCGGGCGCTTGTTCGCGCATGAATGGGCGGGGGTGACACCCGATGTCATGGCCGTCGCCAAGGGCATCGGCGGTGGCTTTCCGCTGGGCGCCTGTTTGGCGACGGAGACGGCGGCGGCGCCGATGACGGCGGGCAGCCATGGCAGCACCTATGGCGGCAACCCGCTGGCCTGCGCCGTGGGGGCGGAAGTTCTGAGTATCGTGCTGGAACCCGGGTTCCTGGATGGTGTCAGTCGGATCTCTGGCCGCATGCGCCAGGGTTTGGAAAGCCTGGTCGCGCGGCATCCGCAGGTATTCTCGCATGTGCGGGGCGCCGGTCTGATGCTGGGCCTGGTGTGCCATGTGCCGAATGCCGACGTGATCGCGAAGGGCTATGACGCGGGTGTGCTGACCGTGCCGGCGGCGGAGAATGTCGTGCGCATCCTGCCGCCCCTGAACCTGACCGAGGCCGAGGTGGACGAGGCGCTGCGTCGGCTGGACACAGCCGCCGTCGCCGCGAGCCCGGCTGTCGCCGCTCTGTACGGCCGGCGCGGACCCCGGCACGGGGCGGGGCCGCGCCGACCCCGCGCCCCACCCGCCCACCCGCGCGGGTTCGGCGCGGCGCGGCGGCCGTCGCTGCGCCCTGAATTGAGGATCCCATGAAACACTTTCTGGATATCGACAAAACCGACGCCGCCGATCTGCGCGGCATTCTGGATCAGGCGCGCGCGATGAAGACGGCCCGCGCCGGCCAGCCCCGCGGCACCGCCGATGCCGACCGCCCGATGGACGGGCACATCGTGGCGCTGGTCTTCGAAAAGCCCTCTACCCGTACCCGCGTCAGCTTCGATGTCGGCGTACGGCAGATGGGCGGCGAGACGCTGGTGCTGTCGGGCGCCGAGATGCAGTTGGGGCATGGCGAGACCATCGCCGACACCGCGCGGGTCCTCAGCCGCTATGTCGATCTGATCATGATCCGCACGTTCGAAGAGGCGACACTTCTGGAGATGGCGGAACATGCCACCGTGCCGGTCATCAACGGGCTGACCAATGCCAGCCACCCCTGTCAGATCATGGCCGATCTGATGACCTATGAGGAGCATCGCGGCCCCATTGCCGGGGCCAAGGTGGTCTGGTCCGGCGACGGCAACAATGTCTTTGCGAGTTTCGCCCATGCCGCGGGACGCTTCGGCTTCGATCTGACCTTTACTGGGCCCGAGACGCTGGACCCCGACCGCCGGTTGAACGGTCACTTCACCACCGAACGCGACCCGCATGCCGCAGCGGCGGGGGCTGATCTGATCGTCACCGATACCTGGGTGTCGATGCACGACCCGCAATCAGCCCGCGAGCGGCGGCACAATCAGCTGCGACCCTATCAGGTGAACGCCGATCTGATGGCCCGGGCGAAGCCCGATGCGCTGTTCATGCACTGCCTGCCCGCCCATCGCGACGAAGAGGCGACGTCGCAGGTCATGGATGGCCCGCATTCCGTGATCTTCGACGAGGCGGAAAATCGGCTGCATGTGCAAAAGGCGATCATGCGCTGGTGTCTTGGGGTCTGATCGACCCCAAAAGTTCAAATGCCAGATGTCTTGCCGCCGGGCATTTACCGCTTGGCAAGGTCCGTTGCGATAGCACTATGGCAACGGGGCGCAATCTATTTCAGAGGGTTGGGGCGCATGTACCAGGCGGCAGTAAAGGCGACGGGACAAAGCGTTTCGGGGATCAATGGCGATGAGGTTGCCGCGCGGGCCATTGGTTTTGCGCAGAAATACGGCACGCCGTTGAGCCCGCCGATCTATGAGGTCTGGTACACATATTCCGAGCGGACGAACCCGACGGTGAATGAGGTGCTGGACACCGCCATGAACACCGGCCAGCCGATGAGTGAGGGGTTTCTGACCGCGCTTTACGAGGAACACCTGTCGCCGCGGGCGATGTCGGATGAGTTGAACTCTATCGGCAGCAACCTCACCGACACTCTGGGCAATGTCAGCGATGCGATGGAGGAAAACCTCAAGGAACACTCGATCTTTTCCGGAACGCTGCGTACCGCGCGACAATCGCTGGCGCATGGCACCTCGAAACGCGAGGTTGGCGAGGTCATCAAGCAGTTGCACCGGGCGAACCAGCAGCATCTGGCGGCGGCGCAACGGCTGAATACGCAGTTGGAGAAGAACCGGACCCACGTGTCCAAGCTGAAAAGCGAACTGATCGAGGCCAAGAAGAACTCCAACACCGACTATCTGACGGGGCTGCCCAATCGACGCCAGTTGGATGAGGACCTGGCGGCGGCGATTTTCCAAGCCCGCCAGCGCAAACAGGATCTGACGGTTTTGATGTGCCAGATCGACAGCCTCAGCGCGGTGTCTGAGAATTGGGGTTTGTCTGCAGGGGACAGCGTGATGCGCGGCTTCGCCGATCTTCTGGCCAAAGAGCTGCGCAGCGAACAGATCGCCGCGCGCTTTGCCGGCGCGAAATTCGCCATCGTCCTTCCGGCCCTGCGTGTGGCCGAAGCGTTCACCCTGGCCGAACAGATCCGCCGGCGGTTCAAGACTTTCGACTGGGTCGCCAAGCAGTCGGGCAGCAAGATCGGTGTTCTGTCGGTGTCCTTCGGTGGAACCGCTTTGACGATGGAGGATTCCCGCGAGTCGCTTATGGACCGCGCTGACAAAATGCTCCGCGAGGCGATGGGCGAGGGCGCCGACCGATCACGCATCGCGTGATTGGCATGGGATGGGCCGGGGCCATACGCCCGGGCGACCTGCACGGCCCGCGGCCGGGCGTCGTGGCGATTGGTGAGCGCGATGGGTCGGCAGGATGGGGCGCAAACGTGGTGGGCGACTTGATCGTACCTTGTCGCAACATGACGTGAAGTGGCGTGGGGTGGCGCACGCTTGCATAAGCTCCGATGCTCGGGGTCCGGACGGGGGCCGTGGCTGAACGACGGGCGCCGCCGGGACGGCATTGGCGCTTGGTCTCTTGGCCGGTGACCTCACCTTGTTTTTCCGCAAAACCAGCCGTCGCGAAACGCCAACCTGTCGCGACGAGCCCACGGCGCTGAGCAGGCAAATCGCACCGCCAGCCTTGCGGTATCCGACGATACGGCCGCGGTACTTTGCGGATCAGCCGGCGCACTACCGCGGAGCCCGGCCGGCCAGTCATCGGGCAAATTTAAGGGCGAGCCAACACTGGGTCGTGCGAGTTTCGGCTGCTGTGCATTCGGCTGTTGCGCATTCGGCCGTCGTGCATTCCGGTGCTGTGCACTCGGGTGCTGTGCATATTGTGAGCCCAGAGAACGTCCGCCACAGGCATCCGGCAATGGGCGATGCGCGGCCGGTCCGAGCCCGCGCTTCGCTGGAGGGAAAGAACCCGGCCGATCTGCGGCCATCACCAGCGCGCGCCGCCGATTGCATTGCCCACAGGCTATCGGCCCGCGGTCGTCACGACCGCTTTGCCACATTTCGAAAGACCTGGCAGCCGGCGGCACGTTGGTCGATTTGCCCTTTAGCTCCGCCGCCTCAGCCCTAAGACTCTGCAAAAGCAGTGGGGCGCGGAGGAAGCGATGGGCATTGTCTGGGTGTATCTGATCAGCCTAGCGGGATTTCTGGTTTTGGACGCCGTGGCGCTCACCCAACTGATCCGGCCGCATTTCGAGACCCATGTCGGCGGGCTGCTGCGCGAAAACATCCTCTACGGCGCCGCGGTGGCGTTTTATCTGCTCTACATCGCCGGCATCCTGTACTTCGCAACGCTGCCCGGCCTCGCGGCGCAGGATCTGCGCCAAACCATCGTGTCGGCGCTGGTGCTGGGCTTCATGGCCTATGGCACCTATGAATTCACCAACATGACCACGATCGAAGGCTGGCGCTGGTCGATGGTTCTGATCGATACGGCATGGGGTATGACGCTGACGGCGTCGGTCGCGGCGCTGGGCTATGCCGGCGGCCGTTGGCTGGGCGTGGGCGCCGGGTGAACCCGCGCGGCGTCAGATCAGATGTCGTCTTCGGGGGGAAGGAACCGCCGCTCCTCCAGATAGGGATGGACCCGCAGCGCCTGGCGGATGGTGTCGTGCGCCAGTTCGACCCGCCCCTGGCGGAAAAGGTTCAACGCCTTCCCCGACAACGCGCCGAAATGATACGGGTCGCGGTTCAGTACGATAGCGATATCGTCGAGCGACCCCTGATAATCCTGCCGCAAAAACCGTGCGAATGCCCGCTGATTATAGCCCTCGGTATAGTCCGGGCAGAGCGCGACCAGTGCGTCGAAGACCTCTTCCGCACCGGCGAAATCGAACGCCTCGCGCCGGGCCATTCCGGTATCGAGCAGCGTCTGCGCCTCCGGGTTGGGCGCCTGCAGCCAGACCCGCCAGATCGCGCCGGCAATCCGGCGCGCCTCGCCAGCGTCGGGCGCATTCAAAAGCTCGGTATGCAGTGCGGCACGGGTGTCTGCGGTGTCGGGCCCCGGCGGGCACTCGGCCAAGGCCGGGGCGAGGCCCAGCAGCGGAACGATGACAAGACCGAGGATCGTCGTGCGCATGCGCAAGAGGTGCGGCCAGCGCCAGCGAAGTCAAGCGACGCTGTCCTCGGCCCCGGCGAAGCGGGCCTGCCAGTCCTCGCGCTGGGCATCCGTGACCTTGCCGAACAGATTGGCGGGCGTGCTGAACGGCGCGCCCGGCGCCAGCGCCTGAACCGCGGTGGCGATATCGTCCGGCCAGGCCTTGGCGACGCCTAGGGCCGTGCGCAGGACGCCGGCGGTGTGCGGCAGGAATGGCGCGGAGATCTGTCCGTAGAGCGCCGCCAGGTTCAGCGCGAACCGAACGATCGCGGCCGCCCGTTCCGGGTCGGTCCTGTAGACCGCCCAGGGCTCGGCCGCTTGTAGGTATTCGTTGCCCGTAACCCAGATCGCCCGCAACTCCGCCGCCGCCTTGCGGAACTCCATCGCCTCCATCTGGGCCTGATACCGATCAAGACGCGCCTGCAGGTCGGCGATGACGGCGTCCTCGGTCGACCCATAGGTGCCGCCCGGCACCGTCTCGCCGAAACGCGAGCGGCAGAACTTGGTGACGCGGCTGACGAAATTGCCCAGCACGTCGGCCAGATCCTTGTTCACGCCCGCCTGGAACACCTCCCACGTGAAGGCGCTGTCCGACGACTCCGGCACGTTGGCCATCAGCCACCAGCGCCAGTAATCCGCCGGCAGGATCTCTAGCGCCTGGTCCTGGAACACCCCCCGTCCCTGAGAGGTCGAGAACTGCCCACCCTGATAGGTCAGGTAGTTGAAGGACTTGATGTAATCGACCAGCTTCCACGGTTCGCCCGAACCCAGGATCGTCGCCGGAAAGCTGAGCGTGTGAAAGGGCACGTTGTCCTTGCCCATGAACTGCACGTAGCGGACATCCTCGGCGCCCCGGTCGGTGCGCCACCAGCGCTGCCATGCGGCATCGTCCAAGCCGTGCGCATCGGCCCATTCCGCCGTTGCGGCGATGTATTCGATAGGGGCGTCGAACCAGACGTAGAAAACCTTGCCTTCCATGCCGGGCCAAGGTTCGGTGCCCCGTTGCACCGGGATGCCCCAGTCAAGATCGCGGGTGATGCCGCGGTCCTTCAGCCCGTCGCCATCGGTCAGCCACTTCTTGGCGATCGAGGTCGTCAGCACCGGCCAGTCGGATTGCCCGTCGATCCAGGCCTCCAACCTTTCAGCCAGGGCCGATTGGCGCAGGAACAGGTGCTTGGTTTCGCGCTGTTCCAGATCGGTGGCGCCGGAGATGGCCGAGCGCGGGTCGATCAGGTCGGTCGGGTCGAGTTGCTTGGTGCAGTTCTCGCACTGATCGCCGCGGGCGCTATCGTAGCCGCAGTTTGGGCAGGTCCCCTCGACATAGCGATCGGGCAGAAACCGCCCATCGGCGGGGGAATAGACCATCCGCTCGCTGACTTCGCTGACAAGCCCCGCATCGGCCAGACGAGCGGCGAAATGCTGGGTCAGCCGATGGTTGCGGTCGCTGGACGATCGACCGAAGTGGTCAAAGGCCAATCCGAATCCATCCGCCATCCGCTTTTGCTGTTCCCACATCCAGGCGCAGTATTCCGCCACTGGCTTTCCGGCCTTTGCCGCCGCCAATTCGGCCGGCGTGCCGTGTTCGTCCGTTGCGCAGATATGCAGAACCTCATGGCCGCGCGCGCGCATGTATCGGGCATAGACATCCGAGGGCAGTTGGGATCCGACCAGATTGCCCAGATGTTTGATGCCGTTGATATACGGAAGCGCAGAGGTGATCAGTATCCGGGCCATGGCATGCCTTTTGTTGGGCTGCGGATGTAGGACATCGGTTTCAGCGCCGCAAGCGGCGTCGGCGGCCGGGTACGCCGACGCCAGTCAAATCTAAGTTTCGAAGCGGCCGATACGTTTTGCGCGCGCGGCATCAAGCCTGGTGATCTGTGACTTTTCGGGGGAGCAGGTGAGCGCGACCGGGCAAGGGGAAGTGGGACGCGGCACCGTCTTTTTCCGGTCTTTGCCGGTTCCGACCTACCCGCGCGCGCTGATACGGGTTTGATAACCGTCCAGTTCGTCGATCAGCGTCAGACCGGTAGGCGTGTCCGAACGGCTGCAGAACTCATCCCAGATCGCGCCGAAGGGAAGGTCTCTGAACTCTTCGGTCAGCGTCAGACGCGTGGTGAAATCGAGGCTGTCTTCAGCCGCACGCAGCCTGGCCCACGGCATCAGAAGTGCCCGCAGAAGCGCTTTCTGCATATTCCTGACGCCGATCACCCAAGCGGCCGTCCGGCTGATGGTCGCATCGAAGAAGTCTAGCCCGATAAAGGTGCGATCCAGCAAATCTGCGCCAACCAACTCGTGGGCCATTGCCAGAATGTCGTCATTCATGAGGATGACGTGGTCGCTGTCCCAGCGCATCGGGCGCGATACATGCAACAGGATCTGTGGCAGCGACAGGGCCACGGCGCTCAATTTGTCGGCGATGTTCTCAGTGGGGTGGAAGTGCCCCATGTCGAGGCAGAGCAGCGTGCCGTTGCGGATCGCATAGCCCATGTAGAATTCGTGGCTGCCGATTGTGCAGGCCTCTACACCGATCCCGAAGAGCTTCGACTCCACCGCATCAAGCATCAGGGTCGGGTCCTGCTGCGGCGCGCGCATCGCATCGAGTGAGGCCTCCAATCGTCTGCGTGCGGCCATCCGGTCGATGGGCGTATCCTTGTATCCGTCCGGCACCCAGATGTTATTGACGCAGGCGCTGCCGAGGTCGGCCCCGAACCGCGCGGCAATGTCCCGCGTGCGGCGCCCGTGCTCGATCCAGAACTCCCGAATACCGGCGTCGGGGTGCGACAGTGTCAGGTTGTCGTCTGCTTTCGCATGGGCAAAGAAGGTCGGGTTGAAGTCGAGCCCGATACCCAACTGCTTGGCCCAGTCGACCCAACTGGCAAAGTGCTTGTACTCGATTTCGTCCCGGTCCGGTGCCTCGTCCGTGTCCATGTACATCGCATGAAGATTGAGGCGGTGCCGGCCGGGGATCTTGGAATAGGCGAATTCGAGATCGGCACGCAATTCATCCGGTGTGCGCGCGCGGCCGGGGTGGTTCCCGGTCGCTTGAATGCCGCCGCCAGAGGTCCCGGTCCGCGTCTCGAACCCCACGACGTCGTCGCCTTGCCAGCAATGCATGGAGATCGAGACATCCCGGAGCCGTTCCATGGCGGCTTCGGCATCCACACCCCACTCGGCAAAGGCCGCTTTCGCGCTGTCGTAGCCCATCGCTGTCGTTCTCCTCTGATCGCGATCAGCGCGGGAACGCCTGCACGTTGCCCGCATCGACGTTGAGGATATTGCCGGTGGACTTTGCCGAGGTGTCCGCGGCGAAGAAATAGCAGGCCTCGGCCACGTCTTCGGGCAGAACCGAGCGTTTCAACATAGAGCGTTTGCAATACATCTCCTCAAGGCCTTCCTTGTCGGTCCCATGGGTCGATGCGCGCTGCTCAAGCCACTCGCCGGCCCAGATCTTGGACCCGCGCAGGACGGCGTCGGGATTGACGACATTGACGCGGATGCCCGCTTCGGCCCCTTCCAGGGCGAGGCAACGGGCGAGGTGAATCTCGGACGCCTTGGCGGTGCAATAGGCCGAGGCGTTGGGCGATGCCGCAAGGCCGTTCTTGGAGGCGACAAAGACGATGGACCCGCCAATGTTCTGCTGGCGCATCAGCTTGAACGCCTCGCGGCTGACCAGAAAGTAACCGGTGCTGAGGATCTCCATGTTCTTGTTCCAGAGCGCGAGCGACGTTTCCTCGACCGGCGCCGAGGACGCGATGCCGGCGTTCGAAACGAGGATGTCGATCCCTCCGAACTCCACGCGCGCTTCGGCAAAGGTACGTGCCACCGCGTCTTCGTCCGTGACATCCATGACGACCGACCGCACCACATCGCTCCCATACGTTCCGGTAAGGTTGTCCTGCGCGACCTTCAGGCTGCCGGCGTCGATGTCGGCCAGAACCACACAGGCCCCTTCGGACACGTATCGCCTGGCGGTGGCCGCGCCGATCCCTCCCGCGCCGCCCGTAACAAGTGCAACGCGGCCGGCAAGCGACTTGGGCTTGGGTAACCGCTGCAGCTTGGCCTCTTCGAGCAACCAGTACTCGATATCGAACGCCTCCTGCTCGGGCAGGCCCCGATACTCGTTGACCCCGGATGCCCCCCGCATCACGTTGATTGCATTGACATAGAACTCGCCCGCGATCCGCGCGGTCGCCTTGTCCTTTGCGAACGTGATCATGCCGACACCGGGCACAAGGTAGACGACGGCATTCGGGTCCCGCAGCGCCGGGCTATCATCGCGTTTGCAGCGTTCGTAGTAGGCCGCGTAGTCCTTGCGGTAGGCTTCGATCTGTGTGGGCAGGCCGCGCAGAACCTCATCGACACCGCCTTGTGCAGGGTCGAAACTGACCACCAGGGGCCGGATCTTGGTGCGCAGGAAATGGTCGGGGCAGGATGTGCCGAGCGCTGCCAGCGATTTCATGTCTTTCGCGTTCACGAATTCCAGCACGGCGTCGTCGTCGTTGAAATGGCCGACCATGTGCTGGTTGCCGCTGACAAACCCTCGAATGGCGGGCATCAGGCGTGCGGCCACTGCGCGGCGTTCGGCCTCGTCCAGGGATTCGTGTAGCGCGCCGCCGAACGCCGGGACATCCGCTGTTCGCTCGTGCAACCACTCGGTCGCGCGGTTGATGACGTCAATCGTGGTCTCGTAGCAGACCTTCGCCGTGTCGGCCCAGGTGAACAGCCCGTGGCTTTCCAGCACCACGCCATCGGCGTCGGGGTGCTCAAGGCAGAACTTCTCAAGCCACAGACCCAGCTCATAGCCGGGACGTTTCCATGGAAGCCAGCCGATACGGTCACCGAAAACCTGTTTGGTCAACGCCCGTGAGTCCTTTGCGGCGGCAATCGCGATGATCGCATCGGCATGCACATGGTCGACATGCTTGCGCGGGACATAGGCGTGGAGCGGCGTGTCGATGGAGGCGGCGCGCGTGTTCAGCTGGAAGGTGCAGTGGGGCAGGTAGCCAACCATCTCGTCTTCGAAGTCCACACCGCGATAAAGCGACTTCAAAACGTTCAGCTTGTCCATGTAAAGCGTCGCAAACCCGTCCATCTTGATCGAGCCAATGTCACCGCCCGAACCCTTGACCCAGAGCACCTCGACCGGGTCTCCGGTCAGCGGATCGGTCTCGATCACCTTGGCGGATGTGTTCCCGCCACCGTAGTTGGTCACCCGCTTGTCGGACCCGAGGATGTTCGAGCGGTAGAGGAGGAGCTCCGCTTCGCTCATGCCGTTGGCCGTTGCCTCATCCCACCGATTTTCAAGCAACGGGCTATCCACCGATTTCAGCATGATCCGCTCCTCTCCCCAACGGCGTCCGGCCGCAAAGTCATTGCGCATGACCGTGCGCGTGCAACCGCATGGTGTCAATCTTTAACGATCAAATTCAGTCATGCAAAATCCAAAAATGATAGTTTATGATTGTTTTTGATTGACTGCACGCGAGAGACCCGGCAGCGTTTTGATCGAGGGAGGGACGGATGCACGAACAAGAACGCCACAGGGTCATCCTGTCTGCGGTCGAGGATCGGGCCGTCGTGACGGTCGTCGATCTGTGCAATTTGACCGGCGCATCAGAGGCCACGATCCGGCGGGACATCGCTGCACTTCACATGCAGCAAAAGGTCCGGCGCGTGCGGGGCGGTGCTGAATCCTTGTGCCCGCCACAATTCGTGGGACTGGCCGGGCGGACCTTTGCCGTAAACGAAACGCTGCGGATCAAAGAAAAGCAGGCGATCGCCCGCGCCGCCGTGGCGCTGTGCGCCGACGGTGATTCGATCATAATCAACGGGGGCACGACCACGTTCCAGATGGTCCATCCCCTGGCCACCCGGCGGTGTCAGGTATTCACCAACTCGTTCCCGATCGCGGAACACCTCCTGAAGCATTCGAAGAACACGGTGATGGTGTCGGGCGGCGCGATCTATCGCGAGCAGAACATCATCCTGTCACCGTTCGAAAACGACGTGACCCGTAACTTCTATGCGCGCCGAATGTTCATGGGCGCACAGGGCGTCGGGCCGCTTGGCCTGATGGAAGCGGATCCGCTGCTGGTCCAGGCCGAAGAGAAGCTGCTGGGGCAAGCGGATGAGCTTGTCGTTCTTGTCGACAGCACCAAGTTCGCGCAGCGATCTAGCCTCGTTCTGTGCGGGCTCAATCGGATCTCGACGTTGATCACCGATGAAGGAATCTCCGACGCGGCGGCCGCCATGCTGGGCGCCGCGGACGTGAAACTGATCGTCGCTCAGTCTGGCGGCGCGCAAGAGGAAGAGGCCGCCTCGTGAAACGGCCTCGTATAATCGTCTCTGGGAGGACATGACATGAAACGTCGGACATTCACCGCGCTGGCGGCAGGCATTGGCCTGGCCGCCAGCTTCATGGGCACGAGTGCATTGGCGCAGGACGACATGCGCATTGCGCTGGTGGTCAAGGCGCTTGGCATCGGCTTCTTCGAAGCGGCGGCAGAGGGCGCCCAGGAGGCAGCCGCGGAACTGGGCAATGTGGAGATCATCTACACCGGCCCGACCGATACGACCGCCGAAGGCCAGATCGAGGTCATCAACGCGCTGATCGCGCAGGGTGTGGATGCCATCGCGATCTCCGCCAACGACCCCGACGCCGTGGCGCCAGCCCTACAGCGCGCCATGCAGCGTGGCATCACCGTGATCTCTTGGGATTCGGGCGTGGCCGAGGACGGCCGTCAGATGCACCTGAACCCGTCATCGACCGAACTGATCGGCAACACGATCCTGAGGCTTGCCGCCGATCACATGCCCGATGGCGGTGACGTTGCGATCCTGTCGGCATCGGCCACGGCGACCAACCAGAACGCGTGGATCGCTGCGGCGGAAGAGGTGTTGCCGAACTACCCCGGTATCAACCTCGTCGCGACCGTCTATGGCGATGACCTGTCGGACAAATCCTACCGCGAAGCGCAGGGTCTGATGGCGTCATACCCCGATCTGCAGGCCATCATCGCCCCCACGACGGTCGGCATTCTGGCGGCCTGTCAAGCGGTCTCCGACGCGGGCCGGATCGGCGAGATCAACGTCACCGGCCTAGGCCTGCCGTCCGAGATGGCGGGATGCGTGGAGACCGGCGCCACCAAAAGCTTTGCGATCTGGAATCCGATCGATCTTGGATACTCCGCGACGATGATCGCCCACACGCTTGCAACCGGCGCGGCGAGCGCAGAACCCGGCGCGGAAATCCCGATGGGTCGCATGGGGTCGGTGACGCTCGACGACACCACGACCGCGGCGATGTCGGACCCGTTCACATATGACGCCTCGAATGTGGCCGATTTCGCGGATATCTTCTGATCCCCCTCGGTCTGGCGCGGGCATCGCCCCGCGCCGGAACCTCTCCACCGACCAAGGACGCCTCATGCTGATGCAGGCCGATCACGCGCCAGGGTCACTCAACGCGCAGGCAGCTAAACCGGTTCTCGTGCTCAGGGGCGTGACGAAGACGTTTCCCGGCGTCACGGCGTTGGCGGACGTGTCTTTGGAGCTTTTCGCCGGAAAGGTAACGGCCCTGGTCGGAGAAAACGGCGCGGGTAAATCGACGGTCGTCAAGATCCTGACCGGCATCTATCTGCCGGATGGCGGCAGCATCGAAGTCGATGGTGCGCCGATGCGATTTGCAACCGCTCAGGACGCCGGGGATGCGGGCGTCACCGCGATCCACCAGGAGACGGTTCTGTTCGACGAGTTGTCGGTGGCGGAGAATGTCTTTTTGGGTCATGCGCCGCGGGGTTGGTTCGGCCTGATCGATACGGCTTCGATGATCGAGAAGGCGCGAAAGATCCTTGAGGGGATCGGTGCAAACATCGACCCCCGCACCAGGCTTAAGGACCTCGGGATCGCGAACAAGCATCTGGTCGCCATCGCGCGGGCGCTGTCCATCGACTCGCGCGTTGTCATCATGGATGAACCCACCGCCGCGCTCAGTCAGAAAGAAATCGAAGAACTCTACGAACTGGTCGAAGAGTTGAAGGCGCAGGGCAAGGCGATCCTCTTCATCAGCCACAAGTTCGACGAGATCTTCCGCATTGCCGACAACTACACGGTCTTTCGCGATGGCGCCCTGGTGGGCAGCGGCGCGATTGGCGACGTGACCGAGGCCGATCTGGTCAAGATGATGGTGGGCCGCGACGTCAGCCAGATCTTCCCCGACCGCGCGCACAATATCGGCGAAGAGATTCTGGTGGTCGAAGGTTACGAGCATCCCACCGAGTTCGCCGATATCGGGTTCAGCCTGCGCAAGGGCGAGATCCTGGGTTTCTACGGGCTTGTCGGCGCCGGCAGATCGGAATTCATGCAGGCCCTGTTCGGTATCACTCGGGCGTCGCACGGCAGCGTCCGGATTGATGGCAGGCCCGCGGTGATCCGGTCCGCCGCAGATGCGTTGGATCAGGGGATCGTCTATGTTCCCGAAGATCGTGGAAAGCAGGGCACGATCGCCGCGCTTCCGATTTTCCAGAACGTCACGCTACCTTCGCTGGCACGCACCTCCCAAAACGGGTTCTTGAGGCTGGCAGAGGAGTTCAGCCTGGCACGCGAGTACACCGAACGGCTCGACCTGCGCGCGGCCTCGCTGGACACAGATGTGGGCAGTCTTTCGGGCGGCAATCAGCAGAAGGTCGTCATCGCCAAATGGCTGGCAACAGAGCCGAAGGTCATAATCCTGGACGAACCCACGAAGGGCATCGACATCGGCTCGAAGGCGGCGGTGCACGAATTCATGGCAGAGCTTGCCGCCCAGGGGTTGGCCGTCATCATGGTCAGTTCGGAAATTCCGGAGATCCTGGGCATGTCGGATCGGGTCATCGTCATGCGGGAGGGCCGGATCGCGGCGGAGGTGTCCGGCGACGCGCTCACCCCAGAGACGCTTGTGCGTCACGCCGCCGGTATCTGAGGGAGAAGGCCCGTGTCGAAACGCGTTCTCATGTCGCGCGAAATGCTCCTGACCGGCGCGATCATCCTGCTTCTGACGATCATTGCCTGGCGGTTTCCGGCGTTCATCGCACCTGCAAACCTGGCCCGTGTCTTCAACGACACCGCACCGCTCATTCTTCTGGCGATCGGTCAGATGATCGTGATTTTGACGCGATGCATCGACCTGAGCGTCGCGGCCAACCTTGCGTTGACGGGCATGGTGGTCGCCATGATCAACGTGGCGCTTCCGGGGCTGCCGGTGGCGGCGATCATCGCGGTCTCCATCGGGTTCGGTGCACTTCTGGGAATGGTGAACGGCGCCCTGGTCTGGAAACTCGCCATCCCCCCGATCGTCGTGACGCTGGGAACGATGACGATCTTCCGCGGCACGATCTTCCTTCTGTCCGACGGTCGCTGGGTCAACAGCCACGAGTTGAGCGATCCGTTCAAGGCGTTCCCGCGGGCCGAGATGCTGGGTCTGCCGATGATGAGTTGGATCACCATCGCGGCGGTACTTTTCTTCACTCTCGTTATGACCCGGACGACCCTGGGCCGCGCGTTCTATGCGGTCGGCGGCAACCCGCACGCCGCCACCTATGCGGGCATAGACGTGGGCAAGAACCAGTTTTGGGCCTTCGCGATCTCGGGCGCGCTGGCGGGCCTGACGGGATACCTTTGGGTGTCGCGATTTGCCGTGGCCTTCGTCGACCTTGCGGGCGGGTTCGAACTCAGTGTGGTTGCGGCGTGCGTGATCGGCGGCGTGGCGATCATGGGTGGGATTGGCACTGTTGTGGGTGCCATGCTTGGCGCCTTGTTTCTCGGGATCATCAGCAACGCCCTGCCGGTAGCGAACATCTCACCCTTCTGGCAACTGGCGATTTCGGGCGGCGCGATCATCGTTGCGGTGGCGCTCAACACGCAGGCCAATCGCGGCAAGGGCCGGATCATCCTTAAACGCGCAGAGCACGCGACATGACCGACACCACACGCTCCATTCCCGATCGCCTGCAATCGCCGCTGGAGCGGAGGCTAAAAAGCTGGGAGACGCTGCTCCTAGCCGTGGCGGTCGCGGTCTTTATCGTGAACAGCTTCATGTCGCCCTACTTCCTGAACGCATGGAACCTGAGCGACATGACGTTCAACTTCACCGAAAAGGCAATGATCGCCTTCGCCATGGCGCTGCTGATCATCGCGGGCGAGATCGACCTTTCGGTGGCCTCGATCATCGCGTTGGCGTCGACCGCAATGGGGGCCGCCGTGCAGGTCGGGGTAGGGACGCCCGGTCTGGTGCTGATCGGGCTTGGGGTCGGTCTGCTCTGCGGGGCGTTCAACGGACTTCTCGTCACCCGCATGGGTCTGCCCTCCATCGTTGTCACCATCGGTACGATGAGCCTCTTTCGCGGCATCAGCTACATTGTGCTCGGCGATCAAGCTTATCGCGGTTACCCCACGGACTTTGCCTTTTTCGGGCAGGGTTACGTGTTTTGGGTGATCTCTTTCGAGTTCGTGTTGTTCGCCATTCTTGCGCTGATCCACTTCGTCCTGCTCCACAAAACGAACTTCGGCCGGGCGGTCTATGCCATCGGAAACAACCCCGTTGGAGCCGAGTTTTCAGGTATCCGCGTCGCCCGCGTGAAGTTGATCCTGTTTCTTCTCACCGGACTGATGTCGGGAATTGCGGCGATCTGTCTGACCTCACGTCTCGCCTCGACGCGGCCGTCGATCGCGTTTGGCTGGGAACTCGAAATCGTGACCATGGTGGTTCTGGGCGGGGTCAGCATACTGGGGGGATCCGGCTCCATCCCCGGCGTCGTGATCGCGGCGTTCGTCATGGGGCTGGTGACGTTCGGGCTCGGGCTATTGAACGTGCCCGGAATTGTGATGTCGATCGTCATCGGCGCGCTTCTGATCGGGGTTATCGCGTTGCCGCGCATCTGGGAGAAATGGCGCCGATCTAGGGCGAAGTAGCCGGGCGCGAAGGAGCCGTAATGGAGAAATTTGCCTTCAAGATGCGCCTCAATCCCGGGGCGAAGGACGAATACATCAAACGCCATGATGAGATCTGGCCCGAGCTTGTCACGCTGCTGAAAGGCGCCGGCATCTCGGATTATTCGATCCATCTCGATGAACAGACCAATACGCTGTTCGGCATTTTGTGGCGTACGGACGACCATAAGATGGGCGACCTGCCGACACATGAAATCATGCGGAAATGGTGGGCGCATATGGCGGACATTATGGAAACCCACGAGGACGACAAACCGGTCGTGACGGCGCTCACACCCGTCTTCCATATGGCCTAGGCGCGATGACCGGGGACCATGTTGCCGTCATCGACATCGGTAAGACGAATGCCAAACTGGCGCTCGTGCGGCCGTCGGATCTGTGCGAAATCGCGGTTGCGACCCGGCCAAATACCGTGCTGCCCGGTCCGCCCTATCCGCATTTCGATGTGGAGGGACATTGGGCTTTCCTGCTGGACACGCTCGCCGCGTTTCACTCAGAGCACGGCATTTCGGCGATCGCAATTACAACCCACGGCGCCGCTGGCGCACTGATCGCAGCGGATGGATCGCTCGCCGCCCCGATCCTTGACTATGAGCATACCGGTCCGGACGAAACCGCCGCGGCCTACGACACGATCCGGCCGCCTTTTACCGAAACCGGATCGCCCCGCCTATCGATGGGGCTCAACCTCGGGGCTCAGCTTTACTGGCAGTTCAAGGTGGACCCGGGCTTGCGCGACAGGGTTTGGCGTGTGGTGACGTATCCGCAATTCTGGGCGCATCGCCTGACCGGCATCCTTGCAACGGACGTGACCTCCCTTGGGTGTCACACAGACCTCTGGAACCCCGCCGCGGGGACGTTCTCTGCCCTCCCCGACGCCTTGGGTATCGCCGAAAAGATCGCGCCCCCTCGAAAGCCGGGCGACATATTGGGAACGATCCTGCCCGAAATCGCCGGGCGGACGGGTCTGCCGACCGGGGCGCCTGTCTATTGCGGCATCCACGACTCGAATGCGTCCTTGCTGCCCCATCTCACGACGATTGAGCCGCCATTCAGCGTCGTCTCGACGGGGACCTGGGTGATCGCCATGGCGGTGGGCGGCAAGGTCGTGACGCTCGACCCCGCGCGCGATACGCTTGTGAACGTCAACGCCTTTGGAAAAGCCGTGCCCTCCGCACGGTTCATGGGGGGGCGGGAACACGACATCGCTGTCGGCGAAACCCCTGCCGACGCGGATGTAAAGCACATGATGGATGTGCTGACACGGGCGACGATGCTTCTGCCGGCGGTCGTGCCCCAGACCGGCCCCTTCGCCGGTCAGCAGGCGCGTTGGCATGGGGCGGAACCCCAACTGGGATCCGGGCAACGCTCGGCGACGGTTGCCTTCTACCTCGCGCTCGTGACGTCTCATTGCCTAGAGCTCATCGGACACGAGGGCCCGGTTGTCGTCGAAGGCCCGTTTGCGCGAAACCGCGCGTATCTCTGGATGCTGGGGGCGGCAACAACGTCGCCGGTCTTTCCAATGAACAGCACGACCGGAACGAGTCAGGGCGCGGCGTTGCTTGTCGTGGCCGATGAATACTATGGTCAAGAAAAAGAGGCGAACCCAGCACCGGAAGGGCGCCTGGCAACCCTACTCCCGACCTACGCTGAAAAATGGAATGCCATCATCAAATAAAAGAACTATTGCGGTTAGATAAGGGGCATTCAATAATTTTGAAATTTCGGGCGCACTGGGCGTAATTTACGCCCTGCTGCGTTCAACATCGAAATCTTCTTCACGAATAGTATAAGTAATACTCGGATTGGCTTAAATCACGGCCCGTTTATTCCGCTACGGGCTGGCCAACAGAATGAAACACCCCCCGACAATCCTGGTTATGGCTTGACGAAAGGTGATTCGCCGCAGGCGAAAACAGAAACCAGTGTGGCCAAACACCAATCCAAAGGATCGGAACAATTCCGCGACAGGTCCAGACGGGGTCACGCCCCGGCCGATTCATGTTAGGCGTCGTTTCATGTCCGCCCCAACACCGGAGCTTCATCCATGGGTTCTCCCCGCTTCTCCAATCAGATCGACTCCGCCCGTCGGTCAAGTCTGCCTGTATCGATCTTCGCTCGGCTCGGGTTGAAATCGGCGCTCAGGCGCGTCGGACGGGCTCTTGCGGGGCTGATCGGGATTGTTGGGCTGACGAGTGTCGGGCCAGCGGCTGCGCAGGATGCGCCACCGCCAGAGGTCGTGGTTGCAACGCCCTTGGTCGATCGGGTGCTGGATTGGGATGAATATACCGGCCGCTTCCAGGCGCGAGAGGCGGTGACCGTGCAGGCCCGTGTGTCCGGGTATCTTGACCACATCCATTTCGAAGATGGGCAAATGGTGGAGGCGGGCGACCTGTTGTTCACCATCGACCAGCGGCCTTTCCAGTTGGCGGCGCAGCGGGCGGAGGCCATGCTGGATGCGGCGCAGGCCAGTTTGCGGCTGGCCGAGGTGGAGCAAGGCCGCGCATCCCGATTGGTGGACCGCAATGTTGGGACGCAGCAGGATCTGGACCGGGCACGGGCGGAGTATGCCCAGTCGCTGGCCAGTGTCGCCCTGGCCGAAGCCGATCTGAACATCGCCCAACTGGATCTCAGCTTCACCGAAATCCGCGCGCCGATTTCGGGCCGAATTTCGGCCAGTGCCGTCGATGAGGGCGCGCTGATCATCGGCGGACCGACTGGCGCGATGGCCCTGACGAATGTCGTATCGGTTGATCCGATCGATTTTGTGTTCACGGCGTCCGAGGCAGATTTTCTACGCTATTCCCGATTGGCCCAGACCGGCGCCCGGCCGGGCTCGCGTACCAATCCGAACCGCATCCTGGCCCAATTGATGGACGAAGACACCTGGGACCGAGAGGGTCAGATGGATTTCGTGGACAACCGGCTGGACCCGAATTCCGGTACCATCGAAGGGCGGGCTGTCTTCCAGAACGACGACGGTTTCTTGCAGCCAGGGATCTTCGCGCGCGCGCGTCTGATCGCGTCCCAGGAATATGAGGCGGTGATGATCCCGGACGAAGCCATCGTCGCGGACCAGGCCAGATCCATCGTCTACGTGGTCGGGGAGGATGACATCGTCGAGGCCCGCATCGTCCAGCGGGGCGCGCTGTGGCGGGGACTTCGGATCATTGCAGAGGGCTTGGCGGCCGGTGACCGCGTCGTGATCTCGGGGCTGCAGCGGGCCCGCCCCGGCGCCCCGGTCGTTCCGCGCGACGAGCCACTGGCGTTCGCATCGGAAGCGGATTGAGGGTATGGCCAGTTTCGCTCGCTTCTTCGTTTCGCGGCCCGTCTTCGCCATCGTCCTGTCGATCCTGATCTTGCTGATCGGTGCGGTGTCCTACCTGCGCTTACCCGTGGCAGCCTACCCAGAGGTGGCGCCGCCTACGATCCAGGTGACGGCGGTCTATCCCGGTGCCTCGGCCGAGACCGTGGCCGACACCGTGGCGACACCGCTGGAGCAGGAGATCAATGGCGTCGAAGGCATGCTCTATATGCTGTCGCAATCCACCGGCGACGGCCGCATGGCGCTGACGATCACCTTCGAGTTGGGAACCGACGTGGACGAGGCCCAAGTGCTGGTCCAGAACCGGGTCGCCATCGCCGAGCCGCGTTTGCCCGAACCGGTGCGGCGACTTGGTATCCAGACCCAGCAGAACTCGCCATCGCTGCTGATGGTCGTGCACATGCTGTCGCCGGATGCCAGCCGCGATCAGCTTTACATCTCGAACTATGCCTCGACGCAGATTCTGGACCGCCTGCTGCGGATCGATGGGGTGGGGCAAGCGACGGTCTTCGGGGAACGGGCCTATTCCATGCGCATCTGGCTGGACCCCGACCAGATCGCTGCGCGGAACCTGACGGCGGGCGAGGTGGTTGCGGCGCTGCAAGCCAACAACGTGCAAGTGGCTTCCGGTTCGATCAACGCGTTGCCGGTCGAGGATCAGGCGGCCTTTCAATTGAATGTCGAGACCCAGGGGCGGTTGGTCGACCCCGAGCAGTTCGAGAACATCGTGATCACCGCCGGCCCCGAAGGTCGAAAAGTGCGCGTCCGCGATATCGGGCGGGTCGAGTTGGGGGCTCAGGATTATTCGACGAACGGATATCTTGGCTTGGACACGGCGCTGCCCATCGGGATTTTCCAGCGACCCGGGTCGAACGCTCTGGCCACCGCTGAGGCGGTCATGGCGTTGATGGAAGAAGCCAGCGCCGACTTCCCACCGGGCATCGGGTTTACCGTGGTCTACAATCCGACGGAGTTTATCGAGGAATCCGTCGAGGCGGTGATCGTGACCATCGAGGAAGCGGTGCTTCTGGTTGTCCTGGTGGTCGTGATCTTCCTGCAATCGCTGCGCGCGTCGATCATTCCCATCCTTGCCATTCCGGTATCGTTGATCGGCACCTTTGCGATGATGCAGGCCATCGGGTTTTCGCTGAACAACCTGACCCTGTTCGGCTTGGTGCTGGCCATCGGGATCGTCGTCGACGATGCCATCGTCGTGGTCGAGAATGTCGAGCGGAACATCGAAGAGGGGCTGTCTCCTTTCGATGCCGCCTGCAAGACGATGGGAGAGGTCTCGGGGGCGCTTGTCTCCATCGGCCTGGTGCTGATCGCGGTTTTCGTGCCCGCCGCCTTCATCGAAGGAATCACCGGGCAGTTCATGCGACAGTTCGCGATCACCATCGCGACCGCGACGTCGATCTCGGTTTTCATGTCGCTGACGCTCTCGCCGGCTCTGTCGGCACTGCTTCTGAAATCCGAAGAGGACAAGGCGCGGGGGCCGACGACGCGCATCGGCAAGTTGCTCCATGGCATGACCTATCCGCTGCGGCGGGCCGCGGATGGCTTCAATTGGGGCTTCGACCGGCTGGCGAATGGCTATGCCTGGCTTGTCGGTTGGATGATCCGCGTCGCGCCGCTGACCCTGCTGGTCTATGTGGGGTTGATGGGGCTGGCGGCTTTGCAGTTCAGCCGCGCGCCGTCTGGTTTTATTCCTGAACAGGACCAGGGCTACCTGATTGCGGTCGTGCAATTGCCGCCGGGGGCCTCGCTGACGCGAACCGATACCGTGATCCGGGAAGCGACCGAACTGTTCCTGGAGATGGACGGCGTGGCCGACACCGTGGCCTTTGCCGGGCTTGATGGGGCGACGTTCACGAATGCACCCAATGCGGGCGCGATCTTCGTGGTGACGGACCCGTTCGAGGAACGCATCCCGCTGGGCCTCACGAACGAGCGGCTGATCGGCGAGGCGTTCGGGCGCTTGGCCAGCATCACGGATGCCAATGCCTTCGTCATTGCGCCACCGCCGATCCAAGGCATTGGCAACGCGGGCGGGTGGGAGCTTTATGTTCAGGACCGCCGAGGTCGGGGCCTTCCCGCTTTGGAACAGAGTGTCGGCGAGGTGATCGGTCTGGCCAACGCGCACCCTGCGCTGGCAGCAGTATTCACCCTATTCAACACAGCGACGCCCAAGATCTACGCCGATATCGACCGGGTCCGCGCCGAGGAGTTGGGCGTTCCCCCGGATCGCGTGTTCGAGGCGCTGCAAGTCTATCTGGGCTCGGCCTTCGTGAACGACTTCAACTTCCTGGGCCGGACGTTCCGCGTCACGGCGCAAGCTGATGGAGAGTTCCGCGACAGTCCGGAGGATGTGCTGGACCTGCGCACCCGGTCGGACAGTGGAAGTATGGTGCCGCTGGGTTCCATCGCGACGTTGGAGCAGGAGACGGGGCCGTATCGCGTGGCACGCTACAACCTCTATCCGGCGGCGTCTGTTCAGGGGGCGACCACACCCGGGACCTCCACTGGCGAGGCCATCGCAACCATGGAAGCCCTGCTGGGCGAGACGCTGCCCGATGGATTTGGCTATGAATGGACGGGGCTCGCGCTGCAGGAGAAGCTGGCGGGTAACACGGCGATCTATGCCTTTGCCCTGGCCGTGGTCTTCGTGTTCCTTTTGCTGGCCGCGCAGTACGAGAGTTGGTTCCTGCCGTTGGCCGTCATACTGATCGTGCCGATGTGTCTGCTGGCTGGGATTACCGGCGTGTTGGTGCGTGGTTTCGACAACAATGTCCTGACCCAGATAGGCTTCGTGGTCCTCGTGGGTCTGGCGTCGAAGAACGCCATCCTGATCGTCGAATTCGCCATCCAGGCCCAGGCCCGTGGGATGGCGCGAATGGAAGCTGCGGTCGAAGCGGCCCGGCTGCGTCTGCGCCCGATATTGATGACGTCGCTGGCATTCATCCTGGGCGTCGTCCCGTTGGTCATCGCCGAAGGCGCCGGTGCGGAGATGCGCCAATCCCTGGGCACGGCAGTGTTTTCCGGGATGCTGGGCGTGACGGTTTTCGGCCTGCTCTTTACGCCCGTCTTCTACGTCACCTTCGCCTGGCTCGCGGAAAAAGCGGGCGTTCGGGGGCCGAATGTAGAGCCTCAGAAGGGTGCGTGACCGCCGAATGCCCGACAGGCCCGCGCTGATGCATCAAAGTGGCCGGAAAGAGGACATCTCATATGACCGATCTTTACCTGATCGTCGTCGGCATGGGGCCTTGGGACGGCCGCGCCATCGCAAAGAGGTTCGGCTGGTGGGGCGGGCGCTCGGTCTGATCACCCTATGCAAAGAACGGTTGCGCGAACGGGCGGAGGCTCTCGCCGCTCTTGGCTGCGACGTCGCATATCGCGCCGCCGATACCGCGGACCAGGGACGGCTCAAAGCGGCTGTTCGCGATCTGCAGGCGCGTCTGAGGCCTGTCGGCGTGCCGGTCGTCAATGCCCATGCCGCGAGCGCCGACCCACGCCCGCTTACCCCGTCTTCAGTATACCTCTGAAACCGCTTTCGGGGCGCATCCGGCAAGGGTGCTGCGCCGGCAGACCGACGCCTCAGGCGAGCCCGATAACCCTCGCCGCTACCAAAGCGGCTTGCAGCACCTCGCCCCGGCCGGTTCCTGCTTCGGACGGGACGACACCATCCTGAAACAACGAGAGAGGATCGAACGACACTTCATCAGGGCTCGGCGCTTGCTTCACAGCAAATCCGCCGCATAATCAACCCAACCAGATCCGCCGCACACCCTCTTAGCCCAGACCGCCTTCTGTCCCAAAATCCCTGACGACGGACGTCATAGGAAGTGGTCCGCCACCTTCCACCGGCAGATCTCATCACGTCTCGAGGCCCAATAATGACCGACAGCCAGTACATCCCCAGCAGTGGTGATCCGAGAACCGAACTGGAGCGCGCCGCCTGGCCCGTGCTTTCGGACGCTGTGATCGACGCGCTGAGGGCGGCCGGGACGGTGCGGGATGTCTCGGAAGGCGACGTGTTCTTCGAGGTAGGACAGGAGAGCTACGACCTGATCCATGTCGAGACGGGCTCGGTTCGTATCGTCGAGCGCGAGACGGGCCGGGTGGTGACCCGGATCACATCCGGTAACTTCGTGGGCGAGTTGGGCTTGCTTATGGGGCAGGGGACCTTCCTCGCTGGCGAAGCCGATGAGGATGGGCGCGTCATTGTCGTCTCACAGGACCGCCTGCGCGAGATCGTCGCCAGTGTACCCGAGGTCGCCGACGTCGTCGTGTCGGCGTTCGCCGCCCGGCGGCGCCTGCTGCTCGAATGGCGGCAGGGCGGGTTGACGGTGGTTGGGCGCGAGGGCGATCGGCGCACGACCGAACTGCTGGAGTTCGCCTCCCGCAACAGCATTCCCCACCGCTTCGTTGACCGCGCCGATGACGTCGAGCTGGCGCGGGTCGCGGCCGAGTGCGATCTGCCTGCGGAGGGTGTGGCCGTGGTGACGGGCCGGTCTGAGGTCCTCACCAACCCGTCCAAGCGCGCCCTGGCGGACGCGCTCGGCCTGCGTTTCTCGATCCCCGAGGGCAAGACCTTCGATCTCTGCGTTGTGGGGGCCGGGCCGGGTGGCTTGGCTGCTGCCGTCTATGGCGCGTCCGAGGGGCTTTCCACCGTGGTTGTAGAGGATACGGCCATCGGCGGGCAGGCCGGCACGTCGAGCCGGATCGAGAACTACCTGGGCTTCTCGCTGGGTATATCGGGGGGTGAACTGGCCTATCAGGGCACGATCCAGGCGGTGAAGTTCGGCGCTACTCTGGCCGCGCCGCGACGGGCGGTGGCCCTGACGGAGGGGCGTTGCGGCGCGGGGGACCGGTGCCTGGACCTGAAGCTTGACGACGGCACCCGCATTCAGGCGCGATCGGTCATCCTCGCCAACGGAGTGCAGTACCGCAGACTGCCCCTTGACCGGCTCGAAGCGTTCGAGGGGGCAGGCATCTACTACGCCGCCACCGAGCTTGAGGCCCGATTCTGCCGCGATACCGATGCGGTGATCGTGGGCGGCGGCAACTCGGCTGGACAGGCCGCGATGTTCCTGTCGCAGCACGCGATCTACACCCATGTCGTTGTCCGCAGCGGGGGGCTGTCGGACACCATGTCGTCCTATCTGTCGGGTCGGTTGGAGAGCGACCCGCGAATCGACATCGTCCCCCGGTCCGAGGTCGCGGCGCTCCACGGCGGCGAGCGGCTGGAAGCCGTGACCCTACGCGACCGGGACACGGGCGTTGAGCGCCGCATCGAAACGCGCGCGCTGTTCATCATGATCGGCGCTGTCCCCTACACGGACTGGCTGGACGGTACGCTGGAGCTGGACGAAAAGGGTTTCGTCAAGACCGGCGTCGCGGCGGGGCAGGAGAACCTGTTCGCGACCACGCTGCCCGGCGTGTTCGCCGTTGGCGACATCCGCGCGGGGTCCGTCAAACGCGTCGCTTCCGCCGTGGGTGAGGGCTCGGTCGCGGTCTCGGGGGTGCACGCGTTTCTCCTCGCCAAGCGGCTTGGCGAAGCGAGCATCGGGGAGGATGGCGAAGCGGCCCGTATGCCCTGAGCGGTGCGGTTTGGGGCCCAGCTGTCTTGTCGGGCGTTGGGGCTCTTTTTCACTTGGGCCGGAAAGGCCGTGGCGTGTCCCGCAAAACGTTTCAAAGGGTATGAGAGGCTGTGGCGCGGGGCGTCGCTGCACGGACAAGACAGGCAGTCGTCGCGGCGTCGGCGAACTTCGGCTTTCGTTCGGCTATGCCGGCGTGACGGCAATCTGTTCTTTAGATGGGGCGGCCGTCCCCGGGCCGGTGGCGATGGTCCAAGACGCGCCCCGACCCCACATTCATACGCGGGGCATCCCCTTCGGCCGAAGCAGACGCTTCTGCGCGGCGATCCGGAACGGAGCGTTCGGCGCGCCGTAGCCGTCATAGCCGCCCCGCCGTTCGACGAATTCGAAGAACAGTCCTTCTTCGGTGGGGCGGGAATAGAGTTGCAGGAATTCGCCGCCGGTTTCGTCGCGATCGAACATCAGCTTCGCGTCGCGCAGCCGGTCGCAGAACTCGGTGGACAGCCCCAGCCGGGCGCTGACGTCGGAATAGTAGTTTCCCGGGATCGGCAGCGGGTCGAAGCCGTGGTCTTTCAACCGCTCGGCCAGCGCGAAGAGATCGTCCGTCGCGAAGGCGATGTGCTGGACGGCGGAATGAAAGCTGTCGGCCAGGAAATGACCCGCGAGCGTGCGATGTGTATCCGCGCCATTGACGGTCAGACGGAACGTGCGGTCCGGGGCAGCCAGCGCCATCGAGCGGATGAGGCCGTCCGGGTCCGACACGTCCACAATCGGCGTGCGCCACAGATCGAACACCGCCGCATAGGCCGCCCCCCAGGACAGCATGCGGTCGTAGGTCGTCGTCTCGGCCACATGGTCGATGCGCAGGTCGCCTTCGGGCGCGCCGGTCCCGTCGAATTCGATGTCCCACACGCTGTCGAGACCTCGGGTGGGGTCGATCAGGTGGACGACGCCGCCGCCCACGCCCCGGATGGCCGGGATGTCCACCTGGCCCGCGTCGAGCGGCTGCTCGAAAGGTGAGGCGCCCAAAGCCCGGGCCCGCACGACCGCATCATCCGCGTTGGGAACCCGCAATCCGACGTCGCAGACACTGACCCCGTGGGCGGCGTGGGCCGTCTCCGCGAAGCCATGGGGGTCGGCGTTCAGCACGATCCGCGCGGCGCCGCTTTGCCAGAGCGCGATCCGCTTGGTGCGGTGGTCGCCCACGTGACGCAAGCCCATCGTCCGCAACAGCGCCTGGAGCGACGGGGCGCCGGTTCTTCCCACCGCGAACTCGATGAACTCGACCGCCTCGACACTCGCCCGCCGGGGCAGGGCCTGGGGTTGCAAGCGCGTCGGCTTTTCCGTCCGCCGGACGTCGTCCATCAGCGCAACGAGGCTGCGGTGACCATCGACCGCGACGTCGCCGGGCAGACCGCCCCGGAACAGGTCGTTGAACACCTCTAGGCTGACGGGGCCGTCATAGCCCGTGGCGCCGACGGCCCGCATGAATGCCGCGACATCGAGGTCGCCCTCGCCGGGCATCGACCGGAAGTGGCGCGACCAGTAGAACAGGTCCATCGGTATGCGCGGCGCGTCCGCAAGCTGCACGAAGGCGATCCGGTCGCCGGGGATGGCCCGGATCGTGTCCGGGTCGAGCCCGCGCCCCAACGTGTGGAAGCTGTCGAGGATGACGCCCGCGGCCGGGTGGTCGGCGCGGCGTACGACCTCCCACGCGTCACGGTGGTCGTCGATATGGGCCCCCCAGGCGAGGGCCTCGTAGCCCACCTTCAGACCCCGGGCCGCGGCGCGCTCGCCTGCCTCAGCGATGTCCGCGGCCATGCGGTCGATGCCGCCGCGGCCGCGCGGATGCACCGACGAGCAGATGAGCATGAGGCCGCAGCCAAGCTCGCCCATGAGGTCGAACTTGCGTTCCAGCCGGTCGAACGCGCGGGTGCGATCCGCGCCCTCCAGGCCCTCCAGGTCGCGGAAGGGCTGGAACAGGTCGACCGTGAGCCCATGCGCGCGGATCATCTCACCCGCCTCGCGCGGCGTGCGGTGGTCGGCGATCAGGTCGGGTTCGAATATCTCCAGCCCGTCGAACCCGGCTTTGGCGATCGCGGTGGCCTTCTCCTCCAGCGTACCCGCAAGGCATACCGTGGCGATGGAGGTCCTCACGGCCGCCGCGCGCTGAGCCGGGTGCGGGCGGCCCGCCAGAGGGGCGTCTGGCCGACGATCGTGGCCAGCACCGCGATGAGCAGGATCAGCGACAGCGGCGAGGTCAGCATGCCCTCCAGAAGGCCCCACAGGCTCTCGCGTTCGGTGATCACGGCACGGCGCCAGTTCTCGTCCAGAAGGCGCGACAGGATCACCCCGAGCACCACCGGGCCGAGCGGCCAGCCGTAGAGCTTCATGAAATAGCCCAGTACGCCGAAGCCCAGCATCCAGTAGACCTCGGTCACGGAGTTATTGACCGCGAAGGCGCCGACAATCGACAGCAGCAGTATGAGCGGGATCAGCACCGCGCGCGGCATCTCGACGATCTTGGTGAACACCTTGATCCCCGTCAGGCCGAACAGAAGCACGAACGCGTCCGCGGCCAGAAGCGCGCCGACGACGAACCAGAAGATATCAGGCCGGTCGATCATCAGCATCGGCCCGGGGTTCAGCCCATGGATGAACAGTGCGCCGATCATGATCGCCGTGACCGCGTCGCCCGGGATGCCCAGCGTCATCATCGGCACGAAAGCCCCGCCCACCGCCGCGTTGTTGGCCGTCTCGGGTGCGACGAGCCCCTCCATCGCGCCTTCGCCGAAGGGGTGGTCGGGGTCCTTGGTCACGCGCTTGGCATGGTCATAGGCCATGAGTGCGGCGATATCACCGCCGGTGCCGGGCAGCGCGCCGATCACCACCCCGATGGTGGAGGTCTGCAGGCTGAGCGGCAGATAGCGGCGCACGGCGCCCCAGGACGGAACGATCCGGCTCAGCCGTTGCTTTATGGCGGGGGTGTCGACGTGGTGGAGTTGATAAAGCGCTTCGGACACGCCGAAGAGCCCGATCATCACCGCCACGAAGCTGACGCCGGCGCGCAGGTCTGGCACGCCGAAGGTGAAGCGCTCGGTAAAGGTCAGCGGGTCCATGCCGACCGCGCCGATGACGATGCCGAAGGCGCCCGCGAACACGCCCTTGAGCATGGAGCCCCCTGACAGCGAGCCGACCAGCAGGAGGCCCAGCAGCGCCAGCAGCAGGTAATCGCGCGGCTGGAAGCGCAGCGCTACGTCCGATACCGCCGGCGCGGCCAGCGCCAGCACCGCGATGCCCACGAGCCCGCCCACGAACGACATCACCGTGCTGACGCCGATGGCCGTGCCGGCCTCACCGCGTTGCGCCATCGGGTAGCCGTCCATGGCGGTGGCGATGGCCGACGGTGCGCCGGGGATGTTGAGCAGGATCGCGGTGCGTGCGCCGCCATAGACCCCGCCCATATAGATGCCGATCATCAGCGAGATCGCGGGCAGCACGTCCCAGGCGAAGGTGAACGAGATCAGGATCGAGACGGCCATCGTGACCGACAGGCCGGGGATCGCGCCCACATAGACGCCCGCCAGCGTGCCGACTGCGACCAGCAGCAGGAGTTGCGGCTGGGCGAACACGGTCACGAGGGCGGCGAGGATCTCCATCAGGAGCCCCCGAAAAGGTCGCGCAGCGCCTGGACGGCCTCGGCCTCGGGCACGATGCCCGACGGCATCAGGACGGTGAAGACGATGCGGAACAGCAGCCAGATCGCGACGAGGCTGCCAAGGGACACAACGCCGGCGAAGGCCCAGCCGCGCCCCGACAGGACACGGATCGAGATCGCGAGAAACAGCGCCGAGGTGGGCAGGAAGCCGAGCGGCTCCAGGAGCTTTGCGTAGACCACGAGGAGCGCGGCGACGAAGAGGATGCGACCGGGCAGCACGTCGCGGCGGAGGGTCTGGTCGCGGGCCAGTGTTCGGCGGAGGGTGTGGACGGCGACGCCCCCCGCCGCGCCCAGCATCACGACCGTCGCGATCATGGGGACGGTTCCCGGAGCGGACAGCGCGTCGAAGCCGGAGATTCCGTAGGCGTTCCACAGCAGCACCGCGCTCAGTGTCGCCATCGCGACGGCGAAAGCCGCCTCGCCCGGGCGCCGCGTCTTAGGAAGGGGGTCGCGCATGGCTCGGCCTCGGGATGCGGAAGGGGAGCGCGCCGCCGCCCCGGAAAGGCGGGGCGGCGGCGCTTTTGGGCGCGGCTTACTCGGCCGGGCGGGGGATGCCGAACTCTTCCGGGGACCGTTTGGCCAGACCGGCATCCTGGATCAGCCACACGGTGTTCTGCTGATAGCTGTCAAGATACGCCTGCGCCTCGGCGCCGGACGTGTTCATCAGCGTGAAGCCGCGATCCTCCATCAGCGCGCGGAAGTCATCCTGCTCGGCAGCCTGACGGTAAGCGTCCGACAGGGTGGCGACCACGTCTTCCGGCGTGTCGGCGGGGGCGAAGACCCCGAAAAACGGACCCCAGGGCAGCATCGGCTCATAGCCCGCTTCCGCCTCGGTGACGGGCTGGACGTCGGGCACGGCGTAATGCGCGGTTTCGTCCATCACGGTGATCGGCTTCATGGCGCCGGCGCGGATGCCCTCGATCGCGGCGCCCACCACGGCGGGCATCACGTCGATCGCGCCGCCCTGAAGCGCCGTCAGCGCGGGGCCGTCGCCGTCATAGGGCACTTCGATGATGTCCAGCTCGCCCTCGACGGACTCGACCATCGCCAGCACCACGGACGACAATCCGCCCGGCCCGGTCGAGCCGAAGCGGACCTCGCCGGGATTCTCGGTTATGTAGGCGATCATCCCCGCGTAGTCGTCGAAAGGCGCATCCGCGCCGGCGACCAGCATCGGCGTGCCGCGCGCCAGAAGGATTATGGGCACGAAGTCCGCGTAGTCCCGTTCGCCCAGCCCCATCACCTTGTAGAGCGTCGGGTTTTCGGCGCCCATCAGCAGGGTGTAGCCGTCCGGGTCGGCATCCGCCACCTGGTTGAGCGCGATCGCGCCCACGCCGCCGGTGACGTTCTGCATCACGACCGGCACGCCGAGCACCTCTTCGGCATGGGGCGTCACCGAGCGCATCACCGTATCGGTGGAACCGCCGGCCCCCCACTGGATCACGCCGCGGATCTCGCGTTCGGGGAAGTCCGCCAGTGCGGGTCCAGCCGTCAGCAGAGCAACGGCGAGGATGGTCAAAGTCTTCTTCATGCAAAGTCCTCCCTTCGTTCCGCGCCGGTCGTTGCCGGGCGGTTCACCTATGTTTATCGAGTTATGGTGGAATAACGGCAAATGCTTTTTCATCCCACATCGTAACACCATGTTAATCCTGATCGCCGACCTCCCACGGGCGCGAACGGGTGGCCGCGGTCAGTTCCTGGGCGAAGCAGTCAATTGCATGCTCTGCATGGATCGACAGCGTGCGCCCCTTCTTGTGCGCGACATGGGCCGTGATGCGGGTCTCTTCTTCGAGGCGGATCCGGCGGAAGCCCTCCATATAAACCTCGGCCACAGAAAATTCGTCGATCACCGCCACGCCCAGGCCATGGCGCACCAACCCGACGACCGTCTGGGCGAAGCGCCCCCTGAGGGCGAAGCGCGGGTCGATCCCGGCTTCTGTGAAGGGGCGGATCAACTGCGCGCCATAGGGGTCGTTCGCGTCGACGCCGATCAGCGTTTCGCGGGCAAGGTCGTGAACGGACACGGAAGCGCGCCGCGCGAAGCGGTGGTCCTCGGGCACGATGGCGACCAACTGCCCGCGCGCGAGTTCGCGGCTTTCCACTGCGGCGCCGATTACCGGCGAACTCATGACCACGAATTCTCCGCGTTCAAGCAGCAGGTAGTCGATGGTTTCCTCGATCTTCAGAATATTGAGATCCACGAACAGGTCGGGAAAGCGCCGCCTGACGCCGCGCACTGCGCGGGCGGCCACGAACTGCGCAATGGACGGGGCGGAGGCGAGGCGCAACTCGGTCGTCTCGCCCCTATGCAGGCTGTCGATGGCGTGACTGAGGTTCTCGATGTCGCGGTAGACCCGGCCGATCTGCTCGAAGACGGCGCCCGCCTCGACGGACGGGACGAAGCGGCCCGCGCGCCGCTCAAAGAGACGCAGCCCGAGCGATTCCTCCGTGTAGCGCACCAGGCGGCTGACCCCGGGGGCGGACACAGACAGCATCTCGGCCGCGCCAGAGATCGTGCCGGTCATCATCACCGCGCGAACCGCCTCGATCTGGCGCAGCGTCATGTTTTTCACCCGCCCGCCCTCATGTGCTGCGCGACCGCGTGCAGGCAGTCTGCGAACGCGGCGGCCTCCTCGCCATCGTCCTCGGCCCGACGCGAGATGCCCAACGGTCCTGCATAGATTGGGCGGTCCAGGGGCAGGGCGGCGAGGAGTCTCTCCCGCAGTTCGAACGCGACAACGCCTTCGCTGATGAACCAGACGCCATCGGAGCCGCGCACCGCGCCCCGACCGACGGCCAGCGAAACGGTGCGCAGCGTTGCCTCGACGTGAGAAAGACCGACGCTGAGCCGCCATGCCTCGACCGGCTGCGCGATCAGCGCATCCGGCGGCGGGAGGATCAGCGGCCAGCTTTCGAGACGGGTCGCCTCGACGACCTCCAGCTCGGCCAAGGGATGGTCGGGCCTGGCGACCGCCAAGATCCGCTCGGGGTAGAGCTGCTCAAAGGCGAGGCCCGTCATCGCCTCGGGCGGGGCCATGCGACCTACGACCAGATCAAGCGCGCCTCCGCGAAGCGCGCCGACAAGGTCGGGATTTCCTCCCGTGGCGACATCGAGCACGCAATTCGGGCGTGTCTGAGAAAAGCGCCGGACGGCACGTGGGACCAGGTCCGTCGCCGCTGTCGGCAACACGCCCAGCCGCAGGCGGCTCCGCTTTGCCGCGCGCTGCGCCGCGCGGGTTGCGCGATCGAGGTCCCGCTCGATCCGGGCCGCATGCGCGTGAAACCGTCGCCCCGCGTCGTTTAAGATCATCTGGCGGTGGGACCTGTCGAAGAGAGCGGCGCCGACGATCTCTTCCAGCTCTCGGATCGTCTTTGAAAGGGCAGGCTGAGTGACGTGAAGCGTGCCGGCAGCAGCCGTCAGTCCGCCGACCCGCGCGACCTCTAGGAAGACGCGAACATGTCGCAAGCGAATGCGGGCCAGAGGTGTCATAACCCAGGGGTAATGGGTTGGGCGCCCGAACTCAATTCCATCTATCCGGTGTCGGCTATAGCACATGAGCCGGGAGGGCCGGATGAGCGACCATGCAGATACCTTCGGGCAGACCACCCGGCGGGCCGTTCTCGGCGCGGATCACGTCGCCCGCGCCGCTGCCGCCAAAACAGCGTTCGACGCCCCGTTCCAGCAAATGATCACCGATCTGGCCTGGGGCCGGCTTTGGAGCGACGAAACGATCCCGCGCCGGGAACGCTCCATGCTCACGCTCGCCATCCTCGCGGCCACGGGCAGCGAGGAGGAGATCGCCATGCATGTCCGCGCCACGGCCCGGACGGGGGCGAGCCGGAGCGACGTGGCGCAGGCCTTCCGGCACGTCACGGTCTATGCCGGGGTGTCCAGGGCGAACCGAGCCTTCACCATCGCCAAGGCGGCATCCGCGGAGATGGGCGGCGAATGACGACCCCTCTGCGCCCGCGCCGCTCCGGCTGGCATCCGCCCGCCCTTACCCCCGCGTATCGCAGCACGCGGCTGCGCGCGCCCACGCAGGCCCCGCTGGCGTTGCCCTCCGCGCCGGTCGAACTGCGCGGCCCGGTGTTCGGCCACGCCGATCTCGGCCCCCTCGACGGGGATCTCCATCTCAACGCGGCCGCCGATGGGCAGAGCGCCATCGGCCCGCGCATCTTGGTGCACGGGCAAGTGACGGATGAGGATAGGCGGCCTGTCCCCCACACGCTGATCGAGATCTGGCAGGCCAATGCCGGCGGGCGGTACCGGCACAAGCGTGACGGCTACCTCGCACCGCTCGACCCGAATTTCGGCGGCTGCGGCCGCGCGCTGGCGGATGCGGACGGGCGCTACGCGTTTCGCTCGATCCAGCCCGGGCCCTATCCCTGGCCCAACGGCGGAAACGACTGGCGGCCCGCGCATATCCACCTATCGCTCTTTGGTCACGCTTTCGCGCAGCGCCTGGTGACGCAGCTCTACTTCGAAGGCGATCCTTTGATGGCACATTGCCCGATCCTGAATGCCGTGCCGTCCGAGGCGGGGCGCGCCAGGCTCGTTGCGCGGCTCGACCTCGCGCGGACCGAGCCGATGGACACCGTCGCCTGGCGGTTCGACATCGTGCTGCGCGGCGCGGCGCAGACGCCGTTCGAGACCCGGCCGGAGGGCCCGTAGATGCGTGAGACCCCTTCGCAGACGGCAGGCCCCTATCTGCATATCGGGATGCTGGACGAGGTCGGCCCCGCGCTCATCGGCGCGTCGATGCGGGGGCCTGGCGCGCGGGGCGAAGCGCTCACGCTTATCGGGCGGATCACCGACGGCAAAGGCGCGCCCGTCGCGGACGGGCTGGTCGAGATGTGGCAGCCGGATGCGGATGGCCGCTTTCCCCCGGTCTCCGACCCGGCTCTGTCCCATGTCGGGCGCTGCGCCTGCGACGCGGACGGGACGTTCCGGTTCGAGACGGTCCGCCCCGGCGCAGCACCGGGCAGCGGGGCGCCGCATGCCGCGATGATGCTCTATGCCCGCGGTGTGAACCGGGCGCTGCACCTGCGCTGCTATTTCAAGGGCGATCCGGCGAACGCGGATGACCCGCTTCTGCGCGCGGCGGGCGACCGCGCCCACACGCTCATCGCCAGGCCGGACGGCGCGGCCTGGCGTCTCGATATCCGGCTCCAGGGGCGCGGCGAGACGGTGTTCCTCGATGTCTGAAACGGATCCGGGCCTACTTCACGCCCCCTGACGCACATACGCCGCAGATGAAGGCGACGCCGGTGCTTTCGAACATGCTTGCCGCCCAAGTGCTGGAGGCCGACGGTATCGTCGTCGGAAGGTCGATACACGACTACAACGTCCCCGCGCTCCTGAAGGCGTTGACCGACCACATCGCGCGCGCGGGAATGACGTTAGGCCTCGACGGCAAAGGCGTTGTGACCGGCACGAAAGCCACGGTGAACCTTGCCGCGGGCGGCGCCTGCAGGACCTGCACCTGCACCTGCACCTGCGCGTGCCAGATCTGGACCGCGCGATCGCCCTCTACGACGGCGCTCTCGGCTTCACGGTCCAAGCCCGCGCCCCGGGCGCGACGCGAAGGGCGCAAGGGGATGGACCTCACGCCGCGCGACCTTGGTGCGTTGCTGGCGCGAACCGCCGTTCACGTCTGGCAGCGATGCGGCTGGTCTCGGCGCGATCGCACCTCTATCCATGGGCCATGCGCCGCGATCATCGCCTCTCTCGGATGCTTCACGTCCTGATTCACATGAAGGATCGGGAGGATCCGCTGACCTCCGAACATATCGCTGGAATGCTTCAGACCACCGCGCCGCTGGTGCGGCGCATGATGGGCGGGCTGCGCGACATCGGCATCGTGACCTCGACCAAGGGCCATGGCGGTGGCTGGCGACTGGCGCGGCCGCTGGCGGAGGTGACGATGCTCGATATCTACGAGGCGGTTGGTGCGCCCGCGCTCTTTGCGCTGGGTCCCGTGCAGGAGGCGCCGACCTGTCTGGCCGAACAGGCGGTGGATGCTCGGCTGGGCAACGCCTTTGCGCGCGCGGCCGAGGCACTGCGGGCCGAACTGCGCGCCACGACCCTGGAGCAGATCGCTGCCGACTTCGAGCGGCGGCGATCTGCATCGGGATACGACATGGGCCGCCCCCACGGTTGACCTTCTGCTGTCACGTACTTTATAGAAATACATGAAGCGCGCGCAGGCGTCCAACGCAAGGTCATCCCCATGTCTTCCGATTCAGCGGCAGCCGACGCGGCCGAGGCGTCCGCGACGCGAACGCCCGGCTTGCGCGTCACCGCGACGCTTCTTCTGGTCTCCAGCCTGACGGTGCTGGCCAACGCGACCATCGCCGCCGCCCTGCCCGGGCTGGCGCGCGCCTTCGCGGAGGTGCCGGGGATCGAGACGCTGGCGGGCCTGGTCCTGTCGCTGCCGTCGCTGGCCGTCGTGTTGACGGCAGCACTCTTCGGGCTGGCAGCAGACCGCGTCGACAGGCGGCATTTGCTGTGTCTGTCCCTGCTGGCCTACGCGCTCGGCGGCGCCTCGGGCCTCGCCGCTCAGACCATGCCGCAGATCCTTGCCGGCCGCCTGCTGCTGGGCGTCGGCGTTGCCGGGACGCTGACTGTGGCGACCCAGATGGCGGCGGACCTCTGGCACGGGGCGGATCGTGCGCGTTTCATGGGCTGGCAGGGTGCGGCGATCTCTGCGGCCGGCATCGCGTCGGTCGCGGGCGGGGGTGCGCTGGCCGAACTCGGCTGGCGGGCCCCGTTCGCGCTCTATCTCGTCGCGCTGCCGGTGGCCGTGCTGGCGCTGGCGGTCCTGCCCGGCCCGGCCGGGCGGCGGTGCGCGCGAACGCGGCGTCGGCTGTGGCGGGCCCCTTCCCCTGGCGGGTCGTCCTGCTGACGGGCGGGATCCTTTTCGGCGTGATGGTCTTCATCCTGATGGCCGCCACGCGCCTGCCGTTCCTGCTGGAGCGCATCGGCGTGACCTCGCCTGGCCTGATCGGCGTCACGCTCGCGCTTATGACGGCGGCCAGCTTTCCCACCGGGCTTTTCTACGGCCGCGTCCGCGCGCGGCTGGAACCTCGGATAATCGCCGCGCTCGCGCTCGGCCTGATGGGTGCGGGCTACGCGGTCATCGCGCTCGCGCCCACACTGGGTCAGGTGATGGCGGGCATCGTCGTCACCGGGCTGGGTCTTGGGCTGATCATCCCCAACCAGAACGTCTGGCTTATGGCGCATGTCTCCCAGACGGCACGCGGCCGCGCCTCCGGATTGATGACGACCCTGCTTTTCGCGGGCCAGGCCATCTCACCGCTCGTGTCGGGCGCGCTGCTGATCGCCCTGGACCTGCGCGCCGTCTTCAGCGTTTTCGCCGCCGCCGCGCTTGCGGGCGCGCTCACCCTCTGGATCACCGGAAGAACCGCATGATAACCGACGAACCCGATGGCGCGACCTTCTGGGAAAGGCACTATCGTGGCCGCCCCGGCCCCTCCGGCGGCCGCCCGAGCGCGGCGCTGATCCGCTTCGCCAGCGGCCGCACGCCGGGCCGCGCGCTCGATCTCGGCTGCGCCAAGGGCGACGACGCCGTGTGGCTCGCCCGGCAGGGGTGGAGTGCCCTTGGCGTCGACGTGGCCGCGGCCGCGCTGGAGGAAGCCCGTAGGAATGCCGAACGCGCCGGCGTCGCGGACCACGCCCGCTTCGAACACCACGACCTGATGCGCACGCTGCCCGAGGGGCCCTTCGATCTTGTCTCGGCGATGTTCTTCCACTCGCCCGCAGCGCTCGACCGTGCCAGCATCCTGCACCGCGCCGCAGCGCGCATAGCGCCCGGCGGCCTGCTGCTGTCGGTCACCCACGCCTCCGCCGCGCCCTGGTCATGGGCGGACCCGGACACCGCCTGGCCCACGCCGCAGGAGGAACTGGACGCCATCGGCCTGCCGCAGGCCGATTGGCGCCGTGTCGAGGTCGCCGCCGTCGAACGCCAAGCCACCGGCCCCGCAGGCCAGACCGCGACCGTCACCGATAACGTGCTCGCGCTGGAGCATGTCGTGGTGAAGCGCCGAGGCTGGAAGAGAACTGGAGGAAGCCGTGCCGGCGCCACGGCGAAGAAGGGCTAGCCGTTCGAAGGTGGGGCGGTCGCAAGCGCGCAGTCGGCACACGGGCGCCCGTCGCAACCCTTTAGAGGCAGAACCAGGCGTGGTCGCTAGGCTTCGGATCGGACGCGCCACCGGATGGTCGCCGACTCCGCGTCGCCCGCGCATTGGACCGGATCACCAAGCGGCACCGAACTGACGCCGAACGCCATGCTCAGATGGCCGGAAGACCGCCCCGGTGGAATTGTACTGTATCTCACCGGGTAAGCGCATGCGGAACGGCTTCGTCGAGAGCTTCAACGGCAGGTTCCGGGACGGATGTCTGAACGAGCGCCTTTTGGCGACCCGTCGACCATTGGGCTCGAACCAATGGCGCCTCAATGGTCGACCATTGGGCTCGAACCAATGGCGCCTCAATGGTCGACCATGCACGCCATTTGATCGCGGCATGGCGCGACGGCTTCCACCACCATCGCCTGCATTCGAGCCGCGACGGGCTGACCCCGTGGGCGTATCCCCAACGCTGAGAAGAGGGTGAAACCATGCACAAAGCTATTCGATGGCATGGCCGCCGCCGGCGGACCCTCGCGGAACGATATGTCAGCAAGCTCGCGCACTTCCGCCGTATCGCCACCCGCTTCGAAGAACGCGCGGCCACGTGCTTCTCAGCCGTTGCGCTCGCGTCAGGGTTCTTGCTCCTTCGTCCATTCAAAGGTGGAAAACTTCAGTTCGCGATGGCCCGGATATCGGGGGGGAAGCTCAAATCCTTCGGCTTACGATGCCTACCCGATATCCGCGCCCAGGAAGGTTTCGTCGTCGAGCGCCTGCACCATCGCCAGAAGGGCGCCGGTATAGGAATACTGCCGCATTCCCATGCACATACCCGTCGCCGAATGGGTGAAGGTCGACTTCAACTCCCCGCTGTTGAGCCCCCGCGGCATGGCGGGCGCGGCGGAGATGTTGGCGAAGTGAACTTCGATCACCGGGCGGTCGGCATCCTGCAGCGCGTGCCGTATTGCCTCGCCGATGGTCGTCGCGCCGGCGGGGTTGATGATGTAGCCGTCCACCCGATGCGCGCTTTCGTGGATGAATTCCAGGATCGCGCCCTGGAAGTTGGACGAGAAGCACTCGACCGCGACGCCCAGATCGGTGCCGAACCCGGTCACGAAGGCCTTGAGATCGTCGAGCGAGGCGATCGAGCCATAGACCTGCTTCGACCGATTGCCGAGGCTGGACATGTTCGGCCCGTCGATCACCGCGATCTTGTGGCGGCGATCGGACGTCCGCGTGATGGTGGCCTGCGTGGTCATGCTGTCTCCCTTCAGCGTTTGAGGCGGATGGTTCCCATTCCACCGTCGATTTCGAGCGTGGCGCCGGTGGTGGATCGGGCATGCGGGCTGGCAAGGTACGCGACGGCGTGGCCGACTTCGGCCGGGTCCAGCATCCGGCCCGTCGGCTGGCGCGCATCGAACGCGGCGCGCTGCGCGCCCGGATCGGGGGCGGCCGCGATGATCTTTTCCATGAAAGGGGTCGCGACTGTGCCGGGGGCAATGGCGTTCACGACGATCCCCTCGCCAACCAGGTCGGCCGAGAGCGCGAGCATCATCGCTTGGCACGCGCCCTTTGACGCGGAATAGAGCACCCGGTCCGGAATGCCGTTGAGCGCCGAGCAGGAGGACATCACGATCACCGAGGCGGCATCCGACCGGCGCAGCCAGGGCAGGGCGGCCCGCATCACGCGCATCTGGCCAAAGACGTTGATGTCGAAGGTCCGCCGCCAGTCGTCTTCCGTCCCGTCCTCGATCCCGCCGACGAAAGCGACGCCCGCATTGTTCACCAGAACATCGAGGCGCCCGTGGCGTTCGCAGAAGCCCGTCACCGCGGCGGATACGGATGCCATATCGGTGACATCGGCGCGGTGCATCGCTGCGCCTTCGGGGGCGTCGCCCGCACGGTCGAGGACGCCCACGGTCGCCCCGCGCGCGACCAGCGCCTCGGCGCTCGCCCGTCCGATGCCCGACGCGCCTCCGGTCACGAGCGCGATGCGGTGCGCAAGGTCGGTCATCCGTACTCTCCCAGGAAGCGGGCGATCGTCGCGGCGGTTTCAACAGGTTTCTGGAGCAGGCCCATATGCCCCGCGCCGGGAATGGTCTCTCTGAGGGCGGTGCCGCCCTGGGCGCGGATCACGGCCATTATGGTGTCGAGTATGTGGGGCGGGGTCGACAGGTCCTCGGCATAGGCGAGCAGCAGCGTCGGCGGCAGCGTGCGGTCTTCGTAGCCCTCGAACGTGGCGAAGGCGCGCCAGGTCGCATCGAACCCTTCCGGCGACATGCGGCGGAGGGACCGGCGCGCGCGGGCGATGGCTGCCGTGTCCGCCGCATCGCCGAACCAGCGGGCGATCGTCCCGGCCTCGATGGCGCCCAGGCCGCCGTCCCGCACGGCATGGGCGCGCTGGGCGAACACCGGCAGGCCGCGATGGGGCGTGGCCGAGAGCACAAGCGCGGCCAGTTTCGCACGACCTGCCAGATCCGCCGCCACCGACCCGCCCATAGAGAATCCCGCGACATGGCGCGCTTGGGTCTCTTTGAGCGCCGCGGCCGCATCATTCACAAGGTCGGACCACGCTTCGACCGGCTGCTCCGCCGCCGCGCCGTGGCCGCGCTGATCGTAGGACACCACGGTCCAGCCTGGCAGCCCGTCCGCCAGTTCTCTGAAGAAGGCGGCTTCCTGCCCGAGCGGATGCAGGCAAAGCAACGTCCGCGGTCCAGTGCCCCATTCGCGCATCTGTGTGCGCAGACCGTTCAGCGTGACGGTCGTCATGGCGCGTGGCCCTTCAGCACCGCGGCGGCGGTCAAGGCGTCGGCTTCCTCCGCGCCCATGCCGAGCCAGGTCTGCAGCACCGTGGCATTGTCCGCGCCCAAACGCGGCGGGTAGCTGGCCGGGGTGGGTACGCCGGGGCCCATGCGAATGGGCGAGCCCACGACTTCGACCGTGCGGCCCGCGTCCTCGACTTCCACGATCATGCCGCGCCCGGACACGCGTGCGTCCTCCAACGCCTCCGGCACGGTGCGCACCAGGGCATTGGGCACATCCTCGGCCGTTAGCGCTTCGGCCCAGTCGGCCGCGCTCCGTGCCAGAAAGGCGGGCTCCAATTCGGCCCAAAGCGCCTCTTTGTGGGCCAGGCGCTTACGCCCGTCTTCGAAGCGGGGATCCGCCAGCAAGTCCACGCGGTCGAGCGCGCGGCAAAGCCCTTCCCACATCCGTTCGGTATTGGCTGTGACGGCCACTTGTCGCCCGTCCCCGGCGGTGAAGGCGCGGTAGGTCGGGATCGAGTCGTGGCCTGCGCCCTGGGGGCCGGGTTCGACCCCGGCGATGAGGGCATAGGCGCTTTGATAGCTTAGCATGGCGAGTTGGCAGTCGAGCATGCCGACGTCGATGTGCCGCCCCTGCCCGGTGAGCATCCGGGCGGCGAGTGCTGCATTGATCGCCACCGCCGCGTAGAGACCCGCGACCGTGTCTCCCGCAGGGATCCCAAGCCGGACGGAATCGCGCCCCGGTTCGCCCGTCAGGCTCATCACACCCGACAGCGCCTGCACGATCATGTCATAGGCGGGCCGCTTGGCCCACGGGCCCTCCAGCCCGAAACCGGTGATCGAGGCCCATATCAGCGCCGGATGCGCGTCCCGCAATGCCCCGATGTCGAGGCCGAGGCGCGCCGGCACGCCGGGGCGGAAGTTTTCGACCACCACGTCTGCCTTGGCCACGAGCCGCCGGACGAGCGCTTGGCCCTCCTCCGTGCGCATGTCCACGCAGAGCGACGACTTGGTGCGGTTGCTGGCCAGGAAATAGGCGCTGTCCGCGCCCACGAAATGCGGCGGAATATGGCGGGAGGAATCGCCGGTGGGGGGTTCCAACTTGACAACCTCGGCGCCGAGATCGGCAAGGATCTGGGTGCAGAACGGCCCCGAGAGAAAGGTCGTCAGGTCGAGGATCCGCACCCCATCCAGCGGCGGGCCATGCGGCTTCGCGTCCAGCGTCACGGCGTCTGCCCCCCCAGCCGGGCCGAAAAGTCCGCCGCAGCCTGCGCCACTTCCGCCCCCAGCCGCTCTGGCGGCAGGGCGGGGGCGCGGTCGTTGGGCATGGTCATGCAGATCGAGCCGATCACGCCCCCAGGCCCGAAGACGGGTGCCGCGATGCCGAGCGCCTCGGGCAGTTTCTCGCCGTGGCTGATGCCGTAGCCGTCAGCGCGGATGCGGGCAAGTTCGGCGTCCAGCGCGGCCGCGTCCGGAACCGCGGCGCCCGATGCGGGCGAGGCGCCCTCGCGCGCGAGGATGCCGGTGATCTCCTGCTGCGGCATGTGGGCTAGCGCGGCCTTGCCCGAGGCGCCCCAGACCAGGCTGAGGGGTGTGTTCATCTCGATCCGGTACAGCAGCTTCTTCTGCCCGTCCGCGCGCGCGACGAAGGCGATGCGCCCAGCGGGGCGCAGCAGCAGGCCAAAGAGCACGGTCTCGTCGTAGCGGGCGGCAAGGTCCGCTATGACGCCGTGGGCGGCGTCGGCGGGGCTGGTGGCGGCCACGATGCGGTGCGCTACGCGCAGGAATTCCGGGCCCGCGGCATAGGTGGCCGAACGGTCGTCATGGCTGACGAAGCCCTCCTCCACCAGGAGGTTCAGAAGCCGGTGCGTCGTGGACGGCGCGAGGCCGAGCCCGTCCGACATCTGCCGGATCGTAACCGGCCCGCCGGCATCCGCGAGATGGGTGAGCAGCGTGGTGACGCGCTGCGCCGTCCCCGGCCCTGCCTTGGCGACCGCGGTCACGCAACCGCTTCCAAGGCGTGGATGGTACAGGCGCCGTGGTCCATGCCAGAGATGCCGCCGCCGGTGACATGGGTCAGCGCGCGCCGTGCGCCCTCGACCTGCCGCGCGCCCGCGCGCCCGGTAAGGTGCCAGAACGCTTCGACCGCCTGCGCCGCGCCCGAGGCGCCGACCGGATGGCCCTTGGCGAGAAGACCGCCAGACGGGTTGACGACCACCCGACCGCCGGGCGCGGTGTGTCCGTCCCGCAGAAGTGCCGCGCTTTCGCCCCGGGGGCAGAGGCCGAGCGCTTCGTAATACACGAGTTCGGCGATGGAAAAGGCATCGTGCAGCTCCACCATGTCGAGCGCTTCGGGGCCGAATCCCGCGGCCTCATAAGCTTCGGCGGCGGAATGATAGGTGATCTCGGGCGTAAGCATGTCGCGGTAGCCCGTCGTCGCCTTGCCCGAATGCAGCACCGAGGCGCGGATCCGCGCGCCGGGCAGGCCGAGCGCGCGGCGCTTGCGCTCGGAGACGATCACAACCGCGGCGGCGCCGTCTCCGGTGGGGCAGCATTGCAGCAGGGTCAACGGATCGGCGATGGGACGCGAGCCCAGGACTTCCTCGACGCTGGTCTCTTTGCGGAACTGTGCGAACGGGTTCGCTGCGCCGTTGCGGCGCGCCTTGACCGACACTTCGGCCAGCAGTTGCGGCCCCTCGCCGCGCTCATGCAGGTATCGGCGGGCGCGCATCGCGTAGAGCGCGGGCATAACCATGCCGCGGGCGACTTCCGGGTCCTCTTCGACCAGCGGCAGCGTGCCGCCGCCGAACTGGGTCAGCTTGTCGACCCCGATCGCAAGCACCACGTCTGCGCGCCCCTCGGCCACATCGCGCGAGGCGAGATGGAGCGCCGACGCGCCGCCAGAGCAGGCGTTGTCCACGTTCATCACCGGCACGCCGCCGATGCTGATCGTCTTGACGATCCGCTGACCGGTCAGCATGCCGCCGAAAGCGTGGCCGCAGATCACCGATTGCACGTCCGCGGGCGATAGCCCGGCCGACCGCAGCGCCTCCAGCACCGCCGGGACGGCAAGCCCCGGATAGGAGGATGCGCGGTGCTTGCCCATGGGGATCATGCCCGCGCCGACGATGGTTCCAAGATCGCTCATGCGCCGCCCCTTGCCGGCTCGACCCACCAGGTGCCGGCCTCGGCGCGCAGCGTGACGGGCAGGTCGCAGCGCAACGCGCCCTCGGCCGCGCGCACATGGGCAAAGGCGCGCAGCCCCGAAGGAAAGTCGATGTAGCCGACGGTGTAGGGGACGGGCCGCGTGGCCGAGACGTGGACGGTCGAAAAGCTGTGCAAGACCGCATCCGGGCCGAAAAGCGCAGGCTGCATGTCAGCGGCACCCGTTTCGGGACAGACCGGGCGCGCCGGAAATGCCTCCACCCCGGAGGAGGCGGAACGGGCTCCGCGCAGCAGGACAACCCCGTCACGGATCACGACCTCCCCCTCCGGGTCGGGGTCGAGGTCTGGAAAGGGTTGCGGCGCGTTGGTCAGGGCGTCGCCGGCCGGCTGAGGTATCGAAGTGCTGCTCAAGCGGGGCTCCTGATTATTCCGCTCAATGGAATGTCGTTCCATTCTTGTTGACAGAATTTGATAGGTCAAGCTAGCGTTAACGCACCGACCGGTCCCGGCGGCCGGGGCCAAACCCCCGGCAGACGACTAAAACGCCGCCGGTATAGGAGACGCGATCAGGGAGGATGCGCATGTCCGGAACCACGAAACTAAAGGTCGTCGCGGCTGTCGCGGCCCTCGCCACGGGGGCCGGGATGGCGAGCGCGCAGGAGGTTGAACTGAACCTCGCGGGGTTCTACCCCTCGACGCTGACGCAGCTTGGCGAGAACGCGAAGGCGTTCGTCGACACGGTCAACACGATCGGCGGGGATCAGATCCAAATCAACTTCTTCGAGCCCGGGGCGCTTGTCCCGTCGCTTGAGATCTTCGATGCCGTTGCGACCGGCTCCGTCGATATGGGCCATGCGTCCTCGGGTCTCTGGGCCTCGAAGAACCCCGCCCTCATCATCTACAACGCCTTCCCCTTCGGCCCCTCCGCGGGCGAATACCTCGCGTGGCTGCGCTATGGCGGCGGCGAGGAGATGCGCAACGAGATCTATCACGAGCTTGGCGTGCACGGGATCACCTGCGGGATCATCGCACCCGAAGCGTCGGGCTGGTTCCGCGAAGAGATCACCGATCTTGCGCAACTCGAAGGGCTGAAGATGCGCTTCTTCGGCCTGGGCGGGAAGGTGATGGAGAAGCTGGGCGTCGAGGTACAGCTTCTTGCCGGCGGCGATATCTATCCGGCGTTGGAGCGCGGCACCATTGACGCGACCGAATTCTCCATGCCGGCCATCGACCAGGGCGCCGGGCTCTACCAAATTGCCAAACACTATTACTTCCCCGGCTGGCACCAGCAGTCGACGCCGAACGACCTGATCGTCAACAAGGCGGTTTGGGACTCGCTGTCCGAACAGCAGCAGGCGATCCTGCAGACCTCCTGCGACGCGATGACGGCCATCGCCTTCGCACAGGGCGAGGCGATCCAGTTCGAAGCGCTCCAGCAGATGCAGGAGGAAGGCGTCACGCTCCACCGCTGGACGGACGAGCAACTCGCCACCTTCGAGTCGCTTTGGGACGAAGTGCTGGCCGAGGAAATCGAAGGGTCCGAGGATTTCGCCCGCATCTGGGCCGACCTGGAGGAATTCCGCGAGAACTACGCCGTTTGGGCAGATCTGGGCTACTTGAAGTGACCTGCGCCGGCCGCGCCCTCTGCGGCGCGGCCGGGTGGCCGCGCCCGGACCCCGCGCGATGACCTTCGCCCTTCGGCTGAGCCGGTCCATCGACCGCTTGCTTACACTGGTCGCCAAACTCGGCGGCGTTTGCGTCGTGCTGCTAATCCTTGCGGTCTGCTACGATGTGGTGACGCGCTACTTCGGCGTGCCGAAAGTGCTGGGGCTGACCTCCACCATCCTGCAGGAGGCGCAGTTCTGGCTGCACTCCTTCGCCATCGTCCTGTGCATCGGCTATGCCTATATCCGGCAGCGCCACGTCCGGATCGACCTTATCCGCGAGCAACTCTCGGTGCGGGCGCGCTACTGGATCGAAGCGATCGGATGCGCCGTCATGCTGATCCCCTACGCGATCCTCGGCGCATGGCTGTCCTACCCCTATGTCGCACGATCTTTCGCGCTGGGCGAAACCTCGCGCTCGCAGAACGGGATCGACAACGTGTGGATCCTGAAGTCGGGGCTTCTTGCGCTCTTCGTGTTGATCGGCCTCGCCGGTCTGTCGGTGTTTCTCAAGGCCGTCGCGGGGCTTGCCGGCCGCCTGCCCGAGGATATGCGCGCGGAGACCATCGATGGCTGACTACCTGCCGGCGCTCATGTTCGCCGCTCTCGCCATCCTGCTTTTCTCGGGCTTCCCGGTGGCTTGGGTGCTGGGCGGCGTTGGCCTTGCCTTCGGCGTGATCGGCATTCTGGCGGGTGAGTTCATGTTCGTTCAGTTCTCCACGCTGCCGTCGCGCATCTATGGCGGCATTCTGGAGAGCCTGATCCTGACGGCGGTGCCCACATTCGTCTTCATGGGTATGATGCTGGAGAAGTCGGGCATCGCGCGCGACCTGCTCAACTGCCTCACCGTGCTGCTGCGTCGCGTCCCCGGCGGGCTGGCGCTTGCCGTGACCGCGATGGGCACGGTGCTGGCGGCGACCACCGGGATCATCGGCGCCTCGGTCGTGATGATGACGCTGCTCGCGCTGCCGGTGATGATGGACCGCCGCTACAGCCCTGAACTGGCCACCGGGACCATCGCCGCGTCGGGTTGCCTTGGCATCCTGATCCCGCCCTCGATCATGCTCGTAATCATGGCGGATCTGTTGTCGCGCTCTGTCGGTACGCTGTTCATGGCCGCGGTGATGCCGGGGCTGCTGCTGGCGGGGCTCTACGCGCTCTACATCGTGGTGCGCTGCGGGCTGAACCCGGCGCTCGCCCCGCCGCTTGCGGCCGATGTCGGCCCGCGCGGCGTCTGGCCGATGGCGCGCATGGTGCTGCGCAGCTTCATCCCGCCCGTGATCCTGATCTTCATGGTCTTGGGCTCCATCATCTTCGGGCTTGCCACCCCGACCGAGGCGGCGGGCGTCGGCGCCTTCGGGGCGACGGTGCTGGCGGTGCTTAACATCGTCGTGCTGCCGGCGATGGGCATTCACGGGGTCGAGATCGACCCGGGCGCTCAGGCGGCGCGCACACCCCCGGGCGCGCGCTGGCGCCACTTCCGCCAGACCTTCGCCGAGGTGATCGACAACACCATCCTGACCAATGCGATGATCTTTGGCATCTTCATCGGTGCGACGCTTTTCAGCTATATCTTCCGCGCCTTGGGCGGCGACGGGATGATCATCGGCTTCGTGGACGCATTGGGCCTCGGGTCCTGGGGGCTGCTCACGCTTATCCTCGCCCTTGTCTTCGTGCTGGGGTTCTTCTTCGACTGGATCGAGATCACGCTGATCGTACTGCCGGTCTTCGCGCCGGTGATCGCGCAACTGGACTTCGGCGACCACGTGGCGGCGCGGGACGTGGTTTATTGGCTCGCGATCCTGATCGCGATGAACCTGCAGACCAGCTTCCTCACCCCGCCCTTCGGTTTCGCGCTGTTCTTCCTCAAGGCCGTCGCGCCCGAGGGGGTGCGGCTGCAGCAGATCTATCGCGGCATCATCCCCTTCGTCCTTCTGCAACTGCTGGCGCTGGCGCTGGTGGTGGCCTTCCCGGCCATCGCGCTCTGGCTGCCGCGCGGGCTGCTGGACTGACGGATGGGCCGGGTCCTGGTCACCGGTGGGGCACGGGGGCTGGGGCGAGCCATCGGCACCGCGCTGGAGGCAGCCGGCCACACGGTCATCCTGTGCGACCGGGACGCCGACGCTATAAGGGCTGTCGGCGGGGGGGAGGTCTGCGACGTGTCGGACCCGGGCTCCGTCGCCGCTTTGTTCGAGCGACTGGGGCCGTTGGATGTTCTGGTCAACAACGCGGGCACCAGCGTGGTGAAGCCCGCACTCGACCTGACGCCCGATGAATGGAACCGCGTCATCGGCGTGAACCTCACGGGCGCCTTTCTCTGCGCGCAGGCAGCGGCGCGGGGGATGCGCGCGGCGGGTCGGGGTGGGTGCATCGTCAACGTCACCTCGGTCTCGGGCCAGCGGGGCAGCGTGGGGCGGGCGGCCTATGGCGCCTCGAAGGGTGGGCTTGAGACGCTGACCCGTGTCCTCGCCGTCGAACTGGCGCCGCTTTCCATCCGGGTGAATGCGGTTGCGCCGGGCCCGGTGGACACGGAACTCGCCCGTGCGACCCACTCCCAGGCGACGCGCGCGGCATACGCGGCCGCGATCCCCATGGCTCGCTACGGGCGGGAGGCCGAGGTCGCGGCGGCAGTGGTCTTTCTCGCCTCGGATGCCGCGGCCTACGTCACCGGCCACGTCCTGAACGTGGATGGCGGCTTCGCCGCCGCGGGCATCGCCTTCGACCCGGCCGCGGACTGACCCGTCAGGCCACGCGGTCGCCCTTCTTGACCTGTACCGCGCGGCTGTCGACCGCCGGCAGCATTCGGGCCGGATCGCGGGTGACGACCACGTCGACCACGCTCGGCCGGTCCCGCTCGGCGAAGGCGGCGTCGAGTGCGGCGGCGAGATCGCCCGGCGCCGCGACGCGCACGCCGTGGCAGCCCATCGCCTCCGCGACCTTGGCATAGTCGGTTTCGGCCAGGTCGGCGGATTGGTAGTTCCCTTCGCCATACATCAGGTGCTGGAGCGCCTTGACGTAGCCGGAGGCCGCGTTGTTGACGACGATCACCGTCAGCCCGAGGCCCATGCGGCGCGCGGTCTCCAACTCGCCCAGCACCATGTTGAAGCCTCCGTCGCCCGTCAGGCCGACGACCACCGCGTCGGGCCGGGCCAACTGCGCGCCCATCGCGCCCGGCAGGCCGTAGCCGATCGAGGCGAAGCCCCGGTCTGGCACGAAGCGACGCCCGGTGACCTTGCTGTCGAACAACAGCCCGCCCCAATGGGCGGCGAAGCCCCCGTCGGCGATCAGGTAGCCGTCGGCGGGCAGGCGGTCGTTCAGCGTCTCGATCAGGCGCGCCATATGGACGGGTGCCTCGTCGGACTGGCGCCGGTCGGCCGTCTCCTCGCGCCACTTTTCCATGCGCACCGGGACGGAAGCCGTCCACGCGCTTCGGTCGGGCGCCGCGCCCTGCAGCGCCGCGCGCAGATCCGCCAGCCCGGCCTTCGCGTCGCCCCAGAGCTTTAGGGTGGGGCGATAGGTCCGGCCCATCTCTTCGGCCACGATGTCGAGATGGATGACCCGCTTGCCAGGTTCCGGCACCGTGAACCGCTTCGTCGCGATCTCGCCCAGCTTGCAGCCCACGACGAGCAACAGGTCGGCTTCTGCGATCATGTCGTTGGCGATCCGGTCGTAGCGCCCGAAAAGACCCGCGGAAAGGGGGGAGGCGCAAGCGATCGCGCCCTTGCCGGTCATCGTGTGCGCGACGGGGAGGCCCTGCGCCTCGGCCAGTGCCGTCACCTCGGCCGACGCGTCCGACAGATGCACGCCGCCGCCGCACAGCATCATCGGCCGCTTCGCGTCGCGCAGCATCGATGCAGCCTCCGCCAGCGCCGCGGCATCCGGCCGGCAGCGCAGGGCGGGTGCGGACTGGTGCGCGGGGTCGGCTTCGAAATCGGCTTCGGTAAAGCGGTGCAGGCCGTGGGCCACATCTTCCGGCACGTCCACGACGACAGGGCCCGGCCGGCCCGAGGTCGCGACCGCGAAGGCACGGGCGACCGCCTCGGGGACGCGGTGGACCGCCTCGACGCGGATCAATTCCTTCACCGCCGGGCGCAGGATGGAGACCTGGTCCGTCTCCTGCGTCATGTTCTTGCCTGCGTGGTCGCGTTGCGCGTCGCCCACGATCGCCACCAGCGGGCTGCCCGCGTTCAACGCCTCGACCAGCCCGGTCACCAGGTTGGTCGCCCCGGGCCCGAGTGTGGCGTCCACCAGCCCGACCCGCCCCGACACCTTGGCATAGGCGTCTGCGGCGAAGGTGGCGCAGCGTTCGTCGTTGATGAGATGGTGGTCCAGCCCCAGCCGCCGCGCCGCATCGTAGAACGGCAGAAGCTGAAACCCCCCCATTCCGAACATTGGCCCCGCGCCATGGGCCAGAAGGGCACGCGCCAACGCCTCGCCGCCGGTGATTTCATCATTGGGCAAGGGGGTCATGCGCACATCTCCCGCGCGGCTTGGACGATCATGTCGGGGGTCACGCGCAGCATGTCCTCCAGGTTCGGGGCGTAGGGGATGAGAGAGCGCGGTGCGCCGAGCCGTCGGGGCGGGGCCCTGAGGGGCACCTCCTGCACCACGGACGCCACGACCTCTGCACCGAAGCCGGCTACGGCGACGGATTCGTGGGCGACGAGAAGGCGACCGGTACGCGCGGCGCTCTCACAGACTGCGTCCCGGTCCCAGGGCCAGAGCGTCCGCAGATCGAGGACATGCGCGCCGATACCTTCCGTTGCAAGCGCGCGGGCGGCGGCTTCGGCGCGGTTGGCGGCGTCGGACCAGGCGACGATGGTGACGTCGTCGCCCTCGTGCCGGGTCCGGGCCGTGCCCCAGTCGTAAGGCTCCTCCGGGTCGATGTCGCCCTCCGTCGCCCAGATGTCCTTGTGCTCCAAGTAGACGACCGGGTCGTCGGCCTGCAACGCGGCGCGCATAAGCGTGTGGTTGTCCTGCGGCGTGGACGGCACCGCCACCACCAGGCCGGGGATGTGCGCATACCAGCTTTCCAGGCTTTGCGAATGCTGCGCCGCAGAAGAGCGCCACATGCCCATCGGCTTGCGGATCACCATGGGCGCGCGGCTCTGGCCGCCGAACATGAAGCGCGCCTTGGCCACTTGGTTGACCAATTCGTCGGTGGCGCACAGGGCGAAGTCCGCGAAGCGCATCTCGACCACCGGGCGGGTGCCGACCATGGCGGCGCCGAAGGCGACCCCCATGATCGCCGCCTCCGAGATCGGGGCATCGGACACGCGGGCGGGCCCGAATTCCTCGGCCAGGCCCTTGTATTGGCCAAACACGCCGCCGCGGCCAAGATCCTCGCCGACGCACCAGATGGACGGGTCCTGCCGCATCGCGGCAGCCAGCGCGTCACGCGCGGCTTCGGCATAGGTGCGGGTCGGCATCAGAACGCCCTCCGCTCGGGGCTGCCGATGTTCTGGACATCGGTGAAGGCCGTGACCGGGTCCGGGAACGGCGCGGCTGCGGCGGCCTTCAGCGCGCCGGCCATCTCTGCCGCGGCCTCGCGGCGCAGGGCGTCCATTTCCTTCTCCGCCACGCCCGCGGCGGCAAGCACGTCGCGCTGGCGGGCGATGGGGTCGTCGGCGTCGATGCGGGCCTGCGCCTCTTCGGCGGGGCGATAGGCGGCCGGGTCGAAATAGGTGTGCCCGCCCTGGCGGAAGGTCCGGGCGTGGAGGAAGGCAGGCGAGCGGCCGTCGCGCACGCGGGCGACCAATGCCGCAGCCGCGTCGGCCATGGCTTCGGCATCGTTGCCGTCGACTTCCTCGACATGCAGCCCGAAGGACCGCGCGCGGGCAGCGGCGCCCGGCCCGGCGGTCATGTCGGCGGTGCGCGTGGTCGCCGACCACTCGTTGTCCTCGCAGACGAAGAGTACCGGAAGGTCGAACACCGCCGCCCAGTTGAGCCCTTCGAGGAAGGGGCCGCGGTTGATCGCCCCGTCCCCGAACACGTCCACGACGATGCGGTCGTCCCCGAGCAACTTGATCCCGTGCGCCGCACCCGCGCCAATGGTGATGTTGGCCGAGACGACGCCGTTCGCGCCGAGCATCCCGACGCCGAAATCGGCGATATGCATGGAGCCGCCCTTCCCCCCGCAAGAGCCGCCCTCGCGTCCCAGCAGCTCGCGCATCATCGCTTCGGGATCGGCACCCTTGGCGAGCGTGTGGCCGTGACCCCGATGCGTGGAGAGCAGCAGGTCGTCGCGGCGCAGCGCACGCATTATGCCGGCCGCGCAGGCTTCCTGCCCGATGGAGAGATGGATCGCCCCCAGCACCAGCCCGTCACGGATGGCGGCTTGCTCGGCGGCGCGCTCGAAAGCGCGGATGCGCTCCATCATTCGCAGCAGGTCCCGCCCGCGCATTGCGTCGTAGTTCGGCCGGCTCATGCCGCCGCCCCCGCTTCCGCTTCCGCGACGAGCCGGGCTTCCAGCCGTTCCGCCGCCTTGCGCAGGGCCGGCAGGACGACCGCCTCCAGCCGCTCGCGGGTCATGCGGGTCGCAATCGCGCCGACGGCCAGTGCGGCGCGCGGCCGCCCGCCCGCGCCCGGCACGGCAAGGCCCACCGCCGCCATCTCGGGCAGGACCATCCCATCGTTGAGGGCAACGCCGTCCGCCGCCGTACGGGCGCGCGCCGTCTCCAACCGGGCGACATCGACGCCGTACTCCTCCAGCCAAGCGCGGTTTACGCGGTTCGCGGCGCGTCGGGCGGCTTCCGGCATCGCGCAATAGAGCGCAAGCGCCCCCGCGCCGACCCCGAGCGGGCGCCGTGCGCCGGGCTCCAGCGTTAGGGTGCGGATCGGGTAGCTTCCGGTTTCGCGCGCGATGCAGACCGAGGCGGGGCCTTCGGGGACGGACAGGAAAACGGTATCCCCGGTGACCTCGGCCAAGCGGCGCATCGGGCGCCGGGCGAGGCCCGCCAGGTCGCCATGACCGGCCGTCCGCGACAGTGACGCGAGGCGCTGACCCAGTCGCCAGGCCCGTGTCTCGGGGTCTTGATGGACATACTCGACGCGGGCCAGGGCGCCGAGGACGCGGTGCGTCGTCGTCTTCGAGAACGCGGTGCCCGCGGCCAACTGCGCCAGGGTGGCGCCGCCATCGCCGGACCGCGCCGAAACGGCGTCCAGCACGGCCGCCGCGCGGGCGATCGAGCCACTGGCTTCGCGCATCGGTACCTCCCTAGTATTCCGTTCAGCGGAACGTTTCGTTCCGGCATTGGGGATCATTTGCCAGCTGTGGTCAAGTGGGCTTAGACCAAAACCGTTTTAGATCGAATCAGTCTGAAAAAGGATTTTGGTCCAGATTCAATAGTTTGAGCAAAATCCTAGGATCAGATTGTTTCGATCTGATCCGTTTTCGTTCTAGGCTGTCGATCATGGACGGCCCCGCGCTTCTTGATTCCATCACAGACATCGCGGCCGGCCATGCGGGCGCCGTCATCGTGTCCGGCAGCCATGGCGGGCTCTACCCGGCGACCATGGCCAGCCGGGGTGGCGCGCGCGCGGCGATCCTGGTGGATGCGGGCGTCGGGCTTGATCGGGCCGGGGTCGCGGGTGTCGAGGCGCTGGACGCCACCGGCATGGCGGCCGCAGCCGCCGCGACCATGTCGTGCCGCATCGGCGATGCCTCGGACGTACTGGCGCGCGGGGTCCTGTCGGTCGCGAACGCGGCCGCCCGTGCCCTTGGGCTGCACGCCGGGCAACCCGTGGCGGAGGCGGTGCGCCGCCTGTCCGCGGCGCCGTTGCCGCGCGAACATCTTCCCGAAGTATCGGAGGCGCGCAGAGAGGTTTCGCTGCCCTTCGGCGGGGCGGTGGTTCTGGTCGATTCCGCCTCGCTCGTCGGGCCAGAGGATGCGGGGCGGCTGGTGGTCACCGGTTCGCATGGCGGTTTGATCGGCGGGGATCCGGCCCGTGCCCTAAAGGCCGCCGCCGCGGCTGCGGCGTTCCACGATGCGGGGAGGGGGCCGCAAAACGTCGCGCTCCAGCGCCTGCCGGCCCTGGACGCCAAGGGCATCCCGGCGGTTTGCGTGGCATCCGACAGCGCGCGGATCGGGGATGCCGGCTCCTGCTACGCAACCGGGGTCCTCTCTGCCGCCAACGCCGCCGCAACGTCAGTCGGCGCGCGGCCCGGAGCGCTTCTGAAGGAATGGCTGGCAACCCTGGCCGAAGCGCGATGACGTATGCCGAAAGCGGCGGTGGCATGCGCGGGGGGTTGCCAGGGTCCCGAAGGCCGTCACGCCGAGCTCGTCCCGCCGGCGCCCCTCGTCGGGTTCGCCAAGCGCGCCCGGGGCCGGACCAGGCCGCTTTCGTCAGGGTGCGGATGCCCAGGGAGGATCCGGCGGCGAAACCGCCAGCCTTTGCGCAAAGGACCCGTATGCCGCCTGCGCCGCCAGGGACCAATCGGCGCGGCGGGACGCAAAAAGCGCGGCCTGCGATTGCAGGATCGGGCCGTCCGACAGGATTTTGAGGTGGTTCGCCCGCAGCGTATCGCCGGAGGAGGTGATGTCGACGATGGCTTCTGCGGTACCGTTCGCGATGGTGCCTTCGGTTGCGCCCTGGCTGTCGATCAGGTGGTAATCGGCCATGTCGTGTTTCTGAAACCACCCGCGCGCCAGGTTGTGATACTTGGTGGCGACCCGAAAGCGATGGCCGTGCGCGGCCCGAAAGGCGGCCGCGGCGGCGTCGAGGTCGTCCATACCGTCCACATCGATCCAGAAGCGCGGCACCGCCACCACCAGATCGGCCCGCCCGAAACCCATTTCCGCCAACTCAACGACGCGGCCGTCGGTCACCCGTTCGGCGACGACGTCCTGGCCGGTGACGCCCATGTGAATGCGGCCGGCCACAAGTTCGCGCGGGATCTCACCCGCCGCCAGCAGCACGAGTTGCACCCCGTCGACCCCATCGACGCGACCGGCATATTCCCGATCTGTGCCCGTCAGCGCGATGCCCACGCCGCGTGCGGCGAACCAATCCACGGTCTGCGCCTGCAGCCGGCCCTTCGACGGCACCCCCAGTTTCAGCGTCATGGCGCCACCGCCGCCGGCAACGCCTGGGGCCGGATCACTGCGCCGATGGCGGGCGTGTCACCGCCCAGGGCGCGGGTTAGTGCATCGTACCGCCCGCCGCTGGCGATCACCGGCAGATCCAGGCGGTCCGCGGCGCGAAAGCCGAAGACGAAGCCGTCATAGTATTCCAGCGTCGTGCCGCTGAAGGCGCCGTCGAAAGGCAGGCTGGCGGTATCCACGCCCTGCGCTTCCAGCGCCTCCAGCCGCGCGGCTAGCCGCTCCGCCGCGGGCGCCAGGGCCGCCACCCCGCGCGCCAGATCCGCCAACCGCGCGCGCACAGTCCGTGCGGGGCCGGACAGCCGCAATACGTCGCTGACCAGCGCCACGGCCGCGGCGCTCAGCGGCGGCTCGGCCGCTTCCGCATGCAGATCGCGCAGCCGGTCGATCACATCCGCCCGTGTCCGCACGCCGATCTGCGGCCCGGCGGCATGCACCGCCTCGCGCAGCGCGTCTGTGGCGATCGCGGGCGGGGTGACCGGGGCGGCGAACCGCGCCAACAGCCGGCGAAATCGCCGCGGGCGCCAGATATGGCGGCGCAGCGCCGCGCGGCGCTGCGGGCTGAGATCCAGGGCGTCGACCGCCGCGGTCAGAAGCCCCATGTCGCCGATGGCCCCCCGAAGCCCCTGCGCCGGCAAGGCATCGCGGATCTGCACGAAGACCTCCGCCTCCGCCCGCGGCGCATCCCGGTCGCCCAGCCGTTCGATCCCCACCTGCCAAAACTCGCGCGCCCGCAGCGTACCGGCCGCGCGGCGGCGCCAGACCGGGCCGGCATAGCTGTAAGTACCCCGCGGCGCGCCGGAGGCCAGATGCGCCTCCAGGACCGGTAGGGTGAAATCGGGGCGCAGCATGAACTCGGCATCGCCGTCGCGCACGGTAAACGCGCGTGCCCGGATATCCTCGCCGTAGAGATCCAGCAACCGATCCGCCGGTTGCAACGCCTCGGGCGCGACCCGCGTGGCCCCGGCGGCGCGAAACAGCGCCAGCAGCCGGTCGACCTCCCGCTCCAGCGCGGGCGTCATTGGGTGCGGGCGCAGATCGCCTGCACTTGCGCCACAAGCTGGCCGCGCGGCACCTCGACCTGGGCCGGCTGCGCCTTCCACTCGTCATGGCTCATATCCGCAGCCAGCCGCGCGCCCAGCGCCAGATCCTTCAGTTGCACGACGCCGCGGTCGGCTTCCTGCGATCCCTGGATCACCGCGACCGGGCTGTGCCGCGCATCGGCATACTTCAACTGGTTGCCGAAATTCTTCGGATTGCCCAGATAAACCTCTGCCCGCAGACCGGCGGCACGCAACTCAGCGGCCATGGCCTGATAGTCGGCGATCCGGTCACGATCCATCACCGTGACGATGACTGGCCCAGTCCGCAGGGGCGGCGCGTCTCGGCGCAGCCGCAGCGCCGCCAACAGCCGGTCGACGCCGATGGATATACCAGTTGCCGGCACCGTCTGGCCGGTGAAGCGTTTGACCAGATCGTCATACCGCCCGCCGCCGGCGATGGAGCCGAACTGCCGCGGGCGGCCCTTTTCGTCGCGGATCTCAAAGGTCAGTTCGGCTTCATAGACCGGCCCGGTGTAATAGCCCAAGCCCCGCACGACCGATGGATCGAGCACCAGTTGCGCACCGCCCCGCGTGCCGTCCCGCGCGTCGATCAGGGTGGCGATCTGTTCCAATTCGTCGACACCGTCGCGCCCGGTCTGCGACCCGGCGACCAAATCCCGCAAGCTTGCCAGCGTGGCCGCGGAATCCGCCCCGCGCGCGCCGACGAAGGCCAGCACCTGGTCCGCGGCGTCGGAACTCAGCCCCGCGCCTTCGGTGAAATCGCCGCTTTCGTCCTTGCGTCCCGCGCCCAGCAGCGCCCGCACACCCTCCGGCCCCAACCGGTCGAGCTTGTCGATGGCACGTAGGACCACGCCGCGCGACCCGGCCTGCGCCTCCGGCTCCTGCGGATCCAGCAGCCCCACGACCTCCATCACCCCATTCAGAACCTTGCGGTTGTTCACACGCACCAGGGTTTCGGAGGGCGACAGGCCGACCGCGCCCAATGCCTCGATCAGCATCGTGCAGATCTCGGCATCCGCAGCCACGGACGCCGCGCCGACCGTATCGGCATCACACTGGTAGAACTGGCGAAACCGCCCCGGCCCCGGCTTTTCGTTGCGCCAGACCGGCCCCGCGGCATAGCGGCGATAGGGCAGCGGCAGATCGTTGCGGTACTGCGCATAGACCCGGGCCAGCGGCGCCGTCAGATCGTAGCGCAGCGCCACCCAGTCGGGATTGTCCTGCCAGGCAAAGACGCCCGCGTTGGGCCGGTCGACATCCGGCAGGAACTTGCCGAGCGCGGCCACCGTCTCCACGGCCGATGTCTCCAGCGCGTCGAAGCCATAGGCCTGGTATACGGCGCAAATCTCGCGCAGCATCTGCGCCCGCTCGGTCACATCCGCCCCGAAGGAATCTTGAAACCCCCGCGGCGGTACCGCCTTGGGGCGTTGAACTTTCTGCTTTTTTTCCGCCATCGCCGCAGGCTCCTCGCGTCGGGCGCCCGTCTACCCTGCCGGCGGGGGCGGGGCAAGCGAACCGGGGCGGGGTAAGCGGGCGGGAGTTGCGAAAAGCGGTCGTTGCCTTATGTTCCGCCGCGGGGCACGCACGCGACGGGAGGATCGCATGACACTTTTCCGCCGGGCCGCTCTGGCCCTGACGCTGCTTGCGGCCGCCTGCGCCCCCGCGCCCGAGACCACGGACATCGCCCGCACCGCGGCAGAGGTCGACGCACGCGACTTCGAATGCCTGCGCGAGGCGATCTATCACGAAGCCAGCGCCCGAAGCGTGCGCGGCGGGCGCGCGGTGGCGAATGTCATCCTGAACCGCGCCGCCGACCCGCGCTTTCCCAACACCGTCTGCGGCGTGATCCGCGAAGGCGAGGCGCGCGGGCGGTGCCAGTTTTCCTATCGCTGCGACGGCCGGCCGGAGATTTTGGCCGATGCCATCAAACGTGCGACCGCGACCGAGGCGGCGCGGCTGGCGCTGGAGAACCCCGGCGAGGACGTGACCGACGGTGCGCTCTTTTTCCACGCCAATTGGATGGAACCCGGCTGGTTCGGAACGCTTGACCGCAAGATGAGCGCCGGCGGCAATACGTTTTACGGCGACGCATGAGCCTGGACCCGGCGGCGGTGCGGGCCGCCGCCCCGCCGGCGCCGGCGTTTTTCGACGGGTTCGAGGATCGCACCGTCGCGGTGCCCGGCGGTCATGTGTTTGCCCGTATCGGTGGCGCGGGGCCGCCCCTGCTGCTGTTGCACGGCTATCCGCAGACCTCTGCCATGTGGCACCGCGTGGCGCCCGATCTGGCGCGCGACTATACCGTGATTTGCGCCGATCTGCGCGGCTATGGCCGGTCGTCGAAACCGCCCAGCGATGCCCACCATACAGTCTATACCAAACGTGCCATGGCCGGCGACCTGCTGGCGTTGATGGATACGCTGGGTCATGCGCGGTTTCTGATCGGCGCGCATGATCGCGGCGCACGCGTCGCGCATCGACTGGCGGCGGATGCGCCGGACCGGGTTCGCGCCTTGGCGCTGCTCGATATCGCGCCGACGCGCGAGATGTATCGCGATGCCGGCTCCGCCTTCGCCGCTGCCTACTGGCATTGGTATTGGCTGATCCAGCCGGCGCCGTTTCCCGAACGGCTGATCGGTGCCGATCCGGACTTCTATTGGGTGTCCAAGTGCTGCGCCGGTGCGGCCGGGGCCGCCCCTTTCGCGGCCCAGGCGTTGGAGGAATACCTGACCGCCTGGCGAGATCCGGCCACGATCCACGCCGCCTGCGAGGATTACCGCGCCGCCTACGGCGCCGACATCGCGCATGACGATGCGGAGGATGGGACCAAACTTCCGATGCCGCTGCTGGCGTTGTGGGGCGCACAAGGCGCCATCGGTGCGCATTTCGACTGCCTGGCGCTGTGGCGCGAGCGGGCCGCGGATGTCAGCGGCCATGCCTTGCCCGGTGGTCATTATCTTGCCGAGGAAGTTCCGCAGGCGGTGCTGGCGGCGTGGCGGCCGTTTCTCGCCGCGCATGCCCGGCGATAGGTGTTGCGCCCCGCATTCCTTGAAACGCGCCCCGGACTTGTTCCGGGGCCTCCGGTCCCTGCGCGGAAGTTGAGGCCCCGGGTCGAGCCCGGGGCGCGGCGGTTCCAACGCGCCCAGCGTCGCGCTAGCTCTCGCTCAGCCCGCAATAGGCGCCGCGGTGGAACACCAGTGGCGGCCGGTCGGCGCGTTCGAACCGTTTGACCTCGCCCACCACGATCAGATGGTCGCCGCCGTCATGCCCGGCGGAATGGGCGCATTCGAACCGCGCCGCGCAGCCGTCGAAAAGCGGCACGCCGCCCAGACCGGCGCCATAGTTCAGCCCTTCGAAATCCTCGCCGGAGCGGGCGAAGCGCACCGCAAGATCGCGTTGTTCGGCGGCGAGGACGTGGATCGCGAAATGGTCGGCCGATTCAAAGGCCGGGAAACGGGGCGAGTGGCGGGCAGGCGCCCACAGAACCAGCGGCGGGTCGAGCGACACCGACGCAAAGCTGTTCGCCGTGATCCCCATCGGCCCGCGCCCGCTGAGCGCGGTGACCACCGTCACCCCGGTCGGGAAACACCCCAAGGCGTTGCGCAATGCGCGTTCATCCACCGCCGATCCCTTTCGATGCCCGGGCCGTCACAGATAGGCCGGCGCTGGCGCTGTCAATCGCAGGTTCAAAACTCTTCCACATGGGCCACGCCGGGCACATGCTTGATCGCGCTTTTGATCTGCGGTGTGACCGGATAGCGCTCGGGCAGCGCGATCTCCACCTCGCCGGGCAGATCGGGATGCATCAGCACCAGGTTGACCGGCCCGGCGCCGCGGGTGCGCGCGCCCCTCGCCTCTTCCAGCCGCACCGCGACGGAAGGCACGGCGGCGGGATCGTTGACGAAGATCTTCAGCCCGGCGGGATCGGCGCCCGCGACGACATCGTCGATCGGCTGCACCCCGCGCGCCAACAGCTTGAGCTGCTCGCTTTCATATGTCGCCTCGACCGACAGCACCACATTGCGACCCGGCTCCAGCGCGTCGCGGTACTGCTCCAGCGTGTCGGAGAACACAGTCACCTCGTAAAGCCCGGTCGGATCGCTGAGTTGCACGAAGGCAAAGCGGTTGCCGCGCGCCGATTTGCGCTCCTGCCGCCCGGCCACGGCACCGGCGATCTTGGCCGCGCGCGGGGCGCTGCGCACCGCCTCGGTCAACTCCGCCAGGGTCATCACCCGCTGGCGCTTTAGCGGCCCCATGTAGTCATCCAGCGGGTGGCCGGACAGATAGAAGCCGACCGCCTCATGCTCCTGGCCCAGCCGCTCGGTCGGCAGCCAATCCTCGGGTTCCGGCAGGCGCGGGCTGGGCAGATCGGCGCCGCCCGCGCCAAACATCGACATCTGGTCCGAGGCACGATCTTCATGCGCCGCCGCCGAATAGGCGACCAGCCGGTCGACGCTTTCCAGCATCTTGCGGCGGTTCGAATCCAACTGATCGAAGGCCCCCGCACGCGCCAGCATCTCCAACGGCCGCTTGCCCAGCCGCTTCAGATCCACCCGCTGGGCAAGATCGAACACGTCCCGGAACGCACCGCCCGCCTCCCGCGCCGCGACGATCATGCGCATCGCTTCGATGCCCACATTCTTCAGCGCGCCAAGGCCATAGACGATCTTGCCGTTCTCGACGGTGAAGGTCGCCCCCCCCCGGTTGACGCAGGGCGGCACAACGTCGATCTCCAGCCGGTTGACCTCCTGCTTATAGACGTTCAGCTTGTCGGTCAGATGGATGTCGCAATTCATCACCGCGGCCATGAACTCGACCGGGTGGTTCGCCTTCAGCCAGGCGGTCTGATAGCTGACCACCGCATAAGCGGCGGCGTGGGACTTGTTGAACCCGTAGTTGGCGAACTTATCCAGTAGGTTCCAGACCTCCAGCGCTTTGCCCTGGTCGACCTGGTTCTCCCCCGCGCCGGCCAGGAACTTCGGGCGTTCCGCATCCATCGCGGCCTGGATCTTCTTTCCCATGGCCCGGCGCAGCATGTCGGCGCCGCCCAGGGAATAGCCCGCCATCTTGCGGGCGATCTCCATGACCTGTTCCTGATAGACGATGATGCCTTGGGTTTCGTCCAGGATGTCGTCGATCAGCGGGTGGATGGACTCGCGCGGCTCCCGCCCGTTCTTGACGTTGCAGAACTTGGGGATGTTCTCCATCGGGCCGGGCCGATAGAGCGCGACCAGCGCGATGATGTCCTCGATCTGGGTCGGCTTCATCTGGCGCAGCGCATCCTTCATGCCGCTGCTTTCCACCTGGAACACCGCCACCGTCTCGGCCTTGGCATAGAGGTCATACGCCTTGGCATCGTCCAGCGGGATGGCGCCGATATCCACCTCCACCCCGCGCGCTTTCAGCAGATCCAGCGCGTTCTGAATCACGGTCAGCGTCTTCAGCCCCAGGAAGTCGAACTTGACCAGCCCCGCGGCCTCGACCCATTTCATGTTGAACTGCGTCGCCGGCATGTCCGAACGCGGATCCTGGTAAAGCGGCACCAATTCGACCAACGGCCTATCGCCGATCACCACGCCGGCGGCATGGGTGGAGGCGTTGCGGTAGAGCCCCTCGACCTTGCCGGCGATGTCAAGCATCCGGGCGACGACCTCTTCCGACTTGGCCTCCTCGCGCAGGCGCGGTTCCTCGGCCAGCGCCTTTTCGATGCTGACGGGTTTGACGCCCTCGATTGGGATCAGCTTGGACAGCCGGTCGACCTGGCCATAGGGCATCTGCAACACGCGACCCACGTCGCGCACGGCGGCCTTGGACAGAAGCGCGCCAAAGGTGATGATCTGCGCAACCCGGTCACCGCCGTACTTCTCCTGCACATAGGCGATGACCTCTTCGCGCCGGTCCATGCAAAAATCGATGTCGAAATCCGGCATCGAGACGCGCTCGGGGTTCAGGAACCGCTCAAACAGCAACCCATAGCGCAGCGGATCCAGGTCGGTGATCGTCAGCGCATAGGCCACCAGCGATCCGGCGCCCGATCCGCGGCCCGGGCCCACCGGGATGTCCCGATCCTTGGCCCATTTGATGAAATCGGCGACGATCAGGAAGTAACCGGGAAAGCCCATCCCCTCGATCACGCCAAGTTCGAAATCCAGCCGTTTCTCATAATCCTCGACCGGCCCGGCATGGGGAATGACCGCCAGCCGGTCGGTCAGGCCGGCGCGGGCCTGTCGGCGCAATTCCTCGATCTCGTCATCGGCAAAGCGCGGCAGGATCGGGTCGCGGGTGCGTGCGCGAAAGGCGCAGCGGCGCGCGATTTCGACGGTGTTGTCCAAAGCCTCCGGCAGGTCCGCGAACAGCGCTGCCATTTCGTCCTGCGTCTTGAAGTAGTGCTGATCGGTCAATTGCCGGCGCGGTTCGGCCTGGTCGACATAGGTGCCCTCGGCGATGCATAGCAGCGCGTCATGGGCGGCGTGCATGTCGGGCTTGGCGAAGTGCACATCGTTGGTGGCGACCAGCGGCAGGTCGAGCGCGTAGGCGATGTCGATCAGCGCGGGCTCGGTCGCGGCCTCGGCCGGCATCCGCGGCGCGCCGCTTAGGCCATGTCGCTGGATTTCCACGTAAAGCCGGTCGCCGAATATGTCGCGCAGGCGCCGGGCGAGCGCCTGTGCATCCGCGCCTTTGCCGTCGCGGATCAGCCGGCCCAGCGGGCCCTCGGCGCCGCCGGTCAGACAGATGACGCCATCGCCATGTTGAGCCAGCCGGTCGAGCGGCACTTGGCTGACCCCGTCTTCGGGGTTCAGGTGATAGGCCGAGGACAGCGCCAGCAGGTTCAGATATCCCGTCTCGTTCTGGGCCAGCAGGACCAGCGAGGCCGGTGCCGGCGCGGCGGATCCGGGCGGTGCCGCCGCATAGGCGACCGGCAGTTGGCAGCCCAGGATCGGCTGCACGCCGGCCTTTGCCGCATATTCGGAAAACTCCAGCGCGCCGAACAGATTGCCGTTGTCGGTCACCGCCACGGCCGGCATGTCCGCCGCCGCCGCCAGACCGGGGACCGCACCCAAAGGCACGGCGCCCTCCAGCAGCGAATAGGCGGAATGCAGACGCAGGTGGATGAATCGCGGCTCGCTCACTGCGCGCAGCCTACCGCGCGCGGGGGCGGGGTCAATCGCCCGACCGCGGCGCCGGTCAGAACCGCCCCGCGACCAGAAAGCGGACCGTGGCGCGCAGCACCCGGTCGTCGAACATCATCAGCGAATGCGCGACCGGAAACCGGATCCGCCGATCCGGCGGCAGGTCGCCCCAGGCGCTTTCCAGCGACACCTTGCCGTCATTGGCGCCCTCGATCCCGGTCAGCACGCCATAGATCGGCCAGGCCGCCGTGCCGGCGATGGCGCCGATCTCCAGATCGCTGTCATCGGGCGCCGGTTTGGGTTCCAACTCCTCCAACACCGGCCCCAGAACGGGCGCCAGCGGCGCCATCCGCGCGGCCAGTTCGCTGCCCGCGTTCGGCGCACCGATCTGTACGATCCGCCCCCGTCGTTTCGCCGGCAGGCGCCGCGCCAGGTGCTTGGCCAGCACGCCGCCCAGGGAATGCCCGACGAAATCTACCTGGCCGGCGACCGGCATCTGCGGCGCCAGCCGCGCGATCAGCGCATCGGTATCGCCGGACCGGGAAGGATAGCCCAGATTGCTGGTGCCAAACCCCGCCGCGCGCAGCCGCCGCTCCAAGGGCCGCATCGCGGCCGGCCCCCGCCCCAGCCCATGCAGCAGGACGACAACGCGCATCGCTCAGGCCCGCCGCTCTGTGCCAGAAGTGGCTGGCGCAAGCATGATCGCGCCAAAACCGCTCCCGCGGAGCCCGGCGCGCGCCGCAAACACCAGCCCCAAGGGCAGACCGACCGAAATCAGGTGGTTGCCGGCATGCACCCGTCCCCAAACCGCGCCAAGACCGGCGATCACCGCCAGCAGCCAGGACGTGCTGCGGCCGCCGGATTTGCCGGCACCCAGGAACCCGCCCTTCGTGAACATTGTCAGGCCAAGACCGGTCAGCGCCACCGCCGCGGGCACCGTCGGGGCCGCATAGGCCGCCATGGCTGCGGCCAAACCGGGCAAGCCCATGGCAAACACGCTCGCGATGACCGGTGGGGTCAGCAGGAAATGCAGGTTGATGCCCAGGATGATCGTGTCCGGCACCCGCCGTCGCCAGATCAGCCAACCAAACGCCAGCGCCGCAGCCGCGACCCAACCGGCAAGGACCACGTCATTCAAGCCGCGCCACAGCGCGAAAAAGACCAAGGAAGGCGCCGTTTCGATCCAAGCCGTTGCCCGATGTGTCGGCATCTCGACCCCATTGCCCAAAATTGCGGCGCCTGGCCGTGGCGGGGCTTGCCAAACGCCGCCCACCCCGGTTTCATCGACTAGATAGAACCCAGGGGCCGCTGTCTATGCCGCATCGACGGCGCCACCCCTGCGCAACTTGGTACCGCGGCGGACATCACCATGACGATCAGGTTTCTTCTCAACGGAGAGACTGTGACAGTTGACGCGCCCCCGGACACGACGCTTCTGGACTGGTTACGCGACAGCAAACGGCTGACCGGAACCAAGGAGGGCTGCAACGAGGGCGATTGCGGCGCCTGCACGGTTTCCGTGACCGCGTTGGAGGCCGGTGCGCCCCGGCACCGCGCGCTGAATGCGTGTATCCTGTTTCTGCCGCAGCTCCACGGCAAGGCGGTGCGCACGGTTGAGGGCCTGTCCGCGCCCGGAGGTGCGCTGCACCCCGTCCAGCGGGCGATGGTCGATCATCACGGGTCGCAGTGCGGGTTCTGCACGCCGGGCATCGTGATGTCGCTCTACGCCGCCGGGCGCGAGGGCCGCCGTGACATCGATGACGTGCTGGCCGGGAACCTGTGCCGCTGCACCGGCTATGCGCCCATCGCTCGGGCCGCGGCGGCGGTGGCGGTGGCGGTGGCGGCAGAGCCTGGCGATCCGGCGCAGGACGGCAAGGTGGGCGGTGGCACGGTGGACGATGGCGAAGCGCTTTCCGAGTTGCGTGACGAGGCGGACCTGCATCTGGACGGCGCGTATCTGCCGGCGTCGCTGGATGCGTTCGCCGACTGGTATGTGGAGAACCCCGAGGCCACTTTGGTGGCCGGTGCCACCGATGTGGGGTTGTGGGTGACCAAGAACCTGCGGCACCTGCGGCCGCTGGCGTTTCTGCATCGGCTGACGGAGTTGCAGGACATCGTGCAGGGCGACGACGGTGTGCACATCGGCGCCGGCGTCACGCTGGCGCGGCTGCGCGCCGCGATGGTGGATCGGCACGCCGACTTCGCGGAACTGATCCGCCGCTATGGTTCGGTTCAGGTGCGCGCGGCGGCGACGCTGGGTGGCAATATCGCCAACGGCTCGCCCATCGGCGACAGCCCCCCGGCGCTGATCGCGCTGGGCGCGAGGCTGACCTTGCGGCGCGGGCACGCGCGGCGCACGCTGCCCCTGGAGGATTTCTTCCTGGACTACGGTCGTCAGGATCGCGCCGCGGGTGAATTCGTTGAAAGCGTCTTCGTGCCGGCCCAGCCCGACAGGTTGCGCTGTCACAAGCTGTCGAAACGGTTCGACCAGGATATCTCGGCCGTCTGCGGCTGTTTCAATATCGCGATCGAGGATGGAGCCGTCGCTGCCGCGCGGATCGCCTTCGGCGGCATGGCCGGCGTGCCGAAGCGCGCACGAGCGGTGGAGGCGGCGCTGATAGGCCGGCCCTGGTCGCGCGAGGCCGTGGCGGCGGCGCGTGCCGCCTTTGCCGAGGACTTCAAGCCGCTCAGCGACATGCGCGCCAGCGCGGCCTATCGCCTGCGCGCGGCGGAAAACATGCTGATGCGGACGTATCTTGAGGATCGGGGTGTAGCGACCCGGCTGGTTGGGGGCGCGGCATGAGCCGGGTGGGGGCGCGGGTTGCGGCGCCGGATGCCTCCGGCGGGAATATTTGGGGAACAAAGAAGCGGGGTGACGTGCCGAAAGCGCGCGCGACGCGTCCCGGGCTCGACCCGGGACCTCGATTCTTTCGGGTGCAACGCTGGGGCGGTCGGTGGCCCGCGGCCTGCGAGGTATTGCGGTGACCGTCCACAAACCCAACCCCCATGACAGCGCGCCGCTGCATGTGGCCGGGCGCGCGCTTTATACCGACGACGTGGCGCTGCCCGCCGATACCCTGCACCTTGCCTTTGGCCTGTCGCCGGTCGCGAGCGGTGTCTTGCGCGGCGTGGATCTGGGGGAAGTGCGGGCGGCACCGGGGGTTGTCGACGTGCTGACCGCGGCGGATCTGCCCTTTGCCAATGATGTCTCGCCCGCGCCCTGGCCGGAGCCGCTTCTGGCGACCGACCGGGTGCATTATGCCGGCCAGCCGGTGTTTCTGGTCGCCGCCGAAAGTCATCTGGCCGCGCGGCGGGCGGCACGTCTGGGCGATATCGATATCGACGCCGAACCGCCGGTCTTGACCATCGAGGATGCGCTGGCCGCGGATCGGGCTTTCGAGCCGCCCGTCACCTTCCAGCGCGGCGATCCGGAGCCTGGCTTGGCCCGCGCGGCACATCTCATCGAGGGTTCGATCCGTATCGGCGGGCAGGAACATTTCTATCTGGAGGGCCAGGCCGCGTTCGCGCTGCCGGGTGAGGATGGCGGCGTGGTCGTGCAATCGTCCACCCAGCATCCGTCGGAGATCCAGCACAAGGTAGCGGCGGCGCTGGGCATCCCCTATGCTCTGGTGCAGTCTCAGGTGCGGCGCATGGGCGGCGGGTTCGGCGGAAAGGAAAGCCAGGGCAACGCTCTGGCGGTGGCCTGTGCGATTGTCGCCCAACGGCTGCAGCGGCCCGCCAGGATGCGCTACGACCGCGACGACGATTTCACCATCACCGGCAAGCGGCATGATTTCCGCATCGACTACCGCGCCGGCGTGGATGCGGAGGGCCGGATCCAGGTGTTGGATGTCACCCAGTATTGCCGCGGCGGTTGGAGCCAGGATCTGACCCTGCCGGTGGCCGACCGGGCGATGCTGCATGCCGACAATTGCTATTTCCTGCCGGCGGTGCGCATCCGTTCGCACCGGCTGATCACCAACACCCAATCGGCGACAGCGTTTCGCGGGTTCGGCGGCCCGCAGGGCATGGTGGGGATCGAGCGGCTGATGGATCACATCGCCCAGGCGCTGGAGCTGGAGCCGCTGGCGGTGCGGCGGGCGAACCTTTATGGGCCGGCGCCGCGCAATCTGACGCCTTATCACATGGAGGTCACCGACAATATCGCACCGGCGCTGATCGACCGGCTGGCGGAGACGTCCGACTACATCGCGCGCAAGGCCGCGATCGTCGCGGCCAATGCCGACAGTCCGGTCATCAAGCGGGGCATCGCACTGACGCCGGTGAAGTTCGGTATCTCTTTCACGCTGACGCATCTGAACCAGGCCGGGGCGCTGGTGCATGTCTATTCCGACGGCTCGATCCATCTGAACCATGGCGGGACCGAAATGGGACAGGGGCTGAACACCAAGGTCGCCCAGGTTGCGGCCGAGGTCTTCCAGCAGCCGCTTTCGGCGGTTCGGATCACCGCGACCGACACCGGCAAGGTTCCCAATACCTCGGCCACCGCGGCCTCGTCCGGCTCGGACCTGAACGGCATGGCCTGCAAGGCGGCGTGCGAGACGATCCGCGGCCGGCTGGAGGATTTCGCACGCCAGCACTGGCAGGCGCAGACGGTGCGGTTCACCGACGAGGGGGTCGAGATCGGCCAGGAGCGGGTACCGTTCAAGGATCTGGTGCAGGCGGCGTATCTGAACCGCGTGTCGCTCAGCGCCACGGGGTTCTACGCCACGCCAAAGATCACCTGGGACCGGCGCGCCGGCCGGGGGCGGCCGTTTTACTACTTCGCCTATGGCGCGGCGGTCAGTGAGGTGAGCGTCGACACGCTGAGCGGCGAGTATCGCATCGACCGCGTGGATATCCTGCACGATGTGGGGACGTCGCTGAACCCGGCCATCGATATCGGCCAGATCGAGGGCGGCTATGTGCAGGGCGCGGGCTGGCTGACCATGGAGGAACTGGTCTGGGACGACGCCGGCGTGCTGAAGACGCATGCGCCGTCGACCTACAAGATCCCGGCCTTTTCCGACCGACCCAAGGTGTTCAATGTGGCGTTGTGGGACGGCCCGAACCGGGAGGAGACGGTGTATCGGTCCAAGGCGGTGGGCGAGCCGCCCTTCATGCTGGGCATATCGGCCCTTTCCGCGCTGGCCCATGCGGTGGCGCAGGCGGGCGGCAGCGGGCCGGTGATGCTGGACGCGCCGGCGACGCCGGAACGGGTGCTCAATGCCATCGAGACGCGCGCGGGGCGGGGCTGGTGAGCCTCGACCGGGCAGCCCTGGCGGCCGCGGTGGACGCGCATGGCATGGTCGCCCGGGTCGTGGTTGCCGCGCATGCCGGATCCACCCCGCGGGAGACCGGCACCGCGATGCTGGTGTGGGCGGACGGCCAGGCGGGCACGATCGGCGGCGGGGCGCTGGAGTTCGACGCCGTGGCGCGGGCGCGGGAGCGTCTTTCGGGCGGTGCCGGACCGCTGCTCCTCAAACAACCGCTCGGCCCGGCTTTGGGCCAATGCTGCGGCGGTGCCGTCAGTCTGGTGATCGAGATCTTCACGGCCCAAAGCCTGGCAGCGATCCCCCAGGCCGGCGGCTACGCCCGCGCCGTGTCGGACGCACCCGAACCCTTGGGCGTTCGCAACTGGTTTCGGGCGCAGCGCGGCGGGCGGGCGCCGGAACCGGCGCTGATCGACGGTTGGCTGGTGGAGCCGTTGGAGGCGCCGCGCGCCCCGGTCTGGATCTATGGCGCCGGCCATGTCGGCCGGGCACTGGTGGGCACGTTCGCCGGGCTGCCCTTTGCGGTCACCTGGGTCGACGATGCGCGGACGCGGTTTCCAGACACGATCCCGACCCACGCGGATATGCTGGTCGCGGCAAAGCCGGCCGCGGCCGTCGCCCATGCACCCGATACCGCCCATCATCTGGTGCTGAGCTATTCCCACGCGCTGGATCTTGAGATCTGTCACGCCGTCTTGTCACGCCCGTTTGCCAGCCTCGGCCTGATCGGGTCGGCCACCAAACGCGCGCGTTTTCTCAGCCGGCTGGCCGATCTGGGTCACCGGCCCGAATGGCTGGCGCGGCTGACCTGCCCGATCGGCGACCCGGGATTGGGCAAGCACCCGCAGGCCATTGCCGTGGGCGTGGTGCATCGGCTACTCAAGGACGCGGCCGCGACCGGCGCCGCCACCGAGGGACATGTCGCGTGAGCGCGCTTCTGAGTATCCAGGGCCTGACCAAGACCTATCCGGGCGTTCTGGTCAACCAGGATATCCACCTGGAGGTCGAACCCGGCGAGATCCACGCCATTCTCGGTGAGAACGGCGCCGGCAAATCGACCCTGGTCAAGACGATCTATGGCCTGGTCATGCCGGATGCCGGGCGGATGCTGGTCAACGGCGTCGAATACCAGCCGCGCGGGCCGAAGGATGCGCGTGCCGCGGGGATCGGCATGGTGTTCCAGCACTTTTCGCTGTTCGAGGCGCTGAGTGTGGCCGAGAACATCGCGCTGGGCATGGCCAAACCGCCGGGCCGGGTGGAACTGGCGCGGCGGATCCGGGACGTGGCCAACGCCTATGGCCTGCCGCTGGACCCCGACCGGCTGGTCGGCGATCTGTCGGTGGGCGAGCGCCAGCGGGTCGAAATCGTGCGCTGTCTGCTGCAGAACCCGCGCATCCTGATCATGGACGAGCCGACCTCGGTTCTGACCCCGCAGGAGGTGGCGGCGCTGTTCACCACCCTGCGCAAGCTGCGCGACGAGGGCGTGGCGATCCTCTATATCTCGCACAAGCTTGAGGAAATCCGGGCGCTGTGTAATCGCGCCACGATCCTGCGGTCGGGCCGGGTGGTCGATGCCTGCCGGCCGGCGGAAAAGACGGCGCGGCAACTGGCCGAGATGATGATCGGCATCGAATTGCTGCGCCCGCTGCCCCGACTTTTCACGCCCGGCGACACGCTGTTGCGCGTTCTGCACCTGACCGTGCCCAGCGACGACGCCTTTGGCACCACGCTGCGGAAGATCGAGCTGGAGCTGCGCGCGGGCGAGGTGCTGGGCATCGCCGGGGTCGCGGGCAACGGGCAGGAGGAACTGGCGCGGGTTCTGTCGGGAGAAACCCGCGTGAACGCCGCCAAGGTCATGCTGGACGGGCAGCGCATCGGCCATATGGGCCCGTCGCGCCGGCGCCGGCTGGGCCTGTTATCCGCGCCGGAGGAACGCCTGGGCCACGCCGCGGCGCCCGATATGAACCTGGCCGAGAACGCCTTTCTGACCGGGCGCAAACGCCAGCGGCTGGACTATCGCGGGTTCATCAAGTCCGCCTCCACCGCCAATTTCGCCCGTGCGGTGGTGCGCAAATTCGATGTCCGCACCCCGGGCATCGCCACGCCGGCACGCGCGCTGTCGGGCGGCAATCTGCAGAAATTCGTCATCGGGCGAGAGATCCTGCAACGGCCGCGCGTTCTGGTCGTCAACCAGCCGACCTGGGGTGTGGACGCCCATGCCGCCGCCACGATCCGCGCGGCGTTGCGCGATCTGGCTGCTGCCGGCACCGGCGTTCTGGTGATCAGTCAGGATCTGGACGAGTTGATGGAGATCGCGGACACCTTCGCGGTGCTGGAAGGCGGGCGGCTGTCAAAGGTCCATCGCACCCGGTCGCTGACCATTGACGAGATCGGGCTGATGATGGGCGGCGCTGCGCGGGAGAGATCCTTTGCTCGCGCTTGAGCCGCGCCTCAGCACGCCCGGCTGGCTGCACGCCGCAACGCCGGTGCTGGCGATCGCGCTGACAATGCTGGCGGGCGGCGCGTTGTTCGCGGCGCTGGGCAAGAACCCGGTAGAGGCGATCCGCGTGATCTTTTGGGATCCGCTGATCGATCCGTTCTCGCGGTCCGAATTGCTGGTCAAGGCGGCGCCCCTGGCGATGATCGCGCTGGGCCTGGCATTCGGCTTTCGCGCCGGCATCTGGAATATCGGCGCCGAGGGGCAGTTCATCGTCGGCGCGATCACCGGCGGTGCGGTCGGGCTGGCGTTCTACGGCACGCCCGGCCTGTGGCTGTTGCCGCTGATGGCGCTGGCGGGTGCCGCGGGCGGCGCGGCGTGGGCGATGATCCCGGCGATCCTGAAAATCCGCTTCAACGCCAACGAGATCCTGGTGTCGCTGATGCTGGTCTATGTCGCCGAATTGCTGCTGTCGGCGCTGGTCTCCGGCCCGTTACGCGACCCCGACGGGTTCAATTTCCCCGAAAGCCGGCAGTTTCACGACAGTGCCACGCTGCCGATCTTTTGGCCCGGCACGCGGGCGCATGTGGGCATTCTGATCGCACTGGGCCTGGGTGTCGCGGCGGCGGTGATGCTGCACCGGCACGTGTTCGGCTATCACGCGAACCTGCTGGGCTCCGCCCCGCGCGCAGCCGCCTTTGGCGGCGTCCGGGTGCACGTGATGACCGCGGTGTGCCTGGGCCTGTCCGGCGGGCTGGCCGGGTTGGCCGGGCTGTTCGAGGCCGCCGGCCCGGTGGGCCAACTGGTGCCCTCGCTGCCGGTGGGCTACGGCTTTACGGCGATCATCGTGGCCTTTCTGGGTCGGCTGGAGCCCTTGGGCATTCTATTGGCCAGCTTGGTCATGGCGCTGACCTACATCGGCGGAGAGACCGCGCAGTTCACCCTTCAGATCCCGGCCGCGGCGATCTGGGTGTTCCAGGGTATGCTGTTGTTCGCGCTTCTGGCGGTGGACGTGCTGACCCGCTACCGCCTGCGCTGGCGCCGCGGGGTGCGGGCATGAGCGGCCTGCGCCTGAGCCCCGGTGCCGCGGTGACGCTGACTGCGATCCTGGCGTTGGTGGTTTTTTCCTTGGCCGCTGGGCTGGACCCGGTGCTGCTGACCGTGTCGATCATGGTTGCCGCGATGCCGCTGATGCTGGCCGCGCTGGGCGAGATGGTGGTGGAGAAATCCGGCGTCCTGAACCTGGGCGTGGAGGGGATGATGATCATCGGCGCGATTGCCGGTTTCGCGATTGCGGTGGAAAGCGGGTCTGCGCTGCTGGCCCTGGTCGCGGCCGCGCTGGCGGGTGCCGCGCTGGCGCTGGTCTTCGGCGTGCTGACACAGGTGCTGCTGGCCAATCAGGTGGCGACCGGCCTGGCGTTGACGCTGTTCGGGCTGGGGTTGGCAGCGCTGATCGGCCAACCCTATTCGGGCATCAAGCCACCGCCCTTTCCGCGGCTCGACATCCCGTTGCTGTCCGATCTGCCGGTGGTGGGGCCGCTGCTTCTGTCGCACGATCTGCTGCTATATTTCAGCTTCGCGCTGCTGGCCGCGATCTGGGTCTTTCTCTACCGCAGCCGCGGCGGGCTGGTCCTGCGCGCCGTTGGCGAAAGCCATGATGCGGCGCATGCGCTGGGCTATCGCGTGATCCCGATCCGGCTGGCCGCCATCGCCTTTGGCGGCGCCTGCGCCGGGTTGGGCGGGGCTGCGCTGTCGCTGATCCGGGTGCCGCAATGGACCGAAAGCATGACCGCCGGCGCCGGCTGGATCGCGCTGGCGATCGTCGTCTTCGGTGGCTGGCGGCCGGTGCGCGTGGCGCTAGGCGCGTATCTGTTCGGCGGCGTGACGATCCTGCAATTGAACCTTCAGGCCGCCGGCTTGACGCCGCTTTGGCTACTGGTTCTGGCCCTGCTGCTGTTCGCGGTGCATTCGACGGCGCGCGCGCTGGCCGGGGCGGGGGCGCATATCCGCGCGCTGTTCCCGCTGTGGCTGGCGACCGCGGGCGCCGCCGCCGCCGCCGTCTACAGCCCGATCGCGATCCAGGCGCAGTATCTGTCGATGGCGCCCTATATCTGCACCATCGTCGTGCTGGTGGTCATGTCCGCCGACCGGCTGCGCGCCAGCCTGAACGCCCCGGCCGCGCTGGGCCGCGTGTTCCACCGGCCGGCATGACGTGGTCGCGCGCCCGCCTCCACCGGATCCTAGAGGCCGAGGACCCGCAATTCGGCCGTGCCTATGGGCTGTTCAACAACGGCGTCATCGTGCTGGCCGTCTGCGTCTACATGTTCTCCACCATGCCGGATCTGGGCCCGACCAGCCGCGCGATCCTGAGCGTGCTGGATGTCGCGGTAATCGCTGTCTTCGCCACGGATTATTGCCTGCGCTTCGCCTGCGCGCCGCGCCCCTTGCGCTATGCGTTCAGCTTCTGGGGGCTGATCGATCTGATCTCCTTCCTGCCTGCGCTGATCCTGGCCGGCAGCGATCTAAGCTCTGCCAGGCTGGTGCGGCTGATCCAACTGGCGCGCATCCTGCGGCTGATGCACATGACGCGGGCGCTGGATCACATGGTGGGCGCGGTCACGTCGGTGCGCGAGCAGTTGCTGATCTTTCTCTTCCTGACGCTGATCGTGCTGTTTCTCGCCGCCGTGGGCATCTATCAGTTCGAACATGCCGCGCAGCCCGAGGTCTTCAAATCCGTCCCCCATTCCCTTTGGTGGGCAGTCGCGACGCTGTCGACGGTAGGCTATGGCGACATCTATCCGGTCACCCCGGGCGGGCGGTTCTTTACCGGCATCGTCCTTTTGGTCGGTCTGGCGGTGATCGCGGTGCCCACCGGGCTGATCTCGGCCGCGCTGGTATCCAAAACAGAAAGCAACCAACAGGAGAAGGAAGCAGATGATCCGTAGAACTCTTTTGACCGCCGCCGCTGCGGCCCTGGCATTGGGCGGCGCGGCATTCGCCGACGGGGACGAACCGGTAAAGGTCGGTTTCGTCTATGTCGGTCCGGTCGGCGACTTCGGCTGGACCTATGAGCACGACCAGGGCCGCCTGGCCGTCGAGGAGGCGTTCGGCGACAAGGTGGAGACGACCTTCGTCGAAAGCGTCCCCGAGGGCCCGGACGCAGAGCGCGTGATCCGCCAGATGGCGCAATCGGGGCACGATCTGATCTTCACCACCTCGTTCGGCTACATGAACCCGACGCTGAAGGTGGCGGAACAGTTTCCGGACGTGAAGTTCGAACACGCCACCGGGTTCAAACGTGCCGACAACGTGTCCACCTATTCCGGTCGTTTCTACGAGGGGCGCACGGTGATCGGCCACATCGCCGGGCGGATGACGGAAACGAACGTGATCGGCTATATCGCGTCTTTCCCGATCCCCGAGGTCGTCCGCGGCATCAATGCGGCCTATTTGGCGGCGACGGCGGCCAACCCGGATGTGGAGTTCAAGATCGTCTGGGTCTCCACCTGGTTCGACCCGGCCAAGGAGGCCGACGCCGCCAACGCGCTGGTCGAGCAGGGCGCCGATGTCATCATGCAGCACACCGACAGCCCCGCAGCCATGACCATCGCCGAGGAAAGGGGCATCTATGCCTTCGGTCAGGCGTCCGATATGGCGCAGTTCGGCCCGAACGCGCGGCTGAGCTCGATCATCGACAATTGGGGGCCCTATTACGTGTCGCGGGTACAGGCGGTGATGGACGGCACCTGGGAATCCACCGACACCTGGGACGGGATCGAACCCGGGCTGACCGAGATCGGCGCTTTCAACAATGTGCCCGAAGACGTGGCGGCCGAGGCGGAGGCGATCAAGCAGGCGATCATCGCCGGAGAGCTGCATTCCTTCACCGGTCCGATCAACAAGCAGGACGGATCCGCCTGGCTGGCAGAGGGTGAGACGGCGGATGACGGCACGCTTCTGAGCATGAACTTCTATGTCGAGGGGATCGAGGGCACGATACCCAACTGACGACCCGGTCGGCGCGGGGCTGCCAAGCGAGCCCCGCGCGCCGGCTTATCGCGGCGCGGCCGGTGTCGGCTCTGCCAGCGCCTCTGCCTCCGCCTCCGCCACTGCTTCCTCTTGCGCCATGTCGATGGCGATTTCCTGCGCCACTTCGACCGCCACGGGCGAGCTTTGCGGCAGCACAACCTGATAGGCGGCGGTTTCGTCCGCCGTCGGCGCGGCGCGCTGCGTCATCCGGTAGAGCGCATAAAGCGCGATCGCCGCGAACAGGATGCCGATGAACAGGAAATAGCTCCACGCGCCCATCGTGCCCATCATCGCGCCGACCACGACCGGACCCAGGATCGCGCCCAGCCCGTTGGTGAAGATCAGCCCGCCCGACGCGGCGGCCATGTCGTCGTGTTCCAGAAAGTCGTTGGTATAGGCGATCAGCAGCGAATAAAGCGGGTTCGCCACGCCGCCGACCACGAAACCCGCGATACAGGTGATCCAGAACACACCGAGAAACGGCATGGCCAGCGCCATGGTGGCCGCGCCCAGTGCGGTCGTGCCCAGGATCACCCGGCGCCGATCCATCCGGTCGGACAGCCAACCGATGGGCACCTGCAGCAGCATCCCGCCGGTATAGATCGCGGCGACGAAGATCGAGGTCTGCGCCGTGGTCAGTTGCACCTCTGTGGCGAATACCGGTGCCATGCCGAACATGGCCGCGAACACACCACCCAACAGGAACGTGCCCACCATGCCCAGTGGCGAGGCGTTGAACAGCGCCCGCAGGCTCATCGGCTTGGTCGTCTCGAACACAGGTGCCGGGCTGGCGGACAGCAGGATCGGCGCGAAGGACACCGACACCAGCACCGACATCGCCACGAACAGCGTGTATTGCCCCGCATCGGCGACGTTCAGCAGCCCCTGGGCCGAGATGATGCCGACCATCTGGATGACGACGTAAAGCGACAGCGCCTGGCCGCGGGTGTCATTGGTGGCGTTGCCGTTGATCCAGCTTTCGCAAACCACATAGACGCCGGAAAAGCACAGGCCCACCAGCAGCCGCATCAGACCCCAGGAGATCGGGTGGGGCAGGGCGGCGTACAGGATGAAAGCGGCCGAGATCAGCGAGGCCAAGGCCGCGAACACCCGCACATGCCCGACCCGGCGGATCATATGCGGCGTCAGGCGCGACCCGATTAGAAACCCCAGAAAATATGCCGCCATGACGTAGGACATGGTGGCGGCCGAGAACCCCTCGATCGCGCCGCGCAGGCCCAGCAGCGTGCCCTGCAGGCCGTTGCCGATCATCAGCAGCAAAAGGCCGAGGAACAGGGCCCAGGAATGTCTTAGAACGCTCAGCATGGGCGGCCCCTTGGGTCTGTGCGGCGGCGGGTTGTGGCGCGCTGTCTATGAACCGGGTGACTTGCCGAGCGCATAATCGATCGGCGCGCGCCACGAGCCGCCATTCGCGACATCGCCGCGTCGGATTTCAGCCGCGGGGCAGAAGAAGCGAAGCGTCGCCGTAGGAAAAGAAACGGTATCGTTCGGCGATGGCATGGGCATAGATCGCCCGGATGCGCTCCGTGCCCATCAGTGCCGACACCAGCATCATCAGCGTGGATTTCGGCAGGTGGAAATTCGTCATCAGCCCATCCGCCGCGGCAAAGCGGTGACCGGGCCGGATGAAGATGTCGGTCATCCCGCGAAACGGCTTCAGCGTGCCGCCCGCGGCCGCACTTTCCAAAAGCCGCAGCGCGGTGGTGCCCACGGGCACGATGCGCCCCCCCGCGGCGCGCGCGGCAGCAATCGCGGCCGCCGCGTCTTCGGACACCTCGCCCCATTCGGCATGCATCTTGTGATCCTCGATGGCCTCTACCGTCACCGGCAGGAAGGTCCCCGCACCGACATGCAGCGTGACATAGGCGTGGCCGATCCCCGCCGCGGCCAGGGCCGCCAGCAATGGCGCGTCGAAATGAAGCGACGCGGTCGGTGCCGCCACCGCGCCGGCGCGGCGGGCGAAGACGGTCTGATAGTCCTGCCGGTCCCGGTCATCGGCGGCGCGCCTGCCGGCGATATAGGGCGGCAGCGGCATCTCTCCCTGCGCGGAGATGGCGGCATCAAGGTCGCCGGTTTCGGCGTCGAATTGCAGCCGCACCTCGGCGCCGGTGCGGCCCAGAACGGCCGCGGACAGCTCGGGGCCAAAGGCCACGCGGTCGCCCGAACGCAGGCGTTTGGCCGGTTTGGCCAGCGCCATCCAGATGCCCGAATTGCCTGGTTCGGTCAGCGTGAGCTCCACCTGCGCCGAAAGCGGGCCATCGGGGATGTCGCGGGTCCGGATGCCGCGCAGACGCGCCGGGATCACCTTGGTGTCGTTGAAGACCAGCAGATCGCCGCGCCGCAGCACCGATGGCAGGTCGTGGACCCGGCGGTCGGCGATGTCGCCCGGCGTGGCCACCAGCAGCCGCGCGGCGGAGCGCGGTCGCACCGGGCGCAGCGCGATCAGATCCTCGGGCAGGTCGAAATCGAAATCGCCGAGGCTCAGGCCATCCGCGTCCTTCACCCGCCGGGGGTCCCGGGTGCGCGTGACTGGAACAATTCCCGCGCGGCCCCGGGGGCCAGAAGCGACAGCGGGTTGACCGAGATTTCGGGCGCCTGCGCGGTGCCGCGGACGGAGAAATTCGCGCCCAGGATGCCCTCGCCGGGGCGCCCACCCAAAAGCCGGCCCAGGCCGGGCAATCGTTCGATCAGCCCGTTGACGGCATAGAAGGGCGACACGACGCCATCGAGTTGCAGCGCGCCGCGGGCCATGTCGTAGTTGCCCTGCACGGTGATGCCCAGGCTTGGGCCCACCGCGCGGCCCCCCGAGATATAGACGCGGTCGTCCGCGATCGCATAGCGGCCCTGCGCGTCGTCGAAGGGGATGCCGGCGCGGCGCATTTCCTCGGCGCCGCGCTCGATCGTGGCGTCGGCCAGCAGCCGCGCGACGCCGGGCGCGTTCACGATGCGGGTGTCTCTTAGCGAAAAGACCCCCTGGATCGGCGCCCCGGCGCCGCCCGGTTCGACAGACAGGCGCAGCGTGCCGGATCGGGCATTGGGATAGACGCCCGCGTCGCGCAGCACCGCGCCGCCATCCTGAGCCTCGATGAAGACCCGGCCGCCGGATTGGATCACGCCGGCGATCTGCGCGCCGCCATTGACCGCGGCGGTGAACCGCCCCCGCGTGCCGCCATCGGTGCTGAGCGATCCGCGCAGCCCGGTCAGGCGGATCGATTCCGAGGCGATCACCTCGTCCGGTGCCAGCGCCAGGTCGATACCCGCGCCGCCACCCGCACCGTCGCCCGCGGCGCCCGGCAGACCGCCGCGCAGGTCGATCCGCCCGCCATCGATGGACACCTGCGTCGGCGTTCCGGGGCGCGTGCGCCAGGCCACCGGCGCATCGATCAAAGGCGGCAGGCGCAGCCGCGACAACCGCCCCCCGGACAGCCGGCCGCCGCTAAGATCCAGCGCCCCGCGCAAGGACAGCCCAGGCCCGTCCAAGGCGAAATAGTCGACCTCCACCGGGTCGGCGAAACGGCCGCGCACGGTCAGATCCCCGGCCGCGCGCGGCGACTTGCGCCAGTTCAGCGCCGGGATGGACACCGCGGCCCCCGCCAGATCGACGTCGACCTGATACGCCAGCGGTTCGTCGCGCGGCAATTGCAGCGCGAACCGCCCGTCGCCGCGCCCGGCAATCGCGCCCGGCGGCAGCGGGATGCCCAGCCCATCCAGCGTCTCGGGCGTGACGTCCAGCGTTCCGGTCACCTGCGCCGGCGGCGCATCGGGCCCGAAACGCGCGGCATAGGCGGCCTGCACCGGCACGCCGTCCACCGTGAACGCCCCGTCGACCCTCAACTCGGATGTCGTCGCGAAGAGCGACGCGGTATCCGCCGCGATCACCCGCCCGGGTGCCAGGACATCCGAGGTGACGTCGCGCAGATCGGCGCGTGTCTCGACCTCGAAATCCGCGACCTTCAGCTCGCGTTTCAGCGGAAACGCCAGCGCCAGCTCGACGCTTCCCCGTCCGCGCGCCAGATCGGTGCCCTGGCCGGCGCGGGTCAGCAGGTTCAGCGGCGCCCGGTCGATCAGATCCAGCACCGCGCGCAGGCTGCCGTCGCCGGTCAGCGCGAATTCCGCGCGCGCCGGGCGCTGCCGGGTGTCGGGCACCGCCATGCGGCTGCCGGCCAGATCGATGCCCGTCGCCAGACCGCCCAGCGAACTGCCGCGATCCAGCACCAGATCGAAGCGGCCATCGATCAACTGACCTGACCCACGCCCGCCCACGATCAGCGGAAAGTCGGGCAGGATCCGCGCCCGGGCATCGACGAAATCGAAATCCAGCCCGAACCTGGGTCCGGTGCTGTCGTTGCGGATGAAGACATCCGCCCGTGTCAGCATGCCGGCCTGGATGTGGGTTTCCAGCCATTCGCGCAGCCGGCGGGCACGGTCGGGCGGCCAAAAGCTCAGCACCCTGCCGGTGGTGACGTTGTGGGCATAGGCATCCAGCGCCACGTCCCACCCGCCCGCATGCGGCGCCACCCTGCCGGAGATGGCGGCATTCGTGGTGCCGTTGCGGACCGACAATTCGCCCACATCGATCGAGAACGGGCGGAAGTTCACCCGCGCCACGGCAGCGCCGGCGAGAAAGCGCAGCCGTTGGCGCGGCAGATCGGGCGGCGCGACCTCCACGTTCGACAGGTGCATCTGGGCGACCAGCGCCCGCACCCCCGCGCCATCGGCGGTCCGTTCCACATTCACCCGCCCGTTGGAGGCGAAGGTGCCGTAGGGGCTGTCGATCTTCAGACTGGTGACGCGGAAAACTTCTTCAACCGGGTCGAAGGCGAAATAGGCCTCTGCGCCGTTAAACTTGCGCGCGATCCCGTCGCGGGGCACCAAGGTGCCTGCACCCAGCCGCAACTGGCCGGAGAATGACAAAAGCGCGCCCTCCGAATCCAGCACCGCGGCCAGCGTGCCGCTGACCGGCGCATCGATCAGGCTCAGCCAGTCCAGCACCGGGATCTGTTCTGCCAGGTCCGCCGGCTGCGCCTCTTCTACGGAGATCTGGTAGCGGGTCTGCCCGTTGCCGCTGGTGGTGGCAAAACGCACCTGGACCGGAAGCGGCGTCCGCCCGGCCTGCCGCAGCGTGGCGTTCAGCGACCCGCTGGTGCCGGCGGGATCGCGCCGCAACTCGGCGCGGGCATCATGGGTCACCCAGACCTCGCCGGTGCGTTCGTCGAAGAAACGCGCATAGACATCGGTGAAATCGACCGATTCCAGGTCGCGCAGCAACGCCACCCGATCCAACTGGGCGGAGATGTTCAAGAGCGCGCCGAAATCCGGGGTCCGCACCGGCGTGCCGGTTTGGCCGCCGAACAGGCGCACCGGCGCGGTTCCCTGACGGTTTCCGGCCAGATCCAGGGCGCCGCTGGCGGTGCGCGTGAACGTCAGTTCGATCCCGGTGAAGGTCAGGTTGCGTGGCCTGAGTTGCCCCTGCAGCCCCTCCATCACCATGAAGTCGGTGCGCAATTCCGGCAGCGAGATCGCCGGCATCTGGTCGGTGCCGCCGATCCGCAGGTCGTTCAGTGTCACCCCGGCGGCGTCGTCGCCCACGCCCAGGCGGAATGCGACCGTGCCGACCTCGAAGCTATCCGCGCCCAGACGTCCGGCCACCCAATTCTGGATGCGCGGGTCCAGTTCGACGACGAGTTCGCGACCGTCCAGCACCACCAGAAAGGCGATCATCGCGACCGCCAGAAAGGTCATTGCCTTGACGATGATCGAGCCGGTCTCTCGAAACATGAAGCCGAAAAAGCCGGCCAACGGCGCGGGTGTGTGCCGCCGCCGCGCGCCGCGGCGCACCGGCGTTGCCGCCCGAGCGTTCTGTCTGCCGCGCGGCCCCTTCATCCGTGATCCCTACTGCAAAGATGTCCCCCCACTTTATCGCTGTGCGGGGGCGAAAACCACTCACACTATCGGCAGTGTGCGCTTGTCCCAGTCTTGCTCTGCGCCATATGTCGCGCGGCTGCAATCGGATGTCAGGGGATCAGGAATGAACAATACCGCGCCCAACGCCACACTGACCGCGGGGGACATGGCCCCGGAATTCTCTCTGCCCCGGGAAGACGGCAGCGTGGTGGCATCGGCGGACCTCAGGGGCCGCGGCTTCGTGCTGTTCTTCTACCCCCGTGCGGACACCGCCGGCTGCACGAAAGAGGCGGTCGCCTTCACCGGGCTGATGGCGGATTTCGACAATGCCCGCGTGACCGTCCTTGGCATCTCCAAGGATACGGTGGCCAAACAGCAGAAATTCGCAACCAAGCACGGGCTGACCATGCCGCTTTTGTCCGACGCGGATAGCGATGTCAGCGAACGCTTCGGCACCTGGGTGGAAAAAAGCATGTACGGCAAGACGTATATGGGCATCGAACGCGCCACGTTTCTGATCGATGCCGAAGGGCGGATTGCTCAGATCTGGCGCAAGGTGAAGGTGCCGGGCCATGCCGAGGCGGTGCTGGAGGTTGCAAAGGCCCTGTGAAAAGATCCGCGCGTGCCGGCGGTAATCCGCCGAAACGCCAGAAAATCGCAATGCGTGCATGAGTCAGTGTTGCTTACCTGCCTCACTGCGCATAAACGATCTTAAAGGTTGGCGTATCAGGGCGGTCAACGCCCGATGAGACCGGCCGCAGGCAGTCAAGACGAGGGACCATGACGGCGGAGACCCCCACCGCGGCCGGCACCCCGGCGCACTCCCATGCGCCATCACAGCAAGATCCGGAAAAACAGCCTCATCCGGGGCTGCGCGTCCTCAGCATCGAAACCGCATCAGGCGTGCGCAGCGTCCGCATGACGCGCCGGCATCAGGTTTGGCTGGGAATCGCCGCGGTGCTGTGCGTGGGCTGGACCGCGCTGGCCAGCGCCGGTTTTTTGGTCGCGACGCTGTCGGGGGAGCGCGACGTGGCCGATACGGCGATGGTCGAGGCCGCCTATCGCGACCGGATCGAAGATTTGCAGGCCGCGTTGGCCCAGGAAAAAGGGCTGCGCGCCGAGACGGGTGACCGGCTGCAGGCTGCGCTGGAGGAGTACACCGCCGAACACGCCGCTGCCGCCGCCGCCGCGACGGAGATGCGCGAACTGGCCCGTGTCGCCGAGGAGATGCGCCTTAAGCTGGCGCGCGCGCTGACCGAGCGCGACGCCGCCACCGCCAAGGTGGAGGCGCTGGAGACCGCGTTGGCCGCCCCCGAACAGCCGCCGACCGTGCCCGCCGCACCGGCGGCCGGAACCGGCCACGCGCAGACCCTGGCGGCGGTGACCGACGCGCTGCAAAGCGCGGTCCGGGAGCGTGACGCGCAACGCGAGTCGCTGATCCGGCTGGAAAACGAGTTGGCGGCTATGGATCTGCGGATGCAGATCGCGCAGGACCGTCAGGTTCGCATGGTGGCCAGTCTTGAGGACGCGGTCCAAACCTCTTTCGCGCCGCTTGAGGCGATGTTCGAGCGTGCCGGCCTGGACGTGGAAACGCTGATCTCCGAGGTGCGCACGAGCTACACCGGTTTCGGCGGCCCCAATGGCGGCGAGCCGCTGGCGCTGGCGCGGCTTGGCAATCCGTCGCTGGATGCGCGGCTGTCGGATCTGATCGCCGATCTTGAGCGGATGGACACGATGCGCATCGCCGCGGCGCGCGTGCCCTACACCATGCCGGTGCGTGCCGCACACCGGTTCACCAGCGGCTTCGGGACCCGCCGCGATCCGCGCACCGGGGGGCGGCGCGCGCACAACGGCATCGATCTGGCCGGCCCGCGCGGCACGCCGATCCTGTCCACCGCCGACGGCTCTGTCGTCTTCGCGGGCCGTCAAAGCGGGTTCGGCAATCTGGTGCGCATCCGCCATGCGCACGGGTTCGAGACGCTCTACGCGCATCTCAACAAAATCCATGTCAAGGTGGGAGACCGCATTGCCCGCGGCGATCATATCGGCGATATGGGAACCACGGGCCGCAGCACAGGCGTACATTTGCACTACGAAGTGCGCCTGCACGGCAAACCGGTCAACCCGATGATATATATCAAGGCGGCGAAAGATGTTTTCTAAGAACAAACCGAACGACGCCCAGGAGGCGCCAGTGACATCCAAACCCAGCAACGCGCCCAGCGCGCCCCCGGCATCCGGGTCGAGCGGCCCGGCCTCTTCGGCACCGGCGGCGAACAAGCCCAAGCCGTCGCCGTCCATTCTGTCCTCCGATCTGATGATCAACGGCCACGTCAAGACGACCGGCGACATCCAGATCGAGGGCACGGTCGAGGGCGACGTGCATGCGCATCTGCTGACCGTGGGCGAAAACGCCATGGTCAAGGGAGAGATCGTGGCCGACGACGTGGTCGTCACCGGCCGCATCGTGGGGCGTGTGCGCGGGCTGAAAGTGCGCCTGACCTCCACCGCGCGGGTCGAGGGCGACATCGTCCACAAGACCATCGCGATCGAAAGCGGCGCCCATTTCGAAGGCTCCGTCCAGCGCCACGACGACCCGCTGAAGGGCGACGCGGGCGCGCCGAAAAAGCCGGTCACTGCATCGGCGGGATAGATCGGCCCTGCCGTTCGTCGAAACGCGCGCCGGACCTGATCCGGGGCCTCATGTTTCCGTGCGGATCGAAGCGGCCCTGGGTCAAACCCGGGGCGCGTTGCACTTGCCCGACAAAGCCGGAGTTGCTTGAGCGCCAGCACGCATCTTGCGGGGGACGGGCCGACACCAGGCGTCGCCCTTGTGTGTGCACTCAGTCCGGCGCCAGCATATAGCCCGCCCCACGCACCGTCTGCAGATAGCGCGGCGCCTTGGGGTCGGCCTCGATCTTACGGCGCAGGCGGGTGATCTGCACATCCACCGCGCGTTCCTGTGCCTGCCCGTCATCCCGGCCCAGATCGGCCACCAACTGGCCGCGGCTGATCGCCTCGTTCGGGCGGGCGGAGAAGATCCGCATCAGCGCGCTTTCGGTCGCGGTCAGGCGCACCATGTCCTGGCCGTGCCACATCTCGCCCCGGGTCAGGTCGTATCGGATCTCGCCCATATGCAGGGTCTTGGGCGGTTCGTTGGTGATGTCGGGTTTCGGCACGCGGCGCAGGATGGCGTTTATGCGCAGCAGCAGCTCGCGCGGCTCGAAGGGTTTGGGCAGATAGTCGTCGGCGCCCGCCTCCAACCCCTTGATGCGGTCGTCGCTGTCGCCCTTGGCGGTCAGCAGCAGCATCGGCGTGGCGATCGTGTCGCTGAGGTCGCGGGTCAGCGAAAACCCATCCTCCCCCGGCATCATCACGTCGATGACCAGCAGGTCAAACTCCAACCCGTCCAGCAACTTGCGCGCATGTGCCGCGTCGCGCGCGGTGGTCACCCAATAGTCGTGGCGCGACAGGAATTTCTTCAGCAGATCGCGAATCCGCTCGTCGTCGTCGACCACAAGGATATGGGCATCCGCCTGAGGGGTGTCGGTCATTCCCTGGTCTCCAAGAGCCGGCCCATGCGGGTCCGCATCTCGGGATCTATAATCTGCTCAAGCACGGTGCGAAAGCCTTGGACCGCTTCGGGCCCGGCTTGGGAATAGGCCTGCCGCATGCGCGCCCGCTGCGCGGCACTCAATTCGCTTTCCAACGCTTGGCCGGTCTGGGTAAGTGACAGGTTGCGTTCGCGCCGGTCGCGCTGTCCGACCTGGCTGTCCACAAGCCCGTCTTCGACCAGTTGCCGCAGCACCCGGTTCAGCGATTGCTTGGTGACGCCGAGGATATCGAGCAGCGCGTTGACCGTAAGCCCCGGGCGGCGGGCGATGAAATGCAGTGCCCGGTGATGCGCCCGCCCATAGCCGCGTTCGGCCAGGATGCGGTCGGGATCGGCGGTGAAGCCGCGATAGGCGAAGAACATTAGTTCGATGCCCTGGCGCAGCTGTTCGTCGGTCAGGAACAGCAATTGTTCGCCAGTGGGTTTGGGGCGGGGCGGTTGCATTTCGACCTCTGCGTTACGCTGCCAAATTTTATGTCAGCTTTGTTGACTTTCCAAGAGGCGAATGTTAGCGATTCCCCATCGAAACGAAATAATCTGTCTTTTGCGCTTCTGACGGCGCAATTTATTGGCTTGGAGGGCGCAATGGCTGGCGCGTATGACGACCGGGACGGCGTGATATGGATGGATGGCGAAATGCAGCCCTGGCGTTCGGCCCAGGTGCATATCCTGACCCATGCGATGCATTACGGATCGTCGGTGTTCGAGGGCGAGCGCGCCTATGGCGGCAAGATCTTCAAAAGCCGCGAACACTCCGAACGGCTGATCTTTTCCGGCAACGAGATCGATGTGCCGGTGCCCTATTCGGTCGATGAAATCGAAACCGCGAAGCAAACGGCGCTGAAAGCCTCCGGCCTGCAGGACGCCTATGTTCGCGCGGTCGCCTGGCGGGGTTCGGGCACAGATATGGGCGTGTCCTCTGCCGCCAACCGGGTGCGTATGGCGGTCGCCGTCTGGCCCTGGGGTGCCTATTACGGCGATGCCAAGATGAAGGGCGCAAAGCTGGACATCTCTGCCTGGAAACGCCCGAGCCCCGAGACCATTCCCTGTTTCGCAAAGGCGGCGGGGCTTTACATGATCTGCACCATGTCCAAACACGCGGCCGAGGCGAAGGGCTGTTCGGATGCGCTGATGATGGATTACCGCGGCTATGTCGCCGAAGCGACCGGGGCCAACGTCTTTTTCGTCAAGGACGGGGTCGTGCACACGCCGACGCCCGATTGCTTTCTGAACGGGCTGACCCGGCAGACGGTGATCGGCCTTTTGAAGGATCGTCAGGTGCCGGTGATCGAGCGTCATATCGAGCCGCAGGAGATGGAAAGCTTCGAACAGTGCTGGCTGACCGGCACCGCAGCCGAGGTGACGCCGGTGGGCAAGATCGGCGACTATAATTTCGAGGTCGGCGCGCTAACCCGCACCATCGCCGAAGACTACGAAAAGCACGTCCGGGCGGCATGAGCGCCGGCCTGGCCGCCGACCTGGCGGCGCTGGTCCCCGCCGCGGGTCCGCGGTTCCTGCTGGGTCTGGCTGGCGCGCCGGCAAGCGGCAAATCCACCCTTGCCGCGGAGCTGGCCGGGGCGATCCCACGCGCGCAGGCGATGTCGATGGACGGGTTTCACCTGGATGACGGCATTTTGGAGGCGCGTGGCCACCGCGCGCGCAAGGGCGCGCCGCACACTTTTGACGTGGCGGGGTTCTGTGCGCTGCTGCGGCGGCTGCGCGTCGAGGATCAGCTCTATGCACCCGCGTTCGACCGCGATCTGGAGGTGTCCCGCGCAGGGGCGGTGGAAATTGCGGCCGACACGCGCCTGGTGATCGTGGAGGGCAACTACCTTTTGCACGATACCGGCGGGTGGGAGGCGGTGCGCGGGCTGCTCGACCTCTGTTGGTTTCTGGATGTCCCCGAGGCCGATCTGATCGCCCGGTTAGAGGCGCGCTGGGCGCACCATGGCAAATCGGTCCAGGCGGCGCGGCATTGGATCGAAAGCAACGATCTGCCCAATATCCGTACGGTCGCCGGTGCGGGCGCCCGCGCCGACCGGGTGCTGTCGTTAACCGAACGCGTCGATCGGTCTGTGCGTTAACCGCGCCTTTGCATCCCCTGCGCTAGCTGCGATGCGGTTGACAGTGGAGCATGCGGGTATGGGTCAGCTTGGCCAATTCATAAGTGACGGGGATGCGGGCGGCGAAGATCTGGTGGATCGTGCCCTGCGCACCGTGCGCAGCTATCTGCAGATGGAGGTCGCCTATCTGTCCGAGTTCGTCGACAACACTATGGTGATCCGCGCCGTCGATGCCCCGGGGTTCGAGGCTATCGCCCATCCCGGCGCGGCCTTCGACCGCGATTACACCTATTGCAACAAGATCTGCGCCGGCGACCTGCCGGAGGTGATCCCCGATACCGGCCGCGATCCTCTGGCCGCGACCCTGCCGATCACCAGGGACATTCCCATCGGCAGCCATATCAGCCTGCCGATCCGCCGCGCGGATGGCAGCATCTATGGCATGCTCTGCTGCCTTAGCCGCGATCCGCACCCGTCGCTGAACGATCGCGACCTGGAGATGATGCGCGCCTTTGCCGACATCTCTGCCACGCAGGTCAATGACAGCATCGCCCGCCGCGTGCGGCTGGAAACGCTACAGGACCGCATCGACGGGGCCTTGCGCGAAAGACGCTTCGACATCGCCTTTCAGCCCATCTGCAACCTGGCCGACAGCTTCGTCAGCGGGTTCGAGGCGCTGAGCCGGTTCCGATCCGATCCCTATCGGCCGCCCAATTTGTGGTTCGCCGAAGCCGAAGAGATCGGCCGCGGACAGGAACTGGAGCTTGCCGTGATCGAACAGGCCCTTGCGGCATTGCCGGATCTGCCGGCGCACACCTATCTGTCGGTCGACGCTTCCGCCGATACGGTCGCATCGGGCGCGCTGTTGCGGCGGCTGACCGGCGTGGCGGCAGAGCGGCTGGTGGTGGAGATCACCGAGCATGCCGAGATTACCGATATCGCGGCATTGCAGGCCGCGATGGCCGCGCTGAGGATCAAGGGCGCGCGCATCGCCATCGACGATTGTGGCGCGGGATATTCCGGGCTGCAGCAAGTGGTCCGGCTGCGTCCCGATATCATCAAACTCGATATCTCCCTGACCGCCGGCATCGACGAAGACCGTGCCCTGCGGTCGTTGGCCGCCGCGATGGTGCATTATGCCGGCGAAACCGACGCCGTAATCGTCGCCGAGGGAATCGAGACCGAGGGAGAGTTGCGCACGCTGCGATCCTTGGGGATCCACAAAGGTCAGGGCTATCTGTTGGGGCGGCCGCAGTTGCTGGACCGCGCCCTGGAAGGAATGGAGGACGCAAAACGCATGGGTGCGGCCTGAGTTTCGGCTGGTCGCCCGGGCGGCCCGAAGACGCGACTTTACGGATGCGCTGAAACAGGCAGGGCGCCTCCCGCGGGGATGTCTGGGGACCGAAGAGGGCGCGGAGTTTCACAGCGGACAGGGGCTTGACCGATTTGCGAGCGGAGGCGCGCTGTTGAGCGTTGAGCGCAGCGAGGCTTCGGTCGCCGGGGCGGATGCCGTTCATCCCGGATTGGCGTTTGGCGGGGTTCGTGGCTCGCGGATACGGTTGGGCACGCACGCGGGTGTCGGCTTCGGTATTGGTTCGTGATGGGGCTGGCGGCGTTTCGAACTCGGAAGGATGCAAGATCCCCGTCATCCCGGCTGCTCCGCCTTTGCCGAAGGCGCTTCAAGCGGGTTCTCTCGCCGGGCCCGCCCGAGGTCATCGGCGGGGCATGGTCTCGGGCGTCGGCGATCCAGGATGGAGATGCGCCGGCAAGTCTCCCCGCCCGGGCACAATGTGATGCTAGGGTCAGGAGCCATCAATCTCGCGCCGCTGGCGCCAAATCCACGAAGTGTCAGCGGTTTGCTGCGCGCCGGGCAGGTGGCCCCTTTCCCAAGCACGCCGAGCCGCTGAGATGACGGGGATCTGGTGTCCTCCGGATTTGACGGATATCCAGTCTGACGCACGACCAGGACATTGAAATATAGATACTATTCCTGCGCCCCTAGCTCGCACATCAGGCAGGAAATCTGTCAAACCAGCGGTGCAGGATCAATGGGCCTTGACCCTAGACGACCGGGGCCGTCTTACGCCCGGGCGCGAGCGCCGGAGGCGGAGCCGGCCGATTCTTTCCGTGGCGGTCGTGCAGATGGCAGCGCTCGTGACTTTGGTCGACGTCGCGTGGGATCGTGGTCGGCGCGGCGGGCGCGCCCCTGACATCAAGCCCCATACGCGGTCCTGGCACAGATCGCCCCCCGCAGATGGGCGTGCGCGCGAGCATCGCTTTACTTTGCAGCGGGCCCTGTTCAAAGGGACTGACGCCCGGCCGCAGACTGCCGCAACAAACAGCGGTGCCGCGGGGGCCCGCGGGTCCGCATCGCGCCGCTGTCGGCCGGCTTTCGGGCGAGACCGGCTCCGGCGCGCGCCACCTGTTCAAATGCCCTGTAAGCGCGTAAGGCGTCGGCGGTCCGCGACGGCAGGAGGCGTCTTTGGCACGCAAGATCATCATCGATACCGACCCGGGCCAGGACGACGCGGTCGCGATTCTGCTCGCGCTCGCCGCCCCGGAGCTGGAGGTTCTGGGCATCACCGCGGTGGCGGGCAATGTGCCTCTGGCGCTGACCGCGGCGAACGCGTTGAAGATCTGCGAACTGGCCGGCCGCCGGGACGTGCCCGTCTTTGCCGGCGCCGCGCGACCGATGGTACGCGATCTGGTGACCGCGGAATACGTGCATGGGGCAAGCGGGCTCGACGGCCCGGACCTGCCGGAACCGACCCTGGCCCTGCAACCGGCCCATGCCGTTGATTTCATCGTCGAAACCCTGCGCGCCGCCGCGCCGCAGGAGGTCACGCTCTGCACGCTGGGGCCGCTGACGAATGTCGCGCTCGCCTTCAACCGTGCGCCCGATATCGTGCCCAAGCTGCGCGAAATCGTCGCCATGGGCGGCGGGCTGTTCGAGGGCGGCAACACCACGCCGGCGGCCGAGTTTAACATCTATGTCGACCCGCATGCGGCCGATGTGGTGTTCCGCGCGGGCTGCCCGATCACGCTGATGCCGCTCGACGTGACGCATAAGTGCCTGACCACGGCGGCGCGGGTGGCGCAGTTCCGCGCATTGGGCTCGGCGGTCGGCGATGCGGTCGCCGATCTGCTGGACTTTTTCGAACGCTTCGACGAGGCGAAATACGGCACCGATGGCGGGCCGCTGCACGACCCCAACGTCATCGCCTGGCTGCTGCGGCCCGAGCTTTACGGCGGCCGGGATATCAACGTGGAAATCGAGACCGCCTCGCCCCTGACCATGGGCATGACGGTGGCCGATTGGTGGGGCGTGGCCGACCGGCCCGCGAACACGCACTATGTCCGCGACGTCGACGCCGACGGCTTTTTCGCGCTGCTTCTCGACCGGATCGCGCGGCTTTGAGGGTACCCGCCATCGAAAACGTTGAGTTGCGGCGGCGGAGACACTACCTTTGTGTCACCGGGCGCCGAGGGTGCGGCGCGCTTTAGGGAGGATGTCGTTCTGACAGAACGTGCACCGGCGGCGGTTGCCACCGCCGCGCCGACGCCGAACCAGGCAGCCCCGGCCGCGCCGGGGGCGTCGGATGAAACGCTGCTGGCCCGTATCCTGACATCGCTGGAGGACGACAAGGCCGAGGATATCCTCAGCATCGGTCTTCAGGGCAAGTCCGAGATGGCCGATCATATGGTCGTGGCCTCTGGCCGGTCATCGCGGCAGGTCGTGGCCATGGCCGAACACCTGGCCGACCGGCTGAAACAGACCACCGGCCGACCCGTCCGCATGGAAGGGAAGGACGGCGGCGACTGGGTGCTGATCGATTGTGGCGACGTGATTGTTCATCTGTTCCGGCCCGAGGTGCGCGAGTTCTATCAGTTGGAAAAGATGTGGCTGTCGCCCGAGGATCAGCGGCAGCGGACGCAGGCCGACACCTGAGCCTTGGCGCTGGCGCTGAGGATTGCCGCGGTCGGGCGACTGCGCGCGGGCGCAGAGCGCGCATTGATCGACGACTATGCCGCCCGGGTGAACCGCATCGGTCGCGGCATCGGTTTCGGGCCCCTGCAGATCCAAGAGGTGGAGCCGAAGGGCCGCGGTGGCCGGTCGCCGGAGGCGTCGCTTCTGCGGGCCGCCGTGCCTGCGGGTGCTGCGGTCGTGGCTCTGGACGAACGCGGCCGCAGCCTCAGCTCGCCTGATTTTGCCGCCAAGCTTGCCAGTTGGCGCGACACCGGCCGGCCGGCGGCGGCGTTCTGGATCGGCGGCGCCGACGGGTTGGACCCGGGCTTGCGCGCGTCGGCCGATCTGGTCCTTTCCTTCGGCGCGATGGTCTGGCCGCATATGCTGGCGCGGGTCATGCTGGCCGAACAGCTTTACCGTGCGGCTTCGATACTCGCGGATCAGCCCTATCACCGGTCTTGAGCGCATCCGCGCCGCTGGTTAGGGTCCGCGCCGCCACCCCCCTGCGAAAGGTTGGATATGACGAAACCCGTGGTGCTTTGCATCCTCGATGGTTGGGGTCTGCGCCCCGAACGCGCGGCGAATGCCGTGGCGCTCGCCGACACGCCGCACGTGGATGCGCTGATGCGCGATTGTCCGAACGCGACCTTGACCACGCATGGTCCGGCCGTGGGACTGCCGGAAGGTCAGATGGGAAATTCGGAGGTCGGCCACACCAATATCGGCGCCGGCCGCGTGGTGATGATGACGCTGCCGCGCATCGACCGGGCGATCGACACGGGCGATTTCGACACCAATCCGGCGCTGGCGAAAACGATTGCCGCGCTGAAAGACAGCGGCGGCACCGCACATATCGCGGGGCTGGTGTCGGATGGCGGCGTGCACGCGCATCACCGCCACATGGCGCGCGCAGCCCAGGTGGCGGCCGCCGCCGGGGTGCCGGTGGCCGTTCATGTCTTTACCGATGGCCGTGACGTCGGGCCGAAGACCGCGCAGAAGTATCTGGCCGCACTGGCCGAGGCGCTGCCCGAGGAGGCACGGATCGCCAGCGTCATCGGGCGCTTCTACGCCATGGATCGCGACAACCGATGGGATCGGACCCAAACCGCCTTTGCCGCGATGGTCTCTGCCGATGGTGTCGGGGCGGACAGTGCGGCGGCGGCGGTCGATGCCGCCTATGCCGAAGATCAGACGGATGAATTCGTGCCGCCGGCGGTGATCGGGGGCTATGCGGGCGCACGCGACGGCGACGGACTGATCTTCGTCAATTTCCGCGCCGATCGCGCCCGGCAGATCCTGTCGGCGCTGGCCGATCCCGATTTCGACGCCTTCGATGCCGGCGCCCGCCCCGTCTGGGCCGAGATTTGCGGCATGGTGGAGTATTCCGAACGGCACAACGCCTTCATGGAAGTCATGTTTCCGGCTCAGAAACTTCCCAACACGCTGGGCGCCTGGGTGGCGGCGCGGGGTCTGGCGCAGTTTCGCATCGCCGAGACCGAAAAGTACCCCCATGTGACGTTCTTTTTGAACGGCGGGCGGGAGGTGCCGGAGCCGGGGGAGGCGCGCTACATGGCCGCCAGCCCCAAGGTGAAGACCTATGACCTGGCGCCGGAGATGTCCGCGGCGGAGGTCACCGAACATCTGACCGGCGCGGTCAACAGCGGTGACTATGCGCTGATCGTCGTCAATTACGCCAATCCGGACATGGTCGGGCATACCGGCGATCTGGATGCCGCCATTGCGGCCTGCCAGGCGGTGGACACCGGCGTCGGCGCGCTGGTCGCGGCGGTGCGGGCCGTTGGTGGCGCGTTGGTGGTCACCGCCGATCACGGCAATTGCGAAACCATGGTCGACCCGGAGACCGGCGGCCCGCATACCGCGCACACGCTCAACCCGGTTCCGGTGGCGCTGTTGGGCGGGCCGGCCGGGGGGCGTTTGCGGTCGGGCGGGGTATTGGCCGATCTGGCGCCGACGGTGCTGGAGCTTATGGGCGTGCCGCAACCGCCCGAAATGACCGGCCGGTCGCTGATCGAGCGCCCATGACCCGCCTGCTGGCGCTGCTGTTCGCCGCCCTGGCCACCGCGGCGCCGGCCCAGGATGCCGCGGCACGGCTGGAGGCGGCGGAGGCCGCGTTGCAGGCCGCGCGGTCGAGCCTGGGCGACCGGCGCGCGCTCAGCCAGGCGATCCGCGCCTACGAGGTGATCGGGGCCGAACTGGGCGCCGACCTGGCCACGGTCGCGGCCGAACGCCGCGCCGCACAGCGGGCGCTGGAGGCGCAAAGCGCCGATCTGCAGCGGCTGTTGGCGGCGCTGACACGGCTGGGCCTGGCCGCGCGCCCCACCATGCTGACCGATCCAGCGACCATAGAGGCCGCGCGGGCGGTGCTGATCGCAGAGCGTCTGAGCGCCCGCGCGGGCGCGGCCGCCGCCGATCTGGAGGCGGCGCGGGCGCATCTGGTCGATCTGGAGGCCAGGCATGCCGCGGTATTGGACCAGTTGCGCCGCCGGCGCGCGCGGCTTTCGGCGATCCGCGACGAGTTGATTGCCGGCGCGGCCGCGCGGCGGCGACGCGACGGCCCGTTGCCCGATATCGGCGCCGATGCCGCCGCGTTGGCGGCGCTGGCGCGCTTGGCGACACAGGCGGCGCCGGTGTCCGCCCCGCCGCCGCCCGACCTGGCGCTGCCGCTGCCAAGCCCGGTGCAGGGTCGCCTGATCCGGCGCGCGGGCGCCCCGGACCCGGCGGGACAGACCCGCCCAGGCATCGCGATCGCCGCGCCGGCGGGGGCGTTGGTTACGAGCCCGGCCGACGCCACGGTCCGCTTTGCCGGCCGCATCGACGGCTATGGCCTGGTGGTGATGCTGGAACCCGCAAGCGAGGTTCTGCTGATCCTCGGTGGCGTCGCGGACCCGCTGGTCACGCCGGGCCGCGGCGTGGCGGAAGGCGATCCGGTGGCGTTTCTGCCCGGCTTTACCGATCACGAACTATTTTCGGACAGCGTTCCAGATGGCTCTGGTCAACTTGCGGCGAAAACGCTCTATATTGAGGTCAGGCAGGGCCGGCAGCCGGTAGACCCGCTGACCTGGTTCGATTTTTGAAAGATAGGGACAGGCACCCATGAAGAAATTCATGCTCGCAGCCGTCGGTGGGGCGGTGGCTGGATTTGTGATCACCGCGCAATTCGCAGCGCCAATCGTCGCGCAGGAGGTCGAACGCGACCGCCGCACCTATGAACAGTTGGACCTGTTCGGCGATATCTTCGAACGCATCCGGTCGACTTATGTCGAGGATGTGGAGGAAAAGGACCTGATCGAGAACGCGATCAACGGCATGCTGAGTTCGTTGGATCCGCATTCCAGCTATCTGCCGCCCGACGATTTCACGGATATGCGCGTGCAGACCCGTGGCGAGTTCGGCGGGCTGGGGATCGAGGTCACGCAGGAAAACGGTTTCGTCAAGGTCGTGGCGCCCATCGACGATACGCCGGCGGCGCGGGCCGGGGTGCAGCCCGGCGATTTCATTACCCATGTCGATAACGAGCCGGTGTTGGGCCTGACGCTCAACGATGCCGTCGATCTGATGCGCGGGCCCGTCGGCTCTGACATCGTGATCACCATCGTACGCGAAGGTGAGGAAGAGCCCTTCGATTTGACGCTCACGCGCGACACTATCAAGATCGCCGCCGTGCGCGCCCGCAGCGAGGGCGATGTCGTGGTGCTGCGCGTCACGACTTTCACCGAACAGACCTTTCCCAACCTTGAGGAAGGGCTGCTGAAACAGGTCGAAGAGGCCGGCGGCATGGAAAACGTCTCGGGCTTCGTGATCGATCTTCGCAACAATCCCGGCGGCTTGCTGAGCCAGGCGGTGTCGGTATCGGATGCGTTCCTGGAGGCGGGGGAGATCGTGTCGACCCGCGGCCGCGACCCGCGCGACAGCGACCGGTACAACGCCCAGCCCGGCGATCTGGCCGAAGGCAAGCCGATCGTGATCCTGATCAATGGCGGCTCGGCCTCTGCCTCGGAAATCGTGGCCGGCGCGCTGCAGGATCATCGCCGCGCCATCGTCGTGGGCACGCGCAGCTTCGGCAAGGGCTCGGTCCAGACCATCGTCCCGCTGCAGGGCAAGGGTGCGATGCGCCTGACAACGGCGCGCTACTATACGCCCTCGGGCCGGTCGATCCAGAACCTGGGCGTGGCGCCGGACATCATCGTCGAACAGCAGCGCCCCGACGAGGATGCGGAGGGCGAAGAGGAGAACGGCGATCGCCGCAGCGAGGCCGATCTGCGCGGTTCCCTTAACAACGATTCGCTCAGCGAGGACGAACAGCGCCAGTTCGAGGAAGAACAGCAATTGGCCGTGGAAACCGCGCGCATGCGGCAGGAAGACTATCAGATGGCCTATGCGCTGGACGTGATCAAAGGTCTGTCGGTGCTGGCCGCCGCGGACGACTGAACGTGCCCGACCCCGGTGCGGCCTATCGCCCATGCGCCGGGGTGGTCCTGACGGATGCCGGCGGCCGGATCTTCGCCGGCCGCCGCATCGACACCCCCGATGCCTGGCAGATGCCTCAGGGCGGGATCGATCCCGGAGAGACGCCGCGGGCAGCGGCTTTGCGGGAGTTGGCCGAGGAAACCTCCGTCCCCGCGGATGCCGTCACGGTGCTGGCTCAGACGCCGGACTGGGTGGCCTATGATTTCCCACCGCATCTGGCACAGCGTTTCGGCGGGCGGTTTCGCGGCCAGAAACAGATGTGGCTGCAGGCACGGCTGGAGGGGCCGGAAAGCCTGATCGATCTGGCCACCGCGCATCCCGAGTTCGACGCTTGGCGATGGATGACGGCGCCCGATCTGCTGGCCGCGATCGTGCCGTTCAAACGCGCCGTCTACGCACAGGTATTCGAGGTTTTCGGCCTGCTTGGGCAACCTTAGGCGGGCGTTCCTAGGTCGGATAACCGAACAATTCGAAATCGCGGGCATAGCGGCGGCGGATCAGATCGCCGGCCTCGCCCTCGATCAGCGGCTGCCAATCCGGCGTGCCGCGGATGTTGCGATGGGGCAGGGCGGGAATCTCTGGCATCCAGGCGCGAACCTGGTCCCAGCCCTTCGGCTCTTCGATTTTCACCACCAGATCCGGCAAGAACCGCCTGCGGTGATACATGGTGAACCATTGCGCCCGGGTGTGCGTGTCGGCCTTGTCGTCCATCCGCGCCAGCACGCGCAGGAAATCCAGGAACGGCATCTCCGGTACGAAGGCGGCCTTCCTGAACAGGGTGGAACTGCCCTGCAGCACGATCTTGGTGTGCCAGATCGACACTGCGCGCGCATACGGATTTCTGACCACGCCGATCGCGCGGTACCCGGAGGCGGCGACCTGTGCCGGGCTCCACACGTCTGTGACCCGATGCGGCCGGTCTTCGGGCAGGTTCTGAGCTTGCAACAGCGCCGTCTTGACCGAGGTGTTGCCGCACTTGCCGTTCAACAGGAACGCCGCCCGGCCGGGCGCATAGGGCACGTTGTTCCAGCGCACCCGATGCGGCACGCCGCGCTCCCATCGGATCATCGGTGCAGATCCGCCTCGGGCGAGATCGGGAAGAACGCGCCGCCCGAATAGACCCCGAACCAGGGCGTGCCCTCGACATCGGCGACGGTGCCCAGATCGACCAGCCGGTAGAAGCTCTTGCGGTCGATCAGCGCCTCCAGGTTGCGGCGCACGGTGACATAGGGCCGCGGCGTGGCGTCGGCGGGGTCGCGTTCCACCCGGATCGGCGCGTCCGGCCCGGCGGCGACACTGTCGCCGACATGGGTGTGAAAGCGGATGATCTGACCCGCCCCCGCGCCCTCCGCGTCGAAATCCACCGCGACGAACGGCGCGTCATCGACCGTGATGCCGACCTTTTCCACCGGCGTGACCAGAAAGTAGGCACCGTTCTCAAGTTTGAGGATCGAAGAGAACAGCTTGACCAGCGGTTTGCGCCCGATCGGCGTGCCCATGTAGAACCAGGTACCATCCGCCGCGATCCGCATGTCCAGATCGCCACAAAAGGGCGGATCCCAAAGATGCACTGGCGGCGGCCCTTTCTTGTTGGCCGCGCGGGCCGCGGCGGCGATCCCCTCCGCCGTCGGCATCACATTCCGCTCACTCGGCTCGGCCATTGTTGCCCTTTCCCGCAATCGCGTTAGTGTTTGCCCCGGCAGGAATACAGCGCAAGACGCGGGCGTGCCAGACATCCAAACACAGGCAGCAAGGGATCCTTTCGATGACCGAAACGCAAGCCGCCGATGGGGCGGACATGATCGGGGATCTGGAGCGCACGGCCGAGGCTCTCGCCCGCGCACGGGACATGATCGGCCGCCGCGTGATCGGTCAGGAGAACGTGGTGGACCTGACGCTGAACGCGCTGCTTTGCGGCGGGCACGCGCTGCTGGTCGGCGCCCCTGGCCTGGCCAAGACGCGGCTGGTGGAGGCGCTGGGCACGGTGATGGGGCTCGACGCCAACCGGGTGCAGTTCACGCCGGACCTTATGCCGTCGGACATCCTGGGTGCGGAGGTGCTGGAAACCGGCCAGGACGGTTCGCGCACGTTCAAGTTCATAGAAGGCCCGGTGTTCTGCCAGTTGCTGATGGCCGATGAGATCAACCGCGCCAGCCCGCGCACGCAATCGGCGCTGTTGCAGGCGATGCAGGAGAAGAAGGTCACCATCGCAGGGGCGGAGCGGGTGCTGGCCCAACCCTTCCACGTGTTGGCGACGCAGAACCCGATCGAACAGGAGGGCACCTATCCGCTGCCCGAGGCGCAGTTGGACCGGTTCCTGCTGCAGATCGATGTCGATTATCCGTCGCGCGAGGCGGAGCGGGAGATCATGCTGGCCACCACCGGCACCGACGAGGCCGAGGCGGAGCCGGTCTTTACCGCCGATGAGTTGATCGCCGCCCAGCGACTGGTGCGGCGCATGCCGGTGGGCGAGGGGGTGCTGGAACATATCCTCGACCTGGTGCGCGCGGCGCGGCCTGGGACGGCGGATGAAAGCCCGCTGGTTGCCGAGGATGTCGCCTGGGGCCCGGGCCCGCGTGCGGCGCAGGCGCTGATGCTGACCGCCCGCGCCCGGGCGCTAATGGACGGCCGGCCCGCGCCGACGGTCGATGACGTGGCGGCGCTAGCGCACCCGATCCTGGTGCATCGGATGGCGTTGTCCTTCGCCGCGCGGGCGGCGGGCCGCACGTTGGATGCGCTGATCGCACAGCTGACCGAGGCGACGCTGAAGGCGGATATCGCCGCGTGAGCACCAGCCCCGCCCCCCCACGGGTCCCGGCCCAGATCGCGCGCGATGCCATCGCGCTGCGCGGCGATGCCGAAAAGGTCGGCGGTTCGCTGCCGCCGCTTTTGGCCGAGGCCGAGCGGCTGGCGATGACCGTGGCCTTCGGTGTGCATGGCCGCCGCCGCGCCGGTATCGGAGAGAGCTTCTGGCAATATCGCCGCGCCATCCCCGGTGATGTGCTGACCGCGGTCGATTGGCGACGGTCGGGCCGGTCGGACCAGTTGTTCATCCGCGAAAAGGAATGGGAGGCGGCGCAGACGGTCTCGATCTGGGCCGATGATGCGCATGCGATGGACTATCGCGGCCCGAAGGCGCCGCGTACCAAACGCGAACGCGCGCGGCTTTTGGCGCTGGCGCTGTCGGTGCTGCTGGTCAAGGCCGGCGAGCGCGTGTCTTTGCTGGGCACCAACGCCGCGCAGCCGCGCACCGGGGAGACGCAGCTGCGCCGCATGGCGCTGGCGCTGGCCGATGATCCCGGCGCCGAGCGGCCCGATTTCGGCGCCCCGCCACGGGCGAAATACGCCGCCAGCGGCAAGGCGGTCTTTCTGTCCGATTTCATGGGCGCGCGCGACGATGTCTTTTCGGCGCTCACCCACGCTGCCGAACGCAACGTCTCTGGCTGTTTTCTGCAGATCGTCGATGACACCGAAGAGGCGTTCCCCTTCGATGGCCGCACGATCTTTCAATCCGTGGCCGGCAGCGTGGAGTTCGAAACCGACCGCGCCCGCGCATTGCGCGATGCCTATCAGGCCAAGCTGGCCGAGCGGCGCGCGGCCCTTCACGACATGACCCGGCGCACCGGCTGGCAGTTCCACGTCCACCGCACCAGCGAAAGCCCGCGCGCGGCGCTTTTGTGGCTCTATATGGCGATCGGAGGGCAGCGATAGATGCTTTCGGTCGGCGCGTTGTCCTTTCTGACGCCGTGGCTGTTGTCGGCGCTGGTAGTGTTGCCCATTCTGTGGTGGCTGTTGCGCGCGGTACCGCCGGCACCGGCCAAGCGCGCCTTTCCCGGGGTGCGGCTGCTTTTGGGCCTGCAGGATCCCGAGCGCATGCCCGAACGCACGCCCTGGTGGCTTTTGCTGCTGCGCATGACCGCGCTGGCGGCGGTGATCGCGGCCTTTGCCGACCCGGTCCTGAACCCGGAGACGCGTGACCAGCGGTCCGGGCCGATCCTGGTCCTGATGGATGGCGGCTGGGCCAGCGCGCCACGCTGGGCCGACCGGCAGGCGCGCGTGGCCGAGGTGCTGGATCGCGCCGCGCGTCAGGGCCGTCCGGCGGCGGTGATCTCTCTGGCCGAGGGGCCGGATGTCGAAGAGGACAGCCTGCCGTTCCGCGACGCCGGCGACTGGGCGCAGCGGGTGCGGGTGATGACACCGAACGCCTGGCCGCCCGACCGCGCCGGCTTTGCCGATTGGCTGGGGCGCACCGAAGGCGAATTCGAAACGCTTTGGCTGACCGACGAGCTGGCGACGGAGGGCGACGATGCTTTCGTTGCCGCCTTGCTGGACCGCGGCCCGGTCGCGGTGGTCCGGGATGGGCGGACACCCCTGGCCCTGACCGCGCCGTCCTTTGCCGATGGCGCCTTGCAGACGGTTCTGCTGCGGCCCGAGGGCGGCGCCGCGCCGTCGGTGGAAATCCAGGCGGTTGGCCCGGATCCGCTGGGGATCGAACGGGTGCTGGCGGCCGAGCGGGTAGTACTGGAGCCCGAAGACGGCACCGAGCGCCAGGTCGCGCTGGATCTGCCGGTGGAACTGCGCAACCGGGTGACGCGGCTGTCGATCACCGGCGAAAGATCGGCCGGCGCCGTGGCGCTGACCGATGACGGGCTGAAGCGGCGCAAGGTCGGGCTGATCGCCGGCGGCAACGCGGGCGAGACGCAGCGGTTGATCGATCCGCTGCACTACCTGCGCACCGCGCTGTCCGACAGCGCCGATCTGATCGAGGCGTCGCTGGCCGACATACTGACCGCTGCACCCGATGTGATCGTGCTGGCCGATGTCGGCACCATCGCCGAGGGGCCACGCACCCGGCTGATCGACTGGGTCGAAGCCGGCGGCACCCTGGTGCGTTTCGCCGGCCCGCGACTGGCCGCCTCTGGCGATGGCCAACTGGAGGAGGACCCGCTACTGCCGGTGCGCCTGCGCGCCGGTGGCCGGACCGTGGGCGGTGCGATGTCCTGGGGTGCGCCCAAAACTCTGCGGGCATTTGGCGAGGACAGTCCCTTTTTCGGCCTGACCGCGCCCGATGAGGTGACCGTGATCAGCCAGGTCATGGCGCAACCCGACCCGGAGTTGCCGAACCGGGTGCTGGCGGCGCTGGCCGATGGCACCCCGCTGGTCACCGGCCGCGGCCAGGGCGATGGGCGCGTGGTTCTGTTCCACGTCACCGCCAATGCGCAATGGTCGAACCTGCCGCTGTCGGGTCTGTTCGTGGATATGCTGGAACGCCTGGCGGTCAGCAGCAGCGTGGCCCGGCCGCCGGCGGAGGAGCTGGCCGGCCAGACCTGGACCCCGGTCGCGGTGCTCAACGGTTTCGGCACGCTGGAGGAGCCGCGCCTGTTGCCGGGTGTGGACGGCGCGCGGCTGGCCGAAGAGCGCGCCTCGGCCGAGATGCCGCCGGGGATCTATGAGGCCGGGGATCGGCGCCTGGCCGTCAATCTGTTCCGCGCCGAGGATACGCTTGCCGCGCTTGGCCCATTGCCGCAGGCGGTGCGCATCGAAAGCATGGCGATTAGCCCCGAGACACCGCTGAAGCCGCTGTTGCTGGCGGCGGCGCTGCTGGCACTGGCGATCGACATCCTCGCCACGCTGTGGCTGTCGGGCCGGCTGACCGGGCCACGGGTTGCGCAGGCCTCGACCTTGCTGGTGGCGGCCTCCGTCCTCTGGCCCCATTCCGCCGGGGCGCAGGACGACGAGGATCTGGCGCTCTACGCCGCCAATGAAACCGTTCTGGCCTATGTCTTGACCGGCGATGACGATCTTGATGCGCTCAGCGCCTCCGGCCTTTGGGGGTTGAGCACGGTGCTGACGCAGCGTACCGCCATCGAACCGGTGGAGCCGGTCGGCGTCGATCTGGAAACCGACGAACTGTCCTTCTTTCCGTTTCTCTACTGGCCGGTGACCGACACGCAGCCCGTGCCCTCTGACGCGGCCTATGAACGTGTGAACCAGTATCTGCGCTCGGGCGGGATGATCCTGTTCGACACGCGCGACGCGAATCTCGGCGGGACATTGGGCAGCGGCACCGCCAATGGCCGCGCCTTGCAGCAACTGGCGGCCAAGCTCGACGTGCCGCCGTTGGAACCCGCGCCGCTCGATCACGTGCTGACGCGCACATTTTATCTGCTGCAGGATTTCCCGGGACGTTTCGCGAACACCGAGATTTGGGTGGAGGCGGCGCCTGAAATCGAAGAGGTCGAGGGGATGCCGTTCCGCAACCTCAACGACGGCGTGACCCCCGTGGTGATCGGCGCGAACGACTGGGCCGGGGCGTGGGCGGTTGACACGACCGGGCGGCCGATCCTGCCTGTCGGCCGCGGGTCGGCCGGGGCGCAGCAGCGGGAGATGGCCTATCGCTTCGGCGTCAATCTGATCATGCATGTCATGACCGGCAACTATAAATCCGATCAGGTCCATGTGCCGGCGCTGCTGGAGAGGTTGGGGAACTAACGTGGACGGCTCGATCTCTTTCGCGCCCCTGGTGCCCTGGCCGGTCCTGGCCGGCTTTGCCGTGGTCAGTATCGC
>JBCDDF010000005.1:0-123113 GCA_039180525.1 Pseudomonadota bacterium
ACCTCCGACGCATCGGCGCACGGTCCTTCACGGACACGATCGATGCACTCACAGAAATCTGCGACCTCTTCCCGCCGGAAGAATGCTGGAACTACTTCAAGGCTGCTGGATATGTCTCAGGTTAAAAGTCGGATGCTTTAGAACAGCGCTGGCTGGCGATGAAGCCCACGGCGGAACGGGCGCTGTCGGGCGAGTCGCTGTCGGCGGCGGAACTTGCGACTTTCGCCAAGGAAAACGACACGCTGCTGCGAGAGATGCACGCCATCGTCGGGATGTACGAGGCGCTGTAAGACACCTTGGCTCCAGCCTCAGCGCGGGCGCGCCGCCGCGGCGCGCCCGCCCAGCATCCGCGCCTTGACGCTGCGCAACACCGGAAGCACCGCGGACGGGCCGGGGATATCCTCGACGCTGCCGTTTTCGATCGATTGCCGGTACCAGATGTCCGGCGCCGGCCGCAGCCGGTTCGACCGCGCATGCACCAGGAAAATCGCCTCATGCCCGGTGTCGCGCAGACAGTGCAGGACCTCGGGCGTGACGCACGCCTCGGCACCGTAGGGCACCGCGAAAGACCGGATCCGCGTGCCGGTCAGCGCGGCAAGCTTGGCCTGGGACACGATGATTTCGGCGTGAAGCTCGTTCGGCTTCAAAGCGCCGCAGACGGCATGGCGCAGGGTGTGATTGCCGATCTCGACGCCCAAGCCGGCGAACTCGGCCAGATCCTCTTCGTTCAACTGCCCTGCCTGCCGCGTGACGTCCGGCGTTCCGAACTGCGCCCGCAGCCGCTGACGCACGCCCTCGCGCGCATCCGCGCTCAACCCGTTCATCCGGTTCATGATCAGATCGTGCACGTCGCGCGCCGGCTGCTGTTCGATCGCCTTGCAGACCGCCTCGATCCCCGCGCTGTTGACCGCAAAGGCCAGTTGCGCGTCGATCCCCGGTCCGTCAGAGCCCAAAAGCCCGGGATTGACGAAGAACACCGCAGGGATGCCCCGCGGGGCCAGCAGTTGCCGCGCAGCCTCCAGCACGGAGCGATATGCGTCGTCAAAGGTCAGCAACAGCGCGTTGCGAGGCAGGTCGCCGCTGATCACCTGCTCTAGCGACACAAAGGTGAAGCGCTGCTCCAACGCATCCAAATGAGCCTGGAATGCCGCCCAGGGCGTGGTCACGCCCAGGCCGCGTTCCGATATCGTCTCAGCACCGATGTGATGATAGAGGATGCTGGCGAGCGGCGTATTGCGCATGGCTAAGCCTTCAGGAATTTGCAACAATCGCCGCCCCGCGCGGACGACAATCGAAACAATCCCCCACACGATTTTGTGCGTAAAGTGATTTCGTCACATTGTCCGCGCTTTGGTCGCGAAGGTGGCTTTCCGGCTTGAGCCCCTACCGATTCCGCCGATATACCCGCGCCTGCGGCCTCGCCAAGCTTCGGAGATCCCATGAAAATTGCTATGATCGGTTCGGGCTATGTCGGTCTGGTCTCTGGCGTGTGCTTCGCCGACTTCGGACATGACGTTGTCTGTGTGGATAAAAACGCCGACCGCATCGCGAAGTTAAGCGCCGGCAAGGTGCCGATCTACGAGCCGGGGCTCGACGTGCTGATGGCCCAGAACATTAAGGCCGGGCGGCTGTCGTTCTCCACCGACCTGGCCGATGCCGTTGCGGCCGCGGAAGTGGTCTTTATCGCCGTCGGCACGCCCACCCGCCGGGGCGACGGCCATGCCGACCTGACCTATGTCTTCGCCGCGGCCGAGGAAATCGCGCATACGATGGACGGCTATACCGTGGTGGTGACGAAATCCACCGTGCCCGTGGGCGCGAACCGCAAGGTCCGCGAGGTCATCGAGAAAGCCAACCCGAAGGCGCAATTCGACATTGCCTCCAACCCGGAGTTTCTGCGCGAGGGCGTTGCCATTGCCGATTTCATGGAGCCCGCGCGCGTGGTCGTGGGCGTGGAAAGCGACCGCGCACGAGAGGCGATTAGCGAGGTCTACCGCCCGCTGGAGCAGCGCGACTATCCGGTCATCTATACCGGCCTGGAATCGGCGGAACTGATCAAATACGCCGCCAATGCGTTTCTGGCCACCAAGGTCACCTTCATCAACGAGATCGCGGCGCTGTGCGAGCGGGTCGGCGCGGACGTGAAGTCGGTGTCCTACGGTATGGGGCTGGACCACCGTATCGGCGACCGCTTTCTAGAGGCCGGCCCGGGCTATGGCGGTTCCTGTTTCCCCAAGGACACCAAGGCACTGGTGCGGATCGGCCAGGATGCCGCCAGCCCGATCCAGATCGTGGAAACCGTCATCAAGGTGAACGAGGAACGCAAACAGGCAATGGTCGAAAAGATCATCGACCTGTGCGACGAGGTTCTGAACGGCAAGACCATCGCGGTGCTGGGCGTCACCTTCAAACCCGATACTGACGACATGCGCGAGGCGCCTTCGTTGACCATCGTGCCGGCCCTGATCGGCCGGGGCGCGACCGTGCGCGTTTGCGACCCCTATGGCCAGGCTGAGGGCTATGACCTGCTGCCCGGCGTGATCTGGTGCCCCAACGCCTATCAGGCGGCGAAGGGTGCGGATGTGGTGGTGATGCTGACCGAATGGAACGAGTTCCGCGCGCTCGATCTCACCCGTCTGGCCGATCAGATGCGCACCGCGCGCATGGCCGATCTGCGCAACCTCTACCAGGCCGAGGATGCCGCCGCGGCCGGCTTCGAGGCCTATGTCGGGGTCGGCCGCTGAACCGCCCGCCGCCCCGTCGCCACCCAACCCCCGTCGCCACCCGAATTGACAACTTCCGGGATTCGCTGTCGGATCGACCCGCACCGGGCGCCGCGGCAAGACGGCGTCGACTGCGCAATTCCCAAGGGGAGGGGACCATGACTTCCAAGACCATTCTTAAGACGACCTGCCTGGCCGCGGGCTTCGCGGCGCTGTCCACCGGCGCGTTCGCCGATGGGCATTCGGTCGGCGCCTGCCTGATCACGAAAACGGACATCAACCCGTTCTTCGTGAAGATGAAGGAAGGCGCCGAGGCCAAGGCCGAGGAACTGGGCATCAGCCTGCAATCCTTCGCCGGCAAGGTCGATGGCGATCACGAGACCCAGGTGCAGGCCATCGAGACCTGCATCGCCTCGGGCGCCAAGGGCATCCTGCTGACCGCGTCCGACACAAAGGCCATCGTGCCGGTGGTGCAGCAGGCCCGCGATGCCGGGCTTTTGGTGATCGCGCTCGATACGCCGCTGGAGCCCATCGATGCCGCGGACGCGACTTTCGCCACCGACAATTTCGAGGCCGGCCGCCTGATCGGCGCCTGGGCCGCCGCCACGCTGGGCGATGCCGCGGCGGATGCAAAGATCGGGATGCTGGATCTGAACGAAAGCCAGCCTTCGGTTGGCGTGCTGCGCGACCAGGGCTTCCTGACCGGTTTCGGGATCGACGTGAAGGATGTCTCCCGCTGGGGCGATGAGGACGACCCGCGCATCATCGGCAACGAGGTCACCAGCGGCAATGAGGAAGGCGGCCGCCAGGCGATGGAGAACCTGTTGCTGAAGGATCCCGACATCAACGTGATCTACACGATCAACGAACCGGCCGCGGCGGGCGCCTATGAGACGCTGAAATCCTTCGGCAAAGAGGGCGATGTGCTGATCGTCTCCGTCGATGGCGGCTGCCCGGGCGTGCAGAATGTCGAGGAAGGCGTGATCGGCGCGACCTCGCAACAGTACCCGCTGCTGATGGCCTCATTGGGGATCGAGGCGATCGCGGCTTGGGCCGCCGATGGCAGCAAGCCGGAGAACTCGCCGGGGCTCGATTTCTTCAACACCGGCGTCAATCTGGTGACCGGTGAGGCCGCCGACGGTGTGCCCTCCATCGATATCGCCGAGGGGCTTGAGCGCTGCTGGGGCTGACCCTGCAATAACCGTAGGATGGGGTTGAACCCCATCCTACCAAGATCTCGGACTATGGGATGGGGTCAAACCCCATCCTACACCTCGCACCACCGTAGGATGGGTTTCCAACCCATTTGACGTCGCCCGCACCGCCGCCACGCTGGGAGCCCGCCTTGGCCGACAACTACGAAGCCGAACTCGACAAAGGCGATGGCACCGTCGCGGATTTCGACGACCACAACCGCGGCGTGCTGGGCACGATCCAGCACTTCCTGCACGGCAACCCGGCCATGGTGCCGGTTATCATCCTGGCCCTGTCCATCGCCGCCTTTGGCGTGGTCGCAGGGGAGCGGTTCTTCTCCGTCTTTACCCTCGGGCTGATCATGCAGCAGGTCGCCATTGTCGGCATCCTCGCCTGTGCACAGACGCTGATCATCCTGACCGCAGGCATCGATCTGTCGGTCGGCGCGGTCATGGTGCTGAGTTATGTCGTCATGGGCAACCTGGGCGTGACCTATGGCCTGCCGACCTTTCTGGCCATCGTCATCGGGCTGGCGGTCGGCATGGCCTGCGGCGCGGTCAACGGTCTGCTGGTGACCAAACTCAAACTGCCGCCCTTCATCGTCACGCTGGGCACCTGGCGGATCTTTCTGGCCACCGTTTTCCTCTACACCGGCTCTCAATCGATCCGCAGCCAGGATATCGATGCCGCCGCGCCAGGGCTGAAATTCTTCGGCGGCAAGGTCGAGTTCGTCGACAATGTCGTCGGCTTCAACGCCAACATCACCTATGGCGTGGTCCTGATGCTGGGGATCTTTGTGTTGTTTTGGTACATGCTGACCCGCACCGCCTGGGGCCGCGCGGTCTATGCCGTGGGCGACGACAAAGAGGCGGCGGAACTGGCCGGTATTCGGTCCGACCGCATCCTGATGTCGGTCTATGTCACCGCCGGGCTGATCTGCGGCGTCGCCGCATGGGCCGCGATCGGGCGCGTCGGGTCGGTCTCTCCCTCATCGTTTCAAGAGGCAAATCTGGAATCCATCGCCGCCGTGGTGATCGGCGGTACCTCTCTGTTCGGTGGGCGTGGCGCGATCCTGGGCTCGCTGTTCGGTGCGCTGATCGTGGGCGTCTTCTCCGCCGGGTTGCGGCTCGCCGGGGCGGATCCGCAATGGGTGTTGTTCGCGTCGGGTTGCCTGATCATCCTCGCGGTCTCCATCGATCAATGGATCCGGCGGGTGTCGGCATGACCACGCCCATCCTCGCCGCCCGTGGATTGATCAAGAAGTACGGCCGCGTCACCGCACTCGACCGCGCCGATTTCGAGCTTTACCCCGGCGAAATCCTGGCCGTGATCGGCGACAACGGCGCCGGTAAATCGACTCTTATCAAGGCGCTGTCGGGTGCCGTCCAACCCGACACCGGCGAGGTATTGCTTGATGGCAAACCGGTTCACTTTCCCTCGCCCATGGATGCGCGCCATGCCGGGATCGAAACCGTTTATCAGAACCTCGCCCTGTCGCCCGCGCTTTCCATCGCCGACAACATGTTCCTGGGCCGTGAAATCCGCAAATCGGGTTTCCTGGGCCGCTACCTCCGTCAACTCGACAAACGCCAGATGGAACGGATCGCGCGCGAGAAGCTGTCCGACTTGGGGTTGATGACGATCCAGAACATCACCCAGGCGGTGGAGACGCTCTCCGGTGGCCAGCGCCAGGGCGTAGCCGTCGCACGCGCCGCCGCCTTCGGCTCCAAAGTCATCATCATGGACGAACCGACCGCCGCGCTGGGGGTGAAGGAAAGCCGCCGCGTGCTGGAATTGATCCTCGACGTCAAATCCCGCGGCATCCCGATCGTGCTGATCAGCCACAACATGCCGCATGTGTTCGAGGTCGCCGACCGCATCCACGTCCACCGCCTGGGCCGGCGCCTGTGCGTGATCGACCCCAAGGCGCACACCATGTCCGATGCGGTGGCACTGATGACTGGCGCCAAACAACCCGAAGCCGCCTGATCCCTTGGGCTTCGGCCGTTCGCCCCTGAAACCCTCCACCGGAACGTTTCCGAAAGGCAGCGGCTTCTTCGTTCCCAAAATACTCCCGCCGGAGGCGCCCTAAAGCCCGCCAAAGGCCCAGCGTCAGCCATGATGCGCAGGTGGTCAGCGATATGCTGGGCGTGCATGGTGGCGGTCCGTCGCAGATCAGCGAGACGGCGGGTATGGTCTTCGATCTCTTCCCGCAAAGCACATGAGGGCGTCCAGCGTTCTATGGCGTGGGCATAAGCGGGTTCTTGCCTGCTCTCGGTGGTTGATCCCAGGTCAACCTTGAGGCGCCCGCGCCGGTCTCTGTAGCGGCTGCTTCGAGCACGTGATTTGGAGCGACACGAATGATCAAGACAGCGATCCCCCTTCTCCTGTTTTTCGCAGCCTCGGCCTGCGTGCCGAACGGCGGGGGCCCGACAACCTTCTCTACCCTGGGCTCAGGCAACGGGGCAGCGTCTTTGGGTGATTCCCGGCAGGATGAAGAGTCGGGCGGTGGGAGCTCCTCGGGGGTATCGGCGGCCGGTGCCTCCGGCGAAACGTCCCGAGGCACCGATGGCGCCGATGCCAGCGGGTCGGATGCTCGGGGTGGCGACGGCGGGAATGCCAGTGGCGGCGACGTCAATCGCGGAGGCGACGGTGGCGATGCCACATCAACAGGCGGGTCCGCCCAGGGCGGTGCCGGTGGCAGCGCCGGGAATGGCGGCGGAAGTCCGGCCGAGGGCGTCGGTAGCGGCGTTGGTGATGGCGTAACCGGTCGGTCCGACTGACGCCGTAACAAACGCCCGGGCCGCATCTGCCCCAAGGTGACCGCCGGCGCACACAACGCCAGTGGCGTGTCCCGCGCGCCTGTTGTAAATAAACTCCCGGCTGTCCCGGGTCACGCATACCTGGGACAGAAAAGAACGCGCATATGCCATGCGCCGAAACTGGGAGGTTGCGATGAAATACACCACTGCCGCACTGGCGGCCCTGTCTGCCGTTGCGTTCACCGGCCTCGTGGTCGCGGAAGAGGCCGACTATATCCTCGCCACCGCGTCGACCGGCGGCACCTACTACCCCGTGGGCGTCGCGCTTTCGACGCTGGTCAAGGTCAAGCTGCAGCCGGGCGAGAAAATCGGCATGTCGGCGATCAGTTCCGCAGGCTCAGGCGAAAACGTGCGGCTTCTGCGCGAGGGCGAGGCGCAGTTCGGCATCATGCAGGGGCTTTACGGCTATTTCGCCGCCACCGGCACCGGCCCGCTGGAGGAGGCAGGCGCGCAGGAGAACCTGCGCTCGGTCACCATGCTGTGGCAGAATGTGGAACAATTCGTCGTCGCCGCCGATGCGGCCGAGACCGGCACGGTCGAGGATCTGGTCGGGCTGAAGGGCGAGGCGATGGCGCTGGGCCGTCAGAACTCCGGCACCATCGGATCGAACGCGGCGTTGCTGGCCGGCCTAGGTGTCGATATCGAAAACGACTACGAGCTTGTGTTCGCAGGTTACGGCCCCTCGGCCGAGGCGCTGCAAAACGGCCAGGTCAAGGGTATCGGTACGCCCGCGGGTGTGCCGACCGGCGCGATCAGTCAACTGTTCGCCGCCGCGGGCGACAGCGTGAGCATGCTGAGCTTCACCGACGAACAAGCCGCCACCGCCGATGGCGGGCGCAACCTGTGGACGCCCTTCACGATCCCGGCGGGCACCTATCCCGGCCAGGACGAAGACGTGCAGACCATCGCGCAGCCGAACTTCCTGGCCACGCGCGCCGATCTGCCGGAAGAGAACGTCTATATGATCACCAAGACGATCTACGAAAACCTGCCCTTCCTGCAGGCGATCCATCCAGCGACCAAGGCGATGGCGATCGAAAAGGCGATCGTCGGCCTGCCGCTGCCGCTGCATCCCGGCGCGGCGCGTTACTACCAAGAGGTCGGCATCGACGTCCCCGCGCGGTTGCTGGCGCAGTGATCCGGGGCGACCGGGCCCGTAAAGGTCCGGCATGAGCACGACCCAGCGCACACCGACGGGCATCTGGGCGCCGGTTCTGACCGGCGTCTGCGCCCTGATCGCGCTGGGTCATCTTTACGTGGCGCTCGACCCGGTGATCTCTGAGTTGCAGCGCAACGCCTTCCATTTCGCCGGCTTTGCCTTTCTCGCCGCGGTTCTTTTCCCGTTCCTCGGCCGCCGCGGCGGCGTGACACTGGTCTTCGACATCGCGCTGGGCACCGCCATCGCCGCCTCGGCGGTCTATCTGACCTTCGCCGAAAACGGCATCTATGCGCGCGGGGTCAAGCTTGCGCCGCTCGATTGGGTGGCGGCGGCGATCTGCATATTCGGCGCCATCGAACTGACCCGCCGCCTGACCGGCTGGGTGATCCCGACGCTGATCGTGCTGGGCCTGACCTATGTAGGCTTCTGGGGCCAGTATGTCGGCGGCGTGTTCTCCTTCGCCGGGTTGAGTTGGGAGGCGATCGCGTTCCGCTCGATCTATGGCGATGATGCGATGTTCGGCACCATCGCGCGGATCTCCTCGACCTATGTCTTTCTGTTCATCATCTTCGGTGCCTTTCTTCTGCGCTCTGGCGCGGGGGATTTCGTGATCGATCTGGCGCGCGCCGTTGCCGGGCGGCTGACCGGGGGGCCGGGGTTGGTGGCGGTGATCGCCTCGGGGCTGACCGGCACGATCTCGGGCTCGGCGGTCGCCAACACAGCCTCCACCGGGGTGATCACCGTCCCGCTGATGAAACGGGCGGGCTTCCCGGCCAAATTCGCCGGCGGGGTGGAGGCGGCATCCTCCACCGGTGGGCAGCTTATGCCGCCGATCATGGGGGCCGGCGCCTTTGTCATGGCGAGCTTCACCCAGATCCCCTATGAGACGATCGTGACCGTCGCCGCGCTGCCGGCGCTGTTGTACTTCCTATCCGTGGCCTTTTTTGTCCGGATCGAGGCGCGGCGTTTGGACCTGCCACCCATGGAGGGTGAGGCGCAGACCCTGGGCGCCGCCTTCCGCAAGGGGGGCCTGAGTTTCGTTCTGCCCATCGGTCTGGTCATCGGGTTGTTGGTGTCGGGTTTCACGCCGACCTATGCGGCCGTCTATGGCATCCTGGCGGTGGTCGTCTCCAGCTGGTTCACGCAAACGCGGATGGGTCCGCGCGCGGTGATCGAGGCGCTGGCGCTTGGCACCCGCAACATGGTGCTGACCGCGGTGCTGCTGTGTGCCGTGGGGCTGGTCGTCAACGTGATCACCACTGCCGGCGTCGGCAACACCTTCAGCCTGATGATCGCCAGTTGGTCGGGCGGGAACACCCTGGTGGCGATCGTGCTGATCGCGTTGGCCAGCCTCATCCTGGGTATGGGGCTGCCGGTGACCGCGGCGTATATCGTTTTGGCGACGCTGTCCGCGCCGGCGCTGGCCGGGATGATCGCCGACCGTTTCGTGGTCGATGCGTTGACTGCCGGCACGCTGGCCGAACCCGCCAAGGCGATCCTGATGCTGGGCGCGCCCGAGGCGGCCGCGGCGTTGTCCGCACCGATGCCCCGGGCCGATGCAATCGCGCTGGTCGGGACGCTGCCTTTGGATATCGCCGCCCCGCTGCGCGATCTGGTCGTCCCGCCCGAGGTCGCGCTGGCCGCGCTTTTGTCGGCGCATATGATCATCTTCTGGCTCAGCCAGGACAGCAACGTCACGCCGCCGGTCGCACTCGCGGCCTTTACCGCCGCGGCCATCGCCCGGGCGCCGGCCATGGCGACCGGGGTCGCGTCGTGGAAGCTGGCCAAGGGGCTTTATATCGTGCCGGTTCTCTTCGCCTATACGCCGCTGCTTTCGGGCGATTGGGGGGCGATGTTGACGGTCTTCGCCTTCGCCGTGGTCGGCATCTATGCCCTCGCCGGGGCGCTGCAGGGCTGCCTGGAACACCGCCTGAACCCGGTTGCGCGCCTATTGGCGGGGCTGGCCGGGCTGACCTGCCTTTGGCCCGGGGATCTGCGTGTGCAACTGGCCGGCGCGGTCGTCGTGCTGGGGCTGCTGGCGCTCAATCTGGGCGGTCGCCGCGCGCCGAGCGCAGCGGAGTAGCGCCGCAACCTGTCCCGGGCCCCGACCCGGGACCTCGACCGCTGCCCATGACGACGACCAAGCGGTCCCGGGTCAGGGCCCGGGACGCGTCGCGCTCAGCCCGGGCGGTTTTGCCGGTGCGATGTCAGATCCTCGACCCGGCCGAACTGATCTTCCAGACGCTCGATGTCGTCCTCTTCCAGATAGCTGCCCGATTGCACCTCGATCAACTCGACCGGTATCTTGCCGGGATTGGCCAGCCGGTGGACGCTGCCGATGGGGATGAAGGCGGACTCGTTCTCGTGCAGCACCCGCACCTCTTCGCCCAGCGTCACCTCGGCGGTGCCATGGACCACGACCCAATGCTCCGCGCGATGGTGGTGGCGTTGCAGCGACAGCCGCGCGCCGGGCTTGACCGAGATGCGCTTGACGCGGAACCGCGCGCCCAGGTCCATCGTCTGATACCAGCCCCAGGGGCGGTGACAGCGCAGATGCTCCAGCGCCTCGCCACGGCTGTCGGCCTCCAACGTCTTGACCAGCGCCTTGACGTCCTGCGCGCGGTCGAGGTTCAGCACCAGTACCGCGTCGGGTGTCTCGATCACCGCGACGTTTTCCAGCCCCACCGTGCACACCATGCGATGGGTCGCGTGGACCAGTGTGTTCCGCGAGCCGATATCGACCGTGTCGCCCCGCGCCGCGATGCCGTCCGTGGACTTGTCCGATACCGCCCAGACCGATTTCCAATCGCCGACATCGGACCAGTTGAAGGTCGAGGGCACGACCAATGCCTGGTCGGTGTGTTCCATGAACCCGTGATCGAAAGAGATCGCGCGCGCCTGAGCAAAGCTTGCGCCGGGGATCGAAAAGCCCAGATCGGTGCGCGCCTCGGCGACCGAGCGGGTAACGGCGGCGACCGTCTCCGGCTCAAGCGCCCGCGCCGCATCCAGCAGCCACCCGGACGCAAAGCAAAAGATCCCCGCGTTCCAAAGACACCCTTCCTCGGAAATCAGCCGCGCCGCCGTCGGCGCATCCGGTTTTTCGACGAAATGCGCCACCCGGTGCACGCCCGCGCCTGCCGCCGGCCCCGGGCGGATATAGCCATAGGCCGTCGACGGCTCGGTCGGTTCCACGCCCACCACCGCGATGCCGCCCGTCTGCACCGCGGCACAGGCCCGCGTGAGCGCGTCGGCAAAGGCGTCTGCCCCCTCGATCAGATGGTCCGAAGGCACCACGGCGACCACGGTCTCCGGGTCGCGCCGGGCCGCGATCGCCGCCGCCAGCACCACCGCGGCCAGGGTGTCGCGTCGTTCGGGCTCCACGACGATGTGCGCATCGGCCCCGATCGCCTGCATCTGCTCGCGCAGCACGAACCGGTCGGCATGCGCGCCGATCAGCGTGACCGGTTCGAACCGGCCCCGGTCGGCAAAACGGGCCACGGTCTTTTGCAGCAGCGTCTCGGCATCCAGCACCGGCACCAGCTGTTTGGCCATCCCAGCGCGCGAGACCGGCCACAGCCGGGTCCCGGCACCGCCGCTCAGGACGAAAGGCGCGACGCGCGGTTGGGTCATGCTGCTGTTCCCTGCCAATCGAACGGACAAATCCTGCAAAGCATATGTATAGGAAATCGGCGGAACTGCGGCGCGGTTCCCGGCTTTGCCCACGGTTTCGCTAGGCGTGTGTGCCCTGCATGACGCGCAACGCCTTATCGAAGAAGTCGAGGCCACCGAAATTGCCCGATTTCAGCGCCACCGCGATGGGCGTATCGCCGCCGTGATAGAGCACCGGCACGCCGGGGTCGATCTCTGGCCCGATCCGCAGCGCCGCGCCGTCTTGCCCGCCCGCCAGGGCCTGCGCGACAGCGCCAGAGGTCTCCCCGCCGGCCACCACGATACGGCGGAAGCCGCGCGCCACCAGCCCGCGCGCAGTATCGGCGAACAGCGTGTCCAACGCGGCCGCAACGGCATCGCGGCCGAAACGGGATTGAGCGTCCTGCACCGCCGCCGGCGTGTCGGACGAATAGATCAGCGGCGCGGCGCCGGCATCGGTTGCGAAATCGATCAAGGTCTCGGCGCGTACCGCGCCCCGCATCACCGCGGCGACGTCGACCGCCAGCGCCTTGTTTGCGGCGCGATGCCGCTCGACCTGCCCCAGCGTCGCCCGAGAGCAGGAGCCGGCGAGGATCGCCGCGGGCCCCTCGACCGCGACCGCGGCGGCCCCGCCGCCCTTGGCACGGCCCATGCGGATCATATTTGCCGGCAGACCCAGCGCGATGCCGGAGCCGCCGGTGATCAGCGGCGCCTCGGCCAGTCCCGCGCCCAGCGTCAGCAGATCGTCATCGCCGACCGCGTCGGCGACGACGAAATCGGCGGTCTCCTCGGCCAGCGCCGCCGCCACCGCCGCTGCTCCGGCCGCCACCGTGGCCAGCGGCAGGTGGCCTACGCGGCCTGTCACCTGCTGCCCCAACCAGCGCCGGATGTCCGGGTCCGTCATCGGCGTCAGCGGGTGGTCCTGCATGCCCGACTCGCTCAGCAGCCGGTCGAACACGAACAAATGTCCCTGAAACAGCGTCCGCCCGGTCGCCGGGAAGGCCGGGCACACCACCGTCGCGCGGGCGCCTAACGCCGCTGCCAACGCCTCCGCAACCGGGCCGATATTGCCCTCGGGCGTCGAATCGAAGGTGGAGCAATACTTGAACAGGATCTGCGCACAGCCCTGGCTCCGGAGCCAGTCCAGCGCGGACAGACTGTCCCGCACCGCATCGGCCACCGGGGCGGATCGACTTTTCAGCGCGATGACGCCGGCCTCGATATCCGCCTCCGCCGGTGTCGCCGGCACCCCGGGGTAGAGCGCTGCGCGCAGCCCTCCGGCGGGCGGCAGCCCCTTGGCCAGCGTGTTGGCGATGTCGCTGGCGCCCGTGAAATCGTCGGCGATGACACCGATCAGCATCGGTCTTTCCTTTCGGCAACGCCCGGCCCCGGGCACGGGCCGGATCACATCCGCTTGCGCAACGAATGACAAGCCCGGCATGGGCGCGGAAGCGCTGGCGCCCGGGCGCAATTTGCGCTCTATCCAAGGGGTGGCGGATCGAGGAGGGCGCACATGAACCTGAACGCGGATTTCGACGCCCGGGTGCTGTTGCATGGCGATGCGATCCCCTGGGCGGCTTCGCCCATGGCGGGGGTCGACCGTCGTATGCTCGACCGGATCGGGGACGAGGTTGCCCGGGCCACTACCATCGTGCGTTACGCGCCCGACAGCCATTTTTCCGCCCACACCCATACCGGCGGCGAGGAATTCATTGTCCTTGAGGGCGTCTTTCAGGACGAACACGGGGATTTTCCGGCCGGAACCTATGTGCGCAACCCGCCAACTTCCGCCCACACGCCGGGCTCGAAGGATGGTTGCGTGATCTTCGTCAAGCTCTGGCAGTTCGATCCGGACGACCGCACGCCGGTGCGGGTAGACATGAAAGCGGGCCTTGCGCCCGCGGGCGAGGGCGTCGCAGTGGCGGTGCTGCACGAGGACCCGCGCGAGCGGGTGAGCTATCAGGAGTGGCAGGCCGGGTGCGCGCAGTCGCTCGATCTGCCGGGCGGGGCGGAAATTCTGATGCTGGACGGGACGCTGGACGCGGATGGCGACGTTTTGCGCCGGCACTCCTGGCTGCGCATGCCCAGCGATGCACGGCTGGAGGCCCGCGCCGGGGCCCAGGGTGCCGCGTTCTGGATGAAGACCGGCCATCTGCCCTTTGCCGCCGCGCCGCGCACCTGACGCCGAAGGACGCGCCCATGCCCACCACCATCACAGTCTGCACCACCTGCCGCCAGCCTGCGCTGCGCGAGGCCAAGGCCGGCGACCCCTGCGGCGAGACGTTGTTGCAGGCCCTGATCGAAGCGGCGCAGGCCCATGCCGATCTGCGCGTGCGCGGCGCGGCTTGCCTGATGGGCTGCGAGCATGGCTGCAACCTGGCCCTGTCGGCACCGTCCAAGATGACCTATGTCCTGGGTCGGTTCGAACCCACGGCCGAAGCGGCCGCGGCGGTGGTGGACTACGCCGCGCTGCATGCCGGCTCCGCGGCGGGGGTTGTGCCGTATCGGTCCTGGCCTCAGGGCGTGAAGGGCCATTTCATCGCCCGCGTCCCGCCGGAGGATCCCGGCCCGCCCGCGCTTTAGGGTCGCGTAGCTAGAGCAAAAACGGATCTGATCGAAAAATCTGATCCTCGGATTTTGCTCAAACTATTGAATCTGGGCCAAAATCCTCTTTCAGACTGGTTCAGTCTGAAACGGCTTAGCCTAGCCGGATTTGAGCGTCAGCGGCAGCCCCGCGGCGACAAAGACGACGCGGCCCGCCGCCTGGGCCACACGCTGGTTCAGGCGCCCCTGGGCGTCGCGAAATCGCCGGCCGAGGCGCGTGTCGGGGACCAGCCCCAGCCCGATTTCGTTCGACACCATCACCACCGGCACCGCCGCATCCGCGACCGCTTGCAGCAGCGTTTCGGTCTGGGCCGGTGCGTCCTGTTCGGCCGCCATCAGGTTCGACAACCACAGGGTCAGGCAATCCACCAGCACCGCCGCGTCCGCTGCGGTTGCCAGTGCCGCGGTCACGTCCAGCGGCGCTTCGGCGGTGCGCCAGCCGGGGCCGCGCTCTGCCCGATGCGCGGCGATCCGCGCGGCCATCTCGGCATCGCCGGGCTCGGCGGTCGCGATGTAAAGCCGTTCCGGCGCGGCGGCCTCGGCCAGTGCCTGGGCATGGCCGCTTTTGCCCGACCGGGCGCCGCCGAGGACCAGTGTCAAATTGGGCAGATCGCGCATGCCCGATGTCTCCTGCTTGCGACCGCTTGCACGATCTTCGGCGGTCTGCCTAAGCAGTGTGGGCAGGCGAATCAATGCTTTGGGGGGATATGGACGGGGATTTGCGGGCGCGGCTTCGGCACGCCATCGACACCAAGACAAAACCTCCGGGCTCGCTTGGCCGGATCGAGGATCTGGCGCTGCAGATCGGGCTGATCCAGCAGAGCCTAACCCCCCGGATGGAACATGCGGTGCTGACGATCTTTGCCGGCGATCATGGGATCGCGGTCGAGGGCGTGTCGGCGTTTCCGCAGGCCGTGACCGCGCAGATGGTGGCGAATTTTCTGGCCGGCGGCGCGGCGGCGAATGTCTTTGCGGGCTCGGTCGGCATCGATCTGCAGGTGGTCGACGCCGGTGTCGCCACCCCGATCGAGCACCCGGATCTGATCCGCCGGTCGTTGGGCGCCGGCACGGCCAATGCCGCCGTCGAACCGGCAATGTCAGAGGCGATGCTGCAAGAGGCATGGGCCACCGGCGCCACGTTGGCGCGGGAGGGCCAGGCGGACGCGGTCATCCTGGGTGAGATGGGGATCGGCAACACCACCGCGGCGACGTTAATCGCACACAAGGTCACCGGTCAGCCGCTGGATCGGCTCGCCGGCCGTGGCACCGGGCTCGACGATGCCGGGCTGGCGCGCAAGTTGCAGGTGATGACCCGCGCCGCCGGGCGTTGCGGCGAGCTTAGCCCGCGCGACGCGCTGCGCGAATATGGCGGGTTCGAAATCGCGATGATGGCCGGTGCCATGGCCGGCGCGGGAACGGCCGGGCGGCTGGTGATCGTGGACGGGTTCATCGCGACCGCCGCGGCGCTGATCGCTGCGGCGGAGGTGCCCCAGGCGCGCGCGGCGATGGTTTTCGCGCATCGCTCGGCAGAGCCGGGGCATGGTGCCATGCTGGCACATCTGCATGCGGATCCATTGTTGGATCTGGGTCTGCGGCTGGGCGAAGGGACCGGCGGGCTGTTGGCCTGGCCGCTGTTGCGCGCGGCGGCGGCGATGCTGCGGGATATGGCAAGCTTTGAGAGTGCGGGCGTCAGCGGCGCGGAATGATGCCGGCCCCGCGCGGTGGCGCGCGGCCTGGGCGGCGGGGCATTTCGGCGAGTTCCTGCAGGGATTTCATCGCGGAGAGATGGCGCTGCTGACCGTGCCCTTCCCGGCGTTTGGCGTGCGTGCGGTTTGGGCTCCGGCGGGTCCGTTCCGGCTGGCACAGCCCCGGCGGCTGATCGCGCGGGGCCAGGCGGCGGCGCTGTTCCGGGCCGCGGGCTGGCGGCATCCGTTCGGACATTTGCGCCTGACCTCGACCATGCCGCCGGGCGGCGGCGGCGGCGCCTCCACCGCGGCGATCGTGGCCACCGCGCGGTTGCTGGGCCTGGCGGCGCCCCGGCTGCCCGATCTGGCCGTGGCGATCGAGCGGGCCAGCGATCCGTCGATGCTGGCCGATCCCGGCGCCTGGCTTTGGGCGCCGCGCCGGGCGCGCGCGGTTCGCCAGATGGCACGCCCGGCGCCGATGCGCCTGGTGGGTGGTTTCGTTGGTCCGCCGCGCTGGACAGACCCGGGGGATGGGGCTTTTGACGATATCTCTGACCTGGTGACGTGCTGGGATGGGGCCGAAACAGCAGCCGACTTCGCGGCGCTGGCGCAGGCCTCCGCCACCCGAAGACTGGGCCGGCTGGGCGAGGATCCCGCACCGTGGGCCGACGCTGTGCGACAGTCCGGCGCTTTGGGCTTCATCATCGCCCATAGCGGCAGCGCGAGGGGCCTGCTGTTGGCCTTGGATGCGGGGCCGCCTGCGATCCTTGCCGCGCGCCGTGCGCTTCAGGCCCGGGGCGCGCGCGGCTGCGTGACCGGCCGGGTCGGGGGTGCGGCGTGAGCGCGCTGGCGATGCTGCTGGCGCTGGTGATCGATATCTGCTTCGGCTGGCCCGACGCGCTCTATCGCCGTATCGGCCATCCTGTCACATGGATCGGCGCGGTCGTCGCCCGGCTGGAGGCGTTGCTGAACCGCGGCCGCGCCCGGCGGGCCAAGGGTCTGGCGGCCACGCTTATGGTGATCGGCGGGGTCGTCTGTGCTGCGGCCTGGGTGCAAGCCTGGCTGCCGCAGACCGCCGTCGGTCTCGTCCTGTTGGCGCTTCTGGCCGCGCCCTGGCTGGCCGCGCGAAGCCTCTGGGCACATGTCGCGGCGGTGGCACGGCCGTTGGCACGCGCCGATATCGGCGCCGCCCGGGCGGAGGTCGCCAAGATCGTCGGCCGGGATCCGAACGCGTTGGACGCCCCCGGCATCGCCCGCGCTGCCTTGGAAAGCCTGGCGGAGAACAGCAGCGACGGGGTGGTGGCACCGCTTTTTTGGGGCGCGCTTCTGGGGCTGCCGGGGCTTGCGGGTTACAAGGCGATCAATACGCTCGACAGCATGATCGGCTACCGCACCCCGCGCTATCGCCAGTTCGGCTGGGCTGCCGCGCGTATCGACGACGCCGCGAATTGGCTGCCCGCGCGGCTGACCGCACTGGCCTATCTGGCGGTCAGTGGCCGGCCGCGTCGGGTCGCGCAGGTGCTGCGCGCCGATGCCGGCCACCACCGTTCGCCCAATGCCGGCTGGCCGGAGGCGGCAATTGCTGCGGGCCTGGGCGTGCGCCTGTCCGGGCCGAGGGTCTATGATGGCCGTGCGGAGCCGCAGCCCTGGGTCCATGCCGCCGGGGTGGATGCCGGGCCGGCGGATCTGCGGCGCGGCCTGTGGCTTTATGCCCGGATGTTGGCGCTGGTGGCGGCAGGGCTCGTGGCGATCGTACTATGGCCGTGATCCAGACCCATGGCGGCGATCTGGACTTGGCGATCCGCCGGTTCGGCGGCGCGGCCGCGGCGTGGATCGATCTGTCCACCGGTATCAATCGCATACCCTATCCGCTGACAGACTGGCCGGCAGAGGCGACCGCGCTGCCCACCCGCGCGATGGAGACCGCCGCAGCGGCCGCCGCCGCGCGGGCCTATGGCACCAGCTGGTCGGGGCTTGCGCTGGCCGGGGCGCAGGCGGCGATCCAGGCGTTGCCCCGGCTGGCGGCGCCCGGTGATGCGCGGGTGCTGGGCCCGACCTATAGCGAACACGCCCGCAGCCTCACCGCCGGCGGCTGGACGGTGCGCGAGGTGGCGGCGCTTGCCGATCTGCGCGGTGCCGAACTGGCGGTGGTGGTGAACCCCAACAATCCGACCGGCGCCATCCTGGATCCCGCCATCCTGCGCGATCTGGCCCGCGACGTGCGGCTGCTGGTCGTGGACGAAAGCTTTGCCGATGTCGTTCCGAACGTGTCGCTGCTGCCCGGCGCGGAGCCCGCCAACGTTCTGGTTCTGCGGTCCTTCGGGAAGTTCTTCGGGCTCGCGGGTCTGCGCCTGGGCTTCGCCTTCGCCGCGCCGCCGCTGCTGGGCCCGCTGTCGGCGGCGTTGGGCCCCTGGGCGGTCAACGGCCCCGCCCTCTCGGTCGGGGTGCGGGCGCTGGATGACACCGATTGGCAGGCGCGCACGCGGACCAGGCTGGCAGAGGACGCGCGGCGCCTGGACGGGCTCTCCAGCGCCGCCGGCTGGGCGCTTTTGGGCGGTACCGGGCTGTTCCGGCTCTACCAAACGGCTGACGCGGCGGCGGCGCAGGCGCATCTGGCCCGCCACCGCATCTGGTCGCGTGTCTTCGACTACGCCCCCGGCTGGCTGCGGTTGGGTCTGCCCGCGGCGCAGGCGGAGTGGGCTCGCCTGGCCACCGCGCTGGAGAAGACCTCAGCGCGCCAGGGCTAGCGCCGCGTCCAGATCCATGTGCCGCTCCAAATGTGCGGCCCATGCGTCGAGCGTTTGCTCCAGCGTAACGGCATAGACCTGGCCCGAGCCGCGCCCGCCCAGGCTTTCCAGCATCCGCGCGCGAAACGCATCGCCGGCGAAGATCCCGTGCAGATAGGTGCCCATCACGCGCCCATCGGCGGACGTCGCGCCCTCGGTGCGGCCCGCGACGCGGGCGAAGGGCCGGGCGCAATCCGGTCCCTGGCTGCGGCCGATATGGATCTCGTAACCCGGCAGCGGCAGATCCCATTGCGCGTGCTGCGCGGCGGTCAGCGCCAGGCGTTTCTGCGGCACCATCTCGGTCTCGACATCCAAAAGCCCCAGGCCTGGGGTCTCGCCCGCCGGCCCCTCGATCCCGCCCGGGTCGCGCACCACTTGGCCCAGCATCTGGTAGCCGCCGCAAAGCCCGAGGATCCGGCCGCCGCGCCGGCGATGCGCGGCCAGATCGACATCCCAGCCCTGGGCGCGCAGAAACGCCAGATCGCCGCGGGTGGATTTGCTGCCGGGCAGGATAATCAGATCCGCATCCCCCGGCAGCGGCTGACCGGCCTGGACCATTTCCAGCGACACCTGGGGTTCCGCCGCCAGCGGGTCCAGATCGTCGAAATTGGCGATCCGCGACAGGACCGGGCAGGCGATCTTGATCGGGCCGCCGGCCGGGCCCGCGCGCAAATCCAGCGCGTCTTCGGCCGGAAACAGATGCGCCTGGTCGAACCAGGGGATGACCCCCAGACCGGCCCAGCCGGTGCGCGCGGCGATCAGGTCATAACCGTCCGCGAACAGCGCCGGATCGCCGCGGAATTTGTTGATGGCAAAGCCCCGGATCATCGCCGCGTCCTCCGGGTCCAGAACCGCCTGCGTGCCAACGATCTGTGCGATCACACCGCCCCGGTCGATATCGCCGATCAGCACCACAGGCACGTCCGCCGCCCGGGCAAAGCCCATATTGGCGATGTCGCCCGCGCGCAGATTGACCTCCGCCGGCGAACCCGCACCCTCGACCAGCACCAGATCGGCGGCATCCTTCAGCCGCCCGAAGCTCTCCAGCACCGGCGCCAGTAGGGTGGGTTTCAACCCACCATACGCCCCCGCCTTGACCGTCGCGACCCGCCGCCCCTGCACCACCACCTGCGCCCCGGTCTCGGTCTCGGGCTTCAGCAGCACTGGATTCATATCCGTATGCGGCGCCACCCCGCAGGCCAGCGCCTGCAACGCCTGCGCCCGCCCGATCTCTCCCCCATCCTCGGTCACGGCGGCATTGTTCGACATGTTCTGAGGCTTGAACGGCCGCACGCCGAGGCCCCGCCGGACGAAGGCCCGCGCCAGTCCCGCGACCAACTGCGACTTTCCGACATTCGAGCCAGCGCCTTGGAGCATGAGGGTGCGGGTCACGGTCTCAAACGCGGAACGGTTGCAGCCAATCTAGCGCCCATTGCGGGGCGCGCGGCCAGGACCAGATGCCCTTCTCCTTCCACAATCCCTGAAAGGCGTTGATCCGTCCCGCGGACAGTAGGTGGTTCAGGAAGATGTCGTGCGGGTAAACCGTCTTCATCGTGCACAAAGGCGATATGGATTTTCTTTCCAACATATTTCCGGTCGATCGAGAGCCTGCCCTTCAACTGCACCCTCAGGATGGTCTCTCCATCGACATGGCAGGCGAGAAAATCAGCGCCCTGCCAATCGTCACTCAAGCGCATGCTGGGAAAGCCGTAATGCGCCAGCCGCGCGGCCACTTGGTGGAAGTTGAAGTTTTCCTTCTGCCTTGCGCTGAGGCTCCCATAACTCACCTCCACAAAGGGTGACGTATCCAGCGCGCCGGCCTCGCTCAAAACTCTACCCCGGCCTGCGCCTTTACGCCCGACCGGAACGGGTGCTTGAGCAACTCCATCTCGGTGGCCAGATCGGCCATCTCCAGCAACTCGTCCTTGGCGTTGCGCCCGGTCAGCACGACATGCGTCCCAGCGGGTTTCTCGGCCCGCAGAAACGCCACCACCTCGGCCACGTCCACGTAGTCATAGCGCAGCGCGATGTTGATCTCGTCCAAGAGCACCATGCGGTTTGCGGGGTTGCGGATCAGCTCCTTGGCCTTGGACCAGGCCGCCTGGGCCATCTCGATATCGCGGGTCTTGTCCTGAGTTTCCCAGGTAAAGCCCTCGCCCATGGTGTGGAACTGGCAGAGATCGCCGAAGTGTTCGGTGATCAGCGTGCGCTCGCCGGTCTCCATCCCGCCCTTGATGAACTGCACCACCGCGCAAGGCATGCCATGGGCGATGCAGCGGAAGATCATGCCGAACGCCGCCGAAGACTTGCCCTTGCCCTTGCCGGTGTGGACGACGATCAGCCCCTTTTCGACCGTTTTGGTGGCCATGATCTTGTCGCGAGAGGCCTTTTTCTTGGCCATCTTCGCGTTGTGGCGGTCGGCATCGTCGGTCATGGGGCCTCCGGTGTTTGGTGATCTGGTTCTATCGCAGCGGTTTGGGATTGCCAGGCCGGCTCATGCCGCCAGGTCCTTCAGCCGGGCCCGGGCGCTGTTCGACCGCGGCACCCACCGGCCGCGGTCGACGGCCTCTTGCAGCCGGTCGGCGATTTCGCGCAGGGCGGCGGGGTTGGCCTCGGCGATGAAATCACGGGTCGACTGATCTTCCAGATAGGCGTCGTAGACCAGGTCGAAGTGGTGATTGCGCACCGCGCCCGTGGTGGCGGCGAAGGCGAACAGGTAGTCGACCGTGGCGGCGATCTCGAACGCGCCCTTGTAGCCGTGGCGCTTGACGCCGGCGATCCATTTCGGGTTGACCGCGCGCGACCGGACCACGCGGCCGATTTCGTCGTCCAGCGTGCGGATGACGGGCCGTTCGGGGCGCGAATGGTCGTTATGATAGATCGCAGGTGCGGCGCCGCGCAGGGTTTCGACCGCCGCCGCCGCGCCGCCCTCAAATTGGTAGTAGTCGTCGCTATCCAGGATGTCGTGCTCGCGATTGTCCTGGTTTTGCACCACGGCCTGGGTGTGAATGAGCCGGCGCTCGAACCCGGCGCGGGCCGGCGTGCCTTCCTCGCCCGCGCCATAAGCATAGGCACCCCAGGTGACATAGCTGGCTGCCAGATCGGCGCGGCTGTCCCATAACCGCTCGTCGATCAACGCCTGCAGCCCGGCACCATAGGCACCCGGTTTGGCGCCGAAGACGCGAAAGCCCGCGGCGGGGCCCAGTTCCGCCGTCTCGGCATGGAACCGGGCGGCGGCGGGGTTCGCGTCGGCCGGCTCGTCCAGTGCCATGACCGCGGCTGCGGCGCTGGCGACCAGATCGACCTGTGCCGGAAAGGCATCCCGGAAGAAGCCGGATATCCGAAGCGTCACGTCCACGCGCGGTCTGCCCAGCACGCCCATGGGCAGGATCTCGAACCCGGTGACGCGGCGGCTGGCGGCGTCCCAGACCGGTTTGACGCCCATCAGCGCCAGGGCCTGCGCGACATCGTCGCCGCCGGTGCGCATGTTCGACGTGCCCCAGGCAGTCAGCGTCATGGCACGGGGCCAGTTGCCGTGATCCTGCAAATAGCGCTCGATCACCATGTCGGCCGATTTCCAGCCCAGGGCCCAGGCGGCGCGGGTGGGCACCGCGCGGCTGTCGACGGAATAGAAGTTGCGCCCTGTCGGTAGCACGTCCAACCGGCCGCGGGTCGGCGCGCCCGAAGGGCCAGGGGCGACGAACTGGCCTGCCAGGCCGGTGAGGAGCCCCTTCCCCTCGGCGCCGCCGCTGGCCGCAACCGCTGGGGCAATCTCTGCCCGCACCGCCGCCTGCACCCCCGCCGAGGCCGGCCCCGGCGCCGCCGCGCCCGCGACCAGCGCCTGCGCCATCAACTCCAAGCGCTCCACTGTGTCGCCGGCGCTGCGCCAGACATCCGCGCTCAGCTCCGCCAGCGCGGCGGACCGCGGTCCCTCCCAGGGCGCGGCCATGTCGCAATCCAGCGGATCGAACCGCCCGAACCCGAAATCCGCCGCCAGCGCGCGCAGGATCGAGGCATCGCCGCCCGTGCCCGCACCCCGCGGCACCCGCGCCAGCGCCACGGTCAGGTCGCGCGCCTGATCCCCGCCCGGGCTTTGGCCGAACACATGCAGACCGTCGCGGATCTGCGCCTCTTTCAACTCGCACAGATACGCATCCAGCTTGCGCAGTCGGCTGTCGGCGTCATCGCCCGCCGCGACGCCGGTATCGGCGTCGAGCCCGGTCGCCGCCATCAGCGCCAGGATCTCGTCGCGCAGATGCCCGATCCGGCGTGGGTCGACGCCGGCGGCTTCGTAGTATTCGTCGACCAACGCCTCCAGATCGCGCAGCGGCCCATAGGTTTCGGCCCGGGTCAGCGGTGGGGTCAGATGGTCGATGATCACGGCCTGCGTGCGTCGCTTGGCCTGCGTGCCCTCGCCGGGGTCGTTGACGATGAAGGGATAGAGATGCGGCATTGGCCCCAGAACGGCCTCGGGCAGGCAGGCCTCCGACAAGGCCACCGCCTTGCCCGGCAGCCATTCCAGATTGCCATGCTTGCCCAGATGCACCACGGCCTGGGCGCCGAATTCCAGCCGCAGCCAGGCGTAGAAGGCCAGATAGTGATGCGGCGGCGGCAGATCGGGGGCGTGATATGTTTCCTCTGGGTCGATGTTGTAACCCCTGGCCGGCTGGATGCCGATGGCGACATGGCCGAAGGTCAGCACCGACAGCGCGAAAGCGGCGTACTGCGGCGGGTCGGGAGGCCCCGGCGCAGGGGCCGGGGCGCGGTGCGCCGGGCGGCTACCGTCGGGCGCCAACGCGTCCCGGGCTGGACCCGGGACCTCTGGGCTTAGGAACGGGTCGTCCTCCGGCGGCCCCCAGCGCTCCTCGATCCGCGCGCGCGCCGCCCAGGGCAGGGTCGCGTACCAGTCGCGATAGTCCGACAGCGCCAGCCGCGCGCCGCCCCGGCGCTCCGCGCGGTCGGGCAGCCAGTTCGTCGGTCCGGCTCGGATCGCGCGCATCAGCGCCGCCGTATCCGCCGGGGCGTCGTCCACCCGGTAGCCCGCCGCCGCCAGCAGCCGCAGCACCTCGATCGCCGAGGCCGGCGTATCGAGCCCAACGCCATTTGCCAGCCGCCCGTCACGGTTGGGATAGTTCGCCAGCACCATCGCCACCCGCCGCTCAGCGGGCGTCGTCCGGGCCAGCGCCGTCCAGGCAGCGGCGAGCGCGGCCACGAACTGCACGCGGTCGCCACGCGCGCGGTAGCTGGCGATGGCGCATTGCGTGGCGTCGTCGAAATAGGCCTCGTCCTTGAAGCTGACCGCGCGCGACAGAATGCGGCCATCGATCTCGGGCAAGGCCACGTTCATGGCGATGTCGCGGGCGCCCAGCCCGCGTTCGCTGTTGGCCCAGGCGGCCTCGGCACCGCCGGACAGCACCACCTGCAACACCGGTTTGCCGGGTCGGTCGAGCGGCGTCGGCACATGCGCGCCGGCGCCCGCGGAACCGACCGCAAAGCTTGTCGCGTTCAGCACGATATCGGGCGGCGCCTGGGCGAAGATCTGTTCCAACGTCGCCGCCGAAAGCGGATCCTTCAGCGAGGCGACAAAGATCGGCAGCGGGTTCTGACCCTGCCGCAGCAGCGCCCGGACCAGCCGGTTGATCGGCTGCAACCCGGCGCCCTGCACCAAAGCGCGATAGAAGACCAGCGCCGCGATAGGCGCGCCCGCGGTCCAGTCGGCGCGCACCGCGTCCAGATCCGGCGCCGTCGCGCCGGGCCAGTACAGCCCCGCGCGCAGCAGAGGCCGCGCCGGTGGCGGCCGCCCGCCGCCCCGGCCCAGCATATGACGCGCCAGGCGCAGCAGATTGCCGGCATTCTCCGGCCCGCCTTCGACGCAATACGACCAGAGCGCCTGCCAATCCTCCGGCGCCACGGTGCTGTGGGCCAAAAGCTCCGGGTCGGGTTTGTCGTCGCCCGGCAGCACCGCCAGCGCCACGCCGGCCTCCGCCAGCCGCGCAGAGAACTGTTCTAGCCCATATGTCCAATAGGCGGCCCCGCCGAGAACCCGAACGATGACCAGCCTGGCGCCGATGGCGGTTCGATCCAGGTATCGATCGACCGAAAACGGGTGCGCTAGCCAGCCCAGATTGGCCAGCCGCAGCCCGGGCGGGTCGGCCAGCGCTGCCCGCGCCTCTGCCAGCGCCGCCAATTCGGTATCGGCGGCGCTGACAAATATCACCTCGGCCGGGTCTTGGCCTGGGTCTATGGGCTCCGACCCGTCCGAGATCGCGCCCGGCGTGGCCGCCAGCAGATGCATCGCCGCCTCAGGCCGGAACGGGGGCGGCCGCCCGGGTCAGATCCGCGGCGATCGCCGCCTGGTCCAGCCCGGCCCGCCCGATCACCACCAGCCGCGTGCGCCGGCCGTCCGCCGCGGTCAAAGGCTGGTCGAAATGCGTGTCCACCCGGGGTCCCACCGCCTGGATCACCAGCCGCATCGGACGGCCGACCACGGCGGCAAAGCCCTTGAGCCGCAAGATGCCATGATCGGCGATGATCCGGGGCAGGGCGTCGGTCAGCGGGTCCGCCGCGCCGAGTTCCGGCAGATCCACCACGAAGCTTTCGAAATCGTCATGGTCGTGATGGTCGTGGTCATGATCGTCGTCGTGATGGTGATGATGCGCTGCGTTGTGGCGCCCGGTGTCTGCCTCTGCCGCCATCTCCAGACCCAGCAGAATGCTGGGGTCAACCGCGCCATGGCGCGCGGTCAGCACCTGTACGCCGGGTCTCAGGCGCGGGCGCAGGCCATCGACAAGCTCGGCCGTCGCAACGGGCGGCAGCAGATCGGTTTTGTTGACCACGACCATATCCGCGCAACCAAGCTGATCGGCGAAAAGCTCGGACAGCGGCGTTTCGTGGTCCAGCGCATCGTCCGCGGCTCGCTGCCGGTCGACCGCGTCCCGGTCGGCGGTGAACTGACCCGCCGCCACCGCCGGGCCATCGACCAGTGTCACAACGCCGTCCACCGTCACCTGCGTCCGGATGTCGGGCCAGTTGAACGCCCGTACCAGCGGCTGCGGCAGCGCCAGGCCCGAGGTTTCGATGACGATGTGATCGGGCGGATCGGGGCGGGCGATCAGTTTCTGCAGCGTTGGCACGAAATCCTCTGCCACGGTGCAGCAGATGCAGCCATTGGACAGCTCGATCACGTCATCGTCGGCGCAGCCTTCGATGCCGCAGCCCTTGAGGATCCCGCCATCGACGCCCAGATCGCCGAACTCGTTGATGATCAGCGCGATGCGCCGCCCCCCGGCATGGTCCAGCAGATGGCGTATCAGCGTGGTCTTGCCGGCGCCCAGAAAGCCCGTGACCACGGTTGCGGGGATCTTGCTCATGCCGCGAACCGCCCGCGCCTGTCGCCGCCCCGCCACGGCCGTTGAATTCCATGTTGAATACCACAACGTGCGCGCCTGACCGTCGAGCAAACCCGCACCCGAACGATCGCCGCTGCACCACGGGCGCTGCCGCCAATCCGTGTGTTCATCTTGTCCTCTCCAGTCTCGTCGGAGAGGCGCCGAGGCCCGCGCGGGCGCACGTGACCCGCAGCGCGACACGGGGCACCCCGCCCGTTTCACGGTTCCCGCCTTCCCGGGCGGGTGCGAGGCAGGTCTCCTGGCTTGCGGATGGTCGCGCGGCGCCCACCTTCCCGGGACGTACGCCCCAGTGGTGTTTTCGGACGCCCGCATACCGCATTACAGTCGCGGGGGCGGCTGCGGTTGGGGGCCCCTGGTTTGGGTCGGCCCCGTCGCATTCCCTTTTCATCCCTGCCCAGGCTTCGCCCGGACGGCAGGAACCTCACCCGCACCGTGCGCTCAGCGCGCGCAAAGTGTCAATAGAGCCGGCAGCGCTCAGCTGTCAGCGTCCTCGTCCGCCGCCAGGCGCTGCACCCAGACCACCGCCGCGGCCGCCGATCCGACGATATGCGCCGGCCCCAGTCCGGCCGGCGGTGGCGGGCGGCGGACCATATGCACCGGCAGCCCCAGCGCGGACGCGGCGTCGAGCTTCGCCCGTCCCGCCGCCCCGCCGGCGTTCTTGCAGACCAGATGGGTGACCCCCAGATCGGCGAACAGCGCCCGCTCGTGGCCCAGCGCAAAGGGCGGCCGCGCCAGGATCACTTTGTGGCTGCATTGGGCAGGCGGCTCGATCATGCGCAGGATCAGCCGCGCCTCGGCGGGGGCCGCCAGACCGGCCGCCGACCGGCCGGCGGCGACGAAACCGACCGCACCCGCGGGCAGGGCCGCCACGGCATCCGCCAGATTGTCGAAGCTCCGCCAGCCAGGTGCGGCGGTCCATGCGGGGCGATCCAGGCGCAGAAAGCGGCGCCCGCTGGCCCGCGCCTCGGCCCAGGCGCGCGCGGTGATCCGCGTCGCGAAAGGATGTGTGGCGTCCAGCACCGCGTCGATGCCGGCCCGTGTCAGCGCCCGGCGATAGCCTTCGGCCCCGCCGAACCCCCGGCGGCGGACCGATCCGGCATAGCCCTCGGCGGCGGTGATCCCGGCCAGACTCGTGATGAGTTCAAGGCCCGGTATCTCGACCAGCCGGTGCGACAGCCGCCGTGCCTCACCCGTACCGGCCAACAACAACACCCGGATCATGACGCGGTCCAGGCCGCGATGGCGCCCTTTCGGTCGACGATCATGACATCGACCGTGACGGGCGCGTCGCCCAGTACTGCCCGCGCGCGCTTCGCCGCCTCGCCTGCCACACGTGCGGCCAGGGACGGGTCGGCCATACTCAGCGCCTCCGCGGCGGTATTGGCGCCGGCGACGCGCTGTCGCACCGCTGCGGGCGCCCAATCGGCGAGCCGGGCGAAATCCACCTGACTGCGGCTGGAATGCAGATCCAGCGACCCTTGCGCCAGCTTCGTCAGCTTGCCGAAGCCGCCGGCCACCGTCACCCGCGGCACCGGATGCGCGCGCAGGTATTTCAGCATTCCACCGGCGAAATCGCCCATGTCCAGCATCGCATGATCTGGCAGCCCCAGCGCTACCTGGGCCGCACGCTCCGATGTCGAACCGGTGGCGCCGGCCACATGCGCCGCACCGCTGGCGCGCGCCACGTCGATGCCACGATGGATCGAGGCGATCCAGGCGGCGCAGGAGTAAGGTTTAACGATCCCCGTCGTGCCCAGGATCGATAAGCCGCCCGCGATCCCAAGCCGCGGGTTCCAGGTCTGCGCCGCAAGTGCCGCGCCGCCGGGGATGGAGATCTCAACCTCCAAATCCGCCGGACGACCGGCCCGGGCACAAATCTCGCCCAGCGCGGCCCGGATCATGCGCTGTGGCACCGGATTGATCGCCGGCGCGCCCACCGGCAAGGGCAGACCCGGCTTTGTCACCACGCCGACCCCGTCGCCTGCGCGCATGGTGATCCCGGCGCCCGAGGCACCCGCCGACACATGCGCCACGACCATCGCCCCATGGGTCACATCCGGATCGTCGCCGGCGTCCTTGCGGATCCCGGCCCGCGCCCAGCCCGCGCCATCCTCGGCCAGCGCCAGGTCGAAAGCCGGCGCTCCGCCGCGTGGCAGCAGGACCGAAACCGGCCGTGGCCAGTGCCCCAGCAACAGCCGCGCCGCCGCCGCCTTCGCCGCCGCGGCCGCACAGGTCCCGGTGGTGAACCCGGTGCGCAGATCACCCGTTGCGCGCGTCATCGCATGCGCCCGGCTTCTTTGTTCCAAAAATATTCCCGCCGGAGGCTTCCCACGCCCGCCGTCCCGCAAAGCGTCGCTTTTGCGCTCGCCATCGCCTGCCAACCGCGCATAACCTGCCGCCGATGACCCAAGCGCCCGCCCTGCCCGACACCGACTGGCCCGATTTCGCGCCGGGTCTGGTCTGGCTTGCCGGCGCCGGGCCCGGGGATCCGGGGCTCGTGACCCTGCACACGCTGAACGCGCTGCGCCAGGCGGACGTGGTGGTCTACGACGCCCTGGTGGATGCGCGCATCCTGGACTGGGCGCGCCCCGGCGCTGTGCTGGAATTCGCCGGCAAGCGCGGCGGAAAACCCTCGCCCAAGCAACGTGCGATCACGCTGCGCCTGATCGAGCTTGCCCGCCAGGGCCGCCGCGTCCTGCGCCTCAAGGGCGGCGATCCCTTCGTGTTCGGCCGCGGCGGGGAAGAGGCGCAGGCCCTGGTCGCCGCCGGTATCCCGATCCGCATCACACCGGGGGTTAGCGCCGGGATCGGCGGGCTGGCCTATGCCGGCATCCCGGCGACGCATCGTGACGTCAATCAATGCGTCACCTTCCTGACCGGCCACGACGCCACCGGCATGACGCCCACCGCGGTCGACTGGGCGGCGCTGGCGCGCGGCGCCCAGGTGCTGGTGATCTATATGGCGATCAAACATATCGAGCAGATCAGCGCCGCCTTGATCGGCCATGGCCGATCGGCGGACGAACCGGTCGCGGTGGTCTCGAACGCCACGCTGCCCGACCAGCGCGTGCTCGAGACCACATTGGCCCGCGCCCCTGCGGATGTCGCCGCGCAAGCCATCGCGCCGCCCGCGATCGTTTGCGTCGGCCGCGTCGCGCTTTTGCGGCAGACGCTCGACTGGGCGTCGCAATTGGGTGGCACGCCGCCCCGCAGCCTCGACCCGCTGGGCCGGGGGCCCGATTTGGCCGACAGCGCCTGATGGCGACACGCGGGCTGGTGATTGCCGCGCCGGGATCCGGGGCGGGCAAGACCACCGTGACCCTGGCGCTCTTGCGCGCGCTGTCCCGCGCAGGCCGCGACGTCGCCGGTGCCAAACTGGGCCCGGATTACATCGACCCCGGCTTTCACCGGGCCGCATGCGGGCAGGTCTCGGTCAATCTGGATGCTTGGGCGATGGACCCGCCCAGCCTGGCCGCGCGCGCCGCCGCCGCGCCCGGCCGCGTGCTGATCGTCGAGGCGGCGATGGGCGCGCTGGATGGGGCGGGCCGGTCCGGCCAAGGCGCCGCGGCGGATCTGGCGCAGGCGCTGGATCTGCCGCTGATCCTGGTGCTGGATGCGGCCCGTCAGGGTGGCTCTGTCGCGCTGGCGCCGGCAGGGCTGCGGGCGCTGCGGCCCGGGCTCCGGATCGCCGGGGTGATCCTGAACCGGCTTGGGTCTGGGCGGCATGCCGATCTGGCCGCTGGCGCCTTGGAAAGGGCCGGTTTCGCGGTGCTGGGCCGGTTGCCGCGGCAGCCGGATCTGACCCTGCCCGACCGCCATCTCGGCCTGATACCGGCGCCCGAATTGTCCGATCTTGAGGCGCTGCTCGACGGCGCTGCCGAGTGGCTGAGCGCGCATGCCGATCCCGATGCGATCCTTGCCGCCGCGCGCCCGCTGCCGCCAGCGCCGCACGCGCCGCGTCGCCTGCCACCGCCGGGCAGCCGGATCGCGGTGGCGCAGGATGCCGCGTTTGCCTTTGCCTATCCGCATTTGATGGAGGATTGGCGCGCCCAGGGCGCGAGCCTGCACCCATTCTCTCCGCTCGCCGATGCGCCGCCCGATCCCGCCGCCGATGCGATCTTCTTGCCCGGAGGCTATCCCGAACTCCATGCCGGCACCCTTGCCGCCGCCGGCCGATTCCACGCCGGCATGACCGCGGCCGCGGCGCGCGGCGCCACGATCTATGGCGAGTGCGGCGGCTATATGACCCTGGGCACGGGGCTGGTGGATGCGACCGGCGCGCGCCATGCCATGCTGGGCTTGCTGCCGGTGGAGACCAGCTTTGCCGATCGCCGGTTGCATCTGGGCTATCGCTACTTGATGCCCTTGGCAGGCGCGCCCTGGACTGCGCCGCTCAAAGGCCACGAATTCCACTACGCGGCGATCCTGGACGAATCCGCCGGTCACCAGCGTCTGTTTCGGGCGGAAGATGCCGACGGCACCGCCCTTGGCGAGATCGGCCTGCGTGACGGCCGCGTCTCCGGGTCTTTCGCGCATGTCATCGCGCCAGAGGAACCGCGCTGAACTCACGGCCGCAGGATATGGCTGTGCGTGGGGTCGTAAAGCGCGCTGTCTCGGAAATCCGCGTCCTCGGCCAGCGCCCGGCCGACGAAGATCAGCGCCGTGCGCGTGATCTTCTGAGCCCGGGCGCGTTTATGCACCTCGTCCAGGCGGCAGCGCAGGATCAGCGCATCGGGCCAGCCGACGCGATAGGCGATCGCGGCTGGGCAATCGGCGCCATAAAGCGGGATCAGCTGGCGCTCGATCTCGCGCAGGTTCCGCACCGACAGGTGGATCGCCAGCGTCGCCCCAGACCGACCCAAGGTCGCCAGATCCTCGCCCGGCGGCATGGCAGAGGATTGCATCGCGGTACGGGTCAGAATGACCGTCTGCGCCACCTCCGGCACGGTCAACTCCTGGCCCATGGCCGCAGCCGCGGCGGCATAGGCCGGCACGCCCGGCACGATCTGGAAAGGAATGCCCAGCGCACGCAGCCGGCGGATCTGTTCGGCGATGGCGCCGTAAAGCGACGGGTCGCCGGAATGCACCCGGGCGACGTCTTGGTCTTTGGCATGGGCGGTTTCGATCAACGCGACGATCTGGTCCAGCGTCATCGGGGCGGTATCGCGCACCAGCGCGTCCGGCGGCGCGCCGGCCACGACCTCCGCCGGGACCAGCGACCCGGCATAGAGACAGACGGGGCACCGCGCGATCAGCCGCTGTGCCTTGAGCGTCAGAAGTTCCGGATCTCCAGGGCCGGCGCCGATGAAATAGACCGTCATGTCAGATCCGCGTGGTCAGGGTGGCATCGTGGCCTGCCGCCTGCGGCGTGCCGTCGGCAATTTCGTAATACGCGCCCTTCGCCGCGGTGAAGATATGGCCAGCCAGCCGCAGATCGCTTGTGTCGTCAAGCGTGCCGGCAAAGATCGACAGCCCGTCGCTGTCGGGCGAGTCCCAGAACAGATTGCTGCCGCAGGTGCCGCAGAAACCGCGCCGGGCCCGGTCGCTGGAGGCATACCAGGTGACCGCGCCGGCGATTGCCACATCGGTCCGCCTGGCGGCGGTGGCGGCCACGTGGTGGCCGGAGGTCTTGCGGCATTGCGTGCAGTGGCAGGCGACGACCGGGCGCAGGGGGCCGTTGACCGTATATGTGACCGCCCCGCACAGGCAGCCGCCGGTTTTTGGCGTGTCGCTCATTCCGCAGCCTTTCCATCCAGTTTCCGCGCATAGCCGCGGGGCGTGTAAAGCCGCCAGCCTTGGGCACCCGCCGCATGGTCGCCGGTCTGAAAGGCGCGGCTGGCACTGGCGCCGACGATCACGGTGGTCAGCATGTCGACCTCCTCCGTCTTCAGTGTCGCAAGGGTGCGCCGCCGCAATGTCTCGGCCGGCCGGCCCAGATCGGCGGCCAGCAGCACCGGCGTGTCGGGCGGGCGATGCCGCAGCAGCATCTCGCGCGCCTCCGCCAGCAGGGTGCGGCGTCGGCGCGACACTGGGTTGTAGAAGGCGATGACGAAATCGCCCGCCGCGGCTGCCGCGATCCGGTTCAGGATCGTCTGCCGCTCGGTCAGCAGATCCGAAAGCGAGATGGCGCAGAAGTCATGCCCAAGCAGCGCGCCCGCCCGGGCCGAGGCCGCCTGCAGTGCGGAGATGCCGGGGATGTTGACCACCTCCACCCGCCGCGCCGCATCGCTGACACCGCCCGCATCCGCGGGCCGGTCCAGCAGTTCCGCGACCAGCGCGCCCATCGCATAGATGCCGCCGTCTCCGGAACAGATCAGCGCGATGTCGCGCCCCGCCCCGGCGGCCTCCAGCGCATAGCGGCAGCGGGCCTCCTCCTGGCCCAGATCGAAGGCGCGGTGTTTGGCCTTTGGCGCCAGCGGCCCCAGCAGATCCAGGTAACGCCCGTAGCCTACCAATTCCTCCGCCCGCAGGATCGCTGCGGTGGCCTCGGGCGTGCGCCAATCGGCGGCGCCGGGGCCGATGCCCACGACCGATAACCGCCCGCGCGCCCGGCCCGGCGCCCCGCCGGCGCCGATGCGCGCTGCGGCACAGGTCGCCTGCGGGGTCTTCGCCTTGGGCCCGATCAGCCCGCCTTTCGGCCCGGCGGCGGCGAGCGCTGCACCTTCGGCCACGCCATGGCAGCCGACTTCGGCGAAGACCGTGTCGGACGGGGCGGTCAGGCGCGGTGTTTCCGCCTCCAGCGCTGCGGCGGCATGGAACCGGGCCGGTACGCCCAGATGCGCCGCCAGTGCGTGCACGGCGGCCTCGTCCGCCTTCAGGTCGATGGAATGGATCGCGGCCACCTCGCCCTGGGCGATACCCCAGTCGGCCAGGCACCGCGCGGCATGGCCGATCATGGCAACCGGATCGCAGCCGCGGATGCAGCCGACACCCAGCGCCACCGTCCGACGGCGATATATCAGCGCCCGCGCGCCCACGCGCAGGACGACCGGTGCCCCGGGGTCGGGTGCGGGTTGGCGGGCGACGGTGTCGGGCAGCGGGTCCAGAAACGGGGCCTGACCTGAAAGCGCCCCTACGCTGCCGGCCAACAGCGCGGCGGTGACGTATTTGACGTCTTCGGGGTTGTCCAGATGCCAGCCGTCGGGCGGGTCGTCCAGGGCCACGCCCAGCCGCAGATCGCCGGCCGTGGTGATCGCGGTGCGGCCCGCCCCCGCCAGCAGATCCGCGACGCGCCGCGCCAGGACGTTCGCGCCGTGATGCCCGCCCAGAAGCGGCACAACCGTGCTGCCGTCCTCGGCCACGGCCAGAACCGGCGGCTCGTGCCGCTTGTCACCCAGGATCGGCCCCAGGCCACGGATCAGGATGCCGGCCGCGCAGACGCCCACGATCGGCGCGCCGGCCTGGAACAGCGCCCGGATCTCGGCGCCCACGGTCCCGGGCGCCGGGGTCAGATGCTGCGCGCCCAGGTCCTGGGCAAGCCGTCCCGCCAGCGGCGCGGCGGATGCGGTGAGGCTGAGGATCACCGGGGCGGGAGAGGGGTCAGGAGGCGGCATAGGGATCTTGGCCCGGGATCAGGATCATCGAGAAATAGGGCGCCGGCGCCGGCGCCTGGTCCAGCGGCAGCACGGTTTCCTGCGGCAGGCTGGCATGGGCGACATAGACCGCGCGCCGCGCCAGACCCAGATCGCCCAGCAGCCGGCGCAACCGGTCCAGATGCCGGCCGACCTTCATCAGCGCCACCGCGCCGGGCTGTTGCAGCCGCGCCGTCAGCGCCGCATCGTCAAGCGGCGCCGGCAGGATGGTGAGCGGCTCGTTGCGGGCGCAAAGCGGGCGCGCGGCGCGGGCGGCGCAGGTGGTCAACGAGGTGACGCCCGGTACCACCTGTGTGGGGAAATCCCCCTTTAGCCGGTCGTAGAGATACATGAACGAGCCATAGAAAAACGGGTCGCCCTCGCACAACACCACGACATCGCGCCCCTTGGACAGATGGCGGGCGACATCCGCCGCGGCCTGGTCGTAGACGGCCTGCGCCGGAAAGCGGGCCGCGCGCATCGGCACGGTGATGGCGATCTCCACCGCCGCCTCTGGGATCAGATCCGCAGCGATGGCGCGCGCGAAACTCGTGCCGGTATCGGGCGCGGGATAGGCGATGACGGGTGCGGCCTGGATCAGCCGGGCGGCGCGCAGCGTGATCAGATCCGGGTCGCCGGGGCCCAGACCGACGCCGGTCAGCGTGCCGGTCATCCGCGCAGGCTCCATTGCGTCACTGGCATCGAGGGCCGCCAGCCGCGGAATCGGCCGATCGCATCGGCCCGGGCCGCCGCCAACCGCGTCAGCGCGCCGCCATGGGCCGCATGGGCCGCGATCAGGCAGGTTTCGCTTTCCAGCGTTACCGCGTTCGCGACCAGCCGGCCGTGGACCGGCAGGGCGGTCAGACAGGCGTCGATGACCGGTTCGGACAGACCGCCGCCGATGAAGATCGCATCCGGCGGCGGCAGATCTTTGAGCGCCGCGGGCGCCTGACCGTCGATCAGCCGCAGCCGCGGCGCGCCCAAGCGCAGGGCGTTCCGCGCCGCCAGGTCGCGCCGTGCCGGGTTGGGCTCGATCCCGATGGCCGCACCGTCGCGCGCCAGCCGCAACCATTCGACGGCGACCGAGCCGCAGCCGCAGCCGATATCCCAAAGCACGCCGTGCCGTCGCGGCGCCAGCCGCGCCAGGGTCAGCGCGCGGATCTCCTGCTTCGTGATCTTGCCGTCATGGGCGAAGGCATCGTCGGGCAGCCCGGGGCCCAGGGGCAGCGGCAGCGCGGTCTCTGCAGCCCGGCATTCGACCGCCAGCACGTGGAAATCCGGCGCGGTCCGATCCCAGGTCTCCGCCGCCCCGTCCAGGCGGGTTTCGTGCGGTCCGCCCAGGGCGCCCAGCACGGTCATATGGCTGGGGCCGAAGCCGCTTTCGCGCAGCAGCGCCGCGATCCGGCCCGGCGTCTGCGCGTCCTGCGTCAGCATCAGCAACCGCGCGCCGGGGCCGAAGAAAGGCAGCGCCTGTTCGACCGGGCGGCCATGGACGGTCAGGGTCTCGACATCGGCCAGGCTCCAGCCCATGCGACAGGCGGCGAATTGAAACGCGGAGATCTGCGGGTGAAAGCGGATCTGATCGGCCGGGATCGCCCGCAGGATCCGCGCGCCGACCGAATACCACAGCGGATCACCCGTCACGAGCACCACGAAGCGGCGCCCGCGCTGGGCGCGGATGGTGTCGATCATGGCATCGAAGGGCGAGGGCCAGGCCAGCCGTTCGGCGGTGATCCCGTCGCTGAGGCTATGGTGGCGCGCGCCGCCCAGGATGACCTCGGCCGCTTCGACCGCCGCGCGGGCGGGCGGGGCAAGCCCGGCCATGCCATCCTCGCCGATGCCCACGATATCGAGCCAGGCAGTCACGTGCCGTCCCCGCCCAGGCCCAGGGTCAGTGCGTTCACCGCCGCCGCCGCCATGGCGGACCCCCCGCGGCGGCCGGGCAGGGTGAGAAACGGGGTGCCGTTGGCACGTTTGACCAGTGCCGCCTTGCTTTCCGCCGCGCCGACGAAGCCGACCGGAAAGCCCAGGATCGCCGCCGGCCTTGCGCCGGTCTCGACCAGGTCCAGCAACTGGAACAGCGCCGTGGGCGCGTTGCCGATCACCGCGACCGCGCCGTCCAGCCGGTCGCGCCACAACATCACCGCCGCTGCGGAGCGCGTGGTGCCGTGCCGTTTCGCCAGATCCGCCACACGCGCGTCGGACAGCGTGACCAGAACCGGATTGGCCGCCGGCAACGCGCGCGCGATCACCCCGCTGGCGACCATCTGCGCATCGCAATAGATCGGTGCGCCGGCGCCAAGCGCGGCGCGGGCGGCGCGGGCGACGCTGTCCGAGAACACCAGATCGCCCGCGACATCGACCATGCCGCAGGCATGCACGATGCGCACCGCGATCTCGGCGATATCCTGCGGCAACCGGTCCAGCGGCGCCTCGGCACGGATGATGTCGAAACTGCGCGCGTAGATCGCGCGGGGGTCGCGCTCATAGGCTTCAGGACGCATGGCTCAGCGCCTCTGCATTGGTGTCCAGCGCCGCGGCAAGCGCGGCTTCGGCGCCCAGACCCAGGATCCAGGCTTCCTCGGTTCCGACGATATGGCGGTCCCGCTCGGTCAGGTCACCGGGCCCGTCGAAAAGCCGCGCCAGCCCCCCCGTGGCGTCGAGCCGCGCCAGTGCCAGTGCGGTCACCCGCACCTGGGCCGCATCCAACACCTCTCCCATCACGCGGCGGTCGCGGATCTGCGGGCGCAGCAGCGAAGGATAGACCTCTGCGACCACGATCTGCGCGTCGGGCACGCGCAGGCCGCCGTCGAGGGGCCAGACGGCGATCCGGTCGACAAGCCTGGGATCGCTGCGGACCCGGTTCAGCGCCGGCAAGCCAAGCAAGACCTGGGACCCGACCGCACCGGCATAGGCCAGTTGCCACACGGTCTTTGCACCCGCGGCGCGGGCATCGGCGCGGCGGCGTTCCGGCGGGTGGTCACTGCCGTACCGGTCGCGCCGGCTTACCGGTACGCCGGGATAGTTCCAGGCCGCCGGTCGGCCCCAGGCGGGGCCAAGCCCGTCATAGGCGGCGTTGATCTCTGCCGCGACGGCAAAGCGGCGGTTGCCGTTGTCAGGCGCATCCTGCACCCGCGCCGCCAGCCAATCCCACAGCGCGAAGGCCCGGGCCTCGCCGGTCAGCCGCGCCGCCACGCCTTCGGGATAGCCGAACGGAAAGTCGAAGCCGATCAGCACCCGCCGCCCGGCGGCCGATTCCGCCGCCAGCAGATCGGCGAGCATCGTGATGGCCGCATGCCGCGTGCGGGCATAGACCGGCGCGGCGACGTCGCCCGCGCGGGCGACGGCCCACCAGATCGCATCCGCCACACCGCGTGCCGGCGACGGGGTCGAGCGAGCCGACCAATCCACCACGATATGGGTGTCGAACAGGTTCACCCGCCGGCCTTGCGGTGCCGCCGCGCGCTTTCCGGCCCCAGCGGGTGATCGGCATGCGGGTAGGGCGGGTGGTGGTGATCGTGCGCGTGCCCGTGATCGTGCCCGTGCCCGTGCCCGTGATCGTTATGGTGGTGATGGTCGTGGTGGTGATGTTGATGATGATGGTGCCCGTCCTCCAGCCGGCAAACGCCGGTGCAGAAGCTGTCGCACAACTTGCAGGACCCGACATCCGACCCCGGCGCCTGCGCGCCTTGGCCCTCCACATGGTGATGGTGGCTTTCCTGCGGCGCGCCGACCTCTGCCTCGAACCCCAGCACCTGAGCGCGGTATTTGCACAGACCGCAATTCATCGCCGGCGGGCCGTCCAGGATCTCCGTCACGCGTTCGGCGAAGGTCGCCAGCACCTGGGGGTGGTCGGCCAGATAGCCGGCCTTGACGAAGTCCGTGCCGGGCGTGCGGCTGGCGACCAGGTCCGTGAACCCATAGATCCGGTCGATCAACACACCGGCGAACAGGAAGTAAGGGAAGACCACGACGCGCCGGTAGCCCAGCCGCGCGGCATGGTCGAGACAGGGCTCGACCAGCGGGAAGGTGACGCCGGAATAGCCGATCTCGCACCAGCCGAAGCCCATGCCCTCCCACAGCATGCGCGCGACCTTGGCGACATTGGCGTTGGCGTCGGGGTCCGAGGCGCCGCGGCCGATCACCACCAGGCAGGTATCGTGCCGGGGCACTGGGTCGGTTGCGTCGGCCGCTGCCAGCGCCACCTCGATCCGCGCGGCGGCGGCCTGAAGCATGCGGGCATCGACGCCCAACTCGCGGCCATAATCGATGCGCACCCCATGCCGCGCGGCATAGGTGTTCAGCACGGTGGGGATGTCGTTCTTGGCGTGCATAGCGGCGAACAGCATGCCGGGCACTGCCAGGATGCGGTTGCAGCCCCGGTCACGCAGCCGGTCCAGCCCGTCGCGGATCACCGGGTTTGCAAACTCCAGATAGCCGTATTCCACCGGCCAATCGGGCAGCAGATCGGGAAGCTTCTGTGCCATAACGGCGAACTCATCCACGGCCACCTGGCTGCGCGAGCCATGGCCGCAGATCATAACGCCGATATGGTCCGTCTGTGCTGCCACCTTCCGCCCCTTATGTCGGCATGCCGATGGCCGGGCGGACACCGCCCTCAACGATGGCCCGTCCGGCGCCCGATTTGGGTCCGCCGCCGTGGCCGTCCGCTCCGCCGTTTCGGCATCGTTGGTTCACGCGTAACAGCGGTACGGGCGCGCCGCAATCGGCAATCTCAGGCGGCCAGCGCGCCACGGCCCAGGCGATAGGCTTTGCGCATGACGGTCGGCAGATCGCGGTCCAGCACGGTTTGAAACCGCAAACCCGGCGGCGCCGGGGCGGTGACCCCGACCGCGACCCGAACCTGCAGGATCAGGTGAAAATGCGTGAACGTGTGGCGCACCTCGCCGGCCGCGCGCCAGTCGCCGGGCAGTGGCGGTGCGGCGGGTGGCGGCGTCTCTGCCCAGGTGTTGCCTGGCAGACCCAGCATGCCGCCCAGAAGACCCTTGCCCGGGCGGGTCTCCACCAAGGCTGCGCCATCCCCGCGCAGTGCCAGAAAGACGGTGCCGTGGCGCACCGGTTTGGGGGCTTTGGGCAGCTTGCGCGGCAGCGCCTCGGCGGTGCCCGCCCGGCGCCCGGCGCAAGGGTCGCGCCAGGGGCACAGGCCGCAGGCCGGGTTGCGCGGGGTGCAGATGGTGGCGCCCAGATCCATCACCGCCTGAGCGTAATCGCCGGGCCGGGCCCGCGGCGTCAGCGTGGCGGCGTTCTGCTTGATCCGCGGTTTGGCGGCCGGCAGCGGCTGGTGCAGGTCGAAGACGCGCGCGATTACCCTTTCGACATTGCCGTCGACCACCACCGCGGGCGCGCCGAACGCGATGGCTGCGATCGCAGCGGCGGTGTAGGGGCCGATACCCGGCAGCGCGGCCAGGCCGGCTTCGGTCGTCGGAAACACACCGCCATGGGTTTGGGTGACCTCGCGGGCGCATTTCAACAGGTTGCGCGCGCGGGCGTAATATCCCAGGCCAGCCCAGGCGGCCATGACGGCGGCATCCTCGGCCGCGGCCAGATCGGCCACGCCCGGCCAGCGTTCGGTGAAGGTTCGAAAATAAGGGATCACAGCGGCGACCGTGGTCTGCTGCAGCATGACCTCGCTCAGCCAGACATGGTAGGGATCGGGCCGCGCCCCGCCGCGGGACGCGGCCGGCGGGACGCGCCAGGGCAGCACCCGCGCATGGCGGTCATACCACCCCAGCAGATCGTCTGCCCGTGGCTGCGTCGAATTCGCTGGCACTCGTCCCGCCCCGCCCGTTACCTTTCCCAGGCACTGTGACCGCGGGGGGCTGCATGGACAAGCGCAAGGGCAAACAGTCGCGTCCGGTGACCGCGGGAAAGTTCACCCGCGCCGGCGCCCTGGCGCGCAAGCGCATCCGGGGAACCGCGGCGCGGCGCGGCTTTTCCGAATCGCGCATCCTGACCGACTGGGCGGAGATCTGCGGGGCAGAGATCGCGACCCTCGCCTTGCCGCTGAAGATCGGCTTTGGCAGTGCCGGCGGACTGGGCGCCACGCTGACTGTCGCCTGTGTCGGCGCGCGCGCGGCCGAAGTTCAGATGCTCAGCGCCACCATCCGCGAACGGGTCAACGCCTGCTATGGCTATAATGCCGTCGCCCGGGTGCGCATCGCCCAGCAGGATGCCGCCGGCTTTGCCGAGGCGCAGGCCGCCTTTGCCCCGCCGGCCGCGCCCAAGCCGCCCGAAGACCGCGCGGATTTGCGGCAGAAGGCCGCAGAACACGCGTCTGTGATCGGCGATCCTGGGCTGCGGCTTGCCCTGGAGCAGCTTGGCTATAATGTGCTGCGGAAATCTGAAAAAGCTGCGTCACGGAGGAGTTGATGGCCCGAATAGTTATGACCCGCCGCGCCAGCCTGATGGCGGCATCCGCCACCGCGTTGAGCCTGGCCGTCCCGGTTTGGGCGCAGGATGCCGAAGCGCCCGCACGGTCGGTCGAGGGAATGGTGCTTGGCGACCCGGACGCACCGGTTACGGTTATCGAGTACGCCTCGCTGACCTGCCCGCATTGTGCCAGCTTCCACCGGGATGTCTTCAAGCGGATCAAGACCAACTACATCGACACCGGAAAGGTCCGGTTCGTGGTCCGCGACGTGTATTTCGACCGCTATGGGCTGTGGGCCGCGATGGTCGCGCGCTGCGCGGGGCCGGAGCGGTATTTCGGCATCGTCGATCGGTTGTTCGAGCGTCAGGACGAGTGGTCGCGCCAGGCAGAGGCAGCGGATGCGGTCGCCGGGATCTTTGCCATCGGCCGGCAGGCGGGCATGACCGACGATCAGATGGATGCCTGCGTCCAGGATCAGGCCTGGGCCGAGGCGTTGGTGGCGGAATACCAGAAAAACGCCCAGGCCGACGAGGTGCAGGGCACGCCGACCTTCTTCATCAACGGCCGCAAAGAGTCGAACATGAACTATCGTACCTTTGCCACCAAACTGGACGAGGCGCTGGGCAGCTAGAGCCACTTCGGCGCGTTTCGGCGAGACCCCGGGGCGATTTAACGTCTGGGCCGCGCGAATAACCGGTCCAGCGCCGCATCGAGCGGCGCCCAATCGTCCATCTCGACCCGTACCGGCAGAACCCGCACCTGCTGACGTATCTGCGCCGGGAGCCGCACGGCGTCCTTCTCCGTGGTCACCAGCATCGCACCGCGTTCCCGGGCCTCTGCCTGAAGCCGGGCCAGCAGCCGGGGCGGATAGGGTGCGTGATCGCCGAACGCATGCGTCGCGCGCAGATCGGCGCCCAGCCTACGCAGCGTGGCGAAGAACTTCTGCGGCCGCCCGATTCCGGCGAAGGCGACCACCGGCAGGCCGCGCCAGTCCATCCCGGTCTCCAGCGGCGCGATGCGGCCGGTGAGCAGCGGCTGCGCGTCCAGCGCCGGCCAGGCGTTGCGCAGGGCGTCGATGTCCGCGGCGTTGCCCAGGGCCACGACCAGATCGGTGCGCGCCAGCCCGCCTGCGACCGGTTCGCGCAGCGGGCCGGCGGGAAGCACACGCCCATTGCCGAAACCTACCCCTCCATCGATCACCAGGATCCGCAAATCGGTGGCCACATCGGGGTTCTGAAACCCATCGTCCATGACGATTGCACCGGCGCTGCCGGCCTGCGCCGCCTCGGCGCCCTCGGCGCGGCGGCGCGCGATCCAGGTCGGTGCGACGGCGGCCAAAAGCAGCGGCTCGTCACCTACGGCGGCGGCGTCATGGCGGTTCGGGTCGACCTGGACGGGACCCGCCAGTTGCCCGCCATACCCGCAGCTTAGCGCATGTGGATGACGCCCAGCCAGGCTCAGACGTGTCAGAAGCGCGGCGACAAGCGGCGTCTTGCCGGTGCCGCCCACGGTCAAGTTGCCGACGCAGATCACCGGCACCGCCGGCCGGAGCAGCGGCGCCCGTGCCAGTCGGCGGGCGGTGACGGCGCGCCAGATCCAAGCCGCGGGTGTCAGCGCCCGCGCCGCCAAGCCCGGGGCCGCTTGCGGGCGCTGCCAGAAACCGGGCGCGCGCCTCATGTCCGGGGCGCCGGCAAGTGGTCCAGGATCACCCGGCGGACATGGCGGATGACGTCGACGCCTTCGGAAGACACGCTCCAGGCGGCGTTGGCCAGTGCCGCGGCGCGGTCGGGCGGCAGGCTTTCGATCACTTTCGCCGCCAGACTGTTCGCATCGGGCACCGGCACCGCCGCGCCGGCGGCCTGAAACCGGGCATAGGTCATCGCGAAATTCTGCACATGCGGGCCATGAAGTATTGCCGAGCCCAACAGCGCCGGCTCGAACGGGTTGTGCCCGCCGGCATCGGTCAGTGACCCGCCCAGAAAGCTGACCGTGGCCAGGCGATACCACAGCCCCATCTCGCCCAGCGTATCGGCCAGGTAGATCTCGGTCTCTCGATTGGGTTCTTCGCCCGCGGACCGCATGGCGACCGCCCAGCCCTCGGTGCGCAGACGCTCGGCAATGCTGGGCCCGCGTTCGGGATGCCGCGGCGCGATGATCAGCAGCAGGCCGGGAAACCGTCGCCGGGCGCGGCGGTGGGCGGTGGCGGCGATCTCCTCCTCACCGTCATGGGTGGAAGCGGCGAGCCAGACCGGCCGGCCGGCCAACTGCTTTTTCAACCGCGCCAGCGCGTCCACGTCATGGGGCAACGGGTCTGCGGTGTCTTTCAGGCTGCCCGCAACCTCCACCGTGTCGGCGCGCGCGCCCAGGGAAATCAGCCGCGCAGCCCCCGGCGGATCCTGCGCGAGGATGGTGTCGAACCGCACCAGAAGGGCCGCGCTGTAGTGCGGGAACCGCCGCAGCCGCGCCGCCGACCGGTCCGAGATGCGGGCGTTGATCAGCAGCATCGGACAGCCCAGGCGGTTCGTTTCGACGACCAGCCGCGGCCACAGTTCGCTTTCGGTCCAGACCGCCATGTCCGGCGCCCAGTGGCGCAGAAACCGGCGCACCGCCGCGCGGGTGTCGACCGGCGCGAACTGGTGGATCACCCCATCCGGCAGGCGCCGCCGCATCAGATCGGCGGAGCTGCGTGTGCCGGTGGTCAGCAGAACCTGCGGCGCCGGCTCTGCCTTGGCCAGGCCGCCGATCAGGGACAGAAGCGATACCGACTCGCCGACGGACGCCGCGTGGAACCAGATCAGACGGCCCGCCGGCCTGGCGACGCTGGCGATACCAAAGCGTTCCGGCAGGCGGGCCGGGTCCTCTTTTCCATGCCGGGCGCGGCGCGCCAAGTGCCGCCGGACCCAGGGTTCCGCGATGGCGGAAACACCCAGCGCCACTGCCAGCAGCAAAGAGCGCGGCGCTGGGCGGTCAGCCAAGTTCCTCGGTCGGGCTGGCGGCCGCCTCTTCGTCGCGCAGGCGGTGCAGATGGGCGATGAAGTATCGCATATGCGCGTTGTCCACCGTGGCCTGCGCGCGCGACTTCCAGGCGTCGTAGGCGGTGGCGTAGTCGGGGAAGATGCCAACGATATCGATGGCATCGACGTCCCGGAATTGGGTCGATGTCGGGTCGGTCAACTCACCGCCAAAGACCAGATGCAAACGCTGCATATGCCAAACGTCCCCCATGATTGCATGACGTCAGGCAGCCTAGAGGAACGCGGCACCGGGTCAAGCGGGCGGGGCGGGTCCGCGCCGATGCGCCATCAGCGCCCGGTGGATCGGCGCCGGCGCGACGAAACAGCCCGGATGCAGCGCGCGCGCGCCGTCCAGACGCAACGGGCGGCCGTTGCGGTCGGTGACCGTCGCGCCGGCCTCTCCGGCGATCAGCGCGGCGGCTGCGATGTCCCATTCCCAGGTGTCGCGCAGGGTGATCATGGCATCGAAGCGCCCCTGGGCGACAAGGCAGATGCGATAGGCCAGCGACGGCCGGTAGACCCGCGCCACCGCCGGCACCCCGCCGGGCCAGTGATCTGGCCGCAGCGCCGGTTTGGTGGCCAGAACGGCGGCATCCCGCAGTCCTTCGCGCGCGGCCACGGCGATGGGCGCGGCGTTCAGCGTGGCGCCACCCCCGGCGGTGGCCGCGAACAGCCGGTCCTGCGCCGGCAGATAGACCACCGCGGCGGTTGGCCGGCCGTCGCGGACCACCGCCAATGCATGGGCAAAGGCGGTGGTGCCCTCGATAAAGGCGCGGGTGCCGTCGATCGGGTCGATGACGAAGCTGGGGCCCGCGCCGGTCGTGCTGTTGGGGCTTTCCTCGGACAACCAGCCGTAGTCGGGCCGCGCGGTGCGCAGCCGGTCCTCCAGCATGGCGTTGACGGCCAGGTCGGCCTCCGTCACCGGACCTTCGCCGCCGCCCTTGTCCCAAACCTTCGGGTCCTGGCGGAAGTGCTGCATGGCGATCTCACCCGCGGCGCGGGCGGCGCCGGTCAGCAGTGCCAGATCGTCATTTTCCGGCAACCGTCAGACCTTCGACCACCAGGCTGGGGACCACCGCGCTCAGATGCGGGCGGGCATCGTCGGCGGCGCGCAGGCTCAAGAGCATGTCCTTCAGATTGCCGGCGATGGTGCATTCGTTGACCGGTTCGGCGACCTCTCCGCCGCGCACCCAGAACCCGGAGGCCCCACGCGAGTAGTCCCCGGTATTGGGGTTGATCGAACTGCCCATGAGCGAGGTCACCAGCAACCCCTCGCCCATCTGCCGCAGCAGATCCGCCTTGGCGGTCTGCGGGCCGGTCAGGCGGACATTTCCGGTGGCCGGGCTGGGCGGCCCGCCGGTGCCGCGCGCGGCATTCGACGTGCTGGAAAGGCCCAGCTTGCGCGCGCTGGCCAGATCCAGGATCCAGCCCTGCAGCACGCCATCGGCAACCAGGGTTCGGTCGGTGGTCGGCAAGCCCTCTGCATCGAAGGGTTGGGAGCGTCCGACGCGGGCGCGATGCGGCTCTTCGATCAGCGATAGCGCCTGTGGCAGCACCGGCTGGTGCAGCAGATCCTTGGCCCAACTGGTGCCGCGGGCGATGGCGGCGCCGTTGATCGCCGACAGCAGATGGCCGACCAGCCCGGCAGCGATGCGTTCATCGAACATCACCGGAAATGCGCCAGTCGCCGGTTGCGTGGCGCCGGCGCGGGCCAGTGTACGGGCCGCGGCGAGCGCGCCGATGTCTTGCGCATCCGGCATATCGGCGGCGTGGCTGCGCGATTCAAAGGCGTAGTCGCGCTCCATCTCCAACCCCTCGCCGCAGATGGCGACACACGCCGCGCCGTGGGTGGTGCGGGCATAGCCGCCTTCGAACCCGTTGCTGGCGGCCAGATAGATCTCTGCCGACTGGAACTGCGCCCCGGCGCTTTGAACCTGGGCGATGCCGGATTTGGCCAGCGCCGCGGCTTCAAGCGCGCGCGCGGTCTCTGCCAGCATATCGGCGCTGGGCGGGTCGGCGGGATCGACCAGGTCGAGCGCGGCCAGATCCCAGGACTGGGCCAGATCGTCCGGGTCGGCCAGGCCGATGGACGGATCCTCCGGCGCCTCGCGCGCCATGGCCACCGAGCGTTCCACCATGTCCTCGATGGCCGCATCGCGGGTGTCGGAGATCGACACGCAGGCCTGCCGCCGCCCCATCAGCACGCGCAGACCCAGATCGGTGCCTTCGGAGCGTTCCGCCGTCTCCAACGCGCCGCTGCGCATCTCCATCGAAACGCCATCGGCGCGCACGGCCAGCACATCCGCCGCCTCGGCGCCGGCGCGTTTCGCCGCCATCAGGGTGCGGGTCGCCAGATCGCGCAGATCCGCGCTCATGCCGCCACCAACGCGTAAAGCGCGTGCCCGATCAGACCAAGCGCCAGGACGCCCAGTACCAGCACCGTCAGCCCCGCGCCGGCACCGCGTTGCCAGCCCGGCGCGTCGTCGGCGGTGAAATGCAGCGCGTGGAACACGCGGCCAAGGGTCAGCGCCAGGCCGAAGATGTGGATCACCAGCGCCGGCGCACCCTGCAGAGTGGTGGCCAGCAGCAACAGCAGCGCCAAGGGCACGGTTTCCACGAAATTCGCCTGGCCCCGCATGGCGCGGATCAGTGTCGGCTGGTTGCCGTCGCCGATCGAGATCTTCAGCGCCGTGCGCTTCTGGCCGACATTGAACGCAAGCCAAATCAGGATCAGCGTGTTCAGCGCCGCATAAAGCGTAAAGGCGCCAAGCGCCGCCGATGGTTCCATGATGTCGTCCTTTCTTCCGCAGCACCGCTGCCCCGGCCAGAACTTAAGCATCGCGCGCCGCTGTTCCAGCGCGAAATCGGACCGACCGAGAGTTGAGCTTGGCGCGTCACCGGCCTAACGTGGAAACCGGGGCGGGTTGAAGGCATTTTGATTACGGGCATGCAGCCACAGGGTGAATTGACTCTCCAGACCATCGCCATGCCGGGCGATACCAATGCCAATGGTGATATCTTCGGTGGCTGGCTTATGGCGCAGATGGATCTGGGCGCGTCGGTCCTGGCGCGTAACCGGGCCAGGGGACGGGTGGCGACCGTGGCGGTCGAGGCGATGTCGTTTCTGCGCCCGGTGCATGTGGGCGACACGGTATCGATCTATGCCACGATGCTGCGCGAGGGCGGGACCTCGATGCAGATTTGCGTGGAGTCATGGGTGATCCGCCAACCCGACGCCACCCGGCTGCGGGTGACGGAGGCGACGTTTGTTTTTGTCGCGGTGGGTGAAGATGGGCGGAAGCGCCCGTTGCCCGCCGCGGATGTGTGTGTTGAAGAACCGGTTAAGGGGTAGTCGTGTAATGAGTTGGCGCATGAGATACGCGTTTTTGAGATGGGGCCGGGTGGCGGCCCTGGTGGCGGCCGTAGCCGCAGGGGCCGGGCCGGTGTCGGCGGAAACGCCCGGGCTTTACGACGTGATCGGCGTGGCCGAAAACGATACGCTGAAAATCCGCGAAAACCCAAGGCCATCCGCGCTGATCGTGGGTGAGTTGCCGCGATCCGCGCGCGGGGTGGAGGTGGTGCAACTCAGCGAGAACGGGAATTGGGGCCGGGTCAACCAAGGCGATCTGAGCGGCTGGGTGTCGCTGCAGTTCTTGGCCGCGCAATCGGCGTCGGAACCGGGTGAGACACGCTTTGACCGTCCACTTCTGTGCGTGGGTGGGGAACCTGACTGGTCGATCCTGACCAGCGGCGGCGATGGCCTGGTTCTGAACCATCCGCAAAGCCCGAGTTCGGAGTTCACGATACGACTGAAACTGGCCGCGCAGGGCCGGCCACAGGTGTCGCAGGTGGTGCAGGCGAGCGCGGAGCGCGCCAGTCTGATCGGTGTCCTTCGCCACGATATCTGCACCGATGCGGCCTCGGACCGGACCTATGGCATGACGATGGATGCGCTTTTGCGCGATGGCGGCGGCACGCGACTTCTGACCGGCTGCTGTTCGCTGGACGCGACCAACTGACACGTTCGGCCTTGGTGCGCCGCCAACCCGCCCGGACAGGATCGCGACCGCGATCCTCCTGGCCGCTGGCGGCCAGGCCGCGGGGAGGCTTCCCCGCGGGTCCGGGCGTTCCGCAGCGCCCGGGTCGGGCAGTTGGCCGGCGGGTCGTATTGCCGGCTCCCGGTCTCAGGTCACGACCCGTAGCGTAAGGTTCAGCCGCCCGCCGTGGTCGAGCAGCGTGGAGCCGCCGAATTGGATCCTGTCGATCCCGTGAAACTTCCGCCGCGCCGGGCCGCCCATGACCAGGACGTCCCCGCTTTCCAACTTAACCGACCGCGTCGGGTCCGACCGTTGTGTCCCGCCGATCCGGAACAGCGCCGGATCACCCAGCGAAATGGACACCACCGGGCAGGAAAAGTCGGCCTCGTCCTTGTCCTGATGCAACCCCATCCGCGCGCCGGTACCGTAGAAATTGACCAGGCAGCATTCCGGCGCGCGGGCGCACGCCGCCACCGCCGTCCACACCGCCAGCACACTGTCGGGGATCGGTGGCCAGACCCCGCCGGCCGGGTGGTGTTCCTGATACCGGTAGCCCCTGCCGTCGGCGACCCAACCGAAGCGCCCGGCGGCGGTCATACGCACGCGCATCGGCTTGCCCCATGGCGTGACGGGCGCCACCAGAGGCGCCACCGCAACCACCGCCCGGACGTCCGCGACCATTGCCTCCTGGGCGGTACGATCCAGGTAAGACTTGTGCAGCACGAAATCCTCAATCTCGATAGACGGCATGCCATCTCCTAAATAGTCAGACTGATGCCATTCAAGATATAGGGCCGATCCATGTCACAAACGCGGTTTTCCACGTCCAAGCTCTACGATGCGGTGCGGTCTGCCGCCGGACGCGCCCTGACGCCCGACCAGATCGGGATTCTGCGCGGCTATGGCGTCGAAAGGACGTTCCAGCCGGGCGCGTTTCTGTTTCGCGCCGGCCAGGATGAAGGGCAATTCTACGTCATCCTCGAGGGCGAGATCTCTATCCTGGGTGAGACGCTGGACGGTGAGGAATTCGTCAGCGGCCGTGCCACGGAAAACGCTTTCCTCGGCGAACTCGGCCTTTTGACCGGTCAGCGTGCGTTTCTGTCGGCGCGCGCCGAAAAGCCGACCGAGGTGATCGAAATCGCCGTCGAAAGGCTGCGCGAGATCATCGCCAGCATTCCGGAACTGGGCGATGTCATCGTCTCCGGCTTCGCCGCCCGGCGCGAGGCGTTGATGCAGACCGCCGATGCCAGCCTCGTCGCGCTTGGGCCGGAGGCAAACGGTCAGGTCACCCGCGCCCGCGAATTCGTCAGCCGCAACCGTATCCCGCACAGCTTCATGGACACCACCGGCGCGCAGGGTGCCGATGTCGCAGCGCGGCTGGATCTGGATCCAACGACGTTGAACATTGTGTTGCGCGGCAATGAGGTCGTGCGCCGGCCCGACAATCCGGGCATCGCCTATGCGCTGGGCATGGCGTTGGACGTCGCCGATGGGGTCGAGGTCGATCTGACGGTTATCGGTGCCCACCCGGGCGGGCTGGCGGCCGCCGTCTATGGCGCGTCGGAGGGGTTGAATACCGTTGTGGTGGAGGACACCGCCATCGGCGGGTAGGCCGGCACGTCGAGCCGGATCGAGAATTACATGGGCTTTCCCACCGGCATCTCGGGCCGAGATCTGGCCTATCGTGGGGCGGTGCAGTCCATCAAGTTCGGGGCCAGACTTGCCGCGCCGCGCACCGCCCGCCGATTGGATGAAACCGCGTCGGGTTATCGCATCCATTTGTGCAACGGCAACGACATCTGCACGAAGTCGGTAGTGATCGCGACCGGTGTTCAGTATCGCAAGCTGCCGCTCGATCGGCTGGCCGAATTCGAGGGTCAGGGCGTCTATTACGCCGCTACCGATCTGGAAGCGCGGTTTTGCAAGGGCACCGAGGTCGTGATCTTCGGCGGCGGCAACTCCGCCGGCCAGGCGGCAATTTTTCTTTGCCGGGTCGCCGATCACGTGCATTTGGTGATCCGTGGCGCTGGCCTGTCCGAGACCATGTCGGACTATCTGCTGCACCGGCTCAAGAACGACCCCGGCATCACCATTCACACGCATACCGAGGTCGATGCGCTGGACGGTGCGGCAGCGCTGGAGGCCGCGACCCTTCGCAACAACCGGTCCGGAGAGACGCGGCGCATCGACACCAGGGCGCTTTTCATCATGATCGGCGCCGCGCCGTTCACCGACTGGCTGAATGGCCGCTGTGAACTGGACAATCGCGATTTCGTCCGCACCGGAGAGGTGGTGGGTGGCAAATCGCCCAATGAGACCAGCTGCCCAGGCGTGTTCGCCATTGGCGATGTGCGGTCCGGTTCGGTCAAACGCGTCGCCTCTGCCGTGGGCGAGGGGTCGGTCGTGGTTTCGGCCGTTCACCGCTATCTGAGCGAACGCGGTCGGGTCGCGGCCGAATGACCGCGACGACCCGCCGCGGTCGCCGGGAAATTAGCGGTTTGTAAAGGATCTCGCGCCACCTCTGCGCAGGTTGCAGGCGGGGGGGCCGCTCCTTATATAGCGCAGCGGGCCAGGCGTGCCGAGACGGGGCGCGCCGGTAGTCTATGGGATGGGGCGCAGGGGCCGCGCAGGCGGATCTGTCCCCGGTATCGCCAAGGGAAGGACAACATGTCGAAAGTTATCGGAATCGACCTCGGGACCACCAATTCCTGCGTCGCCATCATGGATGGCAGCCAGGCCAAAGTCGTGGAAAACTCGGAAGGTGCCCGGACCACGCCCTCTATCGTCGCGTTCACCGATGACGAGCGTTTGGTCGGCCAAGCCGCCAAGCGCCAGGCCGTGACCAACCCCTCCAACACGCTGTTTGCCATCAAACGTCTGATCGGTCGCCGCACCGACGATCCGATGGTGTCCAAAGACCGGGAGATGGTGCCCTATTCCATCGTCGAGGGCGACAATGGGGACGCCTGGGTCGAGGTGAAGGGCGAGAAATACGCGCCCAGCCAAATCTCCGCCTTTATCCTGCAAAAGATGAAGGAAACCGCCGAGGACTATCTGGGCGACAAGGTTACCCAGGCGGTGATCACCGTGCCCGCGTATTTCAACGACGCGCAGCGCCAGGCCACCAAGGATGCCGGCAAGATCGCCGGACTGGAAGTTCTGCGTATCATCAACGAACCCACCGCCGCGGCGCTGGCCTATGGGCTGGACAAGAAAGAGACCAAGACGATCGCGGTCTATGACCTGGGTGGCGGCACGTTCGACATCACCATCCTGGAGATCGATGACGGCCTGTTCGAGGTCAAGTCCACCAACGGCGACACGTTTCTGGGCGGTGAAGACTTCGACATGCGGATCGTCACCTACCTGGCGGACGAGTTCAAGAAAGAGAACGGCGTCGATCTGACCAAGGACAAGATGGCGCTGCAGCGGCTAAAAGAGGCCGCCGAAAAGGCCAAGATCGAGCTGTCCTCGTCCAGCCAGACCGAGATCAACCAACCGTTCATCTCGATGGATCCGAAGACCAGCCAACCGCTGCACCTGGTGATGAAACTGACCCGGGCCAAACTGGAAAGCCTGGTCAACGATCTGATCGCGCGGTCGATGAAGCCGTGCAAGGACGCGCTGAAGGATGCGGGTCTGTCCACCAGCGACATCGACGAGGTGGTCCTGGTCGGCGGTATGACCCGGATGCCCAAGGTCACCGAAGAGGTCACCAAGTTCTTCGGCAAGGAGCCGCACAAGGGCGTGAACCCCGACGAGGTGGTGGCCATGGGCGCCGCGATCCAGGCCGGGGTTCTGCAAGGCGACGTCAAGGATGTGGTTCTGCTGGACGTCACCCCGCTGTCGCTGGGGATCGAGACGCTGGGCGGGGTGTTCACGCGGCTGATCGACCGCAACACGACGATCCCGACCAAGAAAAGCCAGATCTTCTCCACCGCCGAGGACAACCAGAACGCGGTGACGATCCGGGTATTCCAAGGCGAACGCGAGATGGCCGCCGACAACAAGGTGCTGGGCCAGTTCAACCTGGAAGATATCCCGCCCGCGCCGCGCGGGCTGCCGCAGATCGAGGTGACCTTCGACATTGACGCGAACGGCATCGTCAGCGTCAGCGCCAAGGACAAGGGTACCAACAAGGAACAGAAGATCACGATCCAGGCCTCGGGCGGGCTCAGCGACGATGACATCGAACAGATGGTCAAGGACGCCGAGGAGAACGCCGAAGCCGACAAGGCGCGCAAGGATCTGGTCGAAGCCAAGAACCAGGCCGAAAGCCTGATCCACAACACCGAGAAATCGGTGGAGGAGCATGGCGACAAGGTCGACCCGACCACGATCGAGGCGATCGAGATGTCGATCAAGAACCTCAAGGAGATGCTGGAGGGCGATGACGCCGAGAAGATCAAGGCGCGCAGCCAGGACGTGATGGAAGCGTCGATGAAACTGGGCGAGGCGATCTACAAGGCACAGGCGGATGCGACCGAAGCCGCAGAGGCGGCGGAAGAGCCCAAGCCGGTCGATGAAAACGACGATGTCGTGGATGCCGATTTCGAGGATCTGGACGACGAAAAGCGTGCCTGACCGGGCAATTCCTTATGGCCGGTCCGTGTCCGTTGGATGCGGGCCGGCCTTGCCGTTAATGGAGACCGCACGCGATGGCGAAAGCTGACTACTACGACGTGCTCGGCGTCGGCCGTAGCGCCAGCGCCGATGAATTGAAACGCGCCTATCGGCAGAAGGCGAAAGAGCTTCACCCCGACCGCAACAAGGACAACCCCCGCGCCGAGGAACAGTTCAAGGCCGTCAACGAAGCCTATGACATCCTCAAGGATGCGGAGAAAAAGGCGGCTTACGATCGGTTCGGCCACGCCGCGTTCGAGGGCGGCACGGGCGCGAGCGCCGGGCGCGGCGGCGGCTTCCAGGGCGGTGGCGCGGATTTCGCGTCTGCTTTCTCGGACGTCTTCGACGATCTGTTCGGCGGGTTCGCAGGCGGAGCCCGCGCCGGCGGCGGGGGCGGGCAGCGCGCCCGACGCGGCGCGGATCTGCGCTACAACCTTCGCGTATCGCTTGAGGATGCGTTTTCCGGCAAGCAGACGACGCTGACGGTCCCGGCCTCTGTCACTTGCGATGTCTGTAATGGCACCGGGGCCGAAGGTGGCAGCGAGCCCACGACCTGCCCGACCTGTTCGGGTATGGGCAAGGTGCGCGCGCAGCAGGGCTTTTTCACGGTCGAACGCACCTGTCCCACCTGCTCGGGCCGCGGGCAGATCATCAAGAACCCCTGCGACAATTGCGGCGGCGCCGGCCGTGTCGAACGGGATCGGTCGCTGTCGGTGAATATCCCGCCGGGGGTGGAGACCGGCACCCGCATCCGCCTGGCCGGTGAAGGTGAGGCTGGCCTGCGCGGCGGGCCGTCGGGGGATCTCTATATCTTCATCGATGTGGCCGAACACGCGATCTTCGAACGCGATGGCACCAGCCTGTTCTGCCGTATCCCGGTGTCGCTCACCACCGCCGCGCTGGGCGGTGAGTTGGAAGCGCCCACGCCCGATGGCGGCCGCAGCCGGGTAAAGGTGCCGGCGGGGGTGCAGTCCGGCAAGCAGTTGCGCCTGCGCGGCAAGGGTATGCCGGCGCTGCGCGGGCAGAGCTTTGGCGACCTTTACATCGAACTGGCGGTAGAGACGCCGGTGAACCTGAGCACGCGGCAGAAGGAACTGCTGCGCGAGTTCGAGGCGGCGGGAAAGAACAACAGCCCCGAAAGCCAGGACTTTTTTTCCAAGGTGAAAAATTTCTGGGAAGGCATGAAGGGCTGATCGCCCCCCGGTGCCACGCTGAATAGCCCGGACAGGATCGCGCCTGCGCGATCCTCCTGGCCGAATGGCCAGGCCGCGGGCGTGCCCGCGGGTCCGGGCCGCCCGGCGGCAGCCCTTGGTGCGTTTAACGCGAACATGCGGGCCAAAAAGCACCATCAACGCCAACACCGCGCCACGCCCCCTTGTCTCTGCGGTGCGCCTGTTGGAGAACGGTTTCAGGAAGCGGCGGGGCAAGATCGTGCGACGGGTATTGGCGGTGGCGGCATATGCTGTGGCCGTAGGGACAGGGGCGGACGCGCAGACGTATAACCTGTTCGGCGGGCCGGGGCTGATCGAAACGCCCACCGCCGAAGCCTTTCCCGATGGTGAATTGGGCGCGACCTTCGCCTTTTTCGACCGCACGAGCCGCGCCAATGTGACCTTTCAGGTCCTGCCTCGGGTCAGCGCCACCGTACGCGTGTCCACCCAACCAGAGGTCGCCATGGGTCCCCGCATCTCGGACGAGGGCTATGACGTACAATTTCAGTTGCTCAAAGAGGGTCGCTTCACGCCCGCGCTGGCCTTGGGCTTTCGCGACTTGTTGGGCGATGGCCCGTTTGGTGGCGAGTATCTGGTCGCGACGAAAACGGTGCTGCCCGGGGTCAAGCTTTCGGCCGGGATCGGCTGGGGCAATCTGGGCGCGGCCGGGGGCTTTGGCAACGTCTTCGGTCTCAATGTCCGCCCCGGCCCCACGGCGCTGGGCGGAGAGTTGCAGGAGGACACTTACTTCCAGGGGGAAAACGCGTTCTTCGGCGGTATCTCTTGGGATACGCCAGTCCGAGGGGTCACGCTCAAGGCGGAGATCTCTTCGGCCGAGGAGATCCCCGGCGATGGCAACGACGACATCGGCGTCAATTTCGGGCTGACCTTCGCACCCAGCGACCGGTTCAGCGTGGCCGCGTATCTGCTGGATGGAGAGACCTTCGCGGGCACGTTCAGCCTGTCGGGCAACCCGTTCAAACCGATCGGCCCGCCGGATTTGGGCACCGGCCCGGTGCCGGTTCTGAAACGCGCCGACGATGCGCCGCGCAGCACAGCCTGGGTCAGCCCGGAGAATGTCGACAAGGTGCTGACCGGGCTTGGCACCGTGCTGGAGCCCGACGGCATCGTGATCGAGGCCGCACGGCTGACCGGCACCACCGCCGAGTTGGAGATCCGCAACACCCGGATCCAGCGCGAACCCAAGGCCATCGGCCGGGTGGCGCGGATTCTGGCCGTGGGGCTGCCGCCCTCGGTCGAGACCTTTCGCATCACGCTGGTGGAAAACGGCCTGGCGATCACGACGGCGGTCATCCAGCGCTCGGATCTGGAGGCGCAGGTCGACAAGCCGCTGGCGGGGCTGGAGAACTGGCAGACGACCCGGCTTTTGAACGCGCGCGCCGGATTGACCGGCGAAGACGTCTGGCAGGGCACCCGGCCGCCGCGGTTCTTCTGGTTCTTCAACCCCACTTTGCCGATCAACTTTCTGGACGCCGATGACGGGATCGATCCCGATCTGCAACTGCGCCTGGGTGCTGGTTATCGCCTGGCGCGCGGGCTGACCGTCAGCGGTGAGATCAGCCGGTTCCTTGTCGGCTTCGACCAGATCGAGGATGACGAGGTTCCGCCGCCCACGGGTTCTCTGCCGCCGGTGCGCAGCAATCTGGATGCGTTTCTGTCGGGCCGCGATGTGGAACTGGAACGCCTGACCGCCGATTTCGTCTTCAAGCCACGGCCCGATCTGTACGGCCGGATCACCGCAGGTGTGCTGGAGCGGCTGTATCATGGGGTAAGCACCGAAGTGCTGTGGGCGCCCATCAACAGCCCGTTGTCTTTCGGGGCGGAGGTCAATTACGCTGCGCTGCGCGATTTCGACAGCCTGTTCGGCACCCAGGATTTCGATACGGTGACGGCGTTCGGCTCGGTTTATTGGGACACCGGCTACAAGGGGTTCGAGCTGCAATTGGACGTGGGCGAGTACCTGGCCGGTGATTTCGGCGGCACGCTGAGCCTGACCCGGCGCTTCAACAATGGTTGGCGGGCGCGGGCCTTTGTCACCCGAACCGAGGCGTCTTTCGCCGATTTCGGCGAGGGCAGTTTCGACAAGGGGTTCGAGGTCACGATCCCCCTTGGCTGGGCGCTGCCTTTCGAAAGCAAAAGCGAGGCGCGGCTCGACTTCCTGCCGAACGAGAACGATGGCGGCGCCCGTCTGAAGATCGCGGGCCGACTGAACGAACGCATCCGCGATCTGGACCGCGCCTCGCTGCGCGACCAATGGCACGCGGTTTGGCAATGAGGGCGGTTCTGGCGCTGTTGCTGGGTCTGGCAGCCTGTTCTTCGGACAGTTCCGGAGAGATCCGCACCGCGCTGGTCGAACGCTTCCGCCCCGGTCAAGCCGAGGCCGAACCGGCGGCTGCCGCACCCGCGCCCTTGACCCGGGCCGCGATCGAGGCGACGGGCCAGGCGATGCTGCGCGCCCGATTGGTGAACGAGACCGGCCGGTCGGTTTTTGCGGCGCAGACGGCGAACCGGGGATACGTGACCTATCAGTCGCAGTTCGGCCAGTTCCTGACCCTTCAGACCACGCTGGTCACGGCCAGTCGCGGCGCCGGGTTCGATCTGTTGGCGGTCAGCGCCACGCCGCAGGATCCGCTGGTGTCACCGCGTCCGGTCGCCGAGTGGCCGAACAGCGTGCCCCGGGTGTATCGCTTCGCCGGGCAGGGGCCGTTGGGGCGCGAGGTGCCGGTGATCTGCCGTTACGAAATCGGCGATGTGGTGGAGATCGAGATCGTCGAACGCCGGTATCGCGGACCCGAGGTGCGCGAGATCTGCGAAGGCTCCGGCGTTGCGTTCACCAATCTGCTTTTCGCCGATGAGAGCACCGGTTTCGTCTGGCGATCGCGGCAATGGCTGGGGCCGGATCAGGGGCGGATCGATATCGAGGTGTTGGAGCCCTTCGGCTGAAGCCGATCTTTCGGATCCAAAGGCGCGCCTACGGCGCAAGACACTCTGTTCGCCGGGGGCTCTGCCCCCGGACCCCCGGGAGTATTTGGGGAACAAAGAAGCCGGGTACGCATGAAAAAGGGCGGCCCCGGCGGGCCGCCCCATTCACTGACCGCCTATGGGCGGCTTTGTTCAAGCAATTAGTTGGAAACGGCCAGCGCGGTCGCAACCAGCACAACGGCCAGCAGCGGAACGACGACGGCGGCGTTGAGCGAGCTGCCCAGCGGTGCCGGCTCATCGGCCTGAGTCACCGGCGGCTCAACCGGGGCGACGAAGGTTTCGACATTGCCTGCGAACGCCGGCGTCGTCAGCGACAGCGCGGCGACGGTCAGAGCAACTTTCTTCATTTTGGTCTCCTATGGCCAAATACTTGCATGCGTGCCCGGCATGCGGGTCGTGCCTATTTCGGGTACTGGCCGGGCTGCAGGTTTTCAACAATTGGTAAATGCAGCGGCGCCAATTGTGCCACATTGTGCCTTTATTGCACTAGGGGCTTAGACGAGCAGGACTTGCGTGCCAACCGTGGCCATGCCGAACAGTTCGGCGATATCCTCGTTATAAAGGCCGATGCAGCCGTTGGACGATTTACGCCCGATCTTGCGCGTGTCGTTCGTGCCGTGGATCCGGTAGTAGCGCCAGCTGAGATATAGCGCGTGCGTGCCCAGCGGATTTTCCGGACCCGGCCCAACATATGTTGGAAGATCCGGATTGCGCCGCAACATGTTGGGTGTGGGCCGCCACTCGGGCCCTTCGCGTTTTTGTACGACGCGGGTGCGGCCGGTTCGCGTCAATTCGGGTGTCAGCGGCACTGAGCTGGGATAGATGCGATAGGTCGCCTGATCCTGCGACCAGTAATGCAGCACGCGTGCCTTGGTATCGACCAGGATGGCGCCGCCATCGAGATCGGGGAAATGATCCTCCCACCGCCGCGACAGGAAACCGGAGACCCGGCGTTGCAGCTGCGTATCTTCCAGTTGATTGATCTGGGTCGGATCGAGTTCGGGGAATTCGCCGTCGAGGCCGGGATCGTCAAAGCCCGCCTGGGATACGGTGGCGAAATCCTCTTTCAGCGCGGCGGCCGGTTTCGTACAGCCGGCGGCCAGCGCGGCGAGGCCGGAGACCGCGCCGCCGGTAAAGGCGCGGCGGCTGAGCGGTTTGGTCGAAGGCTCATACGGGGCCGGGCGGTCGGTCATGGGTCACGGGCTCCTTCGATCTGGACGGTGGCGCACGAGAATCGGTGCGCCGCAGATATCGAACGCGAAATATAGACCAGAGGTTGCAAGGCTCCAAACAGGGTTTGAATCGCCGCGGGCGAGCGGATATGCGTTGCGATCAAACAAATGCGGGCAAGAATCGTGGCAGTTATACGCAAGATCGGCGGGATTCTTCTGCTGGCCGTATTGGCGGCCTGTGGCGGGCCTCCACCGGTGGAGGAAGTGAATGGGGTGCGGGTGATCTCGCGCGCCGAACGCAATGCCGTGCGCACGGTGCACCTGGATGCGTTGAACGCGTTCCGGGTGGAGCGTGGGCTGCAGCCGGTGACGCTGTCGGCACGGCTGACCGCGGCGGCTGAAACCCATGCGCGCGACATGAGCGTGCAACAGCGGGCCTGGCATTTCGGTTCCGACGGGACTTCGCCCGATGATCGCGCAGCGCGCGCGGGCTTCGACGGGCGCGTTGTGGGGGAGAATATCTCCGAAAGCTTCGACGATGAGTTCGAGGTGTTTTCCAGTTGGGCCCGCGACCCGGTCACGCGGCGGGTGATGGCCGAGCCGGGCGCCGACAGTCTGGGTATCGGCTGGTTCCAGGAGCCCAACGGCAAACTGTGGTGGGTACAGGTGCTGGGGCAACGGAACACACTGCCGCTGTTGGCTGGTGGGGATCCAGGGCCGTTCGGCGGTGCGCTCTAGCTGAACTTGTCGATCAGTTTCTGCAGCGGTGATCGGCAGTCTTTTGCCGGCGCCGGCGCTGCTGTGCCGGGTTTCACCGGCGGATTTGACGTTTGAGGCTGGGCCGTAGCCTGCGGTTGGGCCACGTGGGACATGAATTTGTCCGGTGCATCCGCCGCCAGATGCGGCGCGGCGGCCGCGATAGCCTCCAGCAGCGGATCGCGCCAGGCGGCATCGGCCTTGGCGAAATCGCCCAGGACATGGGCGTTCACCCGCTCTTTCGCACCGGGATGGCCGATGCCGATACGGATGCGGGTGAAATCCGGGCCCAGATGCTGCTTCATCGACTTCAGGCCGTTATGGCCCGCCATGCCGCCGCCGGTCTTCACCCGCAACTTGCCCGGCGCCAGATCCAGTTCATCATGGAACACGGCGATGTCCGCCGGTTCCAGTTTGTAGAACCGCGCCGCGGCGGCGACAGACTGGCCCGAGAGGTTCATGAAGGTTTCGGGCTTCAGCAGCCAGATCTTGGCATCGCCCAGGCGTCCTTCGGCGATCTGGCCCTGAAACTTCGACCGCCAGGGACCGAAGCCGTGGGCGCGGGCGATCGCGTCCACGGCCATGAAGCCGACATTGTGCCGATGGCCGGCATATTTGGGCCCGGGATTGCCCAGGCCGACGAGGAGTTTCATCCGCAGCCCTCCGCGCAGGGGCTCAGCTGTCCGAGGTTTCTGCCTCTTCGCCACCCTCTTCAGGCGTCTCGGCGTCGTCCTCGCCATCTTCTGACGATCGCAGACCCGACGGCGCCGTGACATTGGCGATGACGAAATCGCGGTCGGTGATCATCGGCCTTGTGCCTTGCGGCAGCGCGATAGAGGAGATCGTGATGGTGTCGCCCACCTCCAGGCCGGTCAGATCGGCGACCAGCTTTTCCGGGATGTCGCTGGCGGTCACCTTCAACTCGACCTCGGGCCGGACGACAGTCAAGACACCGCCACGTTTCAGGCCCGGGCTTTCTTCCTCGTTCTGGAATTCGACCGGGATGAAGAGGTTGATCCGCGACCGCGGGCTCAGCCGCAGAAAGTCGACATGGGTCGGAAGGTCCTTGACCACGTCGCGCTGAACCGCGCGGCAGATCACCCGTTCGTCCTTTCCGTCGACCTTGAGCGTCAGCAGCGTGGACAAAAACTGCCCCGCCTTGAGCATCTTGAACAGTTCGTTGAACTTCACATTGATCGGCTGCGGATCGTTGCCGCCGCCATAGATCACTCCGGGCACAAGGCCCTCACGCCGTGCCGCGCGGGCGGCCCCCTTGCCTGTCCCCGCGCGCGCCGTGGCGTCGAGAACGGTGTTCTCAGCCATAGCTCATCTCCTGATTGTCAAAAGCGGGCGCCTCCAAGGGTGAACGTCCCGCGGGTGCGGCCCTAAGGGATCGGGCGCGGTTTGGCAAGCGTGGGGGTTGGAGTGGGGCGCGGGCGCGCCATATTTCGAAGAGGTGCGGCGAGGAGGATCCCGGCGATGCAGATCAAAGGCGAGGCGGCGCCATCGCGGCGCGGTGTGTTGGCGGCGGGGGCGGCTTTGGCGGTTGGTGCGGTGCTGCCCGGCACTGCGCGGGCGCAGGGCGATACCGGGGCGCAGATGCGCGCGCGGGCAGAGACTTTCCTTATGGGGTTGGACGAGGCCGGGCAGGCGGCGGCGCTGTTTGCATTCGACGACCCGCTGCGGCGGCGTTGGAACTACATGACCGGCTCGCGCGTGTCGCCGGGCTTGCCGCTGGAGGCGATGAGCGCGGAACAGCGCATGGCGGCGATGGATCTGCTGGCCACCGGGCTGAGCGCCGGCGGTATGGCCAAGGCCGAGGCGGTGATGGTGTTGCAGGACGTGCTGCGAGACGAGTTGAACAAGGGCGCGCCGGATCGGAACTCGCTGCGGTTTTCAATGGCCGTTTTCGGTGTGCCGTCGGTGGATGGCCCCTGGACCTGGCGGTTCGAGGGCCATCACCTGACGCTGAGCTACACGCTGGTGGGCGAGGAATTGGTGTCGGTGACGCCATCGTCGTTTTCCTCCGACCCCAACGAGGTACGCTCTGGCCCGCATGACGGGCTGGTGGCGCTGGCCGAGGAAGAGACGCTGGGCCGGCAATTGTTCGGCGACCTGACCGGTGGTGCGCGGCGGGCGGCGCTGTTGCAGGAGACGTCGCCGGGCAATGTTCTGGCGCTACCGGGGCAGGAGGGGCAGTTCCGCGGCGACCGGCTGGGGCTGGCGCTGGGCGACATGAGCAGCGGCCAGGCGGATCTGGCCCGGCGGATGCTGACGGTCTATGCGGTCGATCACCTGCCCGAGCCGCTGGCAGAGGAACAGCGCGCGCGGGTGTTCGGTGGCGATGCTGCGGCCATCCGGTTTGGCTGGGCGGGCGACCCCGGGCGTGGGTCCGTCTATTATCGGCTGAGCGGGGAGAGCTTCGTCATCGAGTTTGCGACGCTGCGCAATCAGCCGCTGCATCACCATACGATCCGTCACGATTTCGATCGCAACATGGGCGCGCATCGGCTGGGCTGATACGCGCGCAACGGCCTGGGGAACCGGCCCCGTTTCGGCCTGGGCCGAAACCGCCGGGCTGGCCCGGCCCGTGTCCGCAAGGCGGACGCGGGGGCCTTTGCGCCGGTGGCAGATGTTGCGCCGCCGCGGCTGCACAGGCACACTGCCCAAGCCGTTCCAGGGAGTCCGCCCATGCCCGTGATCACCGAAATCGAAGATCTGCGCCGTCTGGCCCAGGCTCGCGTGCCGCGCGTGTTCTACGACTATGCCGACAGTGGTTCCTGGACCGAACAGACCTATCGCGACAATACCGGCGACTTCGCCCGCGTCCGCCTGCGCCAGCGCGTGGCGGTCAATATGGAGGGTCGCAGCCTGGCCACCACCATGGTCGGTCAACAGCTTGCCATGCCGGTGGCACTGGCGCCGGTCGGGCTGCTCGGCATGCAGCACGCCGATGGCGAGATCCTGGCGGCCAAGGCGGCAGAGGCCGCAGGTGTGCCCTTCACACTGTCGACCATGTCGATCTGCTCCATCGAGGATGTCGCGGCCGCGACCAAGAAGCCGTTTTGGTTTCAGCTTTACGTCATGCGCGACCGCGAGTTTGCCGCCGGGCTGATCGACCGGGCCAAGGCAGCCGGCTGCTCTGCGCTGGTGCTGACGCTGGATCTGCAGCTTTTGGGCCAAAGGCACAAGGATCTGAAGAACGGGCTTGGCGCGCCGCCGAAGCTGACGTTGGCCAACATGCTCAATATCGCGATGAAACCGCGCTGGTGCCTGGGCATGTCACAGACCCACCGCCGGACATTCCGCAACATCGTCGGCCACGCCAAAGGCGTGACCGATATGGGATCGCTGTCGGCGTGGACCGCCGAGCAGTTCGACCAAAGCCTGACCTGGGACGATATCGACTGGATCCGCGACCGCTGGGGCGGAACATTCATCATCAAAGGCATCCTCGACGCGGAGGATGCCCGCATCGCCGCCGACAAGGGTGCCGATGCGATCATCGTCTCCAACCATGGCGGTCGGCAATTGGATGGCGCGCTGTCTTCGATCGCGCTGCTGCCGCAGATCGTCGACGCGGTCGGCGACCGAATCGAGGTGCACTTGGATGGTGGTATCCGGTCCGGGCAAGACGTGTTGAAGGCGCTGGCCATGGGTGCACGCGGCACCTATCTGGGCCGCGCCTATGTCTATGGCCTGGGTGCGATGGGGCAGGCCGGCGTCACCGCCGCGCTGGACACAGTGCGCAAGGAACTGGACATGACCCTGGGCCTGTGCGGCCGAACCGATGTGCACGATCTGAATTTCGAGAACCTGATCTTCGAACACCAGATCCCGCAGCCGTTCGGCCCTGCATCCTGGGATCACGGGCGCAAGATGGCCGCGGAATAGCCGCGGCGCCGACCGGTGCGGTCCGCCGCCGCCCGCCGGGCTTGACCGAGAGCACCGGGCAGGCATCCCGGGCTCGACCCGGCCCGCAGGCCGGTCGCTGTCGGTGTCAGCCGAGCCCCTACACCTGGCCCAGTTTCTTCAACCGCGCCGTGCGCAACTGGGCAAAATCATCACCGGCATGATAGCTTGACCGGGTCAGCGGCGTTGCGGAAACCATCAGAAAGCCCTTGCCATAGGCGGCCTTTTCGTAGGCTTTGAATTCTTCAGGCGTCACGAACCGTGCCACAGCATGGTGCTTGGGCGTGGGCTGAAGATATTGGCCGATGGTCAGGAAATCGACATCCGCGGCGCGCATGTCGTCCATCACCTGATGCACCGCCTGGCGATCCTCGCCCAAGCCCGCCATCAGGCCCGATTTGGTGAACATCGCGGGATCCAGTTCCTTCACGCGCTGCAACAGCCGCAACGAATGGAAATAGCGCGCGCCGGGCCGCACCTCCGGATACAGGCCCGGCACGGTCTCCAGATTGTGGTTGAACACATCCGGCCGCGCGGCGACCACGGTTTCCAGCGCGCTGTCGTCGCATCGCAGGAAATCGGGCGTCAGGATCTCGATGGTCGTATCGGGGCACTTGCGCCGCACCGCGCGGATCGTCTGCGCGAAATGCCCCGCGCCACCGTCGGCGATGTCGTCCCGGTCGACCGAGGTTATGACCACGTGCGACAGCCCCAGCTTATGCACCGCCGCAGCGACACGGGCCGGTTCGAACACATCAAGCGCCTCGGGCGGCTTGCCGGTGGCGATGTTGCAGAACGTACAGGCGCGGGTGCAGACCTGGCCCATGATCATCATGGTCGCGTGGCCCTGCGCCCAGCATTCGCCGACATTGGGGCAGCCGGCCTCTTCGCAGACCGTGACCAACCGGTTTTCGCGCATGATCTTGGCGGTTTCGCGATAGCCCTGGCTGGTGGGCGCCTTGACGCGAATCCAGTCGGGTTTGCGCAGAACCGGCGCGTCGGGCCGCTTTTGCTTTTCCGGATGGCGCTGCGCGCGGTCAGTAATGTCGCGGTCGTTCATCGAACGCTCCTTCAGGCTTGGCCTAAATCTAGGCTTGGCAGCGCGGATTGTCAGGGGGTAATCCGCCACCGGCCTTGCAGGCGCCGCGCCTTTGCACAATAAGGCGAAATCATGGCAGTCTCGACCCCTCCCGGCGCTTTTTCGGGCGCTCAGATCTTTCGCGCGGCGCTGAACCTTTGGCTTGGCAACCTGTTCGTGCTGACGGCGATTTCGTTCCTGTTCGGGCTGTTCCTTCTGACGGTTTCGTCGGTGCTGCAACTCGGGCTCGGCGTGTCTGGCCTGGCGCTGGAGTTCATGCTGGGCCCGATCGGTTCGGGCCTATTGGTTCTTGTGGCGGCGGACCTGCTGGCGGAGGAACCGATCGATCCGGCTGCGCTGTCGCGCCGGATCACCGCGGTGATCGGGCCGCTGATCATCCTGTCCATCGTGGGTACGTTGCTGACCGCGATGGGCTTTTTCCTGCTGGTTTTGCCAGGGCTTTATGTCGCCGCGGTGTTACTGCCGCTGGTGCCGGTGATCCTGATGGAACACCAGGGCTGGCAGTCGTTGGGGCATACCTGGCAGATGGCGCAACCCCATGCATGGCCGCTGGTGGGAGTGCTGCTGCGGCTGCTGGCGGTGGGCATCGTGCTTTTGGTGCCGATACTGCTGATCGTATCCCTGGACGGGTTCGAGAACCTGCAGATCCTGTCCGCCGGGCTGACCCTGGCCGGGTCCGCGCTGCTAAGCGGGCTCGCCGCGTCGGTTTCGGTCCTGACCTATTACGGTCTGCGAGGCGGCGACGACAATGTGTCCGAGGTTTTCGAGTGACCACCCGATGGCGGGCCGCCGCCGTTTTGGTTTAACCTGGGATTCAAACTCTCGCAGCTAGAGTTGCGATATTCTTTCCTCAAGACTTGCAGGCGCCCCAACCGGGCGCCTCTTTTTTGGTCGGGCGGTTTGAGGAAGCGTTAACCTTGTGAGCCCAGTGTCGAGGCCATGGAATGCGAGGTTGTCTGGGATGGGTTCGACGCGGCGCAGTGGGACCGTGTTTTCGCCCAGGTACCGCGCAGCACGCTGTTGCAGGCGCGCGGCTATGCCGATGCGGTCTGCCCGGGGCTGGGTCAGCACGCGCGGCGCGGGTTGGTGCGCATCGGCGCGGATCTGGCCGGGCTGGTGCAGGTGCAGGAGGCCTCCGCCATTGGTGGCGCACTGCATGCGGTGATCCTGGATCGTGGCCCGCTTTGGCTGCCGGGTTTCGGCACCGCGGCGCATGTCGCGGCCTTCTTCCGGAGGTTTTCTCAGGAGTTTCCCACCCGGCCGGGCCGGCGGCGGCGTATTTTGCCAGAGGCGCCGGGGCCGATCGACGCGCCCGGCCTCAGACCGGTGACCAACCGGCCACCCTATCAGACCATGTGGGTCGATCTGACCCCGGATCCGGACGTTCTGCGCCGCCGTCTGCGCCCGAAGTGGCGCAACATGCTGTCGCGCGCGGAACGGGAGGGCGTGACCGTCCGCTGGGATTGGACCGGTCGCAGCCTGGGGGCGATGCTCAGTCAATACGCCGCCGACCAGCAGGCAAAATCCTATTCCGGCCCGGCGCCGGAAACCGTGGCGGCGATCGCGCGTCGCCTGGCGCCCGCCGGTGCCGTGGGTATCGGCGTGGCGGTCCATGGCGACGCGGCCGTGGCCGGGATGCTGGTTTTCCTGCATGGGCGCGCCGCAACCTATCAAGTGGGTTGGGTCGATCCCGCCGGCCGCGCGGTCGGCGCGAACAATCTGCTTTTGTGGTCCGCAATGGCGGAGTTGAAATCCCGCGGGATTCGCGATTTCGACCTGGGCGGTGTCAATGACGCGGACGCGGCAGGCGTCAAACGTTTTAAGGAGGGTATCGGCGGGCGCCTGGTGACGCTCGCCGGTCAGTTTCGCTGACGCCCGGATCGCCGGCTGCGCTTAGAAGTGGATCGCCCGCCCATAGGCGTCCAGTACGCTTTCATGCATCATCTCGCTGAGCGTGGGATGCGGGAAGACGGTCGCCATCAGATCCTCTTCCGTGGTCTCCAGCGTGCGGCCGACGACATAACCCTGAATCAGTTCGGTGACCTCTGCGCCGATCATGTGCGCGCCCAACAGCTCCCCGGTTTTGGCGTCGAACACGGTCTTGACCATGCCCTCGGGTTCGCCCAGCGCGATCGCCTTGCCGTTGCCGATGAAGGGGAAGTGGCCGACCTTGATGTCGTAGCCCAATTCCTTGGCCTTTGCTTCGGAATAGCCAACGCTGGCGACTTGCGGGTGGCAATAGGTGCAGCCCGCAATCGCCTCGGGTTTGATCGGGTGGACATCATTCTTGCCGGCGATCAGTTCTGCCACCATCACGCCCTCATGGCTGGCTTTGTGCGCCAGCCAGGGCGCGCCGGCGATATCGCCGATGGCATACAATCCCTCGACGCCGGTGCGGCAGTATTCATCGGTGACGACATGGGTCTTTTCGACCTTCACGCCCAGCGCTTCCAGCCCCAGGCCTTCGGTATTGCCCACAATGCCCACGGCAGAGATCACCGTGTCGAAACCCATCTTCTGGGTCTTGCCGCCGGTTTCGATCTCGGCCACGACCTCGTTCGCCTTTCGGTCCAGCGACTTCACCATCGCCTTTTCCAGGATCTTCATCCCCTGTTTGGTGAACTGTTTCTTGGCAAAGCCGGAGATCTCGGCGTCTTCGACGGGCAGGATCCTATCCATGACCTCAACCACCGTCGTCTCCGCACCCAGGGTGTTGTAGAAACTCGCGAATTCGATGCCGATCGCCCCGGATCCGACGACCAGCAGCTTCTTGGGCATATGCGGCGGCTGCAGCGCGTGTTTGTAGGTCCAGACGCGCTTGCCGTCGGCCTCCAACCCCGGCAACTCGCGAGCCCGGGCGCCGGTGGCCAGGATGATGCTGCCGGCGGACAGATCTTCGCTGCCTTTGTCGGTCTTGACGCTGACCTTGCCCTTGCCGGTGATCGTCGCCTCGCCCATCAGCGTGGTGACCTTGTTATTTTTCAGCAGGTGGCCGACCCCGCTGGACAGCTGTTTCGCTACCCCGCGCGAGCGTTTGACCACCGCGTCGATGTCGTAGTCGATGCCCTCGGCCTTCAGGCCGAATTCCTTGGCCCGGTGCATCAGGTGGAACACTTCCGAGGAGCGCAGCATCGCCTTGGTCGGAATGCACCCCCAGTTGAGGCAGATACCGCCCAGGTGTTCGCGTTCGACCACCGCCGCTTTCAGCCCAAGTTGCGCTGCCCGGATCGCCGCGACATAGCCGCCCGGTCCGGCGCCGATCACCACGACATCATAGCTTGCCATCAGGTCTGTCCCCCAGGTCTGTAATCGCCCCTTAGTATCTGATCCCAGGGCACCGTGCCACCGGCATCGGCGTCAGGGCGGGGCTGCGCCGCACGCATGGCCGCGGTGATGGCGCCATAGCCCCCGGCAGCCAGAAAACGCGCCTCATCCGGCGTGGTGTCGCGCCCCAGGGCTGCGTTGCGGAACGGAAATCGGCCGAAACGGGCGATACAGGCGCGGTGGGCGCGGGCGTGCAGGTCGGTATCGCCTGACAGTCGTTCCTGGCACAGATGCACGCCGCGGTCCTGGTCGGCCAGGTTTTCGGAATGCTGAAACGGCATGTAAAAGAACTGACGCTCGGGCGTGGGCGTCTCCAGATCCCAACCGGCGGCGATGGCCCGGTCGGCGACCGAGCGCGCCAATTCGTCGGTCGCGAATGCGGTGGCCATGTCGCGATGCATGTTGCGCGGAAACTGATCCAGCAAGATCACGGACCCGAGCGCCGCCTGTGCCGAGCCATCCCAAGGCGCGGCCCCGGTGTCGCGGGCGCTTTCCCAGCAAGGCAGAAAGCGGCCGCGGATTGCGTCGTCCAAACGCGCGGAGCTTTTGTACCAGCCCTTGGGTCCCACCTCATCGACCCAAAATGCGATTACGGACTGCGCGGTTTCGGTCATCATGACCCCCTTGGGTGTTCGTTTACGACGTGCGGGAAACATAGCGAGCCGGGCTCGGGGTAAAAACAGTGTTCGGCCGAAGGTCGAGCCCTCGGGTGTGGAACGCCGCCGCCCGGGTGCATGTGGTGGCCGGCGGACGCGTTGGATTTGCGCGCGCTAGCCCGTCCGGCTCGCGATCGCATGTCAGACAGCGCGGCGACGACGTCCGACGGTAAACCGGATCCGGGCCGTTTGCGCGGCTGCGATGTCAGGATTGCGCGATTTTAACCGGCGCTTCGGTTCGTTGTGCAGAGCCGAGCGTGTCTGACACCCATGACACCGGACAACGGCGTCGGGCGCTTTGGGTGGGGTTGTCGCTCCGTCACGACTTGCCGAGCGCGACCCGCTGTTCAGATTTTCCATCTGCAATCGTCGTGTCTGGCTTGGCATGCCGATCTGCGCATGATTACCGAGCGGAGGTTCTGGCCCGGCGAGTGGCACAGCGCGTGATCCATCGAGGTTTTTGCGCGTGGCGTACACGCCGGTTTGGACTACCGAAGACCAGATCGGCGCTTTTCGGCGTATTGGCCCCTGGCGGGATAGCCGTCCGGTGCCAAGCCTGGTTTTACCGGCGCGTGTTTTCGGCACGGCTTCGGGCTATGGCTGCGGGCTCTGATCGCGTTCGGATGGCAGGCTCAGGCGCAGCCATTCGGTATCGGACATCCCCCCTGCTTGCGGCCGCGCCGATACGGCCTGACGCGCTTGCGCAGTGCGACTGCGTGAGGCTCGGGTTCAATACTCTGCCGTGCGGCTAACGGAATACTCCAAAATTTGAAAAGCCTGGCGCGCGCGAAGTGACTTGCCTTTCAAACGCGCCAATGCGCTGTGCCGGAATGGCGTGAGTATGCTTATGGGTCTATGCGGTCTCTGCGTGGCGCGCAATCGTCGGGCGGTGATGCAGCGGCCAAACCTGCGGCCATGCGCGCCCTCACCACGGCCTATCTCGAAACAACGGCTTAGGGGTCATCGGTTTCGGCCGTCGGACTGCATCAGGCCTGTGGCGATACGGATTTGCATTGAAATCGCGGCGAAACACTGGTTCAGCGTCAAAGCGTCAAAGCGTCAAAGCGTCAAAGCGTCAAAGCGTCAAAGCGTCAAAGCGTCAAAGCGTCAAAGCGTCAAAGCGTCAAAGCGTCAAAGCGTCAAAGCGTCGAGCCACATTGGAAGCAGCCATTCGATTGGACACAGCAGCGGCGGGTGCCCGCCCGGAAACGGTGCTGCCGGCGTGCGCGTTCGACCGCACCGGTCGCGGATCGATTTGCGGAGTGGCGCCCTCTCTCTGCGATCACCGTCCCGGGCGGGTCGCCTACGGCCCGTCACCCTGCACGTCTGAGCTTATGCTGAAGATGGCCTCCGAGGGCACCTCGCTGCCATTCGTCAACACCAGCGTCTGCTGCCCGTCCTCCAGCCGCACTTCGGTGACTCGAGCGCTCACCAGCGCCGATTGCGTACCAAGATCGGTCTCGCCGGATCGGAAGGCGACGTCGGCGCTGTAGCGACCGGGCGGCGCCTGCGCGCCTTCGCTGGTTGTGCCGTCCCAGGTGAAGCTGGCCTCCGAGCCGTTCACCTCGTACCGCGCGACCACCGTGCCGAAGTCGTTCTTGATCGCGATCACGGCATCGGTGGCGCCATCTTTTGCCGGGATCTGAAAGTCGACCGCGTTGTCGCCATCGAAGTCGATCGCACCCTCCGCGGTGACCTGTAGACCGATCAGTGCGGCGGCTTCGGCCAGCGGGTCCGCTGGAGCGGTGGCCGCCACAAGCTGTTCCAAAAGATCGTTCGTCTTGGTTTGCTGCTCCACAGCCGAAAAGGTGGCAAGCTGTGCGACGAACTCGGTGGAATTCGCCGGGTTCAATGGGTCCTGGTTGCGCAACTGGCTTGTCAGCAGAGTAAGAAAGGTGTCGAAATCGGCGGTGATCCCGGCATCTTCGGTCAGGCCGCCCGCGCTGGGTGCGGCCGAGGTACTTTGCGCGCTGCTCGCCGCGGATACGATCGGTGACGTTTCCATGGGTGCTCCCCTAAAGCCGCAGATCCAGACCGCCATCGGTCCAGTGCGGGGTGTTGTTTCTTTGCGACACCGACGGTGCGGTTTGTGGATCGCCAGCGGATATCCAGACATCGCGCCCGTTGGCCGCAGTCTCCTCGTCGGTGTGATCTGATTGTTTGTCGCCGAAATGGATATCGGCGCCGGCATATCCGGCATCGCTCAAGGCATCCGACAATTGGTCGCCGTGCCGGCGCAGGAGTTCCAGCACCTCGGACCGATCGGCGGCGACCTGTGCGGTCAAGGCGCCATCGACGATCGACATCGAAATCCGCACGACGCCCAGTTCGGGTGGGTCGAGCCGCAGCATGATCTCGCCACCATCGCTGCGCATCGCTTGCTGAACCTGCCCGAGGATCGCCCCCGCGTGGGTTTGCGCCGCGCTTTGCGCCGGCATTTGTGGTGAGGCGGCCAGGCTGCGGGTCGATGCGGGCGCATCCAGGCCGGCGGCGGGCGCGATCTTGTCGGCAAGCGCAGTCTCCGGCGCCGCTTCGACCAAGCCAAAAGCCTGCGGTGCGGCTGCGGGATTCGGTTTCGCGGAAGCGGCAAGGGCGGTTTCGCCTTGCGTAACGGTCGTGGTCGGCGTGTGGCCCGTGGTGCGCGATTCTGCCGCGGCGAGCGGCGTTTCGGCCGCCGCGGCGCGTGCGTCGGCTGCAATTGTCGGGGATCGCTGCCCGGGATCCGCCGGCATCGCCTGCGCGCCCGATCCCGGTGACGGGGCCAGCTGTGTTGCCTGTGCCTGCGACTGCGCCTGTGCCCGCACCGACTGCGCAGGCGCCTGGTTGGGCCCTTCGCTACGGCTTGGCACCGGCTGCGTCGCGCCTTCTGCGGTCGGCTTGTAATCGGGCGTGACGGTCGGCATCGACGATTGTGCCGGCACCACGGTCGGCGAGGGCTGCGCCTCTGTCGCCGGCGTTGCGCGTGGCTTCGGTGTCACCTGGGCAATGTCGAGCAGCCGGCCGCGCTCTGGCGGAACGCCGTCAGCGGTTTGCCTTTGGGCTGGCGGCGGATCGGCGGCAACCTCGGCCGGCACAGCTGCCAGCACGCCCGCCTCGGCATCGCCTTTCGCGTTTGCGGCGTTTTCCGGATCGGCGGCCGGGGGGGCGAGCGCGGCAAGCGTGTCTTGAAACGCCGTTCCGGCCGTTGCGCCGTCCTCCACGGGAGCAGTCGGGGCAGCGGCTTCCGGTCCGGAAGCCGCCATCGCGCTACCACGAATCATCTCGGTAATGTTCATCACGCCGGCAAACTGGGGCCTAGGGGTTACCATATATTTACGCCGAGCCGGCAAACCGCCCTTAAATTGGGATTGGAGCCAATATGGACATTGCACCCATCGGTCTTTCACAGCCGCCCGCACCAACGCGCGAGACGGCGTTGCGCAACGCCGCAGAGGAATTGGAAGCCTCGTTCCTGGCAGAAATGCTGCGCCTGTCGGGCGTGGCCAAACCACCTGAAACCGGCGGCGGTGGTGCGGGTGAAGACGCTTTCGCGGGTTTCCTGGCCGACGCCTACGCGCGCGAGCTGGTTGCCGCCGGAGGCTTGGGATTGTCGGACCACATATATAGGGCCCTGGCGGCGCGGGAGGGCGCGTGATGATTGGCGCGTTTCGCCACCGCAGCTTGGCCCGGCAGGCGCTGTCGCTGTTGAAGCGGGAGCGTGAGGCGTTGCTGTCTGGCGACGTCTCCGCGATTGCGCCAATCAGTCGCAAGCTCTCTCAGGTGGCCGACAATCTGTTGGCGTTGCCGCCGACAGAGGATCGCACTCTTGGCGCGCTACTGGTGGAGGTGCGCGATGCGGCGGAGCGAAACCGCGCGTTGGTCGCATCCAGCCAAAAGGGATTTCAGGCCGCGCTTCGACTGTATGAAGAAATGACGGCTGTAAAGAAACAATTCGAAACCTACACCGGCAGGGGCGATAAACGCGATATACTGAGCCCCCGAAGTACGAATGATCGACGGACCTAATACGAGATATATATCCGATAATCCGAAAAAGTTTATTCAACTCATTCGAAACTGAGTACATTCGGCGCTCTCGATTTAACGCATCATTATCTCCTTTCCGGTGAGTTGCCGGCAGCGACCCAACGGTCGGCGCGGCAGCGGTCCAACCGCATCCGCAGGGGCCAGAACGGCGAAATCGGGCCATGCGAGTGGCCTTGCATATCCATTTGGCGTCGAAAGCGCCTTCCATTTGGTAGAGGACACAATGTCTAGCATTCTGACCAACAACAGCGCGATGGTCGCGCTGCAAACTCTTGAGTCGATCAACAAAAACCTGGCCATGACCCAGAGCGAGATTTCGACGGGCAAGTCGATCGCTTCGGCGCGCGACAATTCCGCGATCTGGGCCATCTCGACCGTCATGCAATCGGATGTCGCGGGCTTCAATGCGATTTCCGAGTCGCTGGCGCTGGGTTCGTCCACCGTCGCCGTTGCGCGGAACGCATCGGAGCAGGTGACCGAGCTTCTGAACCAGGTCAAGGAGAAGGTCGTTTCGGCGCAAGAGGAAAACGTCGATCGGGACAAGATTCAGACCGATATCGCTGCGTTGCGGGACCAGATCGTCTCGATCACCGGCGCAGCGCAGTTCAATGGCCTGAATCTGCTCAACGGCTCGGAATCGGTTTCGGTTCTTTCGTCGCTCGATCGCAACACTGACGGCACGGTGACCGCGTCCAGCATCACAGTGAACCGTCAGGACCTGAGCACCGCTGCCGGCGCGTTCGGCGCTACCGCGGTTGGTGCGGCCGGCGATCTGATCACTGGCAACGGCAATGTGGGCTCCGGCCTGGCCGGTAATGCCGCGGCCTCGGCGGTTGCTACTATCGACCCCGCGGGCGTTGCCGATGGCGCAAGCTATCGCATCACCCTGCAGGGTGCGGCCGCGGCCGACATCGGTACCGATCTGCAGACCTTCGAGTATGTGGCCAGCGGCGCCGATACGGCTGCCAGTGTCGTCACTGCCCTTACCTCGCAGGTCAGCGATTTCCTGACTGCACAGGGTTCGACCGAGGTTTCGGTCACCGGTGATACCGGTGCCGGCACCATCACCATCGCGGTCGCCGGCGGCGCTGCCGCGGCGGATACGGTGACAGTGAACATCGCCGAGGCGCTGGACGGTACGCAGGACGGTGGCCTGTTGGCCCTGGGGGCGATGGACGTGACCACCGATGAAGGTGCCACGCAGGCCCTGGCCGATATCGAAACGCTGATCCAAAGCGCGGTCGACGCTGCGGCTCAGTTCGGTTCGGTTCAGGGGCGGATCGACATTCAGGCCGACTTCATCGGCAAGCTGAGCGATTCGCTGACGTCCGGCATCGGTGCCCTTGTTGACGCCAACATGGAGGAGGCTTCGGCACGACTTCAGGCGCTGCAGGTGCAGCAGCAGCTGGGGATCCAGTCGCTGTCGATCGCCAACCAGGCGCCGCAGAACCTGCTGTCGCTGTTCCGGTAAGCGACTCTTGGGGGCGGGCTGGTCCCGCCCCCACCTTTTCGCGCTCGGCCCGCATGGGGTGACCCACGGACCGTTCTCCGGACAGATCAGGAGCCTCGACCATGAATTCCGCAGCCCTCGCGCACACGGCCTATGCCAAAGCGACCGCGATCACGCCGTCGCCGCGCGACACCGAATACCGCGCTTTCGCCTCGATCACGCGCAAGCTTTCCGAAAACCTCCCCGTTACCCGCAGCAACTTCCGCGAGGTCGCAGAGGCGGTGTACCAGAACCAACGCCTTTGGGGACTTCTGGCGACAGATGTCGCCGATGGCGGAAACCCGTTGCCAGACGAATTGCGCGCACAGATCTTTGGTCTGGCCGAGTTTACCCGGCAGCACACCGGCAAAGTACTTCAGAATGGGGCCTCCACCGAAGTTCTGGTGGAGATCAATACAGCGATCATGCGCGGGCTGCGCGCTTCGCACAAACTGGAGGCCGGGTGATGTCGGGTCTGGTTCTCAAGCTCGGACCTCGCGAGCGGATCATGATCAACGGCGTGGTGATGGAAAACGGTGACCGGCGTACGCGGCTGAATGTCATCACCCGCGACGCCAACGTGCTGCGTCTGCGCGATGCGATCCACCCGGATGAGGTGAAAACGCCGGTGACGCGGGTGTGTTACATCGCGCAGATGGCACTTGCTGGTGAGGCCGAGGCCGAAGATGCGCGTGCGCAAATCACCCAAGGCATCGCGCAACTGCGGTTCGTCTTCTGTGATCCGGAAAGCCGGCGCCAACTGGATGCGGCAGCGGATGCGGTGGAGACGTCGAAATTCTACCCGGCGCTCAAAGCCCTGCGGGCGCTGCGTGCACGCGAGCGCGCCCTGCTGGCGCGTAGTGCCGAAGGTCGTGCCTGATGTATGTGCCCGCGGTCCCTCTTTCGGGTGTGGCCGGATGGCGGTTTATTCAGGCCACCGAAACGCAGCAGCGCACCGCATTCGAAAGCGACGCAACGGTGCGTCGCGAGGTGACCTATTTTGCAGAGCGCATAGCGGAGGTCGGTTCGGCACAGGAACTCGTCGCCGACCGCACGCTCTTGAAAGTGGCACTTGGTGCTTTCGGGCTCGACGAGGAGATCTTTAAGAAAGCTTTTCTGGAGCGGATACTGTCTGAGGGCACCGACGATCCGGAGGCGCTGGCCAACCGGTTTGTCGATCCCCGCTATACTGAGTTTTCACGCGCTTTCGGCTTTGGCGACGTCGCCGGGCCCCGGGTCGCGGCTCCTGGTTTTGCGGCCGAGATCACCACCGCCTATCAGACCCGCCAGTTCGAGCGGGCGGTCGGTGAGGTCAATGACGACATGCGCCTGGCGTTGAATTTCCGTCGGGAAATCGCGACCTATGCCGGGCAGGGAGAGGTTGATCCGGCGCAGTGGTTTCGCATCCTGGGAGACTCACCGCTGCGGGCGGTGGTCGAAGCGGCATTCAACCTGCCGACCGCTTTTGCGGGGCTCGACATCGACAAACAGAGAGAGACCTTGCAAGACAAGGCTCGGGAGCTCTTCGGGTCCGAGTCGGTTGCGGTGTTTCAGGATCCGGCAAATGTTCAAAGGGTGATCGACAGGTTCTTGGTCCGCAGTCAGATAGAAAGCGGCCCCGGTCCCGGAACCCCAGGCGCGGCGGCGCTGTCGCTTTTGCAATCGTCTCAGGCCAGTTCGGGCCTGACCAACCTCATCCTCTCGGCAAGGTAGACATCGCTTCGCGCTTGAGGCTCATCCGCCTTCCACCGGGACCGAATTCACCTCGGTCCGGCCAGACGGGGGAAGGATCGCTGTAGAACCCGTCGGCTCGCTTACGCATGTTGTCCGGGGGTAAAATGATTTGACCGCGTTTGTATGCATCCGATGCGTATTGGGCCAGACCCATTGAGCCCAAGCGGACGGTGTGGTTGGCAACCGGTTCGACACGCGCATTGGCGCTGGAACGGTGCATTCCTTCAGGTCCTTGGTTGGGCCCGGATTGCAAGCGATCACCGGCAAAAGCCGTTTGGCTTTATCTTGAAAGGTTGGGAATCTACGTCCGCTCCCACCCGTTATTCAGCCTGTCTTGGCAGAACGCATTGCGTCAGCTTCAGCGTCTCCGTCGGTCGCGCTCCGAGATTGGGTCCGGTGCCGCCTTGAGGACCGGCCACGCGAACGCGCGGCGGCGTGCGGCCAAAGTTGTCTCGCGCTAAAAAAACATATGTCGGGCGCGTCACGTGAGGACCGGTGGCCCCTGCAGGAGTGGCACTCCGATGGCCTCTGCGCAGAAGAAGAACGCTGGCGGCGCATCGGCTGCTGCTTAAGGCTTTGATTGCGCAAGCTGCCGGAAACAACGCATGGTGCGAAACAACTCATGGTGCATTGGCCGATGCAAAAGCTGTGCGGCCGCATCATTCTTTCATCGCCAATATGCCGTCACGGCTTGGGTTCGCGCGCCCAGAAACTCCGGGGTCGCCGGCACGTGGTGCCGTGCCAAAGTCGAATGGCGGCGGACCGACAAGTCCAGTCGCCGCCCACCTGCCATCGCCGTCTTTCCTGCGCGCACGGCGTTCATTGGTAGGACAGGCGCAGAGAACCACCTGACCCGCCGGCCTGGCAGGGTATTGCGCGGTTGCCCACCGATCAACGCGCCCGTCAAACGAAGGAGGGTGCACTCCCCTATCGCGGACCTGACCCGGGATGCACTGATCACACGCCGTTTCGTCAGAGGAGCGGTGGATGGTCCGGCTTGTTTCGTCCACTTACGCGAAGCTGTCGTCAAGTAAGCCGCGCGCGACGGAGTGCGAGCCGGGAAAGAACTGGTGATCCAGAGATTCGAAGATACGGACCAAGCGCTGCGCCACCGCGACGGCTGTTCCTTTGGCTACCGCCATCCCCGCCCGACCCGAACGCCTTCGAACCAGCGTTCTCGGCGCCAAAAACCCGCCTGAGAAGCTTCGGGGCTCTGCGATCGGTGGAGCAAATCACACCCGGTTTGCGGGTCACGCGACCAATAAGGTGGGGAAGGCCTGCAAGAGCGAAGTTGGCCGCCCGGTGCTGAGGCTTTGGATCCAGACCGTGGGTCTTTGTGGCACCCAATCACGTCAACTCAGCGGCCGACGCGGCGAAGATGTTTTGACAAAGATCCGCCCAGCCGTATCGGAGAGCGCGTTGCAAAGCGCATAGCATGGGCGTCGCGCGTCATCTCGGCAAATTGGGAGATACGGATGGTCTCGCAGACCCCGCCGGCGGGGATTACCCCGCGGAATGGTTTGGAGCCTGCTCGACAACAAGGCCTTGGGCTTGGCGAACCGACTGGTCGGCAGCCCGGCACGGTGGTTCGATATCCCGAGCGCCCCGGAATCGGGCGCCGGTATCAGACCCCGGCGCGGCTCGATCCAGTCCAGCAATGCGAGCCCCGGTAAGTCTGCTGCCAGCGGCGCACCGTGAAAACGCCCAGCCCTTGTGGACGGCGCAAGTGTTGCAGCCTGGCTTTCCCATGAAGCAGCGGACGCGCTCAAGCCGTAGTCGGTTCAATCAAGTTCCATCTCGGCGAGCGGTGCGGCGTAGCTTGCCCCGTGCATGTCCCTTGGCCGGTCCGGATCGGGCCGCGGAAAGCTGAACTTCACCACTGCCAGATCGGGGATGTCGAACCGTTTCAGCGTCTCTTCGGGCGTTGCGTATAGCGCGGCCACCCGGGCCGTCATCAGCCGGTCGCGCACGGTGGCAAAGGCGTCCGACGCGCCGCAGAAGATGTCGACGGTGATCCAGAACGGCCCCGCATTCTTGGACCGAACCTTTTCCACGATTTCGCCCAGCTTAGGCATGGACGACATCGCGGACCGTGAGGGCGAAGGCCGCCATAGGGTCATCGAGCACCAGCAGATGGTTCAGGCAGAACGCATAGTCCGGCCCGCGTGGGATTTCTGCCGGGGAGAAGGGGAAGGCGAAGGTTGGCTGTTCCTCCTCCGGGGTCAGCGGGTGGTGCAAAAGGTAGGGGTTGAGCAACTTGCCGATTTCGTCCGCCAGGTCCTGGGTCGGCGCGGTCACGATGCCCAGCACGCCGATCTCGGCCGCATTGCCCGACCGGGTCTCAAGCGCGCCCAACGTGGCGTCCTGGCCGATCTGGCGCAACTCGATGGCGAAGCTGCCTTCGGCAAGGCCCAACCGTGCGGCGGCCTTCGCGGTGCAGCGATGCCGGATGTCGGTACACCACGGATCGATATGCGCCACGTACCGCGCATCGCGAACCAGCGCCAGCAGCACCGTCTGATACCCGGTGATCCGCGCGCCCTCCAGCTTGACGGTGTAGTCGTCGGACGGGTGCCAGACCGCGCCCTCGGCCCGCACGCGACGGTCGTCGACCGCGGTGTAGCGCGCCGCCGACACGTGAAGGTGCCCGCCCGGCTCGAACAACGTGAACGGGTCGGCGTTTTCGTAGAGCATATGGGCGGAGACGGTATGCGGCGTCGCGCGCGACCCCTCCGCCAGCGGGGTCACGGTAAACCCGCTGGCATCGAAGTCGATCTGCAGCACACCGGTTTGCGGATTGGTCGCACACAACGCGCCGCACTCGCCGATCTTGGCGCCATGCCACGCTGCGCCGGCATGATCGCCGCGGCTGAGCGGCAGCGCGGCGATTATGGCTGTGTCGGTGGTGCGCCCGGCAATCACGATATCGGCGCCGGTCGCCAGCGCGGCGTTGATTTGCTCAGCCCCCGCAAGTGCGACGATGTTGGTGCATTCGGCCAGCAACTCCGGCGTCACCTCCCAGGCCGGGCTGAGCGGGCGCAGCCGCCCGGCGGCTTGCGCGCGCAGCAGCCGCTCGGCGGGCTGGTCGGATTTCAGTACGGCGATCCTGGCTGTGGTGCCGGTTTCCCGCAGAACATCTTCGGTGATCTGGGTCAACCAATCGACCGCATCCCCCGCCCCGCAGGTTCCGGCGGTGCCGATCACCAACGGCACGCCCGCGGCGGCACGGGCGGCCATTAGTTCCGCCCATTCGGCCTTGGTCGCGGCGCGGGAATACTTCGACACGCCGCGGCCCAGATAGGACGGCCCGCTATCGGTCGACCCGCCATCGATGGCGATCAGATCGGGCTTGTTGGCCACCCCACGCGCCAGCGCCGCCCGGTCAAAGCCCAGGCCCAAAGCGCCGGAGGGGATTAGGATGCGCGTCACCGGCTCAGTCCGTCACTGCCTGAGGTTTCTTCAGGAACCGGCGCAGGAACATCGGCGCCACGAACCCGGCGATTGCGGCGATCCACAGCCCGATGGAGATCGGCGAGGAGAACAGGAACATCGCATCGCCATCCGACAGCACCATCGCGCGGCGCAGCGCATCCTCCATGTGATTGCCCAGAAGGATGCCCAGAATGATCGGCACGGTCGGCACGTCCAGCTTGCGCAGCACATAGCCCAGCACGCCGAATGCCACCATCAGCAGCAGGTCGAAATAGCTGCCCGACAGCGAGAAGATGCCGACGAAAGAGATCATCGTGACCCCTGGCAGCAACACCGCAGGCGGCACCTGAAGCACCCGGACGAAGATCTTGACCAGCGGCACGTTCATCAACAGCAGCACGAAATTCGCGATCAAAAGCGAGGCGATCAGCCCCCAGACGACCTCTGGCCGGTCGGTGAAAAGCGTGGGGCCGGGGGTGATGTTCAGCGTCATCAGCAAGGCCAGCAGCACCGCCGTGGTACCCGAACCCGGCACGCCGAGCGTCAGCATCGGCACCAGCGCACCGCCCGCGGCGGCGTTGTTGCCGGCCTCGGGCGCCGCCACGCCGCGCGGCGCGCCGGTGCCGAAGCCCGACCGCCCGTTGTCGATGGATTTCTCGCTCATATAGGCCAGGAAGGACCCCAGCGACGCGCCGGCCCCGGGCAGTACGCCGGCGACGAAGCCGACGAGGCTCGCGCGCAGCATCGTCCAGGTCGAGGCTGCGATGTCGCGCACCGGAATCGTCACCTTTTTCAGCGCCACTCCGATGGAGGAACTTTTGCCGTGGCTTTCGATGAACACAAAGACCTCGGCGATGGCGAACAGCCCAACGATGGCGACCAAGAAATCCACCCCGTCCATCAGATGCAGATTGCCGAATGTGAACCGCGGCATGCCGCTGGTATTGTCCAGCCCGATCATCGCGATGGCGAGCCCGATGCAGGACGCCAGCGCCGCCTTGGCCTGGTTGTTCGAGGCGATCCCGCCCAAGGTGGAGAACGCCAGCAGGTACAGCGCGAAATACTCCGCCGGCCCGAACAGATAGGCGACATTGGCCAGGATCGGCGCCAGCAGCATCAACCCGATCGTGGCCAGAAACGCGCCCACGAAGGATGCGACGCCCGAGATCACCAGCGCATCGCCCGCGCGCCCCTGTTTGGCCATCGGATAGCCATCCAGCGTGGTCATCAGCGCCGGCTCGTCACCGGGAATGTTCAGCAGGATCGAGGAAATCCGCCCGCCATACATCGCGCCGTAATAGACGGATGTCATCAGAACCAGGGCCGAGGTCGCATCGAGCCCCAGCGAAAAGGTCAACGGGATCAGGATCGCGACCCCGTTCGAGGGGCCGAGCCCCGGCAGCGCGCCGATGATCGTGCCCAGAAAGCAGCCGATCACCGCCAGCATCAGCGTCCAGGGCGAAAGTGCGACTGAAAAGCCCAGGGCGAGATTGGCCAGCAGATCCATGGCCTAGATCAGTCCTTTGGGAAACGGCACCAGGCCCAGGCCCAGCGCGTATTTGAACAACACGAAAAGACCTGCCGACAGTGCGATGCCGGCCAGCGCATTGAACACCGGGCGCGCCTGGATTTGATAGCTCAGCACCGAAGCGGCCACGGCCGTCGGCAGCAGAAACCCGAACGGTTTCAGGCTGTAGGCATAGGCCACCAGCACGGCGACCGCCGCGGCGAGTTTCAGCAGCGTCAGCGGCCCGGGCCAGGCCGGTTCGTCATCGGGGCGCAGGATCATCACCGCGCCGCACAGCGCGGACACTGCGCCCAGCAGGATGGGAAAGGTCTTGGACCCGACCGGATCCGACATGAAACTGGTCTGGATCTGAAAGGCGCTGGCGATATACGCCAGCGCCACGAGCACCACGACCAGTCCGAAGACGCGGTCGGATTTCAGCATGTCACTGGATCACGCCGATTTCGCGGCTCAGGTCCTCTGTCGAAGCGATCACGCCATCTACCCAAGACTGGAAATCGTCGCCGACCTTGGTGAACGGGGCAAGGCCGTTGGCCTGCATCGCCTCGGCCCATTCCGCGCTTTCGGCGACCGCGGCCAGCCGGTCGGCCCAGCCCTGGAACGCCTCGTCAGAGATGTCCTTGGGCACGTAGAGCCCGCGCCAGTTGACGGCGACCACATCCGTACCTTGTTCGACCGCGGTGGGGATGTCGTCAAAGCCCGGCACCCGGTCTTCGGTCAGCACCGCCAGCACCCGAACCTCGCCGGCATTGATGAAGCCCACGACCTCCGACATGTCGCCGGTCATGGCTTGGGTGAACCCGCCTACCGTCTGCGTGATCGCATCCGCGCCGCCGTCGACGCCGATATACTTGACCGACCGGATGTCTTCGAAGCCATTGGCCTTCAGGATCTGCAGCACCTTGAGGTGGTCGAAGCCGCCCGCGGCCGACCCGCCGGCAAACGCGACGGAGCCGGGATCGGCCTTGATCGCGTCGACCATGTCGCCCAGCGTCTGGAACGGGCTGTCGGCCGCGACCACGATGACCCCCGGATCGGCGCCGATCGCGCCCACGAAGCGCACCTGATCAGAGGTCAGCCCGCCATAGGCGTTCTGCGCCAGCCGCGTGGCCGTGGCCTGGCTGGCCGCGACGATAAGATCGCTGTCATCGGTGCGTTCGTTGACCACATGGCCAAAGGCCAGCCCGCCGCCGCCGCCGGCCATATTGGTGACCTGCACCGGCTGGTCGACCTGGCCGATATCGTACAGGATCTTGCCGATCTGTCGGCAGGTGAAGTCCCAACCGCCACCGGGGTTTGCCGGTGCGATGCATTCGGCCGCCATGGCCGAGGCGCCGAGGCCAAGGCTGAAAACGGCGCTGAGACCCAGCGCGCGAAACGAAGTGGTCATGAATTTCCTCCCCATGTCCCTTTGTGCGGCCATGTCGTCCGACCGTCACAAACCGAAACTTGCCTTACCTTTCCGGCGCTTGTCCAGTGCCATCCTTCGTGCGGCGGATACCGGCGATGCGCACCAGGCAGTCGTGCAGGATCGCGGCCTCTTCCCTGGTAAAGTCGGCCTGGATTTCCGCATCGAACGCGCGCGCGGCGGCATGCAGGTCATCAAAGGCCGCGCGACCCTGCCGGGTCAGCGCCAGGATCGACTGGCGCCGATCCTGTTTGGACTCGCGTCGAGCCAGAAACCGCTTTCGTTCCAGCGCCGCGACCGCCCGGCTGACCTTGGTCTTGTGCAGGCGCGCCCGGTCGCAGATCTCGGTCGCGGTCAGCGGACCATAGCGCCCCAGATGGAACAGCACCCGCCACTCGGTGCGCAAGATGCCGTATCTGGCCTTGTAGTGACGCTGGAACTTCAGGCTCAGCGTATCGGCGGCCTGGTTCAGCAGATAGGGCAGGAAGTCTTCCAGATCGAAAGTGCCCGTCATCGCATGTCCCTGGGGTTGTTAGTTACATTTCCAACTAATACCTCTCAACCAAGGAGGACAACCCGATGAAGGATCTGGCCGCGCCGCACGCGCTGACCCAAGCCGAAACGCCAGTTGGCACCGTGCCGGGCTACATGCCCGGCTTCGGCAACGACTTCGAGACGGAGGCGCTGCCCGGCGCGCTGCCGCAGGGCATGAATTCGCCGCAGCGGGTGAAGTATGGGCTTTATGCCGAACAGCTTTCGGGCACCGCCTTCACCGCGCCGCAGCATCAGAACGAACGCACCTGGTGCTATCGCATAAGGCCGTCGGTCAAGCACACGCACCGGTTCGCGCGCATCGATCTGCCATATTGGAAGTCGGCGCCGCATGTCTTGGACGATGTGACGTCGCTGGGCCAGTACCGCTGGGACCCGGTTCCGCATGGCGACGAGGGCCTGACCTGGCTGACCGGGATGCGCACCATGACGACGGCTGGCGACGTGAACACGCAGGTTGGGATGGCGAGCCATGTCTATCTGGTCACCGCCAGCATGGAGGACGCGTATTTCTATTCCGCCGACAGCGAGCTTCTGGTCGTGCCGCAGGAGGGGCAACTGCGCTTCGTCACCGAATTGGGGATCATCGACCTGGCGCCGCAACAGATTGCCATCCTGCCCCGTGGCTTGGTCTATCGCGTGGAGGTGCTGGAGGGGCCCTGCCGCGGCTTTGTCTGCGAGAACTACGGCCAGAAATTCGCGCTGCCTGACCGGGGACCCATCGGTGCGAACTGCATGGCCAATCGCCGTGATTTCAAGACGCCGGTCGCCGCGTTCGAAGATCGCGAGGCCCCCTCGACCGTTACCGTGAAGTGGTGCGGGCAGTTTCACGAAACCCGCATCGGGCACTCACCGCTGGATATCGTCGCCTGGCACGGCAACTACGCGCCGGTGAAATACGACCTGAAATCGTATTGCCCGGTGGGCGCGGTGCTGTTCGACCATCCCGACCCGTCGATTTTCACCGTGCTGACCGCGCCTTCGGGCGTGGCGGGGACGGCGAATATCGATTTCGTCCTGTTCCGCGAACGCTGGATGGTGGCCGAAGACACCTTTCGCCCGCCCTGGTACCATAAGAACGTGATGTCCGAGCTTATGGGCAATATCTATGGCCAATACGACGCCAAGCCCGAAGGTTTCGTTCCAGGCGGCATGAGCCTCCACAATATGATGCTTCCGCACGGGCCGGATCGGGAGGCGTTCGAGAAAGCCTCCCGCGCCAATCTGGGCCCCGACAAACTGGATCGGACCATGTCGTTCATGTTCGAAACCCGCTTCCCGCAGCATCTGACAGCCTTTGCCGCGCATAAGGCGCCGCTGCAGGACGACTACATCGACTGTTGGGGCGACATCGAAAAGAAATTCGATGGGACGCCGGATAAAAAATGAAGTCTGTGGCACGTGCGAACGGCGCGCCTTTCGGCCCGGCCGAAGCGGCGGAGCACGTGACCTTCGATTCCTGCAACCCGGCGACCGGGTGCGGGTCTGCATGGAAGACGGCCGGGGAAACAGCATCTTCGGCGCCATCGACCGAACCGTTGCCGAATGGGAGGGACCATGACAAAGGCTTTCGCCTCGCAGGGGGATCTGTCGGAAAAGACCATCACCTTCGATGAAGTCGGCGCCGGGCTTTGGGCCTTCACCGCCGAAGGCGACCCCAATTCCGGCGTCATCATCGGCGATGACAGCGTGATGATCGTGGAGGCGCAGGCGACCCCGCGTCTGGCGCAAAAGGTCATCGAAAAGGTGCGCGGCGTGACCGACAAGCCGATCCGCCATCTGGTGCTGACGCATTATCACGCGGTGCGGGTGCTGGGCGCCTCGGCCTATGACGCCGATCAGATCATCATGTCGGACACCGCCCGCGCCATGGTCGCGGAGCGCGGGCAGGAGGATTGGGACAGTGAGTTTCAACGCTTTCCCCGGCTGTTCGAGGGGCATGAAAGCATCCCGGGCCTAACCTGGCCGACGACCACTTTTCGCGACCGGATGACGGTTTTTCTGGGCAGCCGCCGGGTCGACATCATGCATCTGGGCCGCGCCCATACCGCGGGCGATGCGGTGATACACGTGCCCGACCAGAACGTAATGTTCACCGGCGATATCGTCGAGGACCGGTCCGCCTGCTATTGCGGCGACGGCCATTTCGGCGATTGGGGCGACACGCTGGATGCGATCAAGGCATTCGAGGTCGATGCGGTCGCGCCGGGGCGCGGTGGCGCGCTGATCGGGCGCGGCGCGGTCGACACCGCCATCGAAAACACACGCGATTTCGTTGCGTCCACTTATCGCCCGGCGGCGCGGGTTGCGGCCCGCGGTGGGTCGTTGAAAGAGGCCTGGGACGCGGTGCGCGCAGCATGCGACCCGAAGTTCAGCGACTACGCCATCTATGAACACTGCCTGCCCTTCAACGTCGCCCGCGCCTATGACGAGGCGCGCGGCATCGACACCCCGCGCATCTGGACCGCCGCCCGCGACCACGACATGTGGGAGGCGTTGCAAGGATGAGCCTGACCGACCGGCCCTATCTGGCCATGGCGCTGAACAATGCCTGGTCGAACGCGACGCTCTATCGCGCGCTGTCGGCAGTGGATGACGCCGCCTTCGCCGCGCCGCGGCCCGGGTTCTTCGGCAGCCTGCGCGCGACGATGAACCATATCTACGCGGTCGATCTTTACTATGTTGATGCGCTGACAGAGGGCGGTCGTGGCCGCGCCGTGTTCGACCGGGAGGACACAGGGTCGCCATCCGCACTGGCCACTGCGCAGGCAGAGGTCGACATGGCCTTCGCGCAGTTCTGCGGCCGTGCGGACGCCCAGGCGCTGCAACAGGTGCGGATGACCGAGCGTTCGGCCAGGTCCTTTCCGGAACGGGTCGATGCGCTGATCCTGCATCTGATCCAGCATCAGGTGCACCATCGCGGCCAAGCGCACGTGCAGTTGCAGCACGCTGGCATTGCGCCGCCGCAACTCGACGAGTTCTACCTGGAATTCGACCGCGCGCCCGAGGCGGAGGTCTATTGGGCATGACCGCAGCGTTGCGCGACCGCTATCCGGTGGCCTTCACACTCCCCCCTGGGCTCGCGATGCCGGCCAGGACGCCGCCGCGCCGGTCCGGCACCTGGTGGTCATCGCGCCCCGCCTTCATCAATCTTAGCCGGATCCATTTCGAGAGGTTCCTGGTGCAGGCGATCCAGCGCGCCAATACCGCGGGCGCACGGATCGATCTGCGCGGCAAGACCCGGGTCGATGCGCTGCACGCGACCGAGAACGGCGCTTCGCGGCGGACGAAAACAACCCGAACTCGACCCGGACGACCGACTTCCTGACCCCGAAGTCGCCCGTCAGCCGGCTGTTTCGCGATGCGGTGTTGCACCTGGCCGCACGCCATCCCTTCGCCCGGCTGCTGGTCAATTCCGGGCGGCTGAGCGTGCCGTCGGTTTATGATGGCTTTCAGGGTTTCGGGCCGGATGCACTGCCCGGCCCGGCCCGGCCGCGGCCAGGTGCGCCCTGCCCGGATGCGCCGCTGGGCGTAACCGCCACCACGCTCCCCCTAGCCGATACACAGATGGGCCTAGACCAGCGCGCCCGCTATGTGGGTGATTCGGCGCGCGCGGTCTATCTAATCCGCCCAGATCGGCAAGTGGCTGCGCGCTGGCCCGATTTCGAACCCGCGCAAATCAGCGCGGCGCTGACCCACGCGCTGGAAAAGGCGGCGCCGACGATGCCGAAAGCGCCGCCCTCAACGCCCGTCTGATTCTGTTTCTGGCAAATCATATCGGCGACCGGGATACCTTACGCGCCGCACTGACCGCGGCGCAGTAAACCGCGGCGGTAAAATGGATTGACGCGGCCCGCCGAACGGCGCTACGCCGGATGCAACCGGTTGCAAAAGGAGTAGCGGGTCAGATGCGGGATCTGGGAATCGGCATCGTCGGCGGCGGCTATATGGGCAAGGCCCATGCCGTGGCGTTTCGCGCCGTCGCACCGGTGTTCGACACCGCCCTGCGCCCGGCGCTGCGCATGGTGTGCGCGTCCACTCAGGCCTCCGCCGAACGCTATCGCGCCGCCTATGGCTTTGCCGCCGCCACCGATGATTGGCGCGTGTTGGTCGAGGATCCGGGCGTCGAGGCTGTGGTGATCGCCGCCCCGCCCGAGATGCACCGCCCGATCGTGGAGGCCGCCTGCGCGCTGGGCAAGCCGATTTTCTGCGAGAAACCGTTGGGCGCCTCTCTGGCCGATGCCCAGGCAATGGCGGCGGCGGTAAAAGCCGCCGGCGTGCCGAACATGATCGGCTTCAACTACATCCGCACCCCGGCCTCCCAATTCGCGCGCAAACTGGTCGCGGAGGGACGGATCGGCGACGTCAGCTATTTCCGCGGCGAACATACCGAGGATTTCTACGCTGATCCGGACGCGCCGGCGTCTTGGCGGACGCAAGGCACGGCGAACGGCACGATGGGCGATCTGGCGCCGCATATCATCAACGCCGCGCGGGCACTGATGGCGCCGATTGCCGAGCTGAACGCAGTAATCGAAACCATTCATACCAGCCGCGGCGGCGTGTCGGTCACCAATGACGACCAGGCGCAGATGATGCTGCGCTTCGCGTCCGGCACGCAGGGGCATCTGTTCATCAGCCGCGTCGCGACGGGCCGCAAGATGGGCTATGCCTACGAGATCCACGGCACCACCGGCGCGATCCGGTTCGACCAGGAGGATCAGAACGCGGTGTGGCTTTATACGCGCGACGGTCCGGAGGGTGAGCAGGGCTTTCGCAAGATCCTGACCGGCCCGGCGCATCCCGATTATCTGCCGTTTTGCCAGGGACCGGGCCACGGCACCGGCTACCAGGACCAAATCATCATCGAGGCACGCGATTTCCTACACGCCATCGAAACCGGCGCGTCCGTCTGGCCGACCTTCGATGAGGGTGTGGAGGTCGCGCGCGTGGTCGCGGCGGCCTTCGCTTCCGATGCCGCACGGGCCTGGGTCCGGGTCGAAGACTTTTAAACGAGCGAGGCATTCCATGATCAAGATCGGCAACGCCCCCTGTTCCTGGGGTGTCGAGTTCGCGGACGATCCGCGCAACCCGCCCTGGCGCCGCGTGCTGCAGGAAAACCGCGATGCGGGCTATGCCGGCATCGAACTGGGCCCGGTCGGTTTCATGCCCGAGGACCCGGGTCAACTGGGCGAAGCGCTGGCCGAGTTCGGCCAGGAACTGGTCGGCGGCGTCGTCTTCCGCCCGTTCCACGACCCGGCCAAATGGGACGACGTGATGGATGGCGCGCTGCGCACCTGCAAGGCGCTGACCGCCCATGGCGCGCGGCATCTGGTGCTGATCGACTCGATCTCACCCCGCCGCGCCCCCACGGCCGGGCGCGCGGCCGAGGCCGAGCAAATGGACGCCGCCGAATGGGCCGCCTTCCGCGACCGCATCGCCACCGTCGCGCGGATGGGGGCGGAGGAATACGGGCTGATCGTGGGCATCCACGCCCATGCCGCGGGGTTCATCGATTTCGAACCGGAGTTGGAGCGGCTGCTCGATGAGGTCGACGAAAGCGTCCTCAAGATCTGTTTCGACACGGGCCACCATTCCTATGCCGGCTACGACCCGATAGCCTTCATGCGCAGGCATATCGGCCGCATCAGCTATATGCACTTCAAGGATATCGACCCGGCGGTAAAGGCCGATGCGGTGGCCAAACGCACCGGGTTCTACGACGCTTGCGCGCAGGGCATCTTTTGCAATCTGGGCGAGGGCGATGTCGATTTTCCCGCTGTCCGGCAGGTGTTGCTGAAGGCGGATTTCCAGGGCTGGTGCACGGTGGAACAGGATTGCGACCCGGCCGGGGCCACCTCGCCCATCGACGATGCGCGGGCGAACCGGGCCTATCTGCGGTCCATCGGCTTTCAGGAGGCATGAGCATGGCACCCTTGGCATGGGGTCTGATCGGCGGCGGGCGCGGCTCTCAGATCGGTCCGGCGCATCGGCTGGGCGCGGGGTTGGACGGCGCCTTCACGCTTGCCGCCGGGGCGCTGGATCATGACCCGCAGGCAGGTCGGGCCTATGCGCAGGACCTGGGCGTCGCGCCCGAGCGCGCCTATGGCGACTGGCGCGAAATGCTGGCCGGTGAACGTGACCGCCCCGACCGGGTGGACCTAGTCACAGTGGCCACGCCCAATGCGACCCATTTCGAGATCGCCTCGGCGTTTCTGGAGGCCGGCTTCCACGTGCTGTGCGAAAAGCCGATGACGGTGACGGTCGAAGAGGGCGAGGAAATCGTACGCCTGACCCGCGCGACGGGCCGGATTTGTGCGGTGAATTACGGCTATACCGGCTATGCGCTGGTCCGGCACATGCGCGCCATGGTCGCCCGCGGCGATCTGGGCGCCGTGCGTGTGGTGGTGGCGGAGTTCTCCCACGGCCACCACGCCGACGCGGCGCAGGCGGACAATCCGCGCATTCGCTGGCGCTATGATCCGGCGCAGATGGGTGTCTCGGCGCAGTTCGCCGATTGCGGCATCCATGCGCTCCACATGGCCAGTTTCGTCACCGGGCAGGAGGTGGCGCGCCTGTCCGCCGATTTCGCCTCGACGATTTCCAGCCGGGTGCTGGAGGATGACGCGATGGTCAACTTCCGCATGACCGGTGGTGCTGTGGGCCGGCTGTGGACCTCTGCCGTTGCGGTGGGCCGCATGCATGGGCTGACGCTGCAGGTGTTTGGCGAACGCGGCGGGCTGGCCTGGGCGCAAGAGCAGCCGAACCAACTATACTGGACCCCCACCGGTGGGCGGGTGCAGGTGATCGAACGCGGCGAGGCGGATCTGTCGCCCCAGGCTGATCGCGCCAGCCGCGTGACTATTGGCCATGCCGAAGGCATGCCGCTTGCCTTCGCCAACATCTATGCCGATCTGGCCGAAGCGATCCGCGCCGGCAAAGAGGGGCGGGCACCCGATCCGGCGGCCGATCTCTACCCCCGCGCCGAAGACGGCCTACGGTCGATGGCGGCGGTCCATGCCGCGGTTGCCTCCGCCCGGCAGAGCGGCGCGTGGATCGACGCCGTGCCGCCGCTTTTGGCCGAGTAGCGCAACCCTTGGGCGCGCGCGTAGAGTCACGCGCGCCGCGCCGCGCGTGTGAAACGTCCGTACCAGTGCAACACCCGCCGCGCGGCTTGGTCCGGCGCAGGCGCCCGGGACACGGGCGGTCAGCCGGACGCGGGCCGCAGGGTGCCGCGTTCCATCACCCGGCACGGCAACAGCCGCGCCTGGGCGGGCTGGTCGGGGTCCTTCAGCATCGCCGCGACCAATTCGATCGACACCGCGACGACCTCGTCGATTGGCTGTCGGATCGTGGTCAGGTCGATGTTTTCCCATCGCGCCATTTCCATGTCGTTCAGGCCGATGATGCCCATATCCCGCGGCACGTGCAGCCCGCGGCTTTGCACCGCCGACAACGCGCCGATTGACAGCACGTCATCGCCGCAGAAATAGGCCTCTGCCGGCTTGTCCTCCAACAGCCGCAGCATCTCTGCCCGGCCTGCTTCGAAGGAATAGGCGGCGGCGAAAGTATGCCGCACGCGCAAACCCTCTGCCCGGCCGGTCTGGTCAAGAAACCCGGTCAGCCGGTCCTGGGTCGAGGTTGCGCCCTCCGGTCCCGCCAGCATGGCGATGTCGCAATAGCCGCGGCGGATCAGCGTGCGCGCGGCCAGCCGGCCGGCCTCGATATTGTCGATGCCCACCACATGCACCCGGGGCTGCGCCGTATGACGGCCGAAGGAATGCACCACCGGCACTCCCGCGGCGTGGAAGCTTTCGGCGAAACTGACCGGCAATGTGGAGGACGCCACGATCACCGCATCCACCGAATACTGCCGCAGCATACGCACCGAATTGGCGGGGTCGGTCTCGTCGGACAGGTTGACCAGCAGCGGTCTGAGCCCGCTGTCCTGCAGCCCACGGGTGAACCGGTCGAACACTTCCAGAAAGATCGGGTTGTGGAAGTTGTTGCTGACCAGCCCGATCAGCTTGGTTCGCCCGGTCGTCAGCGACGACGCCAGCGCATTGGGGCTATAGCCCAACTCCGCGGCGGCGCGTTCGATCTTGTCCCGCGTCTTGGCGCTGACCGACGCGCCTTCGGTAAAGCAGCGCGAAACTGCCGAACGTGACACGCCGGCTCGCGCCGCCACGTCCTTCAGCGTCACCGCCACCGGTCACTCCCCCGGGTCATCGTATTTCGACCAATCGACACCGTGAAACTGCCAGATCGCCACCCCGCCCAGCGCGGCAAACACGATCGCCCAGAACACCGCGCCAGAGGCCAATTCCCACGCCGCCCAGCCAAAGCACAGAGCCAGAACCGCCACCCGCCGCCAGGCAGGCCGGAAGAAGGGATGATCCAGATCGAACACCGCGCCGCCGCCCCGATTGCTGCGGCCCGCTCAGGCCGCGCCCGCGTATTCGGGCGCGGTCTTGGCCCCGGTGATATAGGCGACCACGTCCTGGCCGTCGGTATCCTCCTTAGCCAGGTTGGCAACGATGCGCCCGCGCCGGAACACGACGATCCGGTCGCACAGATCCATGACCTGCCGCATGTTATGGCTGATCAGGATCAACGGCTCGCCGGCCTCTTTCAGCGTGCGGATGATGTTTTCGACCTGCGCGGTCTCCTGCACGCCCAGCGCGGCGGTGGGCTCGTCCATGATCGTCAGTTTGGAATGGAAGGTGGCGGTGCGCGCGATCGCCACGCATTGCCGCTGTCCGCCCGACATGTTGCGGATCGTGTTGCGGATATTGGGGATCTTGACCGCGGTGCGCTCCAGCCCGGCCAGGGTGGCCTCGCGCATCGCCTTGTAGTCGAGGATCGAGAACGGCCCCAGCTTTATCTTCACGATCTCCCGGCCCAGGAACAGATTGTCGGGCACGTCCAGATCGTCGGCCAGGGCCAAGGTCTGGAACACGGTTTCGATCCCGGCCTCGCGCGCGTCCATCGGGTTTTCGAACTGGCGGGTCTGGCCGTCGAAGACGATCTCGCCCCGGGTCGGCCGCTCCACCCCCGTGATCTGGCGCACGAAGGTCGATTTACCGGCGCCGTTGTCGCCCATTATGGCGACGTGCTCGCCCGGCTTCAGGGCGAAATCCGCGTCCTGCAACGCTTGTACGCCGCCGTAATGCTTGGTCAGGCCGCGGGTTTCCAAAATGGCTTCGCTCATGTCCGCCCTCTTGCTCAGCGTGCGCTGGCGCGCGACTGGCGCCATTGGTCCAACACCACCGCGCCGACGATGATCGCGCCCTTCACCATCTCTTGGTAGAACGCGTCCAGCCGCAAAAAGGTGAAGCCGGAGATGATCACGCCAAAGATCAGCGCGCCTATCACGGTGCCGGTGATCGACCCGCGCCCGCCGGCCAGCGACACGCCCCCGATCACCGCCATGGCGATGGCGTCCAACTCGTACATCAGCCCCATGCCGGTTTGCGCGGTCAGGTTCTTTGACGACAGCACCAGCGCCGACATCCCCGCCAGCGTGCCGGCGATGGTATAGACCAGCACCTTATGCCGGGCGACCTTGATGCCCGACATGCGCGCCGCGTCCTCGTTCGACCCGATGGCATAGGTGTGCTTGCCATAGACGGTGTATTTCAGGATTAGCCCGAACAGGATCGCCAGGCCCACGAACCAGATCACCGGCATCATGCCGGCGCCCAATGCGGCGTAATCTTCGGTGGGAAAGCTGACCGGCTGGCCGCGGCTCCACCACTGCGCCACGCCGCGGGCGGTGACCATCATGCCCAGCGTCGCGATAAAGGGCGGGATCTTGGTATAGGCGATCAGTACCCCGTTGATCATCCCCGCGACCAGGCCGCAGCCCAGGCCCACGGCCACCGGCACCAGCACGGGCAAATCCATCCAGGCCGGGCCGAACATCGCCTTGGGGTTGGGGTTGCCGTTCACGATCTCGGTCTGGGCAAAGGACATCGCGATCATCGCGGTCGCGCCCACGACCGAACCGGCGCTCAGGTCGATGCCGCCCAAGACGATCACCTGGGTCACGCCGATGGCAATGATGCCGATGATCGACACTTGCAGGATGATGATCCGCAGCCGCGCCTCGTTGAACACGGAGTCGAACCGGTCGCGGCTGTCGAAAAGGAAACTCTGGCCCATCAGCAGCGCGCCCAGGATCTCGAACGCGGCGACGATCAGGATCAGCGCGATGAACACATTGGCCTCGTTGGGCCAGGCGCGCTTTTTGGTGTCGAAGCTCAGGCCCCCGGTTCCATGGGCGCCTGTGGTCGTCTCGGCCATGTCGTCCTCCTGCTGAAAACCGGGGCGGCGCACCGCCCCGGTGGGTCGGATCGATCAGATCAGTTGCGCGACAGGAAGTCGCCCAGATTCTCCTCGGTGACCAATTGGAAGGGGATATAGACCTTCTGGTCGACATCCTCTCCGCGCGCCAGCTTCAGCGCGGCGTCGATGGAGCCGGAGCCCTGGCCGGCGGCGTCTTGGAACACGGTCGCGTCCAATTCGCCCGCCTGCATGGCAAGCAATGCGTCCTGCGTCGCATCCACGCCGACAACTACCACATCCTCCATCGAGATACCGGCCGATTTCATCGCCTGGATCGCGCCCAGCGCCATTTCGTCATTGTTGGCGAAGACCACGTCGAAGGGCTCTCCGGAGGAAATGAAGTTGGTCATCAGGTCGTTGGCCTCGTCCCGCGACCAGTTCGCGGTCTGGCTGTCGATGAGCGAGATGAAATTGCACATATCCATGCCGATGACGTCTTCGACATCCTTGGATCGCTGCACCGCCGCCTGGTTCGACAGCTGGCCCATCAGCATATAGCCCTGAGCGCCGCCGGCCTTGCCCTCGGCCCGCAGCATCTTGCAGGCCTCGAACGCGGCCAGAGTGCCGGATTCGATTTCGTTGGACGCCACGAACGCCTGGTTGTCGGGCAGGCTGTCCACATTCGCCGGCTCGCGGTTGACATAGACCAGCGGTACCCCGGCGCTGGAGGCCGCCGCGGTCATCGCGTCCACCGCGTTGGTATCGACGGCGTTCACCACGATTGCGTCCACGCCCGAGGCGATGAAGTTGTTGATCTGATCCAGTTGCGCGGCGACATCGTCCTGCGCATCCTCGATCTGGATATCCAAGCCGTCGATCGTCGCGGCGTATTCCTCCATCCCGTTGCGCAGCACGGTCAGGAAGTTGTCGTCGAACCGCGCCATGGAAACGCCGACGGTCTCGGCCATTGCGGTGGTCGACATCAGGGCCGTCAGGCCGGTGGCGATAAGTAGCTTCTTCATGGTTCCTCCCAAGTTGCGCGCCCGGCCGCACGCGTTTGTCAGGTGCCGGGGCCCCGTTCGGGGCGTTCTTCATCCCCCGTCGCTCATGCCGCTTGCGCCGTAAGCTGCGTGGCGATGAATGCCATGGATTCGGCCAGTGCGCTGGCCGGATCGTCCAGGTTTTCCAAGGCGGGATCGAACGCCTCGAAAGATGTGGGTCCGCGATAGCCCGCACGCCGCAGGGCGGCGATCTGCGCGACGGTTCCCAGCCCGTCCTGCGCATCGACCAGGCCGCGGTCGGCATCGCCCATGTCCGGCCCGCAGGCGGCTTGGGCCACGCCTGAGATATGCACCAGCGCGGTCTGCGCCGGGTAAAGTGTGGCTTCCCCGGCCAGCGCGTGATGAAAAGTGTCGTGGATCAGGCGATACGTGTCCGTCGCATCCGCCGCCTCGATCGCGGCCCAGGCCTGGGCCTTGCTCCGCAGCGTGCTGGCGGCGAAGCCCACCGGCTCGACCAGCCCGCGGATGCCGGCGTCATCGAGAATGGGTTTCAAGTTGGCCAGCGCGGCCGCGGTTCGTTCCGGCGCGATGGGCGGGCCGCCGACGCGCGGGATTAGGGCAATGGCCTCGGCCCCGCTGCGGCGGGCCAGATCGGCCAGGCGTTTTACGGTTTCTTTCGTGTCGGTGTCGGTGTCGTTGAACCCCGGCACTTCCGCCAGCGCCAGCAGACGCAGCCCATGGTCTTCGCAGGCGGTGGCGATGGTCTCTGCCGGGACGCCGCCGAACAGCGGAGCGGCCAGATCGTTGCGCAACTCGATCCCGGCACAGTTCAGATCCTGCGCCAACCGCAACAGCGCGCGCCATTCAAGCGCCCGCAACGTCACGTGGTTCAGTGCAAATCCCGTTACCCCATCCGGCATTGGCCCGGCCTTACCCCGTTTTCACGAAGGCAACCTTACCTGCGCCGGCGCAACTTGCAACCGGTTGCATCTCGGTGCGCGCGTTTTTCGCGCTGCTTAGTGATGCGGGTCGTGATGCGGCTTCTGCGGCTGCGGATAGATCTGCAGCGACGGCACCAGGACGTTCGGCGGCTGCTCGATGGCATACATGAACGCGTTCGCGATGTCGTCGGGCCGCAGCGCGTGGGGCTTGGGGTCGTCGAAAAACGGCGTGTCGGTCATGCCTGGGTTGATGCAGGTCACCCGGCCGCCGGCATCGCCCAATTCGGCGCCCAGATTGTCGGCATAGCCGCGGATGAACCATTTGGTGGCGCTATAGACAGAGCCCCAGACGGTGCTGTGCCCGGCCAGAGAGCCCACCAGCACCAGGTGCCCCTTGCTTTCGCGCAGATGCGGCAGGGCGTATTTCGCCGTGACCGCGACGCCGAAATTGTTGACCATGATCATCTCGCGGAAGCTTTCGATATCGCCGCTTTCCGTTCCGCGCGAAGACGCGCCCAGCCCGGCATTCGCGAACACCACATCCAGCCGCCCGTAATGCGCCACCGCATCGTCGAACATTGCCTTTTGTTGGGCGGCGTCGGTGACATCGCAATTCAGCGCGATGGCGTTGTCGGCGCCGAACTCCTGAACCAGCGCCTGCAGCTTTTCCGCCGACCGCGCCGCCAGCGCAACCTTGTGGCCCACAGCCACGGCGTGACGGGCGCAGACCTCGCCGATGCCCGACGATCCGCCGGTGATGAGGATGACTTTCGACATGATGCGTCCTTCGGATCTGCCGCCGATCGCCGGCGTTTTTGCTCAAACCGCTGAATTTGAACCAAAACTCTCTTTCAGACCGATTCAGTTTGAAACGATTTTGGTCTCGGCGGCGCGGGCGAACACGAAGAAATCCGCGAAAGAGGAATTCTCCGGGTCCTTCGGATCATAGGGGAACCGGTTGGGCATGTGGGCGGTCAGGCGAAACTGCGGCCGGTGTTCGGCGATCCAATCGGTAAAGCGGCGGTGCCGCACATGCTTTTCGGGCGGTTGCTCGTCCTTGTTGGAGGCATAGACGATGACGAAACGTTCCGCCGCATCGAACAGCCCGGCCATATAGGCGTGATAGGTTTCGTCTTCGACCAGGTGATAGATCACGTCCAGCGACAGCGCCAACTCCGCGCGGCGGCCATCATAGGCGGCGACGGTCAGAAACGTCTTGTCAGGGTCGGCGGCAAAACGTTCGCGGCAGGCGGCCACCACGGTCTCGGAGATGTCGACGCCGACATAGGCGGGGTACTGCGCCAGCGCGACTTGATTGCCGTCGCCCGATCCGAACTCGATCACAGTCTGGATGTTTTCCTCGGCGACGAAGTCGTTCAATACCTCGGCCTTGTAGGCTGCGAGCCTGCCATAGCTGCCGGCCCCGGAGTTTCCACCCTTGCGGTAGCGCTCCTCCCAGTAGCGATCCGAGCTTTCGAAACGCCAACGGCCGGCGAGCGCCATCACGGCACGCGCGGCCGGTGCCAGCGGCGTGCCCACGACGAGGTTCTTAAGCGTCCGTTTCAATCTGCCCGACCTTCCCGACACCAGCGGCACAAAACCGCGAGCGCAGTGGTAGTGCGTTGCCCGCGCGCCGGCAATCCCCGCGCCGCGAACGCGGCACGATGGTGGCGGATCCGTCCTGCCGGTCAGCGGATCCGGCGCTGGGTTTCCGCGTCGAAGAAATAGACCGGGCTGTCGCCGACCGAAACATGCCCGCCGCTGCCCTCGCGGATCGAGCGACCCTCTTTGGCCTCTGCGATGATGCGCGCACCCGAGGGCGTGACCAGATAGACGAAGGACACACCGCCCAGATGCTCGATCAGGTCGATATGAAGCGGACCCTCGGGTTCGACCATCAGATGCTCGGGCCGCAGCCCGACGATCACCTTGGATCCGGGGCCCGGCAGACCGGCAGGGCCGGTCACGCGCAAGTCGCCCAGATCGGGCACGCGCACGCCGCCCTCCTCGACCACGCCTTCCAGAAAGTTCATCGATGGCGACCCGATGAAGCCGGCGACGAACTGGTTGTCGGGGTCGTCATACAGATCCAGCGGCGCGCCGACCTGTTCGATATTGCCGGCCCGCAGCACCACGATCTTGTCGGCCAGCGTCATCGCCTCGACCTGGTCGTGGGTGACATAGATCATGGTGGCGCCGATCTCGTTATGCAGCCGGCTGATTTCCACCCGCATCTCCACCCGCAATTCGGCGTCCAGGTTCGAAAGCGGTTCGTCGAAAAGGAACACCTTGGGCCCGCGGACGATCGCCCGGCCGATGGCGACCCGCTGCCTCTGGCCGCCCGACAGCGCCTTGGGCTTGCGGTCGAGATAGGGGTCGAGTTTCAGGATCGCCGCGGCCTTTGAGACCTTGTCCTCGATCTCCGCCTTTGGCACGCCGTTCATCTTCAGCCCGAAGCCCATGTTTTCGCGGACCGTCATGTGCGGGTAAAGCGCATAGGTCTGGAACACCATCGCCACGCCGCGTTCAGAGGGGTCGCGGTGGGTGACATCCTCGGCGTCGATGGCGATCTGGCCGTCGCTTGTCTCCTCCAGCCCGGCGATCATGCGCAGCAGCGTGGACTTGCCGCAGCCCGAGGGGCCCACGAAAACGGCGAACTCGCCCTCTTCGATCTGCAGGTTCACACCGTGGATCACTTGGGTCTCGCCATAGCTTTTGATGACATCCGTCAGGGTGACGCCCATGGGTCAGGCACTCCTTGGCTGTGGGATTTGTTGCGGGAAGGCCCAGGGCTGAAGCCGGGCGGCGATGTCCTGGGCCGTGGCCTGCAGATCGGGCGCCAGCGTCGCCAGGTCGGTCAGGTCGTGCCGCAGCGTGGTGGAGGTGATCGACAACGCGCCCAGGGGCTCTCTGGCGGTGTTCAGGATCGGCACAGCGACGCAGATGATGCCGGGTTCGTGCTCCTCCCGGTCGAACGATACGCCAGATCGGCGGATCTCGGTCAGTTCGCCGCGCAACATATCGGCGCTGATCAGCGTGCGGGGCGTGTGCGGGTGATAGGCTTGGGCCTTGAGCGCACGGTCCAATTCCGGGTCAGGCAGATGCGCCAGCATCGCCTTGCCGACGCCGGTGCAATAGGCCGGCCCGACCTTGCCCGCGTCGGAAAACATCGACACCGGCGTCTTGGCGTTGCGTTTGTCCACGTACAGCACCTGACCGGCATCGAGCTGTGCCAGATGCACCGTCTCCCCAAGCTTGGCGCTCAGCTTGTCCAGACACGGCCGCGCCAACGGGGCGATCGATGCCTGCGCCCACGCGCCATGTGCCAGCCGGATCAGCCGCATGCCCAGGGTATAGGTATTGCGGTCGGGATCGTGCGCCAGCATGCCCTGATGGGTCAGCGTCTGAAGCAGCCGGTACAGCGTCGCCTTCGGATAGGCCCCTTGCGCCAGCAGATCGGAAAAGCGGACCGGGCCACCATAGGCGGCCACCGCATCCAGCAGATCCATCGCCTTGCCGACGGTGCCGTCCACATGCCCGGGCTTCGCGGTCATGGCGCGCCTGATCCCTCCCTTGAACTGCCCGGTTGGACCCCGGGCGCTTATCGTGTTGGTTGACAAGGTTAGAATATCGCGCCATCATTTTCAATAATCAAAACCAGGTTTCGATATGTGGAACTGATCGAGGCCGGTGAATTGGGAGGTACCCATGAAGTCCACGCTCAAAGCGTCCGTCGCGGCGCTTTTCACTGCTGCTATGGTTTCCGGTTCGGCCTGGGCCGAAGGGCAGGCGCTGACCGGTGATCTTCGGATCTTCCTCGACACCTCGAACCCCGCGCCGCGAGCGACGATGGAGGCGATGATCGCGCGCTTCGGCGAGCAGCATCCCGATTTGAACATCGAAACCACCGTCATCGACCGCGAGGCGTACAAGACCCAGATCCGCAACTTCCTCACCGCGGATGCGCCGGATGTGGCGACTTGGTATGCCGCCAACCGGATGCTTCCCTATGTGGAAGCAGGCCTGTTCGAAGACGTCTCCGACCTGTGGGACGGCACCGAACTGGGCGAGGAACTGGCCTCGACCAAGGGCGCGATGACCATCGACGACAAGCAGTGGGGCGTGCCCTACACCTATTACCAGTGGGGCGTCTATTACCGGAAGGACATCTTCGAAGGGCTTGGCCTGACCGAACCAACCACCTGGGAAGAGGAAAAGGCCAACTGCCAGAAGATCGTCGATTCGGGCCGCGCCTGCTATACCATCGGCACTAAGTTCCTTTGGACCGCGGGCGGCTGGTTCGACTATCTGAACCTGCGCACCAACGGCTTTGACTTCCACATGGATCTGGCCGCGGGCAATGTCAGCTGGGAAGATGACCGGGTGAAGCAGACCTTTGCGAATTGGCGCGAGCTGATCGACATGGGCGCGTTCATCGACAACCACCAGACCTATAGCTGGCAGGAGGCGCTGCCGTTCATGGTCAACGGCCAGGCGGCCGCCTATCTGATGGGCAACTTCGCCGTCGCGCCGCTGCGGGAAGCCGGGCTGACCGACGACCAGTTGGACTTCTACCAATTCGTCGCCATCAACCCGGACGTCGAACTGGCCGAGGATGCGCCGACGGACACGTTCCACATCCCCGCCAATGCGCAGAACAAGGAAGCTGCGCGCGCGTTTCTGAAATTCGCCGTATCGGCCGAACAGCAGACCATCATCAACAATGGTGAGAACCTGGGTCAGTTGCCGGTGAACGCCAATTCCTCGGTCGACGACGACAAGTTCCTGAACGAAGGCTTCGTCATGCTGTCATCGAACAGTCCGGGCGGTGTGGCCCAGTTCTGGGACCGCGATGCGCCGGCCGAAATGGCAAAGGCGTCTATGGAGGGTTTCCAGGAGTTCATGGTCAAGCCCGACGAGGTGGATCGGATTCTGTCGCGCCTGGAGCGCACCCGCCAGCGCGTCTACTGAGGCACGCCTCCTCCCTCCGCGCGGACTGCGCGGGGGGAACCGCCCGTCAGGGCCCATAACGATACATAGGGGGGAAGACCAATGGCGACAGCGGCAGCGGCGCTTCCGGCGGACAACCGCAGCTGGTTCCACCGCAACCAGCAATCGCTCGCACCCTGGCTGTTCCTGGCGCCGGGCGTTCTGTTTTTCCTGTTCTATGTCATCTTTCCGGTCTTTCAGTCCTTCAATATCTCGCTTTACGAGTGGGACGGGTTGGGCCAGGCCGAATATGTCGGGCTGCGCAACTACGAAGACCTTTACTACGAATTCATCGACCGCGATGCGTTCTACACCGCGCTGAAGAACAACGTCATCTGGCTGGCGCTTTACCTGCTGGCGATCCCGGCCGGGCTGTTCATCGCGCTGTTTCTAAATCAGAACGTGTTCGGCATCCGGCTTTACAAGTCGCTCTTCTTCTTTCCCTTCGTCATCAGTCAGGTCGTCGTCGGGCTGGTGTTCACCTGGTTCTACGATCCCACCTTCGGGCTGCTGAACAGCTTTCTGGGCTTCTTCGGGCTCGGTCCCGTGAATGTGCTGGGCGACGAGAACCTGGTGACCTATGGCATCATCGCCGCGGGTCTGTGGCCGCAGACGGCCTATTGCATGATCCTCTACCTGACCGGGCTCAACGCGGTCGACCCCGAACAGATCGAGGCCGGCCGGCTTGACGGCGCAAAAGGCTGGCGGATGCTGTGGTACATCGTGATCCCGCAACTGAAGCCTGCGACCTTCATCGCCTTCGTGGTCACCATCATCGGCGCGCTCAGGTCCTTCGATCTGATCTCGATCATGACTCAGGGCGGGCCGTTCGGATCCTCCCGCGTGCTGGCATACTACATGTTCGAGGTCGCGCTGTCCGAATACGGCTTCCGCATGGGCTATGGCGCCGCTATCGCCGTGGTGCTGTTCCTGATCATGCTGTGCTTCATCGCCTACTTCCTGTGGTCGATGTACCGCGAAGAGCGGGGGCGCTGAGATGTCTGCTGCGGGACGCGAGGCCGTGAACACGATCTGCGGCGCCTTTCCTGGCGCCGAGAAGTCGGACCCTTGGGGTGGCGGCCACGACGCCTGGAAGGTGGGCGGCAAGATGTTCGCCTGCATCGGCGCGATGGGCGACGGCGTTTCCGTCAAATGCGCCGATATCGAAATGGCCTCGGTGCTGATCGAAAGCGGGTCCGCCCGGCGCGCGCCCTATTTCCACAAAAGCTGGGTTCGCCTGGATTGGGACACGCCGCAGGACGACATGCGCCACCGGCTGGGCCAATCCTATGACCTGGTCCGGTCCAAACTGACCAAGAAACTGCAGGCCAGCCTGCCGGAAAGGGAGGTCTGAGATGTTTCCCGCACCGATCGAAAAGCAGTCGCGCGCCGCGCAGATCACCTATCAAAGCTTCCTGCCCCTGGCGCTGATCCTGTGGCTGGGGCCGTTGGTGGCGGTGGCGATCTTCTCCATCAAACCGGATGCCGATTTCACCAATGCCAACTACTGGGGCTGGCCGTCCTCTTTCGAAGGCGTGACCAACTATTCCAAGGTCTTCCTGGAAAGCGACATGCCGCGGTATCTGCTGAATTCGGTCCTGATCACCGTACCCACGGTGATCGGCGCCGTGGCGCTGAGTTGCATGACCGGCTTTGCGCTGGGGATCTATAAGTTCCGGTCGAACCTGTGGATTTTCTTCATGTTCGTGGCCGGCAACTTCGTGCCCTTTCAGATCCTGATGGTGCCGGTGCGCGACCTGACGCTGGATCTGGGGCTTTACAACACAAAGCTGGGGCTGGTGCTGTTCCATGTCGCGTTTCAGACCGGGTTCTGCACGCTTTTCATGCGCAACTTCATCCGCGCCCTGCCCTTCGAGCTGATCGAAAGCGCGCGGGTCGAGGGTGTCGCGGAGTGGCGCATCTTCTGGTACGTGGTGCTGCCTTTGATGAAACCAGCCATCGCGGCGCTGGCGGTGCTGATCTTCACCTTTATCTGGAACGACTATTTCTGGGCGGTGGTGCTGACGCAAGGACCTGAAAGCCAGCCGGTCACGGCGGGGATTACCTCTTTCAACGCGCAGTATCGAGCCGCGTATCACTTGATGAGTGCCGGATCCATCGTCGCGGCTCTGCCGCCCGTGGCCATGTTCTTCCTGATGCAGAAACACTTTATCGCCGGCCTGACGCTTGGGGCCGTGAAGTGAGCAACGCCTATGATCCAATGCTGGCGGCTGGACACGCCCAGCCAGACCATGGTTTTGGCCAGTTTCGACCGCCGCCTCCCGGCGGTCGTGTACTGGTCGGCACCCCTTCCCGGGGATGAGGACTTGTCGGCGCTGGCGGCGCAGACCCGGCTGGCGCCGTCCGGCGGGATGCTGGATCTGGTCGCCGATGTCTCGGTCGCGCCGGAACAGGCGGGCGGGTTTTTGGGCCATCCGGCGATCCATTCCGGCGGGTCCGCGCATCAGTCGATCTATGAGCTGGAGGCGGAGGACAGCGCCGGCGGCCGGCTGAAGCTCGACTATCGCGACGGGCCGACCGGCACGCTTTATCGTGTGGTCTTCGCGGCGGATGCGGAAACGGATGTCATCGCGACCCATGCGGAATTGCGCCCGGCGGATGAGCGCGATTTCACCATCGACTGGATGGCCGCGCCGGTGTTGCCGGCGCCGCAGAACGCGGCCGAGATCATCGAGTTTTCCGGCCGCTGGTGCGGCGAGTTTCAGACCCGCCGCGTGCCCTGGTCGCCGGGCTCCCGCCTGCGCGAAAGCTGGGAGGGGCGCACCAGCCACACCGATTTCTGCGGTATCCTGATCCCGACCCATGGCGCGTCCGAGACCGGCGGGGAGGCGTTCGGGTTCCACCTGGGCTGGTCCGGCGGGCACCGCATGGTGGCCGAGGAACTGCCCACCGGGCAGCGCCAGATCCTGTTCGGGGCGCTGCAGGATTGCAGTTTTACCGTCAAACCCGACCGTCCCTACACCACGCCGGTGCTGTACGTCACCCGCTCCGACCAGGGACTTGGCGGGGTCAGCCGCGCCTATCATGCACATTTGCGGCGGCGGATCCTGAAATTCACCGATCCAGCACGCCCTCGCCCGGTGCATTACAATTGCTGGGAGGCGGTCTATTTCGACCACAAGCCCCAGGTGCTGATGAACCTGGCGACCCGCGCCGCCGATCTGGGCGTGGAACGCTTCGTACTGGACGACGGCTGGTTCGGCGAACGCGACGACGACACTCGGTCCCTGGGCGACTGGTCGGTGGACCGGCGCAAATGGCCCGACGGGCTGGCCGGGCTGATCGACCATGTCAAAGGCCTGGGCATGACCTTCGGCCTGTGGGTCGAGCCGGAGATGGTCAACGAAGACAGCCAGCTTTACCGCGCCCATCCCGATTGGATGCTGGGCACCGGCCGCTATACCGGGCGCAACCAGCAGGTGCTGTATCTGCGCAAGCCGGAGGTGTCGGAGTTTCTGTTCCAGCAGATCGACGCGCTGCTGACCGAATACGACATCGACTACCTGAAATGGGACCATAACCGCGCGTTGCCCTCGATCCGCCCCGACCAGACGGAGGCGCTCTACGGGCTGCTCGCGCGCTTGCGCCGCGCGCACCCGCAGGTGGAGATCGAAACCTGTGCCAGCGGTGGCGGGCGGGTCGATTTCGGCATCCTCGCGCACACGCAGCGGTTCTGGGCCTCCGACAGCAACGATGCGCTGGAGCGGTGGAAGATTCAGCGCGGCGCGTCGTATTTCTTCCCGCCAGAGATCACCGGCGCGCATGTCGGGCCGCGGGTCTGCCACACTTCGGGCCGGCGCCTGTCGATGCCGTTTCGCGCGGCGGTCGCCGGGACGCGGGCCATGGGGCTGGAGATGGATTTGAGCGAATTGACGGACCAAGAGGCAGCCGAGGCCAAGGCTGCGATCGCCCGCTTTAAGGCCCGGCGCGGTTTGCTGCACACCGGGCACCACTACCGGCTGGACAGCGACGACCCTGCCGTCATCGCCGAAATGCATGTGGCCGCCGACGGCGCGGAGTTCGCGCTTTTCGCCGCGCAGATGACGCCGTCGCCGCAGGAAATGGCCCGGCCGCTGCGACTGGCGGGGCTGGATCCGGCGGCGCGCTATCGGGTCAGCCTGGAGAACGCGGATCAGGTGACGGCGACCGTCAACCGCGGGCCGCTCCCGCCGCTTGCCGCCGGCGCGCCGGTCGAATTGTCGGGCCAGGCGCTGATGGCGCGCGGCCTGCAACTGCCCAACGCCTTTCCGGAAACGATGTGGACCGTCAACGGAGCCAAACTATGAAATACGCGACCTTTCACGACCTCGAAGGCCAGTCGGTCTATATCACCGGCGGCGGCTCTGGCATCGGTGCCGATCTGACCGAGGGCTTTCTGGAACAGGGCTGCAAGGTGGCCTTTGTTCAGCGCTCGGATGCGACCGGCTTCTGCGACGAGATGGCGGAAAAGCACGGCAACCGGCCGCTTTTCATCCCATGCGATTTGACCGATGTGGACGCTTTGCGCGCCTCCATCGACCAGGCGGCCGCGGCGCATGGGCCGATCACGGTTCTGGTCAACAACGCCGCCAACGACATGCGCCACCCGCTGGAGCCGTTTTCGGTGGAAGATTGGGACCGGATGCAGGCGATCAACCTGCGCCCGCACTTCTTCACCGTGCAGGCGGTCGCGCCGGGGATGAAGGCTGCGGGCGGCGGGTCGATCATCAACTTTTCCTCGATTTCGTATATGATGGGGAATGCCGGCTATTCGGCCTACGTCGCGGCCAAGGCCGGGATCACCGGGATGACGCGGGGGCTGGCGCGCGAGTTGGGGCCCGACAGGATCCGCGTCAACGCGCTGATGCCGGGCTGGGTGCTGACCCAGAAACAGTTGGACAAATGGGCCACGCCCGAAGGGCTGGAGGGGCATTTGGAACGGCAATCGCTGAAGGAACACCTGGCGCCGCGCGATATCGTCGACGGGACGCTGTTTCTGGCCTCAAAAGCGTCGCGGATGATGACCGCGCAGGGCTTGGTCATCGATGGTGGGGTGGTGTTTACCGGATGAGGCCCGATTGGATCGCCGTCGACTGGGGAACCTCCAACCTGCGCGCCTGGGCCATGGGCGCGCGGGGCGAGGTGCTGGCCGATGCGAAAAGCGATGCCGGCATGGGCACGCTAAAGCCGGGCCCGCACGGGTTCGAGCCCGCGCTGATGGATCTGATCCGCCCCTGGCTTGGCGGGGACCGGGTTGTCGACGTTATCGCCTGCGGCATGGTCGGGTCGCGCCAGGGCTGGGCGGAGGCCGCCTATCGCCCCGTGCCCGCCGCGCCTCTGGCGCCTACACCCGTTCGCGCCGTCGCCCATGATCGGCGCATCCGCGTGCACATCCTGGGCGGTGTCAGCCAAAAGGCCCCGCCGGATGTGATGCGCGGTGAGGAGACCCAGATCGCCGGGCTTCTAACCGAAATGCCCGGGTTCGAAGGCGTCATTGCCCTGCCCGGCACGCATACCAAATGGGTGCAGATCGTGGGCGGAGAGATCTTTCATTTCGCCAGCTACATGACCGGCGAGCTTTACGCACTGTTGTCGCGCCAGTCGGTCCTGCGCCACTCCGTCGGGCATGGTGGCCTGGACGACGCCGCCTTTATCGACGCGCTGGGCGACACGCTGAGCCATCCCGAACGGGTGGCGGCGAAGCTGTTCGGCCTGCGCGCGGCGCATCTGCTGGCGGGGGAGGACCCGGCGCAGGCCTCGGCCCGGCTGTCGGGCTATCTTCTGGGGTTGGAGTTGGCCGGGGCGCGGCCCTATTGGCTGGGCCAGCCGATCGCGCTGGTCGCCGCCGGTGCTGCGGCGCACCGCTATTGCCTGGCGCTGGACACGCTGGGTGCCGCCTATACGCGGCACGATCCCGACGCCTGCGTGCGCGCAGGGCTGACCGCCACCCACGCTGCGCTGACCCAAACGGAGCCGAACCGATGAGCCGCAAACTGATCGCCATCCTGCGCGGCATCCCGCCAGAAGATGCCGTGCCCGTCACCGCAGCGCTGATCGAGACCGGCATCGACCGGATCGAGGTGCCGCTCAACTCGCCCCGGCCGCTAGACAGCATCCGCGCCATGGCCTCGGGCCTGGCGGGGCAGGGGCAGTTCGGCGCCGGCACCGTGCTCACCCCGGCCGAGGTCGATGCGGTGGCCGAGGCTGGCGGCGGCTTCGTCGTCTCGCCCAATGCCGACACGGGCGTCATCCGGCGCACGAAAGACCGCGGGCTGGGCTCCTTTCCCGGGGTCTTCACCCCCAGCGAGTGCTTTGCCGCCCTGGCCGCCGGTGCGGATGCGCTGAAGATCTTCCCGGCCGAGATGATGGGGCCGGGCGGGCTGAAGGCGCTGAAAGCCGTGCTGCCGGCAGAGGTCGATGTCTATGCCGTTGGCGGCGCCGACCCCGGCAATTTCGACACCTGGATCGCAGCCGGGGCGGCCGGTTTCGGTCTGGGCTCCTTCCTCTACAAACCGGGGCGTACCGCGGCCGAGGTCGCCGCCCGCGCAGCCGACTGCGTCGCCGCCTATGACGCGGTGATCCCAGTGGCGGCCTGAGGCGTGGGGCATAACAACCAGGCCCCGAACCACGCGTCCCGGGCCTGACCCGGGACCTCACCCGGCGCCGCAGCCGACACCGAACCGGAAGATGACAGCGTGAACAGAACCCTGGGCGTTTGCTACTACCCCGAACACTGGCCCGAAGACATCTGGGCCGAAGATGCCGCGCGCATGGTGGATACCGGGCTGAGCTGGGTGCGTATCGGAGAGTTCGCCTGGTCGCGGATGGAACCCGTGCCGGGCGATCTGCGCTTCGACTGGCTCGACCGCGCCATCGACACGCTGAGCGCCGCGGGCCTGAAGGTGATCCTGGGCACGCCCACCGCCACACCGCCGCGCTGGATGGTGGCCAAGCATCCCGACATGCTGGCGGTGGATGCCGACGGGCGGCCGCGCGGCTTCGGCTCGCGGCGGCATTACTGTTTTTCGCATCACGGCTATCGGGAGGAATGCGCCCGGATCGTCACGCTTCTGGCCGAACGCTATGGCCGGAATCCTCATGTCGCCGCCTGGCAGACCGACAACGAATACGGCTGCCACGACACGGTGCTCAGCTATTCCGAGGCCGCCCGCGCGGCGTTCCGCGTCTGGCTGGCCGAACGCTATGGCCAGATCGACAGCCTGAACGCCGCCTGGGGCAATGTGTTCTGGTCCATGGAATACCGCACCTATGCCGAAATCGGCCTGCCCAACCTGACCGTGACCGAGCCCAACCCGGCGCATGTGCTGGATTTCAAGCGGTTCTCCTCCGACCAGGTGGTGGCGTTCAACAAGCTGCAGGCGGATATCCTGCGCGCGCATACCGATGAGCCGCTGATCCACAACTACATGGGCCGGACGCTCAGCTTCGATCATTTCGATGTCGGCGCCGATCTGGATGTCGCCAGTTGGGACAGCTATCCGCTGGGTTTCTTGGAGGATCGCTCGGACGCGGATGCGGCCTGGAAACGTGCCTTTCACCGCCAGGGCGACCCCGATACGCAGGCCTTTCACCACGACCTTTACCGGGGCGTCGGACGCGGGCGGCTGTGGGTGATGGAACAGCAGCCCGGCCCGGTGAACTGGGCGCCCTACAACCCCGCACCGCTGCCCGGCATGGCCCGGCTCTGGGCGTGGGAGGCGTTCGCCCACGGGGCGGAGACGGTGTGCTACTTCCGCTGGCGGCAGGCGCCGTTTGCGCAGGAACAGATGCATGCGGGCCTGTTGCGCCCCGATAGCGCCCCGGCGCCGGCCCTGGCCGAAGCGGCGGAGGTGGCGCGCGAGCTCGCGGCCGCGCCTGCGATTCAGATCGCAGCGGCACCTGTGGCGATCGTCTTCGACTACACCAGCGCCTGGGCGTGGGAGACGCAGCCGCAAAGCCGCGATTTCGACTATTACCGGCTGGTCTTCGCGCAGTATCGCGCGCTGCGCGAACTGGGCTTCGATATCGATATCCTGCCCGCCGATACGCCCGATCTGTCGGCCTATCGGCTGGTCTTGATCCCAGGGCTGATGGCCTGGCCCGCGCCGCTGCGCGCCGCACTCGACACGTTCGAGGGCGTGGCGCTGATCGGCCCCAGATCGGGGTCGAAGACCGTCGACATGGCCATTCCGCCCGGCATGCCGCCGGACATGGACGCCCTGGAAGTGTCCGTCGAACGGGTCGAGAGCCTGCGCCCCGACTGCCCCGAGCCACTGACCGGCGGCGGGGCGGTGCATCTGTGGCTGGAGCATTGCAGCGGCAGCGCGCAGGTGATCGAAACCACCGAAGCCGGCCAGCCGGTGCTGTTCCGGGCCGGGCCGCGCCACTATCTGGCCGCCTGGCTGGATGCGGACGCGATGCGCCGGGTGCTGGGCGATCTGGCCACGCTCGCCGGGCTGCCGCCCGAGTCCATGCCTTTCGGTATCCGCCGCCGCCGTGATGGCAATGCGACGTTCTATTTCAACTACACCGCCGATGCGCTGCCGGGCGGCACGCTGACCGATTTGACGCAGGATCTGCCGCCCGCCGGGGTCGCCCGGCTGACCGGCTGAACGCTTGGCCGGCCGAGCCTATTGCGCCGCGATGGCGGCCTGCATGCCATAGGCATCGCGGACATAGCCCGCCAGCGCCTCCACCAACGGTGTGTCGCTGCGCGGGCTTTGATACATATTGACCATGATCTGCGCCAGGTCGGGCAGCGCGCCGCCATGGTCGATCGGCGTCAGATAGGGCGAGGCGTTGCCGTCGATATTGGCATGCACCGCCAGATCGGCCGATACGGTCGCATCCACCGTGCGGGTGCTGTCAGAGTTCACCACCATGTCCCACGCGATGCCGGCGTCGTCCAGCGCCCGCTGTACAAGGCTGCGAAAGATGCAATTGGTTTCAAAGGCCAGCCGCAACGGCCGCTGCCGCCAGGCCCGCCCGCCCGGTGCGCCGACCCATGTCAGTGGCTGGATCTGCAGCGTGGTGCCGCCGGGTTCCAACCCGCCCTCGGTGGTCAGGATCACGTCCAATTCGCCGCGCGCGAACTGCACCTTCAGCTCTTTGGTGAACGACGAAATCAGCTCGACCCGCACGCGCGGATACTCGGCGGCGAAACGTTGCAGAATGCCCGGCACATGCGGATAGACGATGTCATGCGGCACGCCGAAGCGTAGCTCGCCCTCCAGCGCATCGTCGCGCATCAGCCCCCAGACCTCGTCATTCAGCGCGACCATCCGGCGGCCATAGCTGAGCAATTGTTCACCCTGCGCGGTCAGGTCCATAGACCGGCCACCGCGGTCGAAAAGCGGTTGGCCCAGAGCCTCTTCGAGGCGTTTCAACTGCATCGACACCGCCGATTGCGTCAGGTTCAACTGCCCCGCGGCCCGAGTCACCCCACCGGTTTCGGCGACGGTGACGAACGCGCGCAAGGCGGTAAGGTCGAGATTCCGGGGCATATCACACTCCGTGATGGCAGGTCTGCGAACCATTCATTTGTCTTATGTACCGTCCCTCTCCATAACAATCAAGATCCCACATGGATCCACCAATAGTATCACGAACGCGAATGGAGAGCGCCATGACGACACTCGCAACCCATGCGCCGCGCGTGACGCGGCCCGCCCGGTCCTTTTGGATCCGTGCGTTGAACTGGCTGATCGCCCGCGATGCGCAGTTCCGTGAGCGCAAGGCGCTGGAACAACTGGATGCGCATCTGCTGCGCGACATCGGACTGGAACCCGACGATGTGCACCGCGAGGTTGTTCGCCCGATCTGGGACGCGCCAAAGGTGATGCGCCGCAGCTGAGAGCCGCGCAACGCGCCCCGGGCTTGACCCGGGGCCTCTTGCCGCTGCGTCAGACGGTAGGCCCCGGGCCAAGCCCGGGGCGACCGCGCGCCTGGGGCGGACTTGGCTCTAGCCGCCGCGCGCCCGATCCGCCAATTCCACCACGAAGGGTCCGATATCGGCCACCATCCGGGACACCCCTTCGGCGTTCGGGTGGACCCCGTCGGCCTGCATCAGGGCTTGGACTGCGGCCAGATTGTCTGCCGAGCCCAAACCGGCCAGAAAGAACGGATAAAGCAGCGCGTCATGCGCCGCCGCCAGATCTGGATAAATCGCGTCAAAACTGTCCTTATAGGCGGCGCCGTAATTCGCCGGCGCCGTCATGCCGGCCAGCAGCACCGGCACCTCCGCCGCGCCCGCCGCCTCTAGAATCCCGTCAAGGTTCTCGCGCGTCGCCTCCGGTGCCAACCCGCGCAGCAGATCGTTGCCGCCCAGCGCGACGATCACCGCATCCACATCGTCGCCCAGCGTCCAGGCCACCCGCGACAGCCCCCCCGCCGTCGTATCGCCCGACACGCCGGCATTGATGACCCGCACCTCGTGCCCGTTTTCGTCCAGCCAGGCCTGAAGCTGCGGCACGAACCCGTCCTCCTGCGGCAGGCCGTAGCCTTGCGTCAGGCTGTCGCCCAGGGCGGCGACCGTGATCTGTTGCGCGACGGCCAGCGTAGGAAAGGCGACGGCGATGGCCAGGGCCGCAAGCTTGCGCGCAGAACGCCACGCCCCATATCGACACACAGTTCGCAAACCCGGAAGCCCCCGTATGCCCACCCCCGTGATATCCCTGAACGACGCCCGCCTTTCGCTGATGGGCAATGCCGGCATGGTCGACATCCTTAGAGGCATAAGCCTGGATGTCAGCCCTGGCGAAACCTTGGGGCTGGTGGGGCCAAGCGGGTCGGGCAAATCGTCTCTCCTCATGCTCATGGGCGGGTTGGAGCGCGCCACCGGCGGCCAGGTCTCGGTCCTGGGCCGGGACATGACAGCGATGGGCGAAGACGCGCTCGCCCTGTTTCGCCGCGACAATATGGGGGTCGTGTTCCAGTCTTTCCACCTGATCCCGACGATGACGGCGCTGGAAAACGTTGCCACGCCGTTGGAGCTTGCCGGTGCGCGGGACGCTTTCGAGCGGGCGGAGGAGGAATTGGCCAGTGTCGGCCTGGGGGATCGCGTGCACCACTATCCGGCGCAACTGTCCGGCGGGGAGCAACAGCGCGTGGCGCTTGCCCGCGCCGCCGCGCCGCGCCCGAAGCTGCTGCTGGCCGATGAGCCGACGGGAAACCTGGACGGTCCGACCGGCGCGGCGATCATGGACATGCTGTTCGGTCTGCGCGACCGGCACGGTGCCACGCTGGTTCTGGTGACCCACGCCGCCGAGCTGGCCAATCGCTGCGACCGCGTCATTCGTCTGCGCGACGGCAGTCTGGACAGTCTGGCGGAGGCGGCGGAGTGAACGCGCCGGTCGCCCTAAAGATCGCCCTGCGCGAGTTGCGCGGCGGCTTAAGCGGGTTCGCCATCTTCCTCGCCTGTCTGACGCTGGGCGTTGCCGCCATCGCTGCCGTGGGCAGCGTGCGATATGCCATTCAAGCCGGGCTGGAACGCGAGGCGTCCTCGATCCTGGGCGGCGATGCCGAGGTGCGGTTCACTTATCGTTTCGCCGAACCCCAGGAACGCGCCTGGCTGGAACAGGTCGCCGAGCGTGTCTCTGAGGTGGTCGATTTTCGGTCGATGGCGGTGGTCGAGCGCGACGGTGAGACCGAACGCGCGCTGACGCAGGTCAAGGGCGTGGATGCGGCCTATCCGCTATACGGTAGCGTCGGGTTGGAGCCGGCGATGCCCCTGGCGGACGCGCTGGGGCAGGCGCAGGGCGTGCCCGGAATGGTGGCTGAGCGCGTGCTGGTCGACCGGCTGGGACTGGCGCTGGGCGACACCGTGCGGCTGGGCGACCAGGTGTTCCGGCTGACCGCGGTGCTGACCCGTGAACCCGATGGGGTGATGTCCAGCTTCGCCCTGGGACCGCGCATCATCTTGCGGACCGGGGCTCTGGCCGACAGCGGACTGATCACCCCCGGCACGCTGTTCAACTCCGCCTATCGGCTGCAAATCCCGCCCGAGGCGCAACTTCTGCCGCTGAAACGGGAGGCGCAGCGGCAATTTGGCGACCAGGGTCTGCGCTGGCGTGACAATCGCGGCGGCACGCCGGGGATATCGAATTTCGTCGACCGGCTCAGCGCGTTTCTGGTTTTGGTCGGGCTTGCGGGTCTGGCGGTGGGCGGCGTCGGCGTGTCCGCCGCCGTGCGCGCCTATCTCGATGGCAAGACGGAGACCATCGCCACGCTAAAGACGCTGGGCGCCACCGGCCGCACGATCTTTGTCGCCTACCTCATCCAGATCGGCGTGCTGGGGTTGTTGGGCGTGGCTTTGGGCCTTGCGCTTGGCGCGGGGCTGCCACTGTTCTTCGCCCCGGTGATCGAAGCACGCCTGCCGGTGCCCGCGGAATTCGGGCTTTTCCTGCCGCCGTTGGCGGAGGCGGCGTTCTACGGACTGATGACGGCGCTGATCTTCACGCTTTGGCCGCTGGCGCGGGCTCAGGCGATCCGCGCCGCCGGCCTGTTCCGCGATGTCGGTGCCACGGCGCGCGGTCTGCCCGCGCCGGGTTTCATCGCCGCCATTGCGCTGCTTGTCGCGGGGTTCGCTGCGGCCATCGTGCAGCTTTCCGGCACGCCCACACTGGCGCTGTTTGCCGCCGGCGGCATCGTTGCGGCACTTGCGGTGTTGTTGCTGGCGGCCTTGGGCACGCGCGCGCTGACCCGGCGTCTGTCCCACGGCCGATTGGCCCGGGGCCGCCCCGCCCTGCGGCTGGCGCTGGGCGCGGTCAGCGGACCGGGGGGAGAGACCGCCTCCGTCACGCTGTCGTTGGGCCTAGGCCTGACCGTGCTGGCGACCATCGGCCAGATCGACAGCAATCTGCGCGCCGCCATCGACCGCGATCTACCTGACATCGCCCCGGCCTATTTCTTCGTCGATATCCAGAAGGATCAACTGCCCGGGTTCATGGACGAGGGCCTTGCCACCGAGGGCGTCAGCGAGATCGAGACCGCGCCGATGCTGCGCGGCATTCTGACCGGTATCAACGGCCGACCCGCCCGCGACTGGGTGCGGGAGCACGGCGAAGCCGGCCACTGGGTTCTGTCGGGCGACCGCGGGGTCACTTATGCCGCCGCGCCCCCGGAAGAAGCCAGGATCGTCGAAGGCGACTGGTGGCCGGACGATTACGATGGCCCGCCGCTGATGAGCTTTGCCGAGGAGGAGGCGCGCGAACTGGGTATCGGCGTCGGCGATGAGATCACCGTCAACATCCTGGGCCGGGATCTGACCGCGCGTATCGCCAACCTGCGGGTGGTCGAATTTCAGGACATGGGCATCAACTTCCTGATGGTCCTGAACCCCGCCGCCCTGGCCGGGGCCCCGCATACCCATATCGCCACGGTGTATTCCACCGATGCGGCCGAAGCGCCGCTGCTGCGCCGCCTGGCCGATCTTTACCCCAACATCACTGCCGTGCGCGTGCGCGATGCAATCGACCGCGTCGCCGAGGCACTGGCGGGTCTGTCCGCGGCCACCCGCTACGGCGCGGCGGCGACGCTGGTCACCGGCTTCATCGTGCTGATCGGCGCGGCGGCCGCGGGGGAGCGGCGGCGGGTCTTCGAAGCCGCGGTGCTGAAGACCGTGGGTGCCACGCGGGTACGCATCCTGGCCAGTTTCGCGCTGCGCTCGGCCATCCTGGGCGCGGCCGCCGGATCGGTCGCCGTGGTCGCCGCGGCGCTTGCGGGATGGGGGGTGATGACCTTTGTGATGGACACACGCTATGCGTTCGAGCCGGTCTCCGCCTTTGCCATCGTCATCGGCGGCGCGGCGGTGTCGCTGCTGGCTGGTCTGGCCTTTGCCTGGCGGCCTTTGGCGGCGCGCCCGGCCCGGGTTTTGCGCGCCCGGGAATAATGCCCCGTGCAAAACCGCCGCATGCGGCCCGAGTGTCTTGAAAATCAGGGGCAGTCTGCCAATATCATGCGTAATCCGGGCACTTTTTGCCTGGGCCTTGCCACGCTATGGAGGAATTTGATGGCGGAATTCGACACAGTCCGGCGCACGGCAACGGCGGGTGTCCGCTCTGCGGAGATCGACGCCGGGCTGCGCGCGCATATGAACAAGGTCTATGGCCTGATGTCGGTCGCGATGATCGTGACCGGCGCGGTGTCTTGGGCCGTGGGTACGTCCCCGGCGCTGCTTGCGCTTTTCCGCGATCCGGTCACGCTGCAGCCTAACATCCTGGGCTGGGTGATCATGTTTGCCCCGTTGATCATGGTGTTCACCATGGCCGGCATGATCAACCGCTTGTCCGAAGCCGCGGCACAGTTCTTCTTCTACGCCTTCTCGGCCGTGATGGGCCTGTCGATCAGCTGGATCTTCGCCGTCTTCACGGGCGTCTCGATCGCCCAGACCTTCCTGGTGACCGCTATCGCGTTTGCCGGTCTCAGCCTGTGGGGATACACCACGAAAAAGGACATCTCCGGCTGGGGGGCTTTCCTGATCATGGGTGTGATCGGTTTGATCGTCGCCTCGATCGTGAACCTTTTCCTGGGTTCGCCGGCGCTGACCTTTGCGATCTCTCTGATCGGTCTGTTCATCTTCGCCGGCCTGACCGCCTATGACACGCAGCGGATCAAGAACGAGTATCTGCAGATGGTGCATGCCGGCGCGGCCGATTGGCTGGGGAAGGCCGCGATAATGGGGGCGCTGAGTCTCTACATCAACTTCATCAACATGTTCATGTTCCTGCTGCAGTTTCTCGGCAATCGCGAGTAACTCGCGCGGAACGGATTGATACGAAAGGGCCGGTTTCGCCGGCCCTTTTTCGTTGGTGCGCCACATGCGCCCGCTGCCCCGGTTGGGGCAGCTGGTTCACTCTGGCGGCCCGTCCCGCGCCGGCCGGTCGGAACGATGTCGGCGACGCAGGGACTTCTCCAGATTGTCGGCAAACGCCGCCCGCGCCTCGGGCGTCATGGCGGCGATGCGTTCGATCAGGATTTGCCGGCTTGCCTGGCCCAACCCGTTCCAGACCTCGGCCTGAGTGTCGAAAACCTCCGCCACGGTTTCCGGCGAAAACGGTTCCGTGCGCAACGCGGTCAGGAATTCAGCCCGCGACCGGCGCAGGGCACGATGGGCGGCGCGGAAATCGGCCCGGTTGGCGCGCACGTCTTCCCGCAGCGCGGCCCGGTCCTCGGATGGCATCGCGCGCGAGATGCCGCGGAACCCGTCGATCGGCAGGTTCGCGGCCATATGCCCGACATTCGGCCCCCGGATGACCGCCCCGGCGACGATCCCCACCACCGCCAGGTTCAGCGCGACCGACGCAGTTAACGCAACCTTGGCCCAGCGCGGCCAGCCCACCGGCGGTTTCACCTCCCCGCTCATCGCTCCGCCTCCGGGTCCAGGAACACCGCCAATGCGTCGTCCGCCGCGGTGAACGCGCCCGTGCCCTGGTCCGCTGCGACCAGGACCGAAACGCCCAGGCGCGCATCGGCTTCGATCGACACCGGCGCCAGATAGCCCATCGCCACTCCGGCTATTGCCGAACCGGCGCAGGCCAGAAGTCCCTGCCAGCCGGGCCACCGCAACCACGCCCGACGCGACCCGGATGCGGGCACCCGCACCTGTGGTTGCACCCGCGGTTGCGCGGCAAGCGCGTCCGCCATCAGCGTTTCGACAAAAGCGGCCCGCGGCGCCCGCCCCGCATCCGCCGCCCGCAAGGCCGTGAAGGCGGTCTCCAGATCGTCGGAACCGCGATCATCGGGTGGGAGGGTGCCAGACATCGTCATCTCAATCGTCCTTGTAGTTCAAATGCGGCCAGGCGCCATCCAGCAGTTGCCTGAGCCGGCGCCGCCCGCGCGATTGCAGGCTTTCCACCGCCTCGACGCTCAGGCCCATGATCTGCGCGATCTCGGGGTTCGGCCGATCCTCCAGGTGCCGCAGCACGACGGCCAGCCGTTGGCGTTCCGGAAGCGCTGTCAGCGCCTTTGCCAGGGCGGCGGCTCGGTCCGCGCGCTGCAATCCGGCCTGGGGACCGGGGCGATCGTCGGGCGGGTCGTGCCCCTCGGGCAGCGGCACCGTCCGCCGCCGCCGCAGCCGGTCGGTGCACAGATTTGCGGCCACGCGGTAAAGCCAGGTCGAAATCAGCGCCTCTCCCGCCCGCCAATGGGGCGCCGCGCGCCAAAGCCGTATCAGCGCCTCCTGGGTGACCTCTTCGGCCTCCGCCTCCTGGCCGCCCAGCATGCGCCGGGCCAGCGCCAGGATCCTGGGTGCCTGTTCGGTCAGGATGGCGCGCGCGGCGACGGTGTCCCCGGCCGCATAAGCCGCGAGCAAACTGGCATCGCGCGCCCGCGCATCGCTGTCCGAGGTCCTCATGTCCAGCAATTATGGGCACCATCCCGGCCATCGCAAACCGGTCATTTCTGCGCCATGCGCGGCGCCACGCCGGTGACGGCCGCGCATGTCTGCGCGTGTTGCGCCAACGCGGCGTTGGCCGCCGCCAGCAGCAGCATCGTGACTGCCGCGAAATCTTTGGGTCGCATAGCCGGCCCCCATTTTTTCCTTAGCCGGTTCTGGTACGCCCTGGCGCCGCCGCTCCGTCGGTTTTGCGACATCCCGCCGCAAGACAATCTGCCAGCGGGACGTCTGCCGGGGTTTGATGTATGACCAGAGGTCTGCGCTCAGCCGAGGAGTCGGGTATGGCACATCCGCAGATCGCACCCCAAACCGAACAGCCCGCCGCGGCGGAGCGAAACCTGCGTCAAGCCCTGGTGCGCGGCTGGCGGCGACGCTGCCCGAACTGCGGCGCCGGGCCGTTGCTGCGCGGCTATCTGACGGTGCGCGACAGTTGCGCGGTCTGCGGTGAGGAATTGCACCATCATCGCGCCGATGACGGCCCCGCATGGGCCACCATCCTGATCGCCGGTCATTTGATGGCGCCGCTGATGCTCAGCGTCTACACCGCGTTTCGCCCGGCGGCGTGGGTCATGGCGGTTGGGTTTTCCTCTGCCTTCGTCGTTTTGGCGCTTTATCTGCTGCCGCGACTGAAGGGCGCCTTTGTGGGCTTCCAGTGGGCGCAGCGGATGCACGGCTTCGACAACAGCGACTAAGGCCGATGGACAACGCACGGACCCGCGCCGCATAGTCGCCGCATGTCTTCCCAGCCGATCCATGACGCTGCCACGGTGGTTTTGGTGCGCCGCGCACCCACGCCGCAGGTCTTGATGGGCCAGCGTGGGGCGCGGGCGGTCTTTATGCCCAACAAGTTCGTCTTTCCCGGCGGCCGCGTGGACCCCGCCGACGCCCAGACGCCTCTGGCGCCCGGGCCCAGCGCGGGGCTGCGCGCCCAACTGATGCGTGACAGCGCGGCGGATCCGGGCGCGCTTTGCGCCGCGGGCATCCGCGAGGTGTGGGAAGAAACCGGGCTGCGCATCGCCGCGCCCGGACCAACGGGCAGCTATCTGGGCGCCGGGCTGGGCCCGAACGCCGCCGCGCTGCGGCTGTTCTTTCGCGCCATCACCCCCCCGGGCCGCCCCCGCCGTTTCGATGCGCGTTTTTTTCTGTGCGAAGCCAGCGCGGTGGCCGGCGATGCGGAGGACTTCTCCGGCGCCGACGACGAGTTGCAGTTTCTGCGGTGGGTTCCGCTGGACGAGGCGCGCGGCCTGGACCTGCCCTTCATCACCGGCATCGCCCTGGCCGAGGTCGCCGCCATTCTCGCCGACCCCGCCGCAGCGCGGCCGGTGCCGTTTTTCGACAATACCGGGCCGCACTCCCGGCTACGCCAGCTTTGACAGGCGCGCCGGTTGACACGCGCGGGTCTGCGTGTAGAACACGCGCCTGCACTGCCGCCCCGGCAGGTTGGAGACACGCATGGCCAAACCGACGACGATCAAGATCCGCCTCAATTCGACCGCTGACACCGGCCATTTCTACGTGAGCAAGAAGAACGCCAAGACGATGACCGAAAAGATGGTCGTTCGCAAATACGACCCGGTCGCGCGCAAGCATGTCGAATACAAGGAAGGCAAGATCAAATAGGATCTGCCGACCTTTACGCCGGACGGGGCTGCGCGGGAAACCGGGTGGCCCTTTTTCGTTCGGGCGGCCGATATCGGGCGGGCCAGTACGGGGCCGGGGCTGGTGGGGAGTTGGACCGATGATCGACGCGACCTTTTTCGTGCGGATGGGCCGGGCGGAGGATCTGCCGGCGCTCGACGCCGTGATGGCGCGGTCCTTTCCACGGCTTTTGGCGCCCGACTACGCCCCCTCCACCCTTGTCACCGCGGTGCCGCTGATCGCCCGCGCCCAGCCGGCCCTGGTCGAAAGCGGCAGCTACTACGTTGCCGAGGGCACCGATGGCACGATCCTGGGCGCCGGCGGCTGGACCCCGCAAAACCCGCGCGGCGGCCGCCAGCAAGTACAGGTCGGCCATATCCGCCACTTCGCCACCGATCCCGACCATATCCGGCAGGGCGTCGGGCGGGCGTTGATGGCGCGCACATTTGCCGACGCCGGCGCATGCAAGATCGCCGAACTTATCTGCCTGGCCACCCGCACCGCGGTGCCGTTCTATCGCGCGCAGGGGTTCGAGGAAGTGGGCCCGGTGGAGATCGAGCTGCGCGCGGGCATCAGCCTGCCGGCAATCCGCATGCGGCGCGGGTTGCCATAGGCGCGGGCACTGACGTCGCCAGCGGCGCGGCCAACACCCTTGGTTGCGTCGGACCAAGACGTCAGGCCGCGGCGGCGACCTCGACCCGGTTTCGGCCCGATCGCTTGGCGGCGTACAGCGCGGCATCGGCTTCGGCCAGCAGTCCGACCAGATCGGCGCCGCAACCCGGCCGGGCGACGCTGAGGCCGATGCTGATCGTGATCGGCAGGGGTGCCCCGGCGGTGCCCAAGGCAAAGGGCGTGCCGGCGACCGCGAGGCGCACACGCTCGGCAATGCCGGTGGCCTCTTCCTCGGCGGCGCCGGGCAGGGCGACCAGGAACTCCTCTCCACCCCAGCGCGCGACCAGATCGACCGCGCGCACGGCCCCGGAAAGGCGAAGCGCGGTTTCGCGCAGTACCAGATCGCCGGCGGCATGGCCGAACCGGTCGTTCACGCTTTTGAACGCATCCAGATCGAGCATCATCACCGCAAATGGGCGGCTGTCTGTCGCCGACCGCGCCATCAGTCGCGGCATGTGCGCATCGGCAAAGCGGCGGTTGTGCAAGCCGGTCAGCGGATCGGTGACCGCATCGCGCAGCGAGGCCGCCAACGCCTCGCGCAGGCGGTCCATCATCCGCCGCCGCCGGTCCTGCCCGACCAGCCGGGCGGTCAGTTCGTCGGCTGGCGCATCGACGGGGCAGAAATCGCTTGCCCCCAGATCCAGCGCCTGCAGCGCGGTCGCGTCATCGGCGGGGTCGGTCAGCGCCAGAATGGTCATCGCCCGGGTCGCCGGATCCGCGCGCAACTGCGCGATCCGCCGGAACCCCGTGCGGATCGCCTCCGGCTCGGTCAGACGCAGAACCAGGGCGGGCAGGCGGTGCGCGCCGCCGATGCGCAGCGGCAGGTCTTCCTCCCGCTCCAGCAGACGGGCGGTCAGGCGGGTGCAGGCGCCCAGCCGCGCGGTCAGATCCGCCGCGCCGGCCGGGTCGGCGCCGCGCGCCACCAGCACGTTCAGCGGCGGGCGGGCCGCGCCTTCCTGCAGGCCGGTCTGGTCCAGACCCAGATCGCGCACGGTCAGGTCGCGCAGGTGCAATTCGTCGAAGGACCGCTTGATGCGGATCAGCGACCGGATACGCACCTGCAACACGGCATCGCTGACCGGCAGGCGGACAACGTCGTCGGCGCCCAGATCGAAGCCCGCCTCTCCCCGCGGGCCCTCTGCGGCGACGGCCAGGATTACCGGCACGGTCGCGCAACGCGCCCGGGACTTCAGCCGCCGCAGCGCATCCTGTATGCCGCGGCCAGGGCGATGCGCGACCAACACGACCAGATCCGCCTTGGCCGCGCGCAGCGGCAGCGCCGGATCGCCGGGATCGCCGAGCGTTTCGACCTCGTAATAGGCCTCCATCAGCCGGCCGCGCAGCAGCATTCGGCTTGCGGCGTTGCAATCTATGATCAGAAGCCGGCCCGACATGGGTTGGATCCTTCAAGCGCCAGAACGGCGGGTGCGCGCGCACCGCCGCCCCCCGGCGGCGCATCACGTGTTAAAGGAACGGTAACGGGCAAACCCTTAACGAAACCTTTTCCCGGCCGAAGGAGATCCCCATGCAGCCGATGTCGCGGAAACCAGCCGAGGATCTGGGGCTGGCGGTCCTGGCATGGATCGCCGAAGACAGCGAACGCGCGGGCGCGTTTCTGGGCGCCTCGGGCGCAGCGCCGGGCGATCTGCGGGCCCGCGTCCGCGACCCGGATTTCCTGGGCTTCGTGCTGGATTTCCTGCTGATGGACGATGCCGCCGTGCTGGCGTTCGCCGCCGAACAGGGCCGCCCGCCCGAGGATGTGATGCGCGCCCGCGCCGGGCTGCCCGGCGGCGACCTGCCGGCCTGGACCTAGCCGGGCCCCAACCCCGCCAGGGCCGCGCGAAACGCGCCTGGCAGCGGGGTCGGTCGTCGGGTCTGGCTGTCGACATAGACATGGACGAATCGCGCCTCTGCCGCCGCGGCGTCGGCCTGCGCGCGGAACAGCCCGACCTCGTACTGCACCGAGGAGTTGCCGATGCGCGACACCCGCAGCCCGGCCACAACGTCATCGGGAAAGCCTAGCGACTCATGGAAAACGCAAGAGGTTTCGACCACCAGCCCCACCACCGGCCCGTCGGGGATGGGTAAGGTGCCGGTGTCGATGATCCAACCGTTCACGGCCGCGTCCACATATTCGTAATAGACGGCGTTGTTCATATGGCCGTAGACGTCGTTGTCCCGCCAACGCGTGGTCATGGTGCGGAAATGGGCGTACTCGGTACGGGTCTTGCGCGGGCGCGGCATGGGATCTCTCTGCTTGGGGGCCTGTGCCCGGACCGCGCACAGACTAAGCCCGCGCAGGAGTTTCGCCAATGACATCGCCAGTGACATCGCCAACGACATCGATTGAAGCCGTGTTGTTCGACAAAGACGGCACATTGTTCGACTTCCACAAGACCTGGGCACCCTGGACAGCGGGTTTCATCCGCGACTTCACCCGCAATCAGGCAGAGGCCGCGGCGCTGGCACAGGCGATGCGCTTCGATTTGGGGCAGATGGCGTTTCGCCCCGACAGCCCGCTGGTGGCCGGCACGATGGAACTTTGGGTGCAGGCCATCCGCACCGTCCGACCTGAGGAGAATGCGGCGGATCTTCTGCGACGCCTGGCGGCTGACACGGCCGCCGCGCCGCAGGCGCCGGCCGCAGATCTGCGACCGCTGCTGACCGATCTGAAGCGCCGCGGTCTGACGCTGGGCGTGGCGACGAATGACAGCGAGGCGCCGGCACGGGCGCATCTGGCGGCGGCGGGGATCAGCGACATGTTCGATTTCGTCGCCGGCTATGACAGCGGTCATGGCGCAAAGCCCGAACCGGGCATGCTGCTGGCCTTTGCCGAACGCCTGAACCTGGGGCCGGGGGCGGTCGCGATGGTCGGGGACAGCACCCACGATCTGCGCGCCGCGGCGGCGGCGGGCATGCGCCCGGTGGCGGTACTGACCGGGCCCGCGCCGCAGGCCGATCTGGAACCCTTGGCCGAGGTAGTGCTGCCCTCGATCGCAGCCCTGCCCGACTGGTTGCAGGCCGGGAATGCGACCGCGGGCATGTCGCAAACAGCCATGAACCGGAACGTTCCGCCGGTTTGACTGGCGGGATCATGACCCGACCCGATACGCTTTCCCGCCAATCCCGCCGCGCCGGCGGCCATGCCGCCAATGCGCGCCGCGCCACGGCGCTGGCGATCGAGCAGATGCCCTGGGGTCCGCCGGTCAACACAGACCGCCCCACCGAGCCGCTGGATGCAGAGGGGGTGCAGGCGATCCACAATGCCGCGATGCGGGTCATGGAGGAGATCGGCATCGATTTCCTCAACGAAGAGGCCAAGCAGGTGCTGCGCCGCGCCGGATGCGCCGTCGCCGCCGAGGGCGACACCGTGCGGATGGACCGCACCTGGGTGATGGAGATGCTGGGTCATGTGCCGTGCGAATTTACCATCACCCCGCGCAACCCCGATCGCGCGCTGACGATCGGCGGCCGCCACATGGCCTTTGTCAACGTCTCCTCGCCACCCAACGCGATGGATCTGGACCGCGGCCGGCGCGTTGGTGATTTTGAAAGCTTCAGCGATTTCCTGAAGCTGACCCAGTATTTCAACTGCATCCATGTCGCCGGCGGCTATCCGGTGGAGCCGGTCGACATCCACGCCTCGGTCCGGCATCTGGACTGCCTGTTCGCCAAGCTGACCCTGACCGACAAGGTCTGCCATGCCTATTCGCTGGGCTCGGAACGGGTGGAGGACGTGCTGGAGATGGCGCGCATCGCCAGCGGCCTGCCGGAAGACGCGTTCTTCGCCCAGCCGCGGATCTATACCAACATCAACTCGTCCAGCCCGCTGAAACACGATTGGCCGATGCTGGATGGCGCGATGCGCTTTGCCCGGCGCGGCCAGCCGGTCGTCATCACGCCGTTCACGCTCGCCGGAGCCATGGCGCCGGTGACCATGGCCGGCGCGGTGGTGCAATCGTTGGCCGAGGGGCTGGCCGCAATCGCGCTGTTGCAGGCGATCAATCCCGGGACGCCGGTCGTGTTCGGTAGCTTCACCTCGAATGTGGACATGAAGTCCGGCGCGCCCGCCTTCGGCACGCCCGAATACATGCGCGCCACGCAGATGACCGGGCAGATGGCGCGGTTCTATGGGATCCCGTTGCGCGCCTCCAACGCCTGTGCGGCGAATGCGCCGGACGGGCAGGCGATGTGGGAAAGCCTGAATTCCGTTTGGGCCGCGGTGCAGTCGGGCGTGAACCTGGTCTATCACGCCGCCGGCTGGCTGGAGGGCGGTCTGATCGCCTCTTACGAGAAGTTCGTGATGGATTGCGAAGTGCTGCAACAGGTGCAGCGGTATTTCGACCCCGCACTGACGCAGGTGGATGCCGATGCGTTGGCCGTCGATGCGATTGCCGAGGTCGGCCCGAACGGTCATTTCTTCGGCGCCGCGCATACGCAGGCCCGATATACAAAGGCGTTCTACGCCCCCTTCCTCAGCGACTGGCGCAATTACGAGGCCTGGTCAGAGGCCGGCGGCGCCTGGACGGCGGAACGCGCGAACGCGACCTGGAAATCGATCCTGGCCGATTACTCTGCGCCGCCGATGGATCCCGGTATCCGCGAGGAACTCAGCGATTTCGTCGCCCGCCGCAAATCCGAAGGTGGCGCGCCGACCGATTTCTGATCCGGCCTTGGCGCCGGCGCGGGGGCTGCTACCATGCCGGTCAGAAGGTTCGGAGGTTTCCATGCTGCGCGCTGCCGTTCTTGCCGCCCTGATTGCCTTTCCCATGGACGCCGTTGCGCTGCCTTGGGGCAAGGCGAAGCCGCCGAAACCCAGCGAGACGTCGCAAACCTGCACCGATGGCAAGATCTGGGATGCCACGCGCAAGACCTGCGTGAATGCCGAGGAAAGCCATCTGACCGACGATGACCGCTACGAGGCGGCGCGCGAGTTGGCGCATGCCGGACGCTACGCCGACGCGCTTACCGTGTTAGCGGCTGCGGACGACCCGGACGATCCGCGCATCCTCACCTATCGCGGCTTTGCGCATCGCAAGACCGGCGATCTGAACCGCGCGATCGGGCTCTACCGGGCGGCGCTGGTGCATGCGCCCGACAGCCACCTGACCCGGTCCTATCTGGGCCAGGGCCTGGCCGAGGCCGGCGATCTGGCCGGCGCGACGGCGCAATTGCGGGAAATCCGCGCCCGGGGCGGGCGCGACACCTGGGCCTATCAGATCCTGAAGCAAAGCCTCGCCGGCAAGGCCGCCTATTAGGGCACCACGCGTCCCGGGCTCCGACCCGGGACCTCGACCCTTGCGGCGCTGCGGCGGCCGAGAGGTCCCGGCGCGGTGGCCCGGGACGCATGGTATCCGAGGGTGGCGGCGCGCTTGCGGTCTAGGCCGTCGCACGCGCGGCGGCGCCTTCGCCCTTGACCCGCCGCCGCGTTCGCGGTTTCGGTGCACCCATCGCAACGCCTGGACTGCCATGCCCGCCATCGTGGATATCAAAGCCCTGTCGAAAACCTATGCGTCCGGCTTTCAGGCGCTGAAGTCCGTGGATTTGTCGATCGAGGACGGAGAGATCCTGGCGCTGCTCGGCCCCAATGGCGCCGGCAAGACGACCCTGATCTCCATCGTCTGCGGCATCGCCACGCCCAGCAGCGGCGCGGTCACGGTGGCCGGGCACGACATCCGAACCGACTACCGCGCCGCCCGCGCCGCGATCGGGCTGGTGCCGCAGGAAATCACGCTGGAGCCGTTCGAGACGGTGATGAACACCGTGCGCTTTTCCCGCGGCCTGTTCGGCAAGCCCGAGGACCCGGCGCTCTTGGAACACATCCTGCGCGACCTGTCGCTGTGGGAGAAGAAGGATTCGCAGATCCAGGCGCTGTCGGGCGGCATGAAACGCCGTGTGCTGATCGCCAAGGCGTTGAGCCACGAACCCCGGATCCTGTTCCTGGACGAACCCACCGCCGGTGTGGACGTGGAATTGCGAAAGGACATGTGGCGCGTCGTCGACGCCATGCGGGCCGCGGGCACCACGATCATCCTGACCACCCACTACATCGAAGAGGCGGAGGCCATCGCCGACCGGGTCGCCGTGATTTCCCATGGCGATATCCTGCTGGTCGAGGACAAGGCCACGCTGATGGCGCGCATGGGCCAGAAAGAGATGCGCATCGAGTTGCAACGGCCGCTGGATGCGATACCGCAGGCGCTTGCCGACTATCAGCTCGCCCG
>JBCDDF010000006.1:0-113371 GCA_039180525.1 Pseudomonadota bacterium
CCGCCCCCCGGGGGGGCTGGGGCCCCCGGGGCGGTCGGGGCCCGCGCGCGGGGCTGGGGCCGGGGGTTTGCGCCGGCGGCCTAACCGGGGCCGGTTCCGCACCCGGGGCGCGCGCAGCTGCGGGGCTGGGCCGATGGGCACGGGGCCGATCCGGGTCAGGCCGTTGCCGAAGGTCACCGTCATGTCCAACCGTTCGGTCTCTCCGGTCAGGCGGGCCAGAATCCCCAACCCGGCCTCCACGCTGCCGACGATATCCTGGGTCAGCCAACCGGCGCGCACGCCCAGTTGCAGCATCTCGCGCCAATTCCGCGCGGTCACGTTCAGCGTCCCCTCGGCCCGGCCGCGGGTGTCGGCGTCAAGCCGGCCCATTACCGTCAGTTCCATATCGCCCCAGGCAAAGCTGACATTGCCCACGTTCAGCGTCGTCAGTTGCGGAAGCCCCGCCTCGACGCTGCGCCGATCCCATTCGGCATCGAAAACCGGGGTCAGCCGGATCGTTGCGCCATTGACCGAGGCCGGCAGAACCCCCGCCGGATCCAGCCGGGCCCGCAGCGGTTCTGGCAGGCGCAGCGTCTGCGCGGTCAGGCTGACATCATAGCCGTAGTCGGGTGCTGCGCCCGCCGGCGCGCGGCGGATGGCGACCTGGCCCTCTGAAATACCCGCGCGCCATCCGGCGTTGGAGACCAGCGACACCGACTTCAGTTCCACCAGCGCCTGGCGCAATGCCAGACCGGTATTGGGCGCAAAGCGGACGCTGCCGCGCATGCGCTCCGCCTCCACCGTGATGCGCTCGGCGGGGCTGGAGACGGTCTGGCGCGGCGGCCAGACCGCGATGATGTGGTTGGGTCGGTAGCTCAGCGCCAGGATCTGGAACGCCGGGGCCGTCCAAGACCAGCCGGAACGTGGATCGGCCAGGTGCAGATCGGTGACCATCGTGTCGAACCGGTTGGGAAAGCCGCGCACGGTCAGATCTGCGTCGGCAACCCAGCCGGCTGCGCGTTGCTCTGCCAGCCAGCCGCTCAACGCCGCCTCTTTCGCGCGCGACCCCGCCCACCAGTATCCGCTCCAACCGAGCGCGGCGACAAGAACAACGACAAACAGCGTGCGCATGAAGGGCGGTCCGGGTTTCGGTGATGCGAAGCCCCGGCTATATCAGCCGCATGGCGGAAGGAACAGAGATCGAGACGGCGCGCGAGCCGCTGACACTGGCCGAGATCGATCCGGCGGCGGGCTTTTGGATCTTTGCCTATGGCTCGCTGATGTGGAACCCGGGCTTTGCCGCCGCCGAGCGGCGGCTGGCGCGGCTTACGGGATATCGGCGGACGTTCTGCATGGCATCGATCGTCTATCGCGGCACGCCCGAGGCGCCCGGTCTGGTTCTGGCGCTGGATCGGCATGACGGCGCCGCCTGCAGCGGCGTCGCCTACCGTATCGCCGGCGGCAACGGCGCGCAGGCGTTGGCCTATCTGCGGGCGCGCGAGCTTGTCTCGGCAGCCTATCAGGAAGTGATCGAGGAGATCGAGACCGAAACCGGCGACCGTGAACCGGCGCTGTGTTACGTGGTCGATCCCGCCCATCGCCAGTACCGTGGCGGTCTGAGCCCGGGGGCGCAGGCCGAGGTGATCGCCCGCGCCGCGGGGCCGGCGGGAAGCAACCGCGAGTATCTTGAGAACACCGTTCGCAGCTTGCGCGGGCTCGGGTTGGAGGATGCGGATCTGTTCGCGCTGGCAGACCGGGTTCGTGGCTTGCCCTGATCGCTCTGCCAGGATGCACCGCAGCCAGGTCTCACGGTCGGTCGTGCAAGGTCGACGACCGGGGCCTGGCGCGAGTGTTGTCTTCGTGTGTCATGCAAGGTCTGGTTTCGCGCATCAATGCGTCGACGATGAAGGACGGGTTTCGTATGACGGCGATGACGGCCTGTCTCGGCGCTTCGCCCTTCGCCCTTGGCTCTGTGCGCTTGGCCTTGAGGCCTTGAGCAACGGCCCACGGCCGCCGATGGTGCCGTGCTGCGCGCAACAGGGCGGTATGTCTGTGTAAGGTGTCCCTATGTAAATCGACCGCTGACGGACGCGGCTCACGTCGCGATGGTCGTTTCGGCGCCCCCGATCCCGCGCTGCGACAGCCGTTCGAAACGCCCGAAGAGAGGCTTGCATGCCACTGTCGGATATCCGGCCTGGGCGGGTTTTCTCGCGCGGGACATCCCAGACCAGTTGCAGGCGATGAAGGTATAGGCAGTCGGCTGTTGCAGGTGTTCGCTGCCGGGCGGGCATTTGGGCAGTCCTGCCGGGGGGCCATCCCGCGCGGCATGTCCGCATCTACCCAATCGGTTTTGGCCAGCCGCACGAGGCGTGTGGCAGGGGCCCGCGCGCGCCGCGGATCGATGCGGACCGCGGGTACGTCCGGCCTCGGCCGGCGCCCCGCGAACGGCGCGCGTCCCCGGCACGACGCCTCGAAGGAAGCCGCCCGTCGCGGCCCGCCCTATGGCCGCCCGCTCTACCACATCGGCGCGAAGGAGACGTTCCATTGCGACCCCCCGGTTCCAGTCGCATGGAGTCAGCGCCAGCGGCGCCGGTCACGTGTGCGGGGCGCATCGACGCGGGTCGGGCTCGGTCTTGGAGATGAGTGTCTGATCGCGCGGATAGCTCCGATGTTTCTCCTGCGAAAAGGTTCGCATGTCGCTGATGGCCGGGATTTTTCGTGGGTCCAGCGTGGTCCCCGGCGCCGGTCGCATAATACGATGCCCTTGCGATGTGTGCCGGTCCGTCTCGTGCCGACCCCGTGCTGAGCGCCGCCTCGATGACGGCAGCGCCACGACCGCTTGCGCACCTGGTCGCTTGGATGGCAGGCAGTGTTCCCGTTTCGCGTCGCCACAATTGCGCCGGTCGGGCCGCGTCCCATAGCGGGGGCGGGCGCCGCCGCTTCCCGATGTCGCCGGTTCTGCGGGGTGTCGATCTGGCGGGTGCGCGTCGGCGCGGGATCACTGAAGGTGTCTTCGGCCCCGGATCACTGGCGCCGCATCACATTGCCGGATCCCAACGCAACCCAACAGAGCGCCAGCTCACCGGTGTTGGCCGCTAGCGAATGCGCACCGGAAGTGCCGCCCCACCCGGTGCGCGCGACGCCGGCGATGTCCGGTTGTCTAAGCGTGTGCGAAAGATGAGAGCATGCCTCGCGGCCGCAGATCGTAAACAGAACGGGCGGCAAGGCGTGCGTCTGCCCGGACCCAGCGCAAGCCACTGGGTCCCACGAACCGTTCTGCAACGGTTGCGTATCGAAGGCTTCTGGTCTAGCCGCTCGCGTCGCGGAGAAAGCTATCCACGATCTCGAACCACGCGCCGGATTCGGCGATTGCGGTCAGCCCCCGGTTCAACGCCTCGATCGCGGCAGTGCCGGCCGGGTCCCCGCGTTGGGCGACGGCGCTGAGACGGTCGACCTGGGTAAACGCCTCCAACACTACCATGGGCCGGGTGATCGGCGTCTGGTTTGCCACGGCCCGCGCGACAGTGGCGTCGAGCGCGGTCAGGTCGGCCGTGTCCGCCTGGATCATCGCGATACAGCCCACCGGATCCTTCGCGCGCAGGATGCTGATGCCCGCCGCCTGCATCGCCTGCGTGCCGAACAGCCCGTCCGGATAGCCTTCCGGCAGACAAACCCGGGCACCGGTCAACGCGATCGGGTCCGCGGCCCCCGCATAGACGCTGTCCGATCGCACGAGCACCTCCGTCACCTGTTCATACAGACTGTCGGAGGCGATGAAATCCGCGCAGAGTTGCCGGTCGACCGGATCCGTCGGGTTCGCGGCGCAATCGGGGTAGACCCATGGAAAGCTCAGCGAAAACGCGCTTTTCGGCAGCAGGAAATCCAGATGCGCCGGCCGATCCTGGACAATCTCGACTTGCGCCGAAGCATCCTCGACCTGCGCCAGGGCCGCCTGCATCAGTTCAACCGCCAGCCCGCCGCCGCGCGCATTCGCATCGACGAAAGGCGCCATCGGCCCCCCGGCCAGCGCATAGATGATGCCCGCGGATACATCGACCGGTCCTGCAAGCGCCGGCGCGGGCCGCCCCAGGAAAACCGGCGCAGCTCCAACACTGGGCGCGTTCAGACCCGGGACGGACACCGTGACCGCGACCGATGGGTCGCCGATCCCGACCGCTGGCCGCTGCGCAAGCGGGTCGCCTGTTATTGGCGCGGTCTCGACCTCGACCGTGGTCTCGATAGTCTTTGGCGGGGTCGGCGGGGGCTCTTCGATGGCGATCTCGGGCGCTGCGCGGGCACAGGGGATGCGCAACCGCATGCCCGGCTCGATTAGGTTCGGGTTGGCGCCGATGCGGCCGCGATTGAGGCGATAAATGCGGCCCGACCGGTCGCGGTTACCAAGGTACCGTTCGGCGATGATCCGCAAGGTTTCCCCCGACCGGACGATATGCACCGGGCACTCCGCCGCTGCCGCGGGGGTCGTGAACACAGCCGAAACCAGCGCCAGACCGGCGATCCAGACGAAGGCGAGACGCGCCACTGAAAGTCCTCCTAACATGCTACGGAGCCTAGCTGTGCGCCTTTCACAAAAGCTTAACGGCCTGTGGCACAACATGTGGGGCGCAATGGCTGCGGCGCAACAAACGAGCCGTAACCGGGCCCGTGCAATTGACAGATGGACGGCGGGCCGGCCAGGGGTAAGACTGGCAGTGTTGAAACCCGGAAAAAGGACGCGCGCGGCGCATGTTAGTGGACAAGGAACAAGAGCCGCAGTTCTCTCAGCCGTTCCGGCAGATCCTGATCATGATCCTGCTGCTGGCGTTGGTTCTGGTCGGCGCGTTCTTCGCCTATCCTTCCGTTTCGCCGATCTTTCTGGCCTCCCCCTATCTGAACGGCCTGATCCTTGCGGTGTTCTTCGCCGGCGTTCTGGCCTGTTTCTGGCAGGTACTGACCCTGATCTCTGCCGTCAGTTGGATCGAGGGTTTCGCGCTCGACCGGCCGGGGCATGAGTTCACCGCCTCGCCGCGTTTGCTGGCATCGCTTGCGGCGCTGCTGCGTGACACCAAGGCGCGGCAGCAACTGACCTCGACCTCCTCGCGGTCGATCCTCGACTCGGTGGCGACCCGGCTGGACGAGGCGCGCGACATCACGCGATACATCATCAACCTGCTGATTTTCCTCGGTCTCTTGGGCACATTCTATGGCTTGGCGACAACCGTGCCGGCTGTGGTGGACACGATCCGCTCGCTTGCCCCGCAGGAAGGGCAGGATTCGTTGGAGGTGTTTGACAACCTGATGACCGGGCTGGAACAGCAATTGGGTGGCATGGGCACGGCGTTCGCGTCCTCCCTTCTTGGACTGGCCGGATCCCTGGTCGTTGGGCTGCTAGAGTTGTTCGCGGGCCATGGCCAGAACCGGTTTTATTCGGAACTGGAGGAATGGCTGAGCTCGATCACCAAACTGTCGCTTTTCACCGGCGAGGACGGGCCCGGGCTGCGCCCCGCCGCGGGCGAGGCATCCGCCAGCCAGATCGCCACACTGAACGAATTGGCGGTCCGGTCGGAAAACAGCCGGATCGAGACCGATGCCAAGATCTCTCGCCTGACCGATGCGGTCACTGCGCTGGCGCAGCAGTTGAACGAACAGCCTCGCGGCGGCGGTGGCATGATCGGCGACAGCGGCGCGCTGGACCGGATCGCCGCCGGTCAGGAGCGGTTGGCGGGGCTACTTGAGGAACGCGAGGGCGAAGGCGGGGCGCTTGACCCCGACAGCCGCATGCGGCTTCGCAATATCGACGTCCAGTTGCTGCGCGTTCTGGAGGAGATGGCCGCGGGCCGGCAGGACAGCGTGGCCGAGTTGCGGCAGGAGATCTCGGCCCTGACCGAAACCATCCGCCAGGCGACGCGGGGCTGACGCGATGGCTTTGGCGCGCCGCAGCGGGGCTCGTTTTCAGGCCAATATCTGGCCCGGTTTCGTCGATGCGATGACGGCGCTGCTGCTGGTGCTGATGTTCGTGTTGTCGATCTTTATGATCGTACAGTTCGTCCTGCGCGACCAAGTGACCGAGCGGGAACAGGAAATTGACGAACTGGGCCTGCAGATCGCGGGGCTGGCGAACGCGCTGGGGTTGGAACAGCAGCGCGTGGGTGCGTTGGAAGGCGAGGTGGAGAGCCTGACCGGCGATCTGACGGCGGCGGAGGCGGAGGCGGCGGCGCAATCGGCGCTGATCGCCACGCTTTCGGCGGAAGCCGATGCCGCCGCTGCCCGGATCGAGACCCTGACAGGGGAGGCGGATGCGGCCGCCGCGCGGATCGCAACGTTCGAGGAGCAGGTGGCGGCGCTTTTGGCGGACAACCGCGCGTTGGATGCCGATCTGACGGCCACGCGCACCGAACTGGCCGGTACGGCGACCGCGCTGGAGGCGGCGGAGGCGGCGCGAGACCGAACGGCAGCCGAGTTGGCGGCAAGCCAGGACGAAGCGGCGGCCGAGGCAGCGCGCAATGCGGCGCTCAATCTGGCGCTTGCACAGGCGCGTGATGAAATCGATGCCGGTACGGAGGCCGCGCGGCTGGCGGCGGCGCGGCGCGAGGCGCTGGAGGCGCTTTTGTCCGATATGCGCGCCCGGTCGGCGGAACAGGCCGCGGCGCTGGAGACGGCGGAGGCTGATCTGGCGGCCCAGGCCGAGGCGTTGGGGGCCGAAGAAGCCGCGCGCCTGGCCGAGGCGGCGGCGGCGGAGGCATTGCGTGCCCGGCTCGCCGACAGTTCGGCCGAATTGACCGCGTTGACGCTGCGGCTGGAAGAGGAACGCCAGCGTGCCGAGGATACGCTGACCCTGCTTGCGGCGGCGGAAGCCGCGCAGGCGCGGCTGGCGGAAGAGAACGCCGATCGGGCCGAGGCGCTTAGCGCCGCCGAACGTAATGCCGCGCTTTTGGCCGTGGCCGAAGAGGAATTGGCGGCGGAGCGGGAGATTTCACTGGAAGGTCAGCGGCAACTGGCGCTGTTGAACCAGCAAACCACGGCCTTGAACCGCCAGCTGTCGTCATTGCAGGCGGTGTTGGACGAGGCCTTGGAACGCGAGGCGGAAGCCAATGTGCAGATCGAAACGCTGGGCTCGGACCTGAATACGGCGCTGGCCGCGGTGGCGGCCGAGCAGCGCCGGCGGGCGGAGCTGGAGGCGGCGGAGCGGCGGCGGCTGGAGGAAGAGGCGCGCGATCTGCAAAGCTATCGGTCGGAGTTCTTCGGCCGTGTGCGCGAGATCCTGGGCGATCGGGAGGAAATCCGCGTCGTCGGGGACCGGTTCGTGTTCTCCTCCGAGGTGCTGTTCGAACCTGGCTCTGCCGAGTTGAACACCGGCGGGCGCGCGCAATTGGCCGATGTCGCCGCGATCATCCGGGAGATCCAGGGCGAGATTCCACTCGAGATCAACTGGATTCTGCGTGTCGACGGGCATACCGATGACATCCCCATCAGCGGCGGGACGTTCGCGGACAACTGGGAGCTAAGCCAGGCACGTGCGTTATCGGTCGTGCGCTATTTGATCGATACCCAGGATCTGCCGGCCGAACGTCTGGCCGCGAACGGCTTCGGCGAGTTCCAACCGATCGACCCGCGCCCCACCGCCGAGGCGCGGGCGCGAAACCGGCGCATCGAGCTGAAGTTCACCGAGCGCTGACCCGCGCCACGCCTCACGCAGCGCCGAAGCGCAACGCGGGCCGGGGATCGCAAGCTCGCGACGCCGGTTCATCCCACGTGCAACCAAACGCCGATCGAGCCGCGCCGCATGGGCGCAGGAACCGCGTCACCGCAGGTGGCACACGTGTCTGCAACTGCCCGGCAGGCTCTGTCTCTACGCAGGAGACATGCGATCCAAAGGCGGCCTTGGCAGCCGCGCCGGCCATGCGGGATCGTTGGACGGGGGTGCACCTTGACCAACGGCAACATGCCTGAGGCTATGATGATGTGGGTCACGTGGGCGCCGCAGTCGGCGTTTGCCCGCAAATGGCAGCCGCATGTCAGGCTGTCCGGCAGCCTATCGTCGCATGGCATCCGTCGGCCGGTCCGATGCCGCGCATCGGCCGTCTCATCGCATCGCTCAACGCACAGTTTTGTCGGTCAACCTGCCGTCCGGCGACCCTTGCCGTCAGGTTTTTTTCGCGGCGGGGGCACATCTTTCGTGCATCCGGACGGAGCCGTGCCGGACCCCCGAACGTCACTCCCGTCAACCCGTTGGCACATGCGCCTCGTGCCGCGCTGGTCGCCGGCGGTCGAGCGGAGCCACGCAAACGGATTTGGGCAATGCCGGCTTTGACCGCTTGCCGGGTGGGGTGGGCGCGGCCACAGGACAGAGGCATTGCGCGTCCGGTTGCGCCTCGCAGTTTCGCGCTCCGCACGCGCGCCGCCTGTCTGCGGCTTGGCGCGCACCGGGCGAGTTGCCCTCGTCGCATGCGCTTTTCGACCTCAAAAGGGATGCAATGATGTGGTTTGCCTTGCGTTCTGGTGAGACGGTCTGCTGTCCGGCGCGTGCATGACCGTTGGAGCGTGCCCCTCTGACCCCAACTCGCGGGACAGGTGTCCGGTCGCAGCAGCCCAAGCTCTCCGCCGCCTGCGATCTGGGAACCAAAGCTGATCTTGCACCGGCCAGAGAGCGAGGGCGCCACCGGCCTTTCTGATCGGCGTCGGCTCCGCGGTTTCCGGCCCGACCGGGCGCGTGAACCGGTCAGCCGAGTGCATTTCGATGACTTCGAGTTCCCCAAAGCCCGCAGTGATGAACGATCTTGCGCATCGGCGGAGGAGATCCGACCCAACCACGCCGCAAGCGTGGCAGTCGGCGGCAGGGAATATTCAGGCGTAAGAGCCAGCTGGCAACCAACTCAAACCGCCCTTTCGGCTCTGCCGTCCAGCCGCTGATGCGAAACGGTTCATCCAACGACAACCGGATTGCGGTTTTTCAGGGCGTTCTGACTTCCTGGCCCTTTTTGTGCGGTGCGTGTCCTGTACTCAAGCGTGCTATCTGTTCCGTGCGGCGCAATCCGACTAAGCCTGTCGGGCGTGCGGCGGTGCACGCCACCGGCGCCCTTCCACGCGCATCTGCGATTGGCCTGCTTTTCGCGTCAGACGTTGTCTAGCATGCTAACCGCGCATGATCGTCGGCTTGGCCGCATCGGGAGTGATCGCGTCTGAAGCCGTTTCCGCGTTTTCGGTCCGGCGCATCTGATCGAGCAACGTGACGAGGCTGTTGTCGGCTCCGGTGTTGTGCCGGGCTTCGCCATGCGCTGGTTCGGGGGGCAGAATCTCCCCCTCCGAGACCGGTGGCACGGGGTCGGCAGCCGGTGCCTCTTTCGGCGCGACGAACGCCCGCGCCAGTGCCTCAAGCAGAGTCTCGATCCGGGTGAGGCCGTCGCGGGTGGATGGTTCGTCCGCCTCAAAAACCGCGCGCATCTCTGCCAGGAAGCGAGCTTCGCGCTCCGCCTGTCCTTCCAAGAGGGCTGCTTGGCCGGCCGCCAGCGTCGCCATGTCTTCGCGCAATGCGGCGATTTGGGCCGCGAGCGTGGGATCGGGCAGGGGCGGCACATCCATCGCCCGTGGCTTGACCGCAGGTTCCGCGCGCGTGCCGTCTGCCCGATCGGTCTGCGGTCCCGGCGCCGCGGTGCGTGTCGCCAATCGCCCGCGCAGCCAGCCATAGGCCGACCACAGACCGTAGGACAGCCCCGCACCGGCCAGCGCGAACCAAACAATCAAAGCGATTTCAAGCGTATCCATGCCGTTTGCGCCGCTAACCCATTGCCGCGACAGTATTGGCGAAGGGTTCGCATAACGTTAACTGCGATCGGCGTGAGCAGTTTACGATTGGCAAACACTCTGGCGGTAAAGCTACGGCGCAAAGAGGAGGATCCGCGCCGATGACGTCGCATACGATGGCGGTCACGCTTCGTTCAGAAAACGACGCCGAAACAGCGATTCGCGTGGTCGGGCTCTTGCCCAGCGTGCTGTGCCCGGCGCGCATGCGCCAGGGCTGGTTCGCGATTGTCGAAGCTGACATCGCGGCCATCGCCCGTCGGGGTGGGGTCGACGCCGATGCCTATCCGCCCAAGCTGCGGCTGCTGCCGGTCTCTCCGAAGCAGCGGTTCGAAACTCTGGAGGAGGTGCGCACCGCGATGCGTGCGATCCGCGAAGGCTTCCATGCTGCTTGGGCCGAGCAAAGCGAATTGGCCGAGTTGCGGGTGAGCGTGACACGTCGCCCCGGCCGCGGGCCGGATGCCGCAGGATCGCAGGCGGAGGCGCGCGTAATTGCCAAGCTCGCCAAAACGGTTACGGATCTGGCATGCCGCACGGGCATGACCCCACCTGCCCTGTGTGCACCGGCGGCGGGGGAACGCTTGCTGGCGCTGTCGATCCTTGTCCCCGGCGAGCGGCTGACCGAATGCGCCGAAACGCTGGATCTGGCGCAGCGGCTTGCCGACGCACAGCAGTTGGACCTGCACCTAGCCGGACCCGGCCCAATTCGCAGTTTTGCGCTGTCGCATTGGGGCGAGTTGGACATGGGCTGAGTACTGCGTGAGACGGCTGTGGCGGCGCCTGTCTCATCGCGGTCCTCAACCCAGTGGTAGCGAATTCGCCTGGGGATGTCCGGGTGTGTGTCGGGGGCGTACCGGAACCGAGGCGGATAAGGTTTCGAGAATTCTCCAACGGTAATCCGGAGCCGCATCGGACGGGATCGGTCGGACACCGCCGCGCATCGCGTGGTCATATAGGTCTGCGCTGGGTTGCAAGACGGGGCCGCGTCCTCACCATCGATAATCATCGATGCCCCGGGCAAGCGCCGCGACGCCCGATTTCGCGCTGGGTCGAACGATCAATCCAAGGGAAAAGCGGTGCTATGGAAAGACGGTCCGGCAGGGCCGCCCTGGGGCGTTGTTCAACCGCAGTCAGGGTTGGGCGTCGAGCGGATCGCCGGACAGCGGCGGCGGTAAGAGAGATCGCCGCGGGCAATACATTGGCCTGCCAGCCGAAAAAAATGCCGCCATTTTTGAGTTTCCGGCATGAACGGATGGTTTATGCTGGTGACAAAAACGTAAGAGTTTTGGCAAGATGAAGCGGCCCGGCGCGCCCCGATCTCATCCTGCAAGCGAGATAGCGTTCCGCAAATCTCGGATAACTGCCCGCATGCGCTGTAGGTAGGCCGATTGTTCGCGAATATCGTTTGACACATTGTTCCAATGTGGTGCGTCAGGAAAAACGTTGCCAGTTCGCAGATCAGAAGACAGCTTGGACAGCGCTCCTTCGAACTCTGAGATGACGCCGGGATGATCGAGCGGGCTTGCGTCAAGTAGAACATACCCGAGGTCTTCTTGGATGTGGTTCAACCAAGGCCCTGCGATTTGCCTGGCTAAGGATGCTGGCTGCAGTCTCTGGTTCAGCACCGCCAACACTTCCGCCAAACCATGATAGTTCATGCGGACCGAATTATTTCTGAATTAAGGAACCGTGTTCGCCATGCTTACTTCATGATGTCCACCGGAATATCCGACGACACCCAATTTTCAAGTTCTCGGCGTAACCTGTCTACCTGCGCTGCGCTTAACCCTTCAGCATCAACGACAATTCAATCTGCGCCAGTTTCTAGGTTTGCCTCATCGATGGCCGCCTCAATCAGCCCGTCTAGACGTTCTTCGGGAACCACGCCGTTCACCCCAGGGACCGGTCCTTTGACCTCAATTCTCTCGCCATTAGAGGTATCGATGAAATCGTAGGCCGGGTCCGCCGGGTCAGGTCGCGCCAATGTAGTCCCGGTGCCAGCTTCATACGTAGCACCCGCACGACCTTCACGAGGCCGCTGGACACCGTTTTCATTGGCGAACTGAATGAACCGACCATCAAAACCATCAGGCAGATCACGTTCGTTTGGCGTGGTGAGATTCCCGATCTCCTGGGTAACAATATTCGGCCCTGTCTTTTCTGGGATTCACGGCATGGCCCTCGCTACGCAGGTGCCACGTCATCTGATGGACCCCATAGAGCGGCGTCTCCACGACCTGCCGATGGATCAGCGCCATCAGCTTGAGGTTTTCGACCGTCTCGCCCGCCGGTCGCTGGTAGAAGGTCCGCCACGGGATCGACAGCAGCCGGCACTGCGCGGCGACCGACAGCCGCGGGTGCGGCCGCGCGCAGCTTCCTCGTCGCCATCTCTTCCGTCTCCTTCTCGAAAACCGGAGTGACCTCAGATCGTTGCTTCCGTCAGTGTCCGATTTCCGGGGAGCAGCTCAGCTTCGCGTATAGTGGTTTCGGCGGAGCCACATCCGCCGGAACGGGATTGGCTCAATTCAGACCAAAGAGCCGAAAACAGGAACTGCCTCGCTACAAAGCGCACCGCGACCGGCAGTGTTCCCCCTTTGGTCCCGGCGGGACCCCGGCCGAGCCGGCAGATACTCCGAAATCTGATCGCGCTGCGGGCCGGTCCGACCCGCAGCGCGATCACTCATTCGGCAGTCAAAAGTGGTGGTTTTCGGGTGGGCAACTGGGGCTTGCTGGGCTCCTCGACGTCCAGCGTCAGTTCGCCATCCTTGACCCGCACGCGCACCACGCCGCCCTTGGCAATCTTGCCAAACAGCAATTCTTCGGCAAGCGGCTTTTTGATGTGCTCTTGGATTACGCGGCCCAACGGGCGGGCGCCCATCTTCTCGTCGTAGCCCTTGTCGGCCAGCCACTCGGCAGCTGCGGAGGTCAACTCTATGGTGACGTTCCGATCCAAAAGCTGCGCCTCCAATTGCAGCACGAATTTTTCCACCACCTGCAGGATCACGTCCTTCGGCAAGGCGCCGAAGCTGATGATCGCATCCAACCGGTTGCGGAACTCGGGCGTGAACTGCTTTTCAATCGCCGCCATATCCTCGCCCTCGCGGGTATCGCGGCCAAAGCCGATGGCTTCCTTCGCCAGCTCGGATGCACCGGCGTTCGAGGTCATGATCAGCACCACGTTCCGAAAATCGGTGGTGCGCCCGTTATGGTCGGTCAGCTTGCCGTGATCCATCACCTGCAAGAGGATGTTGTAGACATCGGGATGCGCCTTCTCGATCTCATCGAGCAGCAGCACGCAGTGGGGGTTTTGGTCTACCGTGTCGGTCAACATACCGCCCTGGTCGAACCCGACATATCCCGGCGGCGCGCCGATCAGGCGGCTGACCGAGTGCTTTTCCATGTACTCGGACATATCGAAACGGACGAACTCGATCCCCATGACGGAGGCAAGCTGTTTGGCGACCTCTGTCTTGCCGACACCGGTCGGGCCAGCGAATAGATAGTTGCCGATGGGCTTTTCGGGCTCGCGCAGGCCGGCGCGGGCCAGTTTGATGGCCGAAGACAGCGCCTCGATCGCGGCATTTTGCCCGAAGACGACGCGCTTAAGGTTCACTTCCAGATCCTTCAGCACCTCGGCATCGTCCTTGGTGACGTTTTTGGCCGGTATGCGGGCGATCTTTGCGACCACGGCTTCGATGTCCTTCGCACCGATCGTGCGGCGGCGTTTCGATTCGGGCACCAGCATTTGCGCGGCGCCCGCTTCGTCGATCACGTCGATGGCCTTGTCGGGCAGCTTGCGGTCATGGATGTAGCGCGCCGAAAGGTCCACCGCCGATTTGATCGCGTCGTTGGTGTAGCGGATGTCGTGATGCTCTTCAAAATAGGGTTTGAGGCCGCGCAGGATCTTGATCGCATCATCGACCGACGGTTCGCTGACATCGATCTTCTGGAACCGACGGCTCAGCGCGCGGTCCTTCTCGAAATGCTGGCGGAACTCTTTGTAGGTCGTCGAGCCCATGCAACGCAGCTTGCCGCCCTGCAAGGCCGGTTTCAGCAGGTTGGAGGCGTCCATCGCCCCGCCAGAGGTCGCGCCGGCGCCGATCACGGTGTGAATTTCGTCGATGAACAGCACCGAGTCGGGATGATCCTCCAACTCCTTCACGACCGCCTTCAGGCGTTCCTCGAAATCGCCGCGATAACGCGTGCCGGCCAAAAGCGCACCCATGTCGAGCGAGAAAATCGTCGCCTCAGACAGGACTTTCGGTACGTCGCCGTTGACGATCTTGTGGGCCAGCCCCTCGGCGATTGCGGTTTTGCCCACGCCCGGATCGCCGACCAGAATGGGGTTGTTCTTACGGCGGCGGCACAGCACCTGGATGCAGCGTTCGACCTCATGATCGCGGCCGATCAGCGGGTCCACATCGCCGCGCACCGATTTTGCGTTCAGGTCCACGCAGTATTTTTGTAGCGCGGTTTCATCGCCATCCTTCTGCGGCCCGGACTGTTCGGACTGGGTTTCCGCCTCGTCCGCACCGGTCACCGGCCGGCTTTCGCCATAGGATGGATCCTTGGCCACGCCATGACTTATGTAGTTGACCGCGTCGTAACGGGTCATGTCCTGTTCCTGCAGGAAATAGGCGGCGTGGCTTTCGCGTTCCGCAAAGATCGCTACCAGCACGTTGGCGCCGGTCACCTCTGTCCGCCCCGAGCTTTGCACGTGGATTGCGGCGCGCTGGATCACGCGCTGGAACCCTGTCGTGGGTGCGGCTTCCGACCCGTCGATATCCGACACCAGGCTATCGAGTTCTTCGTCCAGGAACTTCGTCAGGGTCTGGCGCAGATCCTCCAGATCGACGCTGCAGGCTTTCATCACCCGCGCGGCGTCCGGTTCGTCAATCAGGGCCAGAAGCAGGTGTTCCAGCGTTGCAAGCTCGTGCCGGCGCTGATTTGCCAGGCCCAGAGCACTGTGAATCGCATTTTCCAGGGTGTTGGAGAAACTTGGCATGGCTGCGTCCTCATCTCCCGCCCCGATCCGGACGGTGCCTCTAGGCTAACCTAACATTTCGGCCTTCTCCGGGCAGCTTCAAGGGAAATTTCCGTGAAAGAGTCGTTTTCGCCCGTGAGTGCCCGATGCCCGGAAAGGGTGCCGTCTTATTGGGCACATCGTGCCTGGGAAGTGTCGACAGAAGATTTATGCAGCAGCGGTCGCCGCGCAAGCCCCGTCACAGCCCCGGCCGGCTGGATCCGCTTAGTGGCTGAGAACGCGGCATAAAAGCCTGGCGTCAGAACCGATCCTTGCGGTGGCGAATTTCGGCAAACACCTCCGCGTCCGCGGCGCCCGCCATGCCGACGGCTTGTTTTACCCGGTCGAGATGGGCGCGGAGAAAGGGATTCGTGTCCAACTCCAGCGCCAGGCTGACCGGAACGGTGGGCCGCCCGGCCGCCCGCGCGGTGCCGATCGCCTGCGCACGCTCGGTCAGGGCGGCATTGTCGGGCTCGACGGTCAGCGCGAAGGCGGCGTTGGTTTGGGTGTATTCATGGCCGGAGTAGACCTGCGTCTCGGGCGGCAGCGCGGCCAATTTACGCAGGCTTTCCCACATCGTCTGTGGCGTCCCCTCGAAAACCCGCCCGCAGCCCAGCGCCATCAGGCTGTCGGCGGTAAACACGGCCCCGGCGGTGGCGAAGTGATAGGCGATATGGCCCAGCGTATGGCCCGGGACCTCCAACACCTGCCAGGCGGCGACGCCGCTGCCGCCGGTGTCGCCCTCTGCCACGGCGCGATCGAGCTTTGGCAGTTTGGCGATCTCGACCGCGGGACCGATCACTTCGGCGTCATATCGCGCCAGCAGTCCGGGCACGCCATCTACGTGGTCGGCATGGTGATGCGTGATCAGGATCGTGCCCAGATCCCAGCCTCGGTCGCGCAGCGCCGCGTCGATGGCTGCGTCTTCGGGCGCGTCGATCAGGCTGGCCTTGGGGTCTGCGGTCGACTTTACCAAATAGGCATAGTTGTCGGCCAGGCAGGGGACGATTACTATTTCCAGTGACATGGGCCTCTCCGATGGGTGTGGTTGTGCATCTCGACGTTGTCGATCTTAGGGCTTTCTACTACCGCACAAAGCTTGGGCGTACGGCGCAGCGCGTGTTGCAGACCGCGTTGCGACGGATGTGGCCGGATACCGCGCACGAGACCGTCGCGGGATTCGGCTTTGCCGCACCCTTCCTCAGACCCTTTGCCGAGGATGCGCGCCGGGTGATGGCGCTGATGCCCGGCCAGCAGGGCGTGATGCCCTGGCCGCAGGGGGCGCCAAACCATTCCATCCTGGTGGAGGAGACGAGCTGGCCGATCGCCGCGGGGTCCATCGACCGGCTGATCGTGGCACATGGGTTGGAGACCTGCGAACGCGCGCATGCGTTGTTGGAGGAAATATACCGTGTACTGGCGCCGGGCGGACAAGTGGTTTTCATCGTGCCGAACCGCACCGGCATCTGGGCGCGGCGCGACACCACGCCCTTCGGCCATGGTCGGCCCTACAGCTCAAGCCAGGTCGAAAGCCTGCTGAAGACACACAACTTCCTGCCGGAGCGGCAGGCCGGGGCGCTGTACTCGCCACCCAGCCACAAACGATTCTGGCTTCGCACCGACCGGATGTGGGAGGGGCTGGGCCAACGGCTGGATGCGCAGATGCTGGCCGGTGCGTTGCTGGTGGAGGCGACCAAGCTGGTCTATTCCACCCCCAAACGCGGCAGCCCGGTGTCCTCCCTCGGCCCGCTTGAAGTCCTGGAAGGGCTTGCGCCGCCGCGTCCGCAGCCGGTTTCGGGCCGGGTAAGCCGGGAATCGCGAAAGCCGTAAGCGCGCAAAGCGTCGCAGGTGCTGTGCCATGCCCGGACCGCCTTAATTTGCTGGCTGAATAAGCGCTTGTGCTGCGCCGCAGCACGCTTGCCACCCGTAGAACCCTCTGCTATCACCGCGCGGATTTTCGGGGCCAGGGCTGGTCTCGCCACACTGCCCACATGCGATCGCTAAGGCCGAACCGGGCAAGATAAAGACGGGGTGGACGTGTCCGACACTGCTTCCTATTCCGCCGGCATATCCGGGCGATATGCAACGGCCCTGTTCGAATTGGCCAAAGAGGCGGGGCAGTTGGACGCGGTGGATGCCGACCTTGGCACACTGCGCGCCGCCCTGGACGAAAGCGCGGAGTTGCGCCGGGTGATCGCATCGCCCGTCTATGCGCGTGAAGATCAGACCAACGCGATCCGGGCCGTAGGCGAAAAGCTGGGCTTGGGCGCGCTGACCGCGAATACCATCGCGCTTATGGGGTCGAAGCGGCGGCTTTTTGTGCTGCCGCAGATGATCGAGGCGGTCAAAAAGATGATCGCCACGGATCGGGGTGAAGTGACCGCAGACGTCACGGCCGCCAAGCCGCTGACCGATGCTCAGACGAAATCGCTGACCGAAACGCTGCGCGCCGCGGTTGGTCAGGATATCGTGATCAATACCACGGTGGACGAAAGCCTGATTGGTGGGCTGGTGGTCCAGGTGGGTTCCCGCATGATCGACACGTCGGTCCGGGCGAAACTCAATGCACTGCAAAACACGCTGAAAGAGGTCGGATAATGGCGATCCAAGCCGCGGAAATCTCTGCCATCCTAAAGGAGCAGATCAAAAATTTCGGCCAAGAAGCAGAAGTGGCCGAAGTCGGCCAGGTGCTGAGCGTCGGCGACGGGATCGCGCGCATCCACGGGCTGGACAACATCCAGGCCGGCGAGATGGTCGAATTCCCAGGCGGCATCCGTGGAATGGCGCTGAACCTGGAAGTCGACAACGTCGGCGTGGTGATCTTCGGATCCGACCGCGACATCAAAGAGGGCGACACGGTCAAGCGGACGAACGCCATCGTGGACGTGCCCGTGGGCAAGGGTCTGTTGGGCCGCGTCGTCGACGCGCTGGGCAACCCGATCGACGGCAAGGGCCCGATCGAGGCGGCCGAACGGCGGGTGGCGGACGTCAAGGCGCCGGGCATCATCCCGCGCAAATCGGTGCACGAGCCGATGGCAACCGGCCTGAAAGCCATCGATGCGCTTATCCCCATTGGCCGCGGCCAGCGCGAGTTGATCATCGGCGACCGCCAGACGGGCAAATCAGCGGTGGCGCTGGATGCGGTGCTGAACCAGAAGTCGGTGAACGACACCGATGACGAGTCTAAGAAGCTTTATTGCGTCTATGTCGCGGTCGGCCAGAAGCGGTCGACCGTCGCGCAGTTGGTCAAGAAGCTGGAAGAAACCGGTGCCATCGAATACTCGCTGATCGTCGCCGCGACGGCGTCCGAGCCCGCGCCGATGCAGTATCTGGCACCCTATGCCGCCACTGCGATGGCGGAGTATTTCCGCGATAACGGTATGCACGCGCTGGCAGTCTATGACGACCTGACCAAGCAGGCCGTGTCTTACCGCCAGATGTCGCTGCTCTTGCGCCGCCCACCGGGGCGCGAGGCCTATCCGGGCGACGTGTTCTATCTGCATTCGCGGCTGCTGGAACGCTCGGCGAAGCTGAACGAAGACAATGGCGCTGGGTCGCTGACCGCGCTGCCGATCATCGAAACCCAGGCTGGGGACGTGTCGGCCTATATCCCGACCAATGTGATCTCGATCACCGACGGCCAGATCTTCCTAGAAACTGAGTTGTTCTATCAGGGCATCCGCCCGGCGGTGAACACCGGTCTGAGCGTCAGCCGCGTGGGCTCTGCGGCCCAGACCAAGGCGATGAAATCGGTCGCCGGCTCGATCAAGCTGGAACTGGCGCAGTATCGAGAGATGGCGGCATTCGCGCAGTTTGGCTCCGATCTTGATGCGGCGACGCAGCGGCTTTTGAACCGCGGGGCACGTCTGACCGAGTTGTTGAAACAGCCGCAGTATTCGCCGCTGACCAACGCCGAGCAGGTGATGGTTATCTATGCCGGCACCAACGGGTATCTGGACAATATAGCGGTGGGCGATGTCAGCCGGTTCGAGGAAGGTTTGCTGACGCATCTGCGCAGCAACAACGCCGATCTGTTGGCCGACATCACCAACAATGACCGCAAGGTTTCGGGCGATCTGGAAGAGGCCGTGAAGGCCGCTATCGACGCTTTTGCCAAAGATTTCGCCTGATCCGGGCGGCAGAGTTTAGGGGGGCGGAATGCCAAGCCTCAAGGACCTGAAAATCCGGATCGACAGCGTAAAGTCCACGCGGAAGATCACGAAGGCCATGCAGATGGTCGCCGCGGCCAAGTTGCGCCGGGCAGAGGAAAACGCGCAGGCCGCGCGACCCTATGCCGAACGCATGAACGCGGTGCTGTCGAACCTGGCGAAGGGGGCCGCGAACAGCCCCGCCGCGCCGCGCCTGTTGACCGGCACGGGGGCCGATCAGACCTATCTGCTGATCGTCGCCACCGCCGAACGCGGGCTGTGTGGCGGTTTCAACTCGTCCATCGTCAAGCTGGCGCGGGCGGAAGCGCAGACGCTGCTGGCGCAAGGCAAGACGGTCAAGATCATCACCGTCGGCAAGAAGGGCCGCGAGCAGTTGCGCCGCGACATGTCGGACCAGTTGGTCGAGCATGTGGATCTGAGCGACGTCAAGCAGGTTGGCTACGCCAATGCGGCGGAGATCGCGAGCGATGTGCTGACCCGGTTCAATGCCGGCGAATTCGATGTCTGCAAGATCTATTACAATACGTTCAAATCGGTGATCAGCCAGGTGCCCACCGCGCAGCAGCTGATCCCCGCGACCTTCGACGACACCGAAGAAGGTGCCGGGACGCTTTACGACTACGAGCCGGAGGAAGAGGCGATCCTTGCCGATCTGCTGCCACGGTCGATCGCCACACAGATCTTTACCGCGCTGCTGGAAAACGCGGCCTCTGAACAGGGCGCGCGGATGAGTGCGATGGACAACGCCACGCGCAACGCGGGCGAAATGATCGACAAGCTGACGATCCAGTACAACCGCTCTCGCCAAGCCGCGATCACGAGCGAACTCATCGAAATCATCTCGGGCGCCGAGGCGCTCTAAGGGACGGAGAACGACATGGCGAATGTAGGTAAAATCACCCAGGTCATCGGTGCGGTCGTGGACGTTCAGTTCGACGGGGCGCTGCCGGAAATCCTGAACGCCCTGCAGACCGAAAACAATGGCGTGCCGCTGATCTTGGAGGTCGCGCAGCACCTGGGCGAAAGCACCGTGCGCACGATTGCGATGGATTCGACCGAAGGTCTGGTGCGCGGCGAAAAGGTCGTGGACCTCGACGGCCCGATCACGGTGCCGGTGGGTGACGCGACCCTGGGCCGGATCATGAACGTCGTCGGCGATCCGGTGGACGAAAAGGGCCCGGTGGAAACCGAAGAACGCCGCCCGATCCACGCGCCCGCGCCGGAATTCGCGGAACAGGCGACGGAGTCCGAAATCCTGGTCACGGGCATCAAGGTCATCGACTTGCTCGCCCCTTATTCCAAGGGCGGAAAAATCGGCCTGTTCGGCGGCGCTGGCGTGGGCAAGACCGTGCTGATCCAGGAACTCATCAACAACATCGCCAAAGTGCATTCCGGCTATTCGGTGTTTGCCGGTGTGGGCGAACGCACGCGCGAGGGCAACGATCTCTACTACGAATTCATCGAATCCGGCGTCATCAACGCCGAGGATCTGACCAAGTCGAAGGTGGCGTTGGTCTATGGCCAGATGAACGAGCCTCCGGGCGCGCGCGCGCGCGTGGCGCTGTCGGGCCTGACCATGGCAGAACAGTTCCGCGACCAGTCGGGCACCGATGTGCTGTTCTTTGTCGACAACATCTTCCGCTTCACCCAGGCCGGCTCGGAAGTGTCGGCGCTGCTCGGCCGGATCCCTTCTGCCGTGGGGTATCAGCCGACACTGGCGACCGATATGGGTGCCCTTCAAGAGCGCATCACCTCCACCAAGGCCGGCTCGATCACGTCTGTCCAGGCGATCTATGTGCCTGCGGACGATCTGACCGACCCCGCGCCGGCGACATCGTTCGCGCACCTGGATGCGACGACCGTTCTCAGCCGCGCGATCTCCGAACTTGGGATATATCCGGCGGTGGACCCGCTGGACAGTACCTCGCGGATCCTCGACCCGCAGGTGGTGGGCGAGGAACACTACGGCGTGGCGCGCGATGTGCAGGGGATCCTGCAGCGCTACAAGTCGCTGCAGGACATTATCGCCATCCTGGGCATGGACGAACTCAGCGAGGACGACAAACTGACCGTCGCCCGCGCCCGCAAGATCCAGCGTTTCCTCAGCCAGCCCTTTGATGTGGCCGAGGTTTTCACCGGTTCGCCCGGTGTGCAGGTGCCGATCGAGGATACGATTTCCTCGTTCAAGGCGGTGGTTGCCGGGGAATACGACCATCTGCCGGAGGCGGCCTTTTACATGGTCGGCGGCATCGAAGAGGTAAAGGCCAAGGCCGAGCGCCTGGCAGCTGAAGCTGCCTGACGCGGCATGGCGCGCACATTTCGTCAACGCGCTCAGCGGCTGCAAAGAGCCGCTGTTCTACGGTATTTGAAGCTGACCGATAGCTACGCCTATGAACGGCGGAAGCACCGCGAATGGAACCATGCGCGCAAGCGGCGTTACCTGGCGAAGTACATCCCGGCGGGCGGGGTTGGTGCGGAGGTCGGCGTGTTTTGGGCCCACTTCTCAGAGATACTCCATGAAGACTTCGCGCCCAGCAAACTGCATCTGGTAGACCCGTGGGACTTGGTCGCCGGTGAGTTCTTTCACTTCACTTCGGCCTACACGCTCGACGGCAAACTGCCGACAAAGGTGGCCATGGCGGCGGCCCAGGCATTGGCGGAACGTTCCGCCGGGAAAGTCGAAGTGCACCGTGCGTATTCCTACGATTTCTTTCCAAACCTGCCCGATGAAAGCCTCGATTGGGTGTATCTTGATGCGGCGCACAGCTACGAAGCCGTGTCGGAGGATCTGCGTCACATCTGGCCGAAACTCAAACCGACCGGTATTCTGTTTGGCGACGACTTCTTCGAAGGAAGCATTTTCCCCGGTGTGCGCCGGGCAGTTCGGGAGTTTGCCAGGCTGAATGAGATACCGCTCGCCGCCGGGCCGTATCAACAATATCTTCTGTTCCGTCCCGATGCGCCGCTGCCGCCGATCAAGACAGATGACATTGTCTTCCAACCCGAATGGCGTCACCGAAAGGCGGCGCGCTTGCAGCAGGCGGCTCGGGCGCCTAAAAACCCAGCCGAAGTCTGAACCCGGCCAAAGGTCCGTGCTATGAAACTCGATATCGTCACCCCGGAACGCCAACTGATGTCGACCGAAGCGGCGTCCGTCCAGATCCCCGGCATGGAGGGGGACATGACCATCATGGACAACCACGCCGCCGTGGTCACGACGCTGCGCCCGGGCGTGGTCGCGGTGTCCGATGGTCAGCGCTTTGTGGTGACGGGTGGGTTCGCGGAGGTTTCGTCCAGCGGCACAAGCATCCTCGCCGAACAGGCGGTGCCAGAGGCGGAAGCGTCGCGGGAGATGATCAACGACTTGATCGCAAACGCCCAAACCGCCGAGGAAACCGCCCCGTCGGACCAGAAAGCCGCGGCCCGTCAGCGGGTCAATGATCTGCAGACGCTTGTCGCGCGCCTGTAATCATTATCCATTCACAATTCCATCGGCCGCGACGATAGCGAGAGGGCTGAACCGATTTATTTCACGATGTTTTTTGTTCTAGGCGACTGAAATGAAGCTCACGCTTGTTCTTGCAAACCAACGGTCGGGCTCAACGCTGTTATGCCAGGATATTGCGTCACTCGGCGGTATGGGGGTGCCCAGCGAACACTTCATCCAGGTTGTGGGCAAGGGTAACGATGGCGTGGTCGGGGCGGACCGTATTCGAGCATTGGCCGCTTTAAACGCGCCGGGCGATGTCGCGGCGGTAAAACTGATGGTGAACTACGCGAGCACGGTGGACAACCACATTCATGATCGCGACCAGTTGCTATCACCAGCCGAGGCATGCAGATCGTTTATTACGTGGGCGCGCGAGACATATGACCGAGTCAACTTGGTCGTCATCATCCGTGAAAACGTGATCGATCAGGCGATTTCCCGTTTCATGGCCGAAACGACCGGCGTTTATCACTCCTGGGATCTGCGAAACGGCGAAGCGTATCCGGACATTGCCGAGAAGCTTAAGCAAGAACGGTCCATGTGGCGGCTGATCGACTTGTGTGTAACGCTTTTGCGAGAGAAACGTACGCTCTGCGACACTGCGGCCGAGCACAGTGATATCGGCCGTCTATTCACCTATGAGTCGGTCGTGGACGACCTGGAAGGAACCTCGGAAGCTCTGCGGTCTTTGGGGGTTTCCAATGGAATGACCCCCGAACGTCAGACAGCGGTCAGGCGACTCAAGAAAGTCGTGTCGGACGAGACTGCGGACAAGCTGCGGACCAATTTGGCCAACTATTTGCAGCGTGAGTTGTTGCCGCACCTTTCGGGCGCCGGGGCCTAAGCAGCCGGATACGCCAATTCATAGATTGGCGCGAGCGTGTCGTCCAAGAACAGCGACGATACCGAGTTGCCGTTGCCGATGTTCTGGATTGCCTGTGCCAGCAACGGCGCGATCGGGATAATGCGGATGTTCTTTGCATCCAGCACCGGTTGCGTCGGCAGGATCGAATCCGTGATCACCAGGCTTTTCAGTTGCGAGGCGCTGATGCGCTCAACCGCCGGGCCGCTGAGCACGCCGTGGGAGATATACGCATGGACCTCCGACGCGCCGGCCTCGATCAGTTGTTCGGCCGCCTTGCACAACGTGCCGGCGGTGTCGCACAGGTCATCGACCATGATGCAGACGCGGTCTTTGACCTCGCCGATGACGGTCATCGATTCGACCTCGCCGGGCGCGCCGCGCCGCTTGTCGACAATGGCCAGATCGGCGTCGATGCGCTTGGCCAGTTCGCGCGCCCGCGCCACGCCACCGACATCCGGCGACACCACCGTGATGCGCGACAAATCGGCGAAGTTATGCGCGATATCGATGGCAAAGATCGGCGCGGCGTAGAGGTTGTCGACGGGAATGTCGAAAAAACCCTGGATCTGCGCTGCATGTAGATCCATCGTCAGAATGCGCTCGATCCCGGCCTCGGTCAGCAGGTTGGCGACCAATTTGGCCGAGATGGGTGACCGCGACTTGGTGCGCCGATCCTGGCGGGCATACCCGAAATAGGGGATTACAGCCGTGATCCGTGCCGCCGAAGACCGGCGCAGCGCATCGGTGATAATCAACAATTCCATAAGGTTGTCATTGGCCGGGTTCGAGGTCGGCTGCAGGATGAACATGTCCTCGCCGCGCACGTTCTCGTATACCTCGACGAAAATCTCGCCGTCGTTGAACCGTTCAACCCGCGCATCGCAAAGCCGCACAGGCTCGCCGCGGTGAAAGCTCATGCGTCGGGCGATGGCCTGGGCCAAGGGTTTGTTCGCGTTACCGGAAACCAGTTTGGGGGCGGAGGTCGTCATGGGCCGGGCCTCTTGTCGCTTGGTGCCTTCGCTTAGCACCCTGCCCCGCCCTTGCAAAGTGCCCGGGCACGGCCATTATCGGCCCGGTGTTTCGACAGGAAAGGTGCGGCCATGGCGACGATCGACTACTACTTTACTCCGCTGTCTCCGTTCACCTATCTCGCCGGTCAGCGGCTGGAGGAGATCGCGGGCCGAGCGGGGGTGGCGATCGCCTACAAGCCGTTCAATCTGGCCGAGGTCGGCAAGCATACCGGCTTCGTGCCGCTGCCCGACCGGCCGCAGGCGCGCAAGGACTACCGGCTGGCGGAATTGCGGCGGATTAGTGCCCATGTCGGCCTGCCGATCAACCTGCAGCCCGCGCACTGGCCGACCAACCCGGTGCCGGCCAGCGTGGCGGTGATCCACGCGGCGGGCGCTGGAGCCGGCGACGTGGGTGCATTCGTGCACGGGCTGATGCGCGCGACCTGGGCCGAGAACAAGGACATCGCGCAAGCCGATGTCATCCGCGCGGTGCTGGAGGATACGGGTTTCGATCCCGCGCTGGCCGATGCCGACATGTTGGGCGGCGTGGAGAAGTTGGAGCGCAACAGCCAGGATGCGCTGGAGGCGGGCGTATTCGGCTCGCCCACCTATGTGCTGGCGGGGGAGGTGTTCTGGGGTCAGGATCGACTGGAATATCTGGATCGCGCGCTGTCCGCCTGACCGATGCCGGTGGCCGATAGCGCCGGGCGCGCGCTGCGGTGGGGGGTGCGTGGCTGCGGCCCGCGTTTGGTGCTTTCGCATGCCGCGTTGGCCAGTAGCGCAGCCTGGGATCGGGTCGCGGCCCGGCTCGAAGACCGGTTCGAGATCCTGACCCCGGACTTGCCGGGGCATGGCGGCACCGCATATGACCCCGACCGGGATTTTCAGGCCCAGGCGATGTCGGACTTGGATCATGTCGCCGGGCCCGATCCGGTGCATCTGGCCGGGCATTCCTTCGGTGCCACCGCGGCGCTGCATTTTGCGGTGCGCCAGCCGGCGCGGGTGCGCAGCCTGACACTGATCGAACCGGTCTATTTCGTGTTGGCGCATGACGCTGGCGATCCGGCCTATGCACATTATCTGCGCGAGGCCGCGCCGTTGCGCGCAGCGCATCAGACCGGCGATATCCACGTGCTGGCGGCGGTTTTTTTGGATCTGTGGGGCGCCGCGCCGTTCGCGGCGCTGACCGCAGACCAGCAGCAAAACGTGCTGGACCGGATCTGGCTGGTCGCGGCCTCCGAACCTGCGATCCTCGCGCCCGAGACGCCGGGCCGGTTGCGTTTGGATCGACTGCGCGCGCTGCATTGCCCGGTGACGGTGCTGCGCGGCGGCGCCTCGCGCCCGGTCATGGCCGCCGTGGCCCGGGCGGTCGCGTCGTGTGTGCCCGCGATGCAAGACGTGGTGGTAGAAGCGGCGGGGCACATGCTTCCGCTGACCCACCCGCAGGCGGCGGCCAAAGCGATCGCCGACTGCGCCGACCGGGTGGCTAAGAGCAAAAACGGATCAAATTGAAACAATCCGATCCTAGGATTTTGCTCAAACTATTGAATCTGCAACAAAATCCTTTTTCAGACTGATGCAGTCTGAAACGGTTTTGGTCTAAGAACGACACTGGCGTTGCCCGAAACGCGCCCCGGGCTTGACCCGGGGCCTCCACCCCCACGGTTTGGCTTCAAGCCCCGGATCAAGTCCGGGATGCGTCGGGCCCGGCTAATGCGATCTAGGCCGCACGGGCGGCGGAGAGGAATGCATCCACATCCTCCGGCTCCGTTGCCCAATTGGTGACGAAGCGCGCCGCGAAAGTGGCGTCGGGCAGGGCGTCCGGCGGCGGATCTTTGGTCCAGAAATAATAGTGCGCGCCCGCCGCGTGCAGCGCATCATGGGTGCGGCGCGGCAGATCGGCAAAGATCATGTTGGCCTCGACCGGGTGCAGCATCCGCGCTCCGGGCAGATCCGCCAAGCCCTCGGCCAGCGCGGTCGCGCTTTGATTGGCCGCGCGCGCCAGGTCCAGCCACAGCCCATCCTGCAGATAGGCCAGCATCTGTGCCGACAGGAACCGGTGCTTGGAAAACAGATGCGCCCCGCGCTTGCGGCGCAACTCGAACTCCCACGCCCTGGCCGGGTCGAACAGCACCACCGCCTCGGCGGCCATCAGCCCGTTCTTCGTGCCGCCCAGGCTCAACACATCGACGCCCGCGCGCCAGGTCATCTCTGCCGGGCTGGCATTGGTGGCGACAAGCGCGTTGGCAAACCGTGCGCCGTCCAGATGCACCGGGATCCCGTGCGCCCGCGCCAGCGCCGCGCGCTCGGCGATTTCGCCGGCGGTATAGACGGCGCCGCGTTCGGTGACATTGGTCAGCGACAGGGCGCCGTGTTGGACATGGTGCACGAAGCCGTCCGGCGTGCCGTCGAGCGCGTCGCGCAGGGCGTCCAGATCGATCTTGGCATCGGCCCCGGGCAACAGCGTCAGCTTTGCGCCTCCGGTATAGAACTCGGGCGCAGCACACTCATCCTCTTCGATATGCGCGTGCGTGTGCGCATAGATCGTGGCCCAGGGCGGGCAGAGCGTGGCCAGACCCAGCACATTGGCCGCGGTGCCGGTGGCGACCAGAAACACCTCGGCTTCTGGCGCCTCAAAGACCTCGCGGATCAGGCCGCGCACCGCCTGCATCTGCGTGTCTGCACCATAGGAACCGGCATAGCCCTCATTGGCTGCGGCCAGGGCCGCCATGACCTTGGGATGGGCCGGGCCGGCATTGTCGGAACTGAACCACATGGTCTATTCCAGTCCTTCCACGACATAATCGTCCAGATCGTCATCCGATACGCCGCGCTCGGACACCATGCGCCCCGCCAGAGAGATCCCGGCGCGGTGGACACTGCCCGGATCGCCCGAGACCAGCGGGTGCCAATCGGCCAGCGGCTGGCCCGCCGCGCGCAGCCGGTACGCACAGGTCTTGGGCAGCCAGTACAGAATCTCGCCCAGGTTTTCCGGCCGAATGACGATGCAGTCGGGCACCTGCCGCTGGCGGTTGGGATAGTCGCGGCAGCGGCAGCTATCGCGGTTCAGCAGCCGGCAGGCGACGTTCGTGTACTCGACCTCACCGGTGTCCTCATATTCCAGCTTGCGCAGACAGCATTTGCCGCAGCCGTCGCACAGCGCCTCCCACTCGGGCCGGGTCAGATCGTCCAGCGGCACCGTCTCCCAGAACCGGGGGCGCAGGTCGGTCATGGCGCGGCTCCGATCCGGTCGAGCGCGGCACGTGCGTCCGCCGCATCGCGGTCCATCTGCGCGATAAGGACTTCGGGGCTGTCGTACTTTTCTTCCGGTCGCAGAAACTCCACCAGTGCGACCGAAACTTCTTGGTCGTAAATGTCGTCTGCGAAGTCGAACACATGGGTTTCCAGGTTCGGCGCCTGGGCACCGAAGGTCGGGCGTTCGCCCAGGCTCGCGACGCCCCGATAGCTGCCGGCATGCGGCCCGGACAGCACATCGAACAGTACCGCGTAAACGCCGAACTTGGGCAGGTGCAGCCCCGCCAAGTTGAGGTTCGCGGTCGGATAGCCCATATCGCGCCCGCGCTGGTCGCCGCGGCTGACCGTGCCGTCGATCCGGTGCCAATGGCCCAGGATCCGCGCCGCCTCGCCCGGGTCGCCAGCGGCCAGTGCCTTGCGGATCGCGGTGGAGGAATAATCTTGCGTGCTGCTGCCCACCAGCGGTGCGATGGTGACCTCGAACCGATGGCCGCGCCCGAGGGCCTGTAAAAGATAGGCGTCGCCGCGCCGCGCGCGGCCATAGCGAAAATCCGCGCCGACCACGACATGGCGCACGCCCAGGCCGGCGACCAGGATCTCGGCCACGAAATGATCCGCGGTCATCGCGGCGGTGCGGGCGTCAAAACCGATCTCGAACAGATGATCGACACCCAGCTTTTCCATCCGATGCGCGCGCGCTTCGCTGTTCATCAGCCGGAATGCCGGCGCGTTGGGTGCGAAAAAGCTGCGCGGGTGAGGCTCGAACGTGACCACGCCGACCGGGCAGTCAAGCTCCGCCGCCGCGGCCTTGGCCAGCGCGATTACCGATTGATGGCCCAGATGCACGCCGTCGAAATTACCGATGGCCACGCTGACGCCGCGGTCGGACGGGTCGAGATTGATATAGCCCTGATGGCGTTTCATGGCCCCCGTCGCGGGGCCGAGCCGCCGCCGTCAGTCGAATTTCCGGCTGGGCGCCAGAACCAGCGCCTCGCCTTTCAGCACCGAGGTATCCCCCACGCGGCAATCACAATCAAGCGAGACGCGGCGGCGCGGGTAGTCGATGCGCTGAACCGTCACAGTGGCCGTGACCGGATCGCCCGGGCGCACCGGCGCCAGAAATTTCAGCGACTGGCCCAGATAGACCGACCCATGGCCCGGCAACTGCTCCCCGATCACCGCGGAGATCAGCGCGGCTGTCAGCATGCCATGGGCGATACGGCCCTGGAAAATCGTGTCCTGCGCATAGGCTTCGTCCAGATGCACCGGGTTGTGGTCGGTGGACAATTCGGCGAAGGCCGCGATTTCCGCATCCGTGATCACCTTGGTCACGCTGCGGCTGAGCCCAACCTCCAGATCCTCGATACAGATCGTCCCGCGCGGGTCGTTGCTGTGCTGTGCGTCCAACATGGGCTGCCTCCGTCTGTGGATGCTATAGCCGCAGCGGTTTTGTCGCGCAATTAAATTTTGCTGAGAAATGTGATTTTATAATATACGTGCGAAATAAAATTTCTACCCACCAGATGGCGCCCGGGCCAGATCACCGCCGCGCCGTGTCAGGTAAAGGCCCCGGTGCAACAGAAATACCGACAGCAACGGCGCCAGCGGGGCCGCGACCCGCACCACGCCGGACGCCAACAGCAAGTTGGCCGTCATCAGCGCCAGGCACACAGCGACCGCGGTCCAGATTTCCAACCCTCGGGGGCCGTGACGCAGCGTGGTCAGAAGGAACAGCGCGCCGATCCCGGCCCCGAACAGCGTCTTGGTCAGGAAGGGGATGAAATAGCCTTCGGCATGCAGATAGACGTAGCGGATTTCGAAATAGCCCTGGCTGACCTCCCACCCGTAGTTCAGCGACAGCGGGTCGCTGCCCATCGCCAGGCGGATGCCGACGAACGCGGCCAAGGGTGCCGCGCCGCCGATCAGGATCAGGGGCAAGGGTTTGCGGTCGACGCGCAGCAGTTCGGCGGCGATCAGCACCCCCAGCACGATGCAGATTTCCTTGACCAGCACGCCCGTTGCCACGGTCGCGACCAGGGCGAGGAACTGGCGTGTCAAAAAGAACCGCGCAGCCAGCGCGAAGACCAGCCCGCATAGGATGTCGGCCATCACGAAGGGTGCGGTCAGAAAGGTGCCGAAGTTCAGCGCGCCGGCCGTGGCCAGCGCCAGCGTCACCGGTGCCATGCGATCGGGGCTGATCGTCTGGATCACGCGGAACGTCGCCAAAATGCCGACCCAATTCACCAACTTCGCCACCAGCGCGACCGAACCGAGCCCGCATTCGCTGCGCACCGTTTCGCAGGTCGACACCAGCCCGTTCAGCCCGGTGATCAGCCAGATGTAGATCACGCGAAACCGGAACGGCTCCCGCGTCTCTTCGCCGGCGATGCCGACCAGATAGTCGGCCGCGTCGGAATAGGCCCAGTTCATGAACTGGAAGTCGTATGCTTCGGGGCCCACGTCATATACGGCGAGCCGTTCGCGCAGGTGATCGTAGAGCGCTTCGTTTCCGCCGATCATGGCGGGTTCCACGAAGAAATGCGCCGAAAAGACGATCAGAAACGCGGTCTGCACCCCGACCAGAGCGAACACCAATTGGCGCAGGTCGATGGTCACCGCAGATAGGCCATGGCGGCGGTGGGCGTCAGCGCATGGGTCTTCAGGAAGCGCTCCAACGCCTGCGGGTCGGGGCCATCCGCCGTGGTCTTGGTGTCTTGCGCCGCCAGCCCGCCGGTGATCAGCAATGTATCGAGCCCCTCGCCCACGCCGCCGCGAATGTCGGTCGCGATGCCATCGCCGATGCACAGGATGGCATGGTCATGGATGGCGCCGCCGGTGATGGCCTCCGCCCGCTGGCGCGCCAGCACATAGATCGGCGCGTGGGGCTTGCCGAAATAGCGCGCGTCGCCGCCGAGTTCGGTGTAGAATTCGGCCAGCGCGCCGGCGCAATAGATGCGGGTGTCGCCCACATCGACCACGATATCGGGATTGGCGCACAGCATCTTAAGTCCGCGCTGTTTGGCCTGCATCAACGTAAGCCGGTAGTCCTCGGGTGTCTCAGTGCTGTCATCGAACAGCCCGGTGCAGACGATGCTTTCAGCCTGTTCCAGCGGCACCCGGTTCACGTCCAGGGCGGCGCCATCTTCATTCTGAAAGAACACCAGATCCCGCTCCGGCCCCAGGTGAAAGACGTCGCGCCCGAACTGTCCGGCGGCCAGCGCCGCCTGCGCCGCATCACCGGAAGAGGCAATATCGTCATAGCAGTCCTCGGGCGCGCCCAACTCCGCCAATTGCCGTCGCACGGCTGCACGCGGGCGTGGCGAGTTGGTCACCAGCACCACGGTGCCGCCATCGGCCCGGAATTGGCGCAGCGCCGCCACCGCATCGGAAAACGCCCGCCGTCCGTCATGCAGACAGCCCCACAGGTCGCAGAACAACGCATCGTATCGGGGGGCGATCTCGCCCAGGGTGGAGAGGATCTGGGTCATGGGGCCCTGCTGCGATGTGTCGTTGTTCGGGCCCTGTTAGTCGACCAGCGGCTTGACCGTAAAGCCCTGCGCCTGCAATTGCGCCAACAGCCCATGCTCTCCGGGCAGATGCAGCGCGCCCACCGCGACGACGCGATTGCCCTCGATCAGCGCAGGGAGCAGCCGTTTCATCCAGGCGTCGTTGCGCTTGACTAGAAGCGCATCGTAAAGCGCGTCCATCGCCGGCTGGGCGGTGGCACCCTGTGCGATCTCTGCCTCGATCACGCCGAAGGCCCAGATCTTGGCGATCTGCCCGCGCACATAAAGCGCCTTGGTCGTTGCCAGGTAATCCTCCGCCATCTCCGCGGTGACCAGGGCGGCGCGCAGCATGTCGATTTGCGTCGCGTGCGGCACGGCTTCAAGCACGGCAAAGGCATCCTCCGGCTTTTCCAAGCCGGTCACGATGACCCCGGCCCGCTCGGCCGTGGTTTCGATCCGCCGATCGAGGATTTGCTTGCCCGTGGCCATATGCGCCATCATGCAGGGCGGAGTGCTGAGCGCTATGGTGAGGTACCAGGGCGCCATCTGATCCAGCAGCGTCTCCGGCACGCGGTGGTGGCCGAGCGCCTGGCGCAGCACCTGCCATTCCTGGGCGCTGAGCGTCGCGCTGGTGGGTGGCTGTTCGGGGTTCAGAATGAAGCCGGGATTGAGAATCATCTTGCGCATAAGCCGCTGCTCTTCGGCCCGGGTGACCTCCACGAACACTTCGTCGGCGGTTCGGATGCGCTGGGCCAGGGCGGGCGGGGGCGTCGCGATATCGTCTTCGGCCATGTGAATGGTGCCGAAAAGGACCGAGCTGCGACCGGCTTTGCGCACCTCCCAAAAGCGGCCCTCGGCGAAGGGGACATGGGCGACGCGGGCGTCAAGCTGCGCTCGAAACGCCGCGTCCCAATCGCCGGACAAATCGCGCCCGGCACAGGCGGCCCAGGCCAATTGGGCTGGCAACAGCAGCACAAGCAGCAGGGTGGCGAGACGTCGCGGTTGTGGGCGCATCGTGAGATCCTTAGTTCGTGGGGGGAGGATGCGGAACGCTGCCTCGCAAAGATGGCATTTCGATGAACAGATGTCGTTCACAATCCATTGACATGCCGATCCGCTCTCCTTATTTCACGCGCGTTGGCACTCCTGGGTGGTGAGTGCTAACATCGCAGAACCACCCATTATGGACACGCGAAATTTAGGGAGCGAACTCCATGAACTTCACACCTCTGCATGACCGTGTGCTGGTCCGCCGCCTTGAAGGTGAGGAAAAAACCGCCGGTGGCCTGATCATCCCCGACAGTGCGAAGGAAAAGCCCGCCGAGGGCGAAGTGATCGCAGTCGGTGCCGGTGCCCGTGACGAAGACGGCGACCGGATTTCGATGGACGTCAAGGCCGGCGACCGGATCCTGTTCGGCAAATGGTCGGGCACGGAAATCAAGATCGACGGCGAAGACCTGTTGATCATGAAGGAAAGCGACATCCTGGGCATCCTGGAAGGCGCCGCAGCCTCCAAGGCCGCCTGAGAGCCGACGCTCGTCCCTTCAAGCTAACAATTCTAGAGTAGGAAAGACATGTCCGCGAAAGACGTGAAATTCGATACCGATGCCCGCGACCGCATGATGCGCGGCGTCGAAACGCTGGCCAATGCCGTGCGCGTGACCCTGGGCCCCAAGGGCCGCAACGTGGTTTTGGACAAATCCTTCGGCGCCCCGCGCATCACCAAAGACGGCGTGTCGGTGGCCAAGGAAATCGAACTGGAAGACAAGTTCGAGAACATGGGCGCGCAGATGGTCCGCGAAGTGGCCAGCCGCACCAACGACACCGCCGGTGACGGGACCACCACCGCCACCATCCTAGCGCACGCGATCGTGCGCGAGGGTATGAAATCGGTCGCCGCCGGCATGAACCCGATGGATCTGAAGCGTGGCATCGATCAGGCGGTCGCCAAATCGGTCGGGGCCATCAAAGATGCGTCGCGCGCCGTTTCCGGCTCGGACGAGGTTGCGCAAGTCGGCACCATCTCGGCCAATGGCGAAGACGAGATCGGCAACCAGATCGCCGATGCGATGCAGAAGGTCGGCAACGAAGGCGTGATCACCGTCGAAGAGAACAAGGGTCTTGAGACGGAAACAGATGTGGTCGAGGGTATGCAGTTCGACCGCGGCTATCTGAGCCCGTACTTCATCACCAATGCCGACAAGATGACCACCGAGTTGGACGACGCGGTTGTTCTGCTGCACGAGAAGAAGTTGTCTTCGCTGCAGCCGATGGTGCCGCTGCTGGAGTCGGTGATCCAGTCCGGTAAGCCGCTGCTGATCATCGCCGAAGATGTCGATGGCGAGGCGCTGGCGACCCTGGTCGTCAACAAGCTGCGCGGCGGTCTGAAGATCGCGGCCGTCAAGGCCCCGGGCTTCGGCGATCGTCGCAAGGCGATGCTGCAGGATATCGCGATCCTGACCGGCGGTCAGGTGATCAGCGAAGACCTGGGCATGAAGCTTGAGAATGTCACGATGGACATGCTTGGCACTGCCAAGAAGATCTCGATCACCAAGGACGAGACGACCATCGTGGACGGTGCCGGCGAAAAGGCCGAGATCGAGGCGCGCGTCGCTCAGATCCGTCAGCAGATCGAGGAGACCACTTCCGATTACGATCGTGAGAAGCTGCAGGAGCGTCTGGCCAAGCTTGCCGGCGGTGTTGCCGTGATCCGTGTCGGCGGTGCGACCGAGGTCGAGGTGAAAGAGCGCAAGGACCGTGTCGACGATGCGCTGAACGCCACCCGTGCGGCGGTGCAGGAAGGCATCGTCGTTGGCGGCGGCGTGGCGCTGGTTCAGGCGGCCAAGGCGCTGAACGATCTGAAGGGCGTCAATTCCGACCAGGATGCAGGCATCGCGATCGTTCGCCGGGCGCTGGAAAGCCCGCTGCGTCAGATCGCTGAAAACGCAGGCGTCGACGGTGCGGTCGTGGCCGGTAAGGTGCGCGAGTCTTCGGACGCGGCCTATGGCTTCAACGCCCAGACCGAAGAATATGGCGACATGTTCTCGTTCGGCGTGATCGATCCGGCCAAAGTCGTGCGCACCGCGCTGGAAGACGCCGCTTCGGTCGCCGGCCTGTTGATCACCACCGAGGCGATGGTGGCTGACAAGCCCGAGCCCAAGGGCGCCGGTGCCGGTGCCGGCGGTGGCATGCCCGACATGGGCGGCATGGGCGGCATGATGTAAGCCACCCGGCAGACGAACATCGAAGGGCTGCCCGCCTGGGCGGCCCTTTTTTATGTGTGGCAAAAGCTTCGCTCGATCTTGTCCGAAGTCGCCAGAGCTGCTCCGGAAGGGATGGGTAGGATACCCATCCTACGGCGGAGGTTCAGCGGCCCGGGGGCAAAGAGATGCCGCCCGGGGGGTCATGGCCTTCGATGTCGAGCGGCGTTTGTGCGCAGCGCGGGGTTTTCGACCGCCAGACCTTTGGTTTCGTCCGATGCTACGCGAAACGCAAAACCCGGGCATGATCTGCGACCTGAAGCCAGCATCGACCCGGGTACTGCGCCTGCGACAAGGCCGGGTTTGCCCTAGAAGCTGAACGCATCCTCCGTCACCGGGCTTTCCAGCCGGGCCGGCGGCATCGTACCCATGGCTGGCCGTGGTCGGGCGCCCGGTCCGGCGACTTGCGGCGCCGCCGCCGGTTGGGCGCTGCCGAAGATCGGCGAAAACCGGTAATCAGGGCCGGTCGGCTTGCTGTCCTCGGCCGGCACCGCCGCGCCCATCCCTACAAAGAAAACGAATCCCATCGTCGTGAACACTGTCATAACCCTCACACCATGCGCCCCGGGACCTTATGACCCGCAGATGGTGAATCCGCCGTAAAGCGTGGCCGCATCTACGACTTGCGCGGCACGATCGGCTCCAACGGATCATAGGTGAACGGCTGATCGGGGTCGAAGGCGATGGCGGGCAGGCTGCGCGGGCGCAGCGCCAGGGCGGGCAGGTCTTCGGCCGCGAACCACCCACGCCGGGTAACGACCCTTTCCGGATCCCGCCAATCGTCGGACAGCGTGCCGGCGGTCACCTGAGCGCGGAAGAAAACCTCCACCTGATGAAATCCGCGGGTCGGGTCATGGAACTCGTTGACCAGCGCCAGCGCCCCCACCGTCACCGTCAGCCCGGTTTCCTCGTATACCTCCCGGATCAAGTTTTCGGGCAGGGCCGTCCCGCGCTCCACCCCTCCGCCGGGTGCGCACCACAGCGGATCCGTCCCGCCCGCATAAGCATTGACCAGCAACAGCCGCCCGGCATTGACGATGATCGCGCGAACGGCAAGGCGGGGAGAGGCGGACATCGCGTTCGCCTGCCACAACCGGCGCGGCCAGTCCAGCGCCGGGGCTTGTCGCTGACGGTCACCGCTTTCATAGTCGCGCGCATGCGCATCGCCCTTCTTACCTGCGCGGCCCTGGTCGCATTCGCGGCCAACTCTCTTTTGAACCGTGCCGCGATAGCCGAGGCGGGGGCCGATCCGGCGGTGTTCACCGGCCTGAGACTGGTGTCGGGCGCGGTCACGCTTGCGGCACTGGTGACCCTGCGCCAGGGCGCGGCGGGGCTGCGTGGCGCGGGCTCTTGGCCCTCGGCCGCGGCGCTGGCGGTCTATGCGGTGGCGTTTTCCTTCGCCTATGTACGGCTCGACGCGGGCCTGGGCGCGCTGGTGCTGTTCGGAACGGTCCAGGTGGTGATGTTCGGGGGCGCTTTGGCGCGGGGTCAGCAACCGGGCCGGTGGCGCTGGCTGGGCTCCGCCCTGGGCATTGGCGGGCTTTCGGTGCTGTTCCTGCCGGGTGCGGCGCAACCGGCGACGCCGGGGGTTTTGCTGATGATGATCGCCGGGGCAGCCTGGGGCGTCTATTCGCTGCGCGGCCAGGCCGCGGGCGACCCGCTGGTCGACACCGCCGGCAATTTCCTGTGGGCGGCGCCGGTGGGCGTCTTGCTGATGCTGCCCATGCTGTGGCTCGGCTGGCCGAGCGGCGGCGCGGTGCTTTTGGCCGTCGCCTCTGGCGCGGTGGCCTCTGGCCTCGGCTACGCGGTTTGGTATGCGGTGCTGCCGCGGTTGGAGCCGAGCCTTGCCGCCATCGCCCAGCTTACCGTGCCGCTGATCGCCCTCAGCGGCGGCGTGCTGCTGCTGGGCGAGGCGGTCACCTGGGCCTTTGCGCTCGCGGCCTGCCTGATCCTGGGCGGCGTGGCGCTGGCAATTTATGACCCTACGCTCGGTGGGCGCGCCGCCGCCCGCGGGCGCTGATGGCCGCGGCGGGGGAGGAGATCTGGTTCGTCGCCTATGGCGGCGGTCACATGCGCATGCTGATCCCGGTGGCCCAGAAGCTGAGCGCCGCCGGTCGGGCAGTGCGGCTGATCCCGCTGACCGTGGCGGTGCAGCCGGCGCGTGTCTCTGGCCTGCCCGTGTCCACGCTGGGGGATCTGATCGCCGACTGGCCTGAATGGCCGGAGATCCTGGAGATCGGCCGAACCCTCGCCCCCCAGGGTGCCGCGCATCCGGCCATGCGTGACGAGGATGCCCATGTCTATCACGGCTTCGGCTTTCGGGATCTGGCCTTGGCGCTGGGGCGGGACGCGGCGCGCAAAGCTTATGCAGAACGCGGTCGGGCGGGGTTTCACCCCATAGCGGGGTGGACGCGCATCTTGCGGGAACACACCCCGCGCGCGGTGATCACCACCACAGCCCCGCGCAGCGAGGCGGCCGTGCTGGACGCGGCCCAGGCGCTGGGGCTTCCATCGGTCTGCGTGACCGATCATTTCCTGGTCTATGACGACAACCGGCTGGCGCGTGCGGATCAGGGCGCGGCGATCACCGTCCTGGGCCAGGCGGTGGCGGAAGATCTGGCCGCCCGCGGGCGGCCGCCCGCACAGATCCATGTCACCGGCAACCCGGCCTTTGATGCGCTGGCCGCGCCGGCGGCCCGGGCCGATGCACAGCATCTGCGCGAAAGCCTGGGCTGGGGCGCGGCGACGGTCGTGCTCTGGCCCCAGGAAGGCGGCGCGCATCAGGTCGGGGGCAAGCCGCTGGTGCCGCCCGCCCGGATCGAGGCCGGACTGTCCGCCGCGCTGGAGCGGCACCCGGACATGGTGCTTGCCATCCGCCCGCATCCGAACAACGCAACGCCATGGTCGGGGGCCCAAAGCCCGCGCATCCGCCTGCTGCGCGAGCCATCGGTGGAGGCGCTGGCCCGCATGGCCGATCGCGTGGTCGCCGAGGCGACGACGGTCGCGCTGCAGGCGGCGTTATGCGGCCGGCCTGTGGTGACCATCGCCAATCGCGGGCTGCCGCCCTTTGCCGAATATGGGCTGGCGACCGATCTCGACGGGCCAGAGGCGCTGGCCGAGCGTCTTGCCACCGCGCCGCCGCCCGATCCCGGCGTGCTGGGCGCGCCGCCGCTGGGCCGGGCGGCGCGCTCGGTGGCCGACTTGGTGATCGCCGCCGCAGATGGCGCGCTTTAGGGCTGCGGTGAAGCGGGTTTTCGATATTGGCGTGGCTGCGGCCCTCATCGCGCTGACCGCGCCGCTATGGGGGCTGGCCGCGGTGGCGATCCTGGCGCAGGACGGTGGACCGGTCTTCTTTCGGCACACGCGCGTGGGCCGGGGCGGGCGGCGCTTCGGTATGTGGAAGTTCCGTTCCATGGTCCGCGACGCCGCCACTCGCGGCGGGTACCAGACGGTGCGGGGCGATCCGCGGATCACCCCGGTGGGTCGCCTTCTGCGCCGCACCAGCATCGATGAGTTGCCGCAGCTTCTGAATGTGGTGTGCGGCGACATGAGCCTGGTCGGCCCACGCCCCGACACGCCAGCGCAGGAGGCCAATTACGCAACCGAGGATTGGGCGCTGCGCTGCACCGTCCGCCCCGGCATCACGGGGCTGGCCCAGGTTGCGGCCAAGACCAGTGCCACGCCGCAAGACCGCGCGGCGCTGGATCTGCGATACGTGCGTGAACAAAGCCTGGCTCTGGACTTGCGGATCATGGGCCGCACTGCAATGGCGGTGTTGCGACTGAAGAACAGATAAGCGCGAAAGCCCGATTTCGTTGCGCCCAACGCCGATTTACTTGCAAGAAGGCAGTTTGATTTGCAAACTCCGCGCACAAACCGTGTGGGAGGCTTTCAATGGCGGGCGAGAACGACAAATTCGAGGTCTATCAGGACAAACGCGGCGAATACCGCTGGCGACGCAAGGCGTCCAACGGGCAGATCGTAGGGGCCTCCTCGGAAGGCTATTCCAAGAAATCCGATTGCGAAAAGAACATGAAGCGCGGCCATGTGGCCACGGACAAGTGGGAATTCTACACCGACAAACGGGGCGAGCATCGCTGGCGGCGCAAGGCCTCCAACGGCCAGATCATCGGCGCGTCGTCGGAAGGCTACACCAAAAAGGCCGATGCCCAGGCGAATGCCGAACGGCAGGGCTACAAGGGTTAAGTCTGGCGGCCGATCCGCGTCACATGGCCCATCTTGCGGCCCGGGTGCGGCTCGGCCTTTCCATAAAGATGCAATGACGCATCCGGGGCCGGCGGCCAGTCTGGCCCGGCGACCCCCAGCAAATTGGTCATAACCGCATCTGAATGCCGCCGCCCGTCGCCCAGGGGCCAGCCGGCGACGGCGCGGATATGCTGTTCGAACTGGTCGATCAGACAGGCGTCCTGCGTCCAATGCCCGGAGTTGTGCACGCGCGGTGCCACCTCGTTGACGCTGAGCGCAGTGCCGGTGACGAAGAACTCCACGCCCATCACCCCGACATAGTCCAATGCGTTGACGATCCGCCCGGCGGTCAGCACCGCGTCCTGCGCGACAGACGGGGCGACGCCGGCCGGCACGGTCGTCTCTCGCAGGATCCCATCCGCATGACGATTGCGGCCGGGGTCGAAACAGGCGACTGCGCCGTCGCGGCCGCGCGCCACGATGACCGAGATTTCGCAATCGAACGGCACCACGGCCTCCAGGATCGCGGGCGTTTCGCGGCACAGAGCCTCTGCAGCGTCCCGGCCCGTGTCGCCCTCGATGCGCACCTGGCCCTTGCCGTCATAGCCCAGCCGGCGGGTTTTCAGGATCGTCGACGGGCCCAGGCGCCCGATTGCCGCCGCCAGGCCGTCGGTGTCGTCCACCGCCGCATAGGCCGCGGTGGCGATGCCCAGATTGCGCAGAAAGTCCTTCTCCGTCAGCCGGTCTTGGCTGATCTGCAACGCGCGCCCGTCCGGCGCGACCGGCGTCGTGCGCGCGATCAGGTCCAGCGCGGCGGGGGGGATGTTCTCGAACTCCAGCGTCACCGCATCGACCTGGGCGGCGAAACGCGCCAGCGCCTCTTGGTCGTCGAAGCGCGCGCGTGTCGCCTGCGCGGCCACCTGGCCCGCGGGCGGGTCGGCTGCGGGGTCGAAGACATGTGTCCTCAGCCCCAGTTTCGCCGCCGCCAGCGCCAGCATCCGGCCCAACTGCCCGCCGCCAAGGATACCGATCACGGCGCCTGGGGGCAGCGGGTCAGTCACGCGCGGGCTCTTCGCTGACGGCATCGGTTTGCGCCGCGCGCCAGGCATCCAGCCGCCCGGCCAGCGCGTTGTCGCTATTGGCCAGCATCGCCGCCGCCAGCAATGCGGCATTTGCCGCGCCAGCCGGTCCCACCGCCAGCGTGCCCACCGGGACACCGCGTGGCATCTGGGCGATGGACAACAGACTGTCGAGTCCGCTCAGAAATTTCGACGCCACCGGCACGCCCAGCACCGGCACCCGCGTTTTGGCCGCCAGCATGCCCGGCAGGTGCGCCGCGCCGCCGGCGCCGGCGATCAGCACCTGCAACCCGCGCGAAGCGGCGGTTTCGGCGTAGTCGAACAGCCGGTCCGGCGTGCGATGGGCCGACACGATCCGGGCCTCGTAGCTGACTTCCAGCACGTCCAGGATATCGGCGGCGGCGGACATTGTCGGCCAGTCCGATTGGCTGCCCATCACCAGGCCGATCAGGGGATGTGTCATGGGATTCCTATTTGCACATCATGCGATAATATCGGGGGTAATATCGTCTTCCAGCCGCGCGATCTGGTCTTTCAGCGCGAGTTTGCGCTTTTTCATCCGCCGCAGTGCCAGCATGTCGTGGCTGCGCTGCTCTTCCATCGCGGAAATCGCGTGGTCGAGGTCGCGATGCTCTTCCTGCAGCACCCGCAGGCGCGTGCGCAACACCTCTGACCGGCTCATCTCACCCGGGTTCGACATAATCGGCTGACCAGCCCCTTACCCCCTGAAACCCTTGCTTTATGCCAACTCCGCCCCCATGTCTTCAAGGCCGGGGATCGCCTGAATGGGGTCTGCGGTTCGGCGTCGCTTTGAAAAGGGCCTGAAACATGACGAAGGCAACATTTGCCGCGCATCCGTATCTGCTGGGTTTCGAGCAACTCGAACGACTTCTGGAACGCAGCGCGAAGTCCGGCAATGATGGCTACCCGCCCTACAACATCGAAAGCCGCGGCGAGGGGGTCTATCGCATCACCCTGGCGGTGGCGGGTTTTGCCGAGGACGATCTGTCGATCACGTTGGAGAACGCGCAACTCGTGATCCGCGGCAAGCAGGAGGACCCGGCCGACGCGCGTGTGTTCCTCCATCGCGGTATCGCCGCCCGCCAGTTTCAGCGCAGTTTTGTGCTGGCCGACGGGGTCGAGGTCGCCAACGCGCATCTGGCCAACGGCCTGCTGCATATCGACCTGCGCCGGCAGGAACCCGAAAGCGTGATCCAGACCATTCAGATCAACAAAGGCAAGGGGTAGAGCAGATGACCGACACACCATATCTGACAGATGCCGAAGACAGCATCGCCTATATCCGGCTGGTCAATCGGGCCGCATTGCCAGCAGAGATCCGTGACAAGACCGAGGGGATGGACCAGATCTATTCCATCCACGACGCCCAGGGCCATGTGCTCGCGCTGGTCGATGACCGGGACAAGGCCTTCGTGGTCGCCCGCATGAACGAGATGCAGCCGGTCAGCGTCCACTGATGCTTGCGCCGCCGGCCCCTTGGCAGGGCCGGCGAAACTTGCCAATACCGGCCTGTGCCGGATCTGTCTGACATTCACGCCATCGACGCGCTGACCATCGTGCCGCCCGCGCGCCCGCTGACCGGGCTGGCGCGGCCGCCGGGGTCGAAATCGATCACCAACCGCGTGCTGCTGCTGGCCGCTCTGGCGCCCGGCACCAGCCATATTACCGGGGCGCTGAAAAGCCTGGACACCACATTGATGGCGCGCGCGTTGCGGCAGATGGGCGTGACCATCACCGAGCCTGATGCCACCAGTTTCGTGGTCAAGTCCCACGGCCAACTGACCGCGCCGGCGGAGGCCCTGATGCTGGGCAACGCAGGCACGGCGATGCGGTTTCTGACCGCTGCGGTGGCGTTGGTCGATGGCCCGGTGACTGTGGATGGCGATGCGCATATGCGCAAACGCCCAATCGGCGCACTGACCGCGGCGCTTTCGGGTATGGGCGTGGACATCTCCGACACGGCTGGGTGTCCGCCGGTCATGGTGCGTGGCCGCGGATCGCTGCCGGGCGGGCTGGTGGAAATCGATGGAAGCCTTTCCAGCCAGTATGTCTCCGCCCTGCTGATGGTGGCCCCGCGCGCCGATGGCCCGGTCGAATTGCAACTCACCGGCGATGGCATCGGGGCACGCGGATACATCGACCTGACCGTGGCGGCGATGCGGCAGTTCGGGGCGCAGGTCACGAAAGACGGTCGCGGGTCGTGGCATATCGCTCCCACGGGGTATCGCGCCGCGGAAGTCGCGGTGGAGCCCGATGCCTCGGCTGCGACCTATCTGTGGGCGGCCGCGGTGCTTACCGGGGGCGGGATCGATCTGGGGATCGATACCACCCGCTTTATCCAACCCGACGCGGCGGCGGCGCCGGTGATAGAGGCTTTCCCGCATCTGCCGGACACCATCGATGGCAGCCAGATGCAGGATGCCATCCCGACCCTTGCCGTTCTGGCAGCATTTGCCGAGAACCCGGTGCGCTTTACGGGCATCGCCAACCTGCGGGTCAAGGAGTGCGACCGCATCCGTGCGCTATCGACCGAGTTGAACCGCATCGCCCCGGGATTGGCCGAGGAACGCGGCGACGATCTGATCGTGCGGCCGGACCCGCGCATCTCCGGCGCGGTGCATCCGACCCGGATCGAAACCTATGCCGATCACCGCATCGCCATGAGTTTCGCCCTGGCTGGCCTGCGCGTGCAAGGCATAACCATTCTCGACCCCGCCTGCACCGGCAAGACCTGGCCCGAGTACTGGCGCGTGCTGTCCAGTCTGGGCGTGGAGTTCCGCACATAGGGCCGATGCCGCCGATAGCGCGGCGGCATCGGCAGAACCGGCTGCGCCGCTGGACTTGGATGTCGCGCCCGACCGTGCTGGCGGGGTGCCTGACCTGGGCCGGCGGCGGTGACCGATGCCCCAGAGCAAAAACGGATCAGAGCGAAACAATCTGATCCTAGAATTTTGCTCAAACTATTGAATCTGGGCCAAAATCCTTTTTCCAGACTGATTCAGTCCGAAATGGTTTTGATCTAAGCTCGGCGTTCGCTGGGCACCGGCATGCCCGCGGTCAAAAGCGCGCGCTTGGTCTCACGAAAGGCGTTGTCGGGGAACGCCAGGATCTCCAGCGTTTTTACGAAATCCAATGGGCCGAAGCGGCAGGTCTCTGGCCGGATCAGCACGATATCGGGCCGGTCCTTCAGCTTGTGCAGCAATTGCTGGCGCATCATGTTGCGCATCGCGGTGGTCGCGGCCTCTATGGGGCCGGGGATGTCGGAACTGCTGGGCGGCAGATTGGCGATGGGATCGATGGCCAGCGTGATATCCGCCGGCGGCAATGCCTCGAAGGGCAGATTGTTTACCACCCCGCCATCCACAAGCACCCGCCCATCCCACTTCACCGGGCGAAAGACGCCTGGAATGGCGATCGAGGCGCCCACCGCACGGCGCAGATCGCCGCTGGAAAACCGCACCTCTTCGCCATTGTGGAAGTCGGTCGCGACGGCGGTAAGGGGGATCTGCAGATCCTCGAACTGGCGCGGGACCCGGTCGGAGTAAATCGCCTCGACCACCGCGACGGGATCCACGCTCAGGCCCTTTAGCGGCGCGGTGAAGCCGATCACGCCGCGTAGGCGGGCCAGCGTCGATACCGGGCTGTTGGCCATGTCCGACACCGCGGCGCGGATCTCGCGCCCGGTAAGCCCCGCGGCGTAGCTTGCGCCGATCAGCGCGCCGATAGAGGTGCCCGCAATGGCCACCGGGCGCACGCCCAGATCGTCCAGCGCCTCCAGCACCGCGATGTGGCCAAGCCCAGCGGCACCGCCACCGCCGAGCGCCAGGGCGAAGCTTGGCGGTCGGGTCACTCAGCCGCCTGCGGCTGATCCGCGGCAACGCTGGCCAGGAAGTGTTCCGCATCCAGCGCCGCCATGCAGCCCATACCTGCGCTGGTCACGGCCTGGCGATAGACATGATCGGTGACGTCGCCGGCGGCAAACACGCCGGGGATCGACGTGGCCGTGCTGCCGGCCCGGACCTTCACGTAACCGCCCATATGTGTCTCAAGCTGGTCCCTGACCAACTCGGTCGCCGGGGCGTGGCCGATCGCGATGAACACGCCCTTCGCCGGCAACTCGGTGACGGCGCCGGTCTGGGCATGGCGCAGCCGCACGCCCTCCACCCCCAGCGGATCCTCGCTGCCCACCACCTCTTCGAGTTCATGGAACCACAGGGGCGTGATCTTTGGATGCTTCAGCAGCCGATCCTGCAGGATCTTTTCCGCCCGCAGGCTGTCGCGACGGTGGACCAGCGTCACCTTGGAGGCGAAATTGGTCAGAAACAGCGCCTCTTCGACGGCGGTATTGCCACCGCCCACGACGACGATTTCCTGGCCGCGATAGAAGAACCCGTCGCAGGTCGCGCAGGCCGAGACACCGAAGCCCTTGAACTTCTCCTCCGAAGGCAGGCCCAGCCATTTCGCCTGCGCTCCGGTGGCCAGGATCACCGCGTCGGCGGTATAGGTCGTGCCGCTGTCGGCGGTCGCCGTGAACGGCCGGCGCGAAAGATCTAGAGCCGAGATATGATCCGACACGATCTCCGTCCCCATCGCCTTGGCATGGGCTTCCATGCGCACCATAAGATCGGGGCCCTGCACCTCGGTGTCGCCGGGCCAATTCTCGACATCTGTGGTCGTGGTCAACTGGCCGCCAGGCTGGATGCCCTGGATCAGCAGCGGATCCAGCATCGCCCGTGCGCCATAGACGGCGGCGGTATAACCGGCGGGACCGGAACCGATGATCAACAAACGGGTATGGCGATGTTCGGACATGGGCTCAGCCTCCAACGAACCGGCGGTGACAGTATATAGGCCGGCGGGGTCCGATCAAAAACCCCCCCGTTTCTCACATGTCGGGTCGCGACGGTCGCCGAAAAACGGTTCCAAATCTTGCGGTTTCGTGAAATAAAGTTTCGCATTTCGCCGTTGTAGAGGCGAAACAAGAAAGCGGAGGGGCAATGCCCGGGGTAAAGCTCGACCCGATCGACCGCCGTATCCTGGCGGAACTGCAGGCCGACGGACGGATGACCAACGTGGAACTGTCGCGCCGGGTGGGAATTTCGGCCCCGCCCTGTCTGCGCCGGGTGCGCACGCTTGAGGAAACCGGCCTGATCCGGGGCTATCATGCCGATGTTAACGCCCGCGAGCTGGGTTTCGAGGTGCAGGTCTTTGCCATGGTCAGCCTGTCGAGCCAGGCCGAGGCGGTGTTGTCCGCATTCGAAGAGCGGGTGCGGTCCTGGCCGCTGGTCCGCGAGTGCCACATGCTGAATGGCGAGATCGATTTCATCCTCAAGTGCGCGGCGCCGGATCTGTCAAGTTTCCAGACCTTCCTGACCGAAGAACTGACCGCGGCCGACAATGTCGAAAGCGTGAAGACCTCCCTGGTCATCCGCAACGCAAAAGATGAACCGGGTGTGCCTTTCGACGTGCTGGAGGAACGCGCGGCGATGGAGGATTAGCGGCTTATCCGCAGACCTGCGGCGGCGAAAGCCGCGTCACCGGTGGCGGTGATGGCCGGAATGGCCTGCGCTTCCGGCAACCAAAGTGCCCGGTGATCCGGTTCGCTGGGCGGGCCCAGCCGCAGGGTCGGGGTGCACAGATAGATATGCGCGATCTTGCGCGCCCACAGATCGTATTCCGGCATATAGGCGAAGCGGCAGTACGCCCCCAGCCGCCGCAAAACCCGCACGCGCCAGCCGGTTTCCTCCAACACCTCGCGATGCAACGCCTGCACCGGCCCCTCGCCCGGGTCGATCCCGCCGCCCGGCAATTGTACCTCCAGCACCGGCCGCGCCTGTTCGGTCAGCAGCAGCCCTTCACCATGCCGGATCACCGCATAGGCGCCGGGCCGGTCTGTGTACCGAATACCGCGGCGCGGCGGGGTGCCATAGCGTCTCATGTCAGCGTGGTGGCAAATGCGCCGCGTTGATGCAACCAGCGCTGCCGCCGGGTTGCGAAACAGTATTCCGCGCTGGGCGCGTGGCGCGGTGACCGCCCATGCTCGCGGCGCAACGCCTTCAGACAAGGGTCGCGCGGTCAGCCAACCTGCAACTTGCGGCCGCGGCGGATGAAGAACACCGCCAGCGTGGTGACAATGACGAATGTGATCAGCCCCAGATAGCGTTCATAGATGCCGTCGACGCCCTTGGGCAGAAAGAAAAACACCGGTGCCGAAAGCGCCCAGACGATGGTGGTGGTCTTGAGCATGCGTCCGTAGGCGCTGCCGGCACGGCCCGCGCCGCCCGACATCAGCCAGGGCACCACGGTGAAAAGCAAGCCCAGGGCGTAGACGAGGTAGATATGTATCACCACGCCCTCGCTGTCATTGTCGCAATATTCGTTCCGCGCCCCGACCAGAAAGACGATCAAGCCCAAAAACGCGAGGCCGACGATGCCAACGCTCCACCCCAGCCCACCCATATGGGCGTGCGCTGCGAGAAGCGCGAGCGCGATCAGCGAGGCCGAAAACGCATAGATCCCGACGTCGACGATGAATTCGTACTTCCCGGCGCCCAGATCGCTGATCGTGTCGGCGATCCAGTCGTGATCGGGGACGACGAAATCGGCGATCATGATCGAAAGGGTGAAGATCGCGCAGCCGAAAATGGCATAGACACCGAGCCAGATCAGCAGACCCGGCTCCTCCTGCCGTTTTGGCGGTGCGGTTTCGTCCTTGCTCACGCGCGTCTCCCCCGATTTCGCGGACCCACGATCGCTTAGCTAGCCCAGAGCCTTGCCTGGTCCATTTCCCGGCCGACGGGCACGTCCCGCCCGGAAGGCTGCAGATCCGGCTTCCTCGATACAGAAGCGGGGCTTGGCGGGGCATGGCGCAAGTCAACTCTCACGCCCGCGCGCGCAACTACATTCCGGGGGCGATGGGTCATTTTGGAATCTCGGCACAGAGTCCATAGTGCCAGATGCTTAGGGAACGGCAAACGACTGGATAATCCAGTTCAACACCCCAGGCTTGCAGACAGAGTCTTTGGGCTTTTAGCCCACGGGCGTATAGGAGGCATGCATGAAGACTGGCCAATCTGTCTCAAACACGGCGATCTTTGGAGTGTTCTTCCTTTACAGCTTCGCCGTTCAACAAGTGACTTATTTCGTAAGCGCTTTGTTCACCGGACTTTATGCACTGGCGTTTGTTTTCGGCAACTCCGCGCAGTTGCTGCTTAATTCATTGTTCTTCTCGGCGATCCTAACCGTTGTCTTTTTGCTGCTTAAGGGGGTCTTGCGGACGAAACTCAAATTGAAAGTCGGCGACCGCTGGCTTATCTCGGTTTTCTACATCTGCATCCCTCTGTGGCTCTTCTGGCTGTCAGTTCGGCCATCTTCTATTCCGTTGGACTTCAACTACCGAGGGTGCGCGGTGAGAGTGGCAGGCGAGCTAACTGCTTGTGGTCTCTGGTCAGCTTTGAGTGATTTGATTGCAACGCTATTGGTTGGCGCTTTGATCTTCTTGTGTACGGGTTTGGTCAGGTTTCGCGCTGGCTAAAGGCAGCCTTGTCCGGATAGCTGACCTTGGGTCAGGTTTTGGCTGGGCACATCCACGGCAGTTTTGTTGAGCCGGCTATCTGGAACCGGACGCGCTAGAACTTTTTACAGCGCACCGCTAGCCACCCTCACAGCGCCGCAATGCGGGCCGTCAGAAAATCCGTCTCGGCGGCATTTCTGCTGAGCGCGACCGCGCGGGTCAGGTCGGCGCGGGCGGCCTTGGGCGCGGCGCGGCGGCGGTGCAACTCGGCGCGGGCGATGTAGAACGGCAGGTAGTCCTGCAGCGCTTCGGCGACGCTGGCGATCAGGTTTGTGGCGGTCTCCAACGCGCCGGTCTCCAACACCGCGACGGCGCGGTTGAGCGTCACGACCGGATTGGGCGCCTGCACCTCCAGCGCCGCGTAGAGTCCGGCAATCTGGGACCAGTCGGTTTCGCCCCAACTGGGCGCCTCGTTGTGCAATGCGCTGATGGCGGCCTGGATCTGATAGGGGCCGGGGCGTCGCGCTTCCAGCGCGCGCAGAAGGTGGCCGCGCGCCTCTGCCATGCGGGTGCGGTCCCATTTGCGGCGGTCCTGGTTTTCCAACGTGATCACGGCCGAGGCGGCATCCGACCGCGCCGGGCGGCGCGCATCATGGTGTAGCAGCAGCGCCAGCAGCCCCTGGACCTCTGGATCGGGCAGCAGCCCGTGCAGCAACCTGGCCAGGCGGATCGCCTCTTCCGCCAGATCGGCGCGGGTCAGGTCGCGCCCCTCGGTCGCGGCGTAGCCTTCGTTGTAGATCAGATAGATCACCGCCAGCACCTGTGGCAGCCGTTCTGGCAGATCGCGGGCCTGGGGGACCTGATAGGGGATGCCGGCATCGCGGATCTTGGCCTTGGCCCGCGTCAGCCGCCGCGCCAAGGCGCCGGGGGCGATGACAAAGGCGCGCGCGATCTCGGTCACTGTCAGCCCGGCCAGGGTTTTCAGCGTCAGCGCGACTTGTGCCTCCTGGCTCAGCGCGGGGTGACAGCAGGTAAAGATCAACCGCAACCGGTCATCGGCGACCTCGTCGATCCGCGGTTCGGCCTCCGGCTGGGGCGTCGCGAAATCCGCCGCAGCGGCCAACAGGTCGGGCCGGTTGCGGCGCGCGGTTTTTCGCACCCAGTCCAGCGCGATGTTGCGCGCCACCGTCAACAGCCAGCCCGCGGGATTGCGCGGCGGATCCTTGGGCCACAACTCCGCGGCCCGGCCAAAAGCTTCGGCCAGCGCGTCTTCGGCCAGATCGAAATCCCGAAACTGGCCGATCAGCGCGGCCAGGATCCGCCCGTGATCCGCGCGATAGGCGCGGATCAGGCTGGCGTTGCCGTCAGTCGCCATAGATCCGGATCGGGCGGACTTCGATCGTGCCGTACTTGGCGGTGGGGATGCCGGCCGCGGTTTCTATGGCATCGTCCAGATTGTCGCATTCCAAAAGGTAATAGCCGCCCAGTTGTTCCTTGGTTTCCGCAAACGGCCCGTCGATCACCCGCCGCTTACCGTCGCGAATGCGGATGCAGGTGGCCGTGTCGGTCGGCTGGAGCGCATCGCCGGCCTTGAACTTGCCGCGGGCAATGATGTCCTGCGTATAGACCCCGTATTGCTCGATGACATCCTCCGGCACGTGCTCTGGGCTGGCCTCATCCCAATAGATCAAGGCGATGTACTGCATGGTCTGTCCTTTCCCTCATACGAGCCCGGGCCTTGGCGCCCGTCTCCCCCCTATGACGCGCGAAACCTGCCATGTCGGACAGCGGCCGGGGAAGAAAAACCCGCGGCCTTGGCAAGCGGTGCCTGGGTTCCTATGTCAGCGGGTCTGTGCCGACGAGGGCTGTCGCCACGGCAAAGGAGCCCGACATGACCACGATTGAACAGATCGCTTGGGACGATACCGTGCTGCCGTTTCAGTTGGACCGAGCCGATATCCGCGGCCGCGTGGCGCGGCTGGACCGGTCCTTGCAGCGCATCCTGGATCAGCATGCCTACCCGGCGCCGGTCGCGGCTTTGGTGGCCGAGGCGGCGCTGCTGACCGCACTGATCGGCCAGACGATCGAGTTGCGCTGGAAGCTCAGCCTGCAGATCCGCGGCGACGGCCCGATCCGGCTGATCGCCACCGATTACTTCGGACCATCCAGCGCCGGCGCGCCGGCGCGCGTTCGCGCCTATGCCAGTTTCGATGCCGACCGGCTGGCCGCGCATACCGGCACGCCTTTTCAGGGCGTGGGCCGCGGCATGTTCGCGATCCTGATCGATCAGGGGCGGGGCACGGTGCCCTATCAGGGCATCACGCCGCTGGCCGGCGGGTCGCTGGCCGCCTGCGCGGAGACCTATTTCGCGCAGTCCGAACAACTGCCCACCCGGTTCATGCTGGCCATGGCGGAGGCGGCCGCCCCGGGCCAGGCCGCCGCCTGGCGGTCGGGCGGGGTCATGATCCAGCACATGCCCAAGGCGAGCCCGTTCGCGCAAAGCGAAGGTTCCGGCGAGGGCGGGCTTTTGACCCGCGACGATATTCTGGGCGGCGAGGAGGCGGAGGATTGGAACCGCGCCAACCTGCTGCTCGACACCGCCGAGACGACCGAATTGATCGGGCCGCATGTCTCGCCCGCAACACTGCTTTTGCGGTTGTTCCACGAAGAGGCGCCGCGGGTGTTCGACCCGCAGCCGGTATCCTTCGGCTGCACCTGCGGGCCGGAAAAGGTGGTGCAATCCATGTCGATCTATTCCGCCAAGGACATAGCGCGGATGACGACCGATGAGGGCAAAGTGACCGCCGATTGCCAGTTTTGTGGCGCGCATTACGAGTTGGATCCCGCGGAGTTGGGGTTCGAGGCGGAGGCGCGCCGATCGTGAAGATGCGCCGAAGGCCGGGGGATTTCGGCCCTCGGGCGATCGGGCCGAAGCGTGCCCGCCGCGTTGCGGCAGGTGCCCGTTTCGGGCCCGACCCGACCGACGCAGCGCCGTGTCCTGGGATCCGGCGGTCTACGCCAGGCAAAGAGGTACCAAGATCCGAACGGGTTTCGCCGGCGTGTTCGGCCCATGGTTTTCCGACGGTGGTGTTCGAGTGGTCCGGCGTGGCTTAGACGATGGGCACGGGCCTACCGCTTCTGGCCCAAACTCTGTTTCTGGTTCGGGAGAAGGAACTTGCCTTCGCCGCGCCGACCAGGATGGCCAGATTTCCTGTTGCGATGCACTTGGTACCCATCACCGGTCAGTTCATGTCGTCGCGTTCGAGCCCCGCCCGAACCAAATCAGCGCGAGCAACGTGGCGCCGACAATGGGTAGCGACGCAAGCGTGAGCGTTACCCAGCCGAAGCCCGCAACGAGAGCGCCCGAGGCGAAGGCGGCCGTGGCGGAGGCCAGGGCAATGCTCGTGTCGTTGATACCCTGCACCGCTGCGCGCTCTTGCGGGGCAAGAGCATCGGCGAGCATGCTGGTTGCACCGATAAAGCCGAAGTTCCAGCCGACGCCGAGCACGATCAGCGAGACATAGAAGTGCGGCAGCGTCAGCCCAGACGCCGCAATGAGCGCCGCGACCGCCAGAAGGGCGAGCCCGACATAGACGATGGCGGAGGCTCCGAACCGTTGTATGAGAAAGCCGGTCACAAAACTCGGCGCGAACATGGCCAACACGTGCCAGCCGACAACTTGCGCGCCCGTCGTTGCGTCGAACCCGCAGCCCACCATCACAATGGGCGTGGGCACCATCAGAAGGACCATAACCCCTTGCGAGATCGCACCCGCAAAGATCGCCAGTGCGACGGCCCGGCGGCGCAGCACGGCAAGGACATCCAGCTTGGCGGCCGTCCCTTCGACAGGCATGGGCGCTGCCCCCAATCCGCGCAGGAACAGCAGCGGAAAGACACCGAGCATGGCCAGGCCGATGATCGCGCCATAGGCTCCGGCCAAGGGGATCGGTACCAGCGCATCCTTGGTCCGCGCGAAGACCTCTGGTCCGACCACGGCGGCGATGAGGCCCGAAGTCAGCATCAACGAAATCGCGACCGACCGCCACCGATCTGGCACGACCTCGGCGGCGGCGAAGCGAAAGAACTGGAAGCAGGCGAGCGCCGCCCCAAGCATGAAGTGCCCGGTCAGCAGCATGACAAAACTGCCCTGCAGTACTGCCCATAGCCCCATCCCACCGCCCGCGGCGGCGAACAGAGCCCCGACGACAAAGCCAGCCCGCCGTCCAAAGCGTCCCATGAAAAGCGAGAACGGAGCGGCGGCGAAGAGCCCGGCCAGCGTCGAGACAGCGGTGGGCAGCGTCGCCAGCCCCTCTGCCGGCGCGAGCATAAGGCCCGCGAGACCGCCGAGCACGATCATCATTGGAAGCGCGGTCCCCAGGATCGCGTTGGCGCCAAGCAGCAGCGCGAAATTGGCGAACCCTGCCGGTTCAATCTGATCGGCGGTCGTCATCGCGTGGTCCCTTCGCTATGCCCACGGGTGTCCGTCGGGGGTGGTTGTTGAACCACACGCGGCTTGAGTTAAGCGGGAGCTCGGCTCATCTGATCGGTCTGAGATGCGTTTGGTTTCCCCAACGCCCAACGGGTTCAGATTCTGCTGCCTGACTTCGAAGTCAACGGGTGACAGCGGGCCAGACCGGCGGATCTGCCAGCCAGTCGGCCGCGATCGGTGCCAAGGCATCCATGTCAGGCAATGGAAATTGCCATGACAATGCCGTCGTCAACACGTTCTTCAGGACAATCAAATCGGAACTTATCTGGCGCACTGCCTTTCAGACACGACGGCAAGCACATTAGGAAATCGCTCAGTATATCGACAGCTTCTACAACCCCGTCAGGCGACATTCAGCCTGCGGCTATGACAGCCCGATCCGGTATGAGATGATGTCATAACGAAACCAAGCTCTCCACTTTTTCGAAGCATGTCCAAACATCGATGTTGCTTATCGCCAAATGCTATGCGGCCCGAAAACCTTACTCAACGGTGTGGCACTCCGGGGACATCCTTCGCGCCTAAGGTAGGCCGCTTCTGGCAACGTTTCGAAATGGCCTGACATGCCCCCTGGATGGGGTTCGGGGAAGCCGGTCGCCGCGCCACGAACCTTTGACGTTCGACACCGCCCCCGCCGCCGACTGCCCTTGCACCGGGCCGGGCGGCGGCGCATCCTCCGGCGATGACATTCCACCGCCAGACCTTGGATCGGCTGAGCCGCGCGCTGACGGCGGCGCCGGCGCGGTCTTCTGATTTCGACCTGTCCGCTGCCGGTGGGGGCGCCGTGCCGCTGCGCCCGGCCGCCGTTCTGGTGCCGCTGATCGATCGGCCGCAGGGGCTGTCGGTGCTGCTGACCCGTCGCTCGCCCACGCTTCGGCACCATCCCGGGCAGATAGCGTTTCCCGGTGGCAAGCAGGACGCGGGCGACCGCGATCTTTGGGCCACGGCCCTGCGTGAGGCGGACGAGGAGGTCGGGCTCGACCCGACCAGCGTCGCACCTATGGGCCGGCTCGACCGGCACGAAACCGTCACGCGGTTCGATGTGGAGCCGCATGTCGGCCTGATTCCCGCCGACGCACCGCTGCGGATCGATCGGCGTGAGGTCGCCGAAGCCTTTGAAGTGCCGCTGGAGGCGGTGCTCGACGCCGGCCGCTATCAGGTTCACAGCCGGCTCTGGCAGGGACGGGAGCGCCGGTATTATGCCGTGCCATACGGCCCCTATTATATCTGGGGCGCGACCGCGCGCATTCTGAAAGGCCTGGCCGACCGGGTTGCGCGGGTGTGACGCGGATCACGGCCGATTGGATCGGCGCCCCCGGGTCGCAAGCGATCCTGGATCTGCTCACAAGGGGCGGGCATCAGGGCTGGTTCGTGGGCGGCTGCGTGCGCGACGGGCTGCTGGGCCGGCCGGTCAGCGATATTGACGTTGCCACCGATGCTAGGCCGCAGCGGGTGATGGCGCTGGCCGCCGACGCCGGCCTGCGCGCGCTGCCCACGGGGGTCGACCACGGCACGGTCACGGTGATCTCGGGCACGCCCCACGAAGTGACGACGTTCCGCCGCGATGTCGCGACCGATGGGCGTCGGGCGGTGGTGGCGTTTTCGACCGATATCCGCGACGACGCCGCGCGGCGCGATTTCACCGTGAACGCGCTTTACGCCGATGCCGGCGGGCAGGTCGCCGATCCCCTGGGCACCGGTCTGGCCGATCTGCACGCGCGCCGCATCCGGTTCATCGGCGACGCGGCCGATCGCCTGGCCGAAGACACGCTGCGGCTGCTTAGGTTCTTCCGCTTTACCGCCGCCTATGGCGACCCGGAGCTTGGAGTTGATGCGCCCGGCCTGGCGGCTGCAGCCGGGGCGGTGGGCCGACTTGCCGCGCTCAGCCGTGAACGGGTGGGGGCAGAGATGCGGCGGTTGCTCGACATCGCGGACCCGTTCGCCGTGCTGGACGCGATGGCAGAGATCGGCGCACTGGCGGCCGTGCTGCCCGGCGCTGTGCCCGGCCCCTTGCCGGCGTTGCTGGCGCTGGAACGGCGCTGGCATGTGCCGCCGCGTTGGCTGCGTCGTCTGGCGGCGCTGTGGCCAGACGACGCCAGCGCCGCGCTGCGTCTGTCGCGGGCGGAGGCGCGAGATCTGGCGGCAATGCTGGCCGGGGTCCGGGACCGCATACTGCCGCACGAAATCGCTCAGGCGCAGGGCACCGCGATTGCCGAGGACGTGGCGCTGCTGACAGCCGCGCGGGGCGCCGACCTTCCGGCGAACTGGCAAGAAGCGATCGCGGCGGCAGCGGCGGCGGTGTTTCCGGTGTCGGCCCAGGACTTGCTGCCGCGCTATGGTCAGGGGCCGGAACTGGGTGCCGCGCTGGCAGATCTGCGCCGCGCCTGGATCGACAGCCGCTTCGCGCTTGACCGGGCGGCCCTGCTGAGGCTGGACGCGGGCGAGCGCTGATGGATCTACTCTATGCTTTCGTGTTTCTCGGCCTGTTCTCGCCCGGGCCCAATGTGATCATGCTGATCGCCTCGGGGGCGCGGTTCGGCTTCTCGGCGACGCTGCCGCATATCCTTGGCGTGGCGGTGGGGGTTGGCGTGACCGCGGGCTTGAGCGGGCTGGGTCTGGCGCAGATTTTGCAGACCGCCCCGGCGCTGGAGCTGGCGCTGCGCGGATTGGCGGCGCTGTGGATCCTCTATCTGGCCTGGCGGCTTTTCGTAAGTACCCGCATGGGCCGCGTCGACGGCGACGCGCGGCCGTTCCGCTTTTGGCAGGCGGTGCTGTTCCAATGGGTCAACCCCAAGGTCTGGGCCATCGCCATGGCGGCCGCAGCGGGGTTTTCCGGCGGCGGCGGTCCGTTGGCAGAGGGCCTGCGCCTGGCTGCGGCCTTTTCCGGGATCAACCTTTTCGTTTGCCTGTTCTGGACCGCCGCGGGCCACAACCTGACCCGGTTTCTGCGGCAGGAGGCGATCTGGCGCGGGTTCATGACGGTGATGGCCGCCGCCCTTGCCGGATCCGCGGCGTTCGTCTTTTTGTGACGTGGACATTGTCCGAATCGGCGCGCTGTGAGACTGTGTGAACATAAGGTGAACAAGTGGGGGAAAAATGTCCACCGATACACTCAAGACGGTTGCGAATACGTTGGCCGATTACTGCAGGACCGACAAAGAGGAACAGGGTCTGTCCGAGCTTTACGCCTCGGACGCCGTGTCCGTGGAAGCCACCGAAGGCCCATCCGGCGACCGCGTCGCGACCGGGTTGGAGGCGATCCGCGGCAAGCACCAGTGGTGGGCCGACAATTTCGAAGTGCATGCCGCGGGTGTCGACGGCCCGTTTCTGCATGGCGACGACCGGTTCTCGCTGATCTTCGATATCGATGCGACGCATAAGCAAAGTGGCCAGCGCCAGGCCATGAAGGAGGTCGCGGTGTATTCGTTGAACGACGCGGGCAAGATCGCGCGCGAGGAGTTCTTCTACACGATGTGAGGCTCGCCGGCTAAGGATCCAACAGCCGCGCACCGCTGCCTTCGTCGGCCAGGCGGTCCTTGGGATTGTAGAGCGGGCAGTTGTCGACCGACAGACAGCCGCAGCCGATGCAGTGGTCCAGTTGGTCGCGCAATTGCGTCATCTGGTGAATGCGGTCGGTCAGCGTCTCACGCCAGCTTTGCGACATGCGCGCCCAATCCTTTGCATTGGGCGTGCGGTCCTGGGGCAATGTGGCCAGCGCCGCGCCGATCTGGTCCAGCGGCAACCCTAGTTTCTGCGCCGCGCGCACGATGGCGACGCGGCGCAGCATCGCTCGGTCGTAACGGCGGTGATTGGCGGATGTGCGCCAACCCCGGATGAGGCCCAGCGACTCGTAGTAGTGGACGGTCGAAACCGGCACCCCGGCCCGGGCGGCAAAGGCACCGACGCTCAGATCGCTGGGGCGGGAACGGCGCATTGTCGGCCTTTGACTGGTCTTCGTTGAACGGTATTGACCTCAAGTGGGCTTGAGGTTGCAAGTTTACGGCAATTGCGATTCGCGACAAGGAGGATGTCATGCACAATGCTGAACTATTCCTCGGCCTGCGCCGCTGGCTTGGCTGCTGGATCTGCGGGTATCTGGCCCGCCGCGCCTGGCCACGCAGCCTGTCGGCGGCCGACCACCGCCGTGCCGGCGGCCGCCTGATGGCCGGCGGTGCGTGCATGCCCGAAGTCGGCTAGAGGTCCCGGGTCAGGCCCGGGACGCGCCCCGCCCGGTCAGGGCCATTTCGCCACCGGCGGCAGCGACATCAGCACCGCCTCCGGGTTATGGCCGGTTTGCAGCCCGAACTGCGTACCGCGGTCGTAGACCAGGTTGAATTCGGCGTAGCGCCCACGTTTGACCAACTGCCAATCGCGATCGGCCTCGGTCCAGGGTTCTTTAAGCCGCCGCTCGGTCACCGGGACAAAGGCGTCGATGAAGGCGCGGCCGACATCCTGGGTAAAGGCGAAGTCCGACTCCCAATCGCCGGTGTTCAGATCGTCGTAGAAAATTCCTCCAACCCCGCGGGGCTCCTGCCAATGCTTGATCATGAAGTACTCGTCCGCCCACGCCTTGAACCGCGGGTAATAGCCAGGGTCGTGCCGGTCGCAGGCGGCCTGCAGCGCGGCGTGGAAATGGGCGGTGTCCTCGGCCACCTCCACCATCGGGTTCAGATCCGACCCGCCGCCGAACCACCAGGCGCCCGGGGTCCAGAACATCCGCGTGTTCATGTGCACCGCCGGGGTCTTGGGCGAACGCATATGCGCCACCAGGCTGATGCCCGACGCCCAGAACCGGGGGTCTTCCTCCAGCCCCGGGATCTCCTTGCGCGCGGTCAGGCTTTTCTGCGCCTGCGCGCCCAATTGCCCATAAACGGTGGAGATGTTCACGCCGACCTTCTCGAACACGCGGCCGTCGCGCATGACCGACATCACCCCGCCACCGGCATCGCCGCCGCCCGCGCCTTCGCGGTGGGTTTCCTTGCGCGAAAACCGGCCGGCGGGCAGATCGGCATGCGGGCCCCAATCCTGCGCATCCTCCAGCCCCTCGAAGGCGGCGCAGATCATGTCGCGCAACTCGGTGAACCAAGCGCTGGCGCGGGCCTTTCGATCGTCGAACACATCTTGCACGGTCATCGTAGCGGACCCTCACCTGTCAGAAATTTCCGACGCATAGACTATCAAAGAAAAAGGACAAATGTCCGGCTGACAATTTGGCGCGGATGGTGTAGACGTCCGGGGACTCATGACGGAGGGGTTTGGATGCGATTCTTGAAGGACTGGCCATCTAGCTGATCGGCGCGTCCTCGGGGCCCGTCGGGCACCCAAAGGCATCCTCCCCTTTTTTCAACTCTCGCGCCCATAGGAGCGCCCGTCATGTTTCGCCGTTTCGAAAATCTGATCGACCCGTTCGCGCCGTTTCCGGCCAAGACACCGCCCGTATCCGTGTGGCGGTTCGTAAAATCGCAACTCTTCCCGTTCCGCCTGCCCATGGTCTGGATGGCGCTGACCGGCATCGCCGTGGCGCTGATGGAATCGGGGCTGATCTTTTATAGCGGCCGCGTCATCGACCTGATGAGCGAGGCTGGCGCCGGCGCGTTCTGGGCCGCGCATGGGCTGGAGATGGTCGTCGCCGCCGCCTTGATCCTGTTCCTGCGGCCGGTGGTGATCGGGCTGAACCACCTGCTGTTGGAACAAACGCTGGCCGGCAACATGCAGGAACAGGTGCGCTGGCGCACGCACAGGCACATGCTGGGCCAGTCCTCGGCGTTCTTTCAGAACGATTTTGCCGGACGGCTGTCGAACCGGGTCATGCAGATGGGCCCGGCGGTCGAAGACGCGACCTATATGACGTTCGAGGGGTTGTGGTATTCGATAACCTACGTCCTGGGGGCTTTGTTCATCCTCAGCCAGATCGACATCCGCATCGCCGCCCCGCTGGCGCTGTGGCTGGCGGCTTACATCCTCTACACCCGGTCGATCGCGCGGCGCGTGGCGGTGGCGTCGGAAAAATGGTCGGACGCGCGGTCGCTGGTCGCGGGCCGGGTCGTGGATTCCTATGCCAATATCGAAACGGTGAAGCTGTTCGCCCATGGCGACCGCGAGGAAGCCTATGTGCTGTCGGCAATGCGGCGGCTGCGGCTGCGGTTCCAGCGGTTTCTGCGGCTGATGACCGAATTGTCCTTTGTGCTGAACGCAATCAACGGGCTGCTGATCGTCGGTGTGCTGGGCCCCGCGATCTGGTTGTGGAGCCGCGGGCTGGTCACCGTGGGCGAGGTCGCGGCGGCGGCGGCGCTGACGATCCGGCTGAACGGGATGAGCGGTTGGATCATGTGGGTGATCATCCGGCTGTTCGAACATGCCGGTGTGATCTCCGAGGGGCTACGGTCGATCGCCAAGCCGCATGATGTCGTGGACGCGCCGGGCGCGCCAGCGCTGGCGCTGAGCGATGGGCGGATCGAGTTCCGCGATGTCGTGCACCACTACGGCCGTGGCTCGGGCGGGCTGGACGGCGTGTCACTGATCATCGAGCCGGGCCAGCGCGTCGGTCTGGTCGGCCGGTCTGGCGCGGGCAAGTCGAGCCTGGTGAACCTGCTGTTACGGTTCCGCGATGCCGAGGGCGGGCAGATCCTGATCGACGGTCAGGACGTGGCCGCGGTGACCCAGGACAGCCTGCGCCAGCAGATCGGCATGGTCACGCAGGACAGCTCGCTTTTGCACCGGTCGGTGCGGGCCAACATCCTCTATGGCCGGCCGGAGGCTAGCGAGGCGCAAATGATCGCCGCCGCGGAACGGGCCGAGGCGCATGTCTTCGTGCAGGATCTGCGCGACCCCAAGGGCCGCGCGGGCTATGACGCGCAGGTCGGCGAACGGGGGGTGAAACTGTCCGGCGGTCAGCGTCAGCGGATCGCACTGGCCCGGGTGATCCTGAAGGATGCGCCGATCCTGGTGCTGGACGAGGCGACCTCGGCGCTCGACTCGGAAGTCGAGGCCGCGATCCAGGGTACGCTGTACGGTGTGATGGAGGGCAAGACGGTGATCGCCATCGCCCACCGGCTTTCGACCATCGCCCAGATGGATCGGATCGTGGTGCTGGACGAAGGCCGCGTGGTCGAGGATGGCACCCATGACGACCTGCTGGCCAAGGGCGGGCTTTACGCCCAGCTTTGGGCGCGCCAGTCGGGCGGGTTTTTGGGCGTGGAGGCGGCGGAGTGATCCGCCGCCTCGGCGACGGGCTGGTCGCCTGGCTGACCGCTTGGGTCGCCCCTTTCGCCCCCGCCGACGGCCCGCCTCCGGGCGAGTTGCGCGCCTTTTGCCGCTGGGCGCTCAGCGGGTCGGAACCGGCGATTGCGCTGGGCATCGGCGTGACGCTGGTGGCCGGCGCGTCGGAATTGGTGGCGGCCTGGTTCACCGGCTGGGCCATCGACACCGCCATCGCCGCCGGACCGGGCGATTTCTGGGGCAGCTTCGGCCCGATCCTGGCCGCGGGCGTGGCGTTCTTTCTGCTGCTGCGCCCGCTGATCTTTGTCGCCGACGCCTCGATGACGACGATCCTGCTAGGCCCGCATCTGTTCCCGCTGATCCTCAGCCGCATCCACCGGCACACGCTGGGTCATTCGATGCGCTATTTCGAAAACGACTTCGCCGGCCGTATCAGCCAGAAGGAACTGCAAACCGCTCGCGCGCTGACCGATATCGTCGTGGAACTGGTCGATGTGGTCTTCTTCATCCTGGCGATGTTTCTGGGCGCGCTGGTGGTGCTGGGCCAGATCGACGCCCGGCTTTTGGCGATGATCCTGGTGTGGTTCGCGGCCTATCTGCTGCTCTTGCGGGCGTTCATCCCGCGCATCCAGGCGCTGGCGGCCGCACGCGCCGGCGCGCGGACGGCGGTGACCGGGCAGATCGTGGACACGCTGTCCAACATCTCCACCGTGAAGCTGTTCGCCCGCGACGATTTCGAGGATCGTGCCGCGCTGGACGAGATGGACATGCTGCGCCGCCGGTCGATCGCGTTTGGCGCCGTCTCGGCCTTGTTCCGTTGGCTGTTGATGACACTGTCCGGCGCGCTGCCGCTGCTTTGCATCACCGCGGGGGTCTATCTGTGGTCGACGGGCGCGGCCAGTGCGGGCGATATCGCGGTGGCCGCCATGGTCGGCGCGCGGATCAGCCAAGTGACGAACCGGGTCAGCGTGGCGCTGGTCAATGTCTTCTCCAACCTCGGCGAGATCGCGGACGGGGTCGAAACCCTGACCCCGCGCCACGAAATCACCGACCGGCCCCACGCCGCCGCGCGTGCCGATCACGGCGCGGTGGTCTTTGAGAACGTCACCTTCCGCTATGGCGGCGCGGTCCCGGCGCTGACCGATTTCTCACTGACCATCGCGCCAGGGGAAAAGGTGGCGCTGGTGGGGGCTTCGGGCGCGGGGAAGTCGACCGTCACTTCGTTGCTGCTGAGGCTCTACGATGTCGAGGAGGGGCGCGTGACTCTGGCCGGGCGCGACATTCGCGACCTTAGCCAGGCGGCGCTGCGCCAGCAGGTGTCGGTGGTGCGCCAGGAAACCGCGATGTTCAACCGATCGGCCCTGGAAAACATCCGCTATGGCCGGCCCCAGGCGACGGATGCACAGGTGCACGAGGCCGCCGAACGGGCGGAGGCGCATGGCTTCATCGGCGATCTGGCCGACCATAACGGCCGCCGCGGCTATGCCGCGCGGCTGGGCGAACGCGGCGTGAAATTGTCCGGCGGACAGCGCCAGCGCATCGCCCTGGCCCGGGCCATTCTCAAGGATGCGCCCGTCCTGGTGTTGGATGAGGCCACATCGGCCCTAGATTCAGAGGTCGAGGCCCGCATCCAGCGCGCGCTGGCAGAGGTTATGGCGGGCAAGACGGTACTTGCGATCGCGCACCGGCTCAGCACGATCGCCCATATGGATAGGATTGTCGTGATGGCGGCGGGGCAAATCGTGGAACAAGGCAGCCATGCCGCGCTGTTGGCGCGCGGCGGCGCCTATGCCGGGTTCTGGGCGCGCCAGTCGGGCGGCTTTCTGGACGCCGCGGCGGGGTGAAGTATTTCACCGACCTGATCGACGCCTTCGCCCCGGCCGAGGGCACGCCGCCGCGGGGGCTGGTGCCTTTCGTGCGGTGGGGGCTGACCGGCGCTTGGCGGGTGATCGGCGTGGCTGCGCTGTTCGGCTGCCTGGCGGGGGTGCTGGAGATCGTTTCCGCCTTTCTGGTCGGCTGGGTGATCGACAGCGCGCTGGCCCATGGCGGCAGCGATTTCGTGACCGAACGCTGGCCCGTCCTGGCCGCGGTGGCGCTGTTCTTCCTGCTTCTGCGCCCGGGCATCATGGGGCTGAGCGCGGCGCTGAATTCGCTGTCGGTGGGCCCCAACCTGCCGACGCTGATCCTCAGCCGGCTGCACCGCAACACGCTGGGCCAGCATCTGCAGTTCTTCGATGACGATTTCGCAGGCCGGCTGTCGCAGAAACAGGTTCAGGTCTCCTCTGCCGTGGTCAATGTGGCCAGCGACGTTACCACGACGATCTTTTTCGCCATTACCATGCTGATCGGCGCGGCGGTGACGATGGCCACGGTGGGCGGCGCGCTGGCGGTGTTCCTGGCGCTGTGGCTTGCGATCTATTGCGGCATGGTCGCCTGGTTCATCCCGCGCATCCGCAAACGGGCCAAGGCGCGCGCGGCGGCGCGGGCGGCGATGTCGGGCCGGCTGGTCGACACGCTGACCAATATGAAAACGGTAAAGCTTTTCGCCCATGCCGCGCGGGAGGAGGAACAGGCCCGCGCCGCGATGGGAGAGCTGCGCGACGCCATAATCCATTTCGGCCGCCTGACCACAGCGTTCCGGGTGCTGCTCAACATTATTGCCGGCGCGCTGCCGGTGGTGATGATCGGCGGCGTTCTGATGATGTGGCAGACCGGCGGCGCGACCGCGGGCGATATTGCAACCGCCGGCATCATCTCCGCCCGGATCGGGCAGATGACCGGCTGGGTCAGTTTCACCGCGCTCAGCATCTTTGCCAATATCGGTGAGATCGAAGACGGCGTGCAGACCCTGACCCCGACGGCGCGCGTGCGCGACGTACCCGGGGCGCCGGACCTGCCGCCTGCGACCGGCGCGATCCGGTTCGAGGATGTGCAGTTCCACTATGGCCGCGGCACCGGTGGCGGGCTGGACGGGCTGTCTTTTGCCGTCGAGCCGGGGGAGAAGGTGGCACTGGTGGGGGCCTCGGGCGCGGGCAAATCCACCGCCATGTCGCTGCTTTTGCGGCTTTACGATGTGGAAGGCGGGCGGATCACGGTCGACGGCCATGACGTGGCCGGGGTCAGCCAGGAAAGCCTGCGGCGGCAGATTTCCATGGTCACGCAGGAAACCGCGATGTTCAACCGCTCTGCCAGCGAGAACATCCTCTACGGCAACCCCGAGGCGACCGAGGCCGACATGGTCGCCGCCGCCCGGCGGGCGGAGGCGCACGGCTTCATCCGCGATCTGCGCGACAACAAGGGCCGCGTGGGTTATGATGCGCATCTGGGCGAGCGCGGCGTAAAGCTGTCCGGCGGCCAGCGGCAGCGCATCGCGCTGGCCCGCGCGATCCTCAAGGACGCGCCGATCCTGCTGCTGGACGAGGCGACCTCCGCCCTCGATTCAGAGGTTGAGGCGGACATCCAGACCGCATTGATCGAGGTGATGGATGGCAAGACCGTCATCGCCATCGCCCACCGTCTGTCGACCATCGCGCATATGGACCGCATTCTGGTGATCGAAGACGGACGTTTGGTTGAAGAGGGCGATCATGCCACGCTGTTGGCGCTGGACGGGGTTTACGCGCGGTTCTGGAACCGGCAGTCGGGCGGGTTCTTGAACCTGGAGGCAGCGGAATAGCCGAGCGGCTGGATCAGGCGCTGGTGCGGCGCGGGCTGGCGCCCAGCCGCGCTCGGGCGCAGGCGCTGATCGCGGGCGGTCAGGTCAGCATCGACGGGGTGGTGGCGCGCAAAGCCGCCGCGTCGGTGGGCGATGCGGCGCTGAGCGTGCGTGACGCCGACCCCTGGGTGTCCCGCGGCGCGCATAAGTTGCTCCATGCGTTGGATCATTTTGACATGACGCCGGCGGGTCTGGCGCTGGATATCGGCGCCTCGACCGGCGGATTTACGCAAGTCCTGCTGGCACGCGGGGCGGAAAGGGTGGTGGCGATCGATGTCGGGCGGGGCCAGATGCATGCCAGCCTGGCCGCCGACCCGCGCGTCGACAATCGGCCCGGCGTGAACGCGCGGATGCTGGATGCCGCCGATCTGCCGGCCGCGGATTGGGTGGTCTGCGATGTGTCGTTCATCTCTGCCACCAAGGTTCTGTCCGCACCGTTGGCGGCCGCGCGTCCGGGTGCGTGCCTGGTCTGTCTGGTCAAGCCGCAATTCGAACTGGAGCCTACGCGCATCGGCAAGGGTGGGATCGTCAAGGACGCGGCGGCGCGGGCGGAGGCCTGCGCCAAGCTGCGCGATTGGGTTACGACGGCCGGCTGGGCGGTTCTGGGGCTGACCGACAGCCCCATCCCCGGCAAGGACGGCAACCGCGAATTCCTGCTGGCCGCGCGCAAGGACTAAGCGGCGCGCAACGCCTCCAGATCCAGCGGCGCATTGACCATCTTTAAAACGCCATCGGCGCCAAGCGGCCAGTCTTCGCGGGGTTTGTCCCAGTAAAGCTCCACGCCGTTCTCATCCGGGTCGCGCAGATACAGCGCCGCGCTGACACCATGGTCGGCAGAGCCGTCGAGCGCGATGCCGGCGGTCTCTACCCGGCGCAGCGCCGCGCCCAGGTCGGCCCGGGTGGGGTAAAGAAAGGCGGTGTGGGAAAGTCCGGTATGCCCCGACGGCGGCGGTGTGCCGCCCGGGCTGGACCAGGTATTCAGCCCCAGGTGGTGGTGATAGCCGCCGGCGGACAGGAACGCCGCGCCGGGGCCGTAACGCTGCACCACATCCAGGCCGATGACCCCGGAGTAGAACGCAATCGCGCGGTTGAGATCGGCGACTTTCAAATGGACATGCCCGATGCGCAGCCCGGCGGGGGCGGGATCGGAGGCAGGGGTTTGCACACGCATGGCACGCTCCGTTTTGTTCCGTACTGAGAACTATTGCGGGCGATGAGGCTTTAAACGGCTTCAATTGGAAACAGTATGTTCGGGATTGACGGCGTCTGACCCTAGACGACCGGGGCGCCGAGTTGCGTGGCGAGGTCATCGAAATCGGCGGCCACCATCGTCCAGTCGCCATCGGGAGCCAGATCCTTGGCCTGGCCCGGCCCGTGTTCGGTGGGCCGCGGCACAAAGGCGGTCCGCAACCCCGCCGCCTGCGCTGCGCGCAGATCGTCATTATGCGCGGCCACCATCATCACCGCCTCGGGCGCCACGCGCAAAGCGGCCGCCGAGGCGCGGTAGACCTCCGGCTTGGGTTTGTAGTCGTGGGCGAGTTCCGCGCCCAGGATGCAATCCCACGGCAGGCCGCCATAGCGGGCCAGATGCGTCATCAGCGCGATGGAGCCGTTCGAACAGGGCGCGATCGGCACCAGCGCCTTCAGCCGCGCAAGCCCGCCGGGCACATCCGGCCAGGGGTCCAGCCGCTCCCACGCGCGGGCGAGCGCGGCCGGGTCCGCGGGCGTCACGCCGAATTCCGCCGCCACCCGGTCGAGGTTCTCGCGGTGGAGCACATCGAGCGCAGTATACCCCCGACGCCCCTCACGGATCGGCGCCATCGCCGGTTGATAGGCCGCGCGCCAGGCATCGGCAAAGGCCAAGGGGTCGACCGCCAGCCCCGCCGCCGCGACCTCCCGCGCGATGGAGTTGCGCCAGTCGACGCAGGTACCGAAGACATCGAAGATCAGCGCGCCCGGTGTCACGGCGCGCCGATCCGGCCGCGGTTCTCGCCGACCTGACCGCGATGCAGCAGCATATGGTCCAGCAGCACGCAGGCCATCATCGCCTCGCCCACCGGGACGGCGCGGATGCCGACGCAGGGATCGTGACGTCCCTTGGTCACGACCTCGGTCGGCCCGCCGGCTGTTGTGATGCTGGCCCGCGGTGTCAGGATCGAGGAGGTCGGCTTGACCGCAAAACGCATCACCACGTCCTGCCCGGTGGAGATCCCGCCCAGGATTCCGCCGGCATGATTGGCGGCGAACCGGGGCTGGCCAGCGTTGCCGGGATGAATCTCATCGGCATTGTCGCGGCCGGTCAGCGCGGCGGCGGCCATGCCCTCGCCGATCTCCACCCCCTTGACCGCGTTGATCGACATCGCCGCAGCGGCCAGGTCGGTGTCGAGCTTGGCATAGATCGGCGCGCCCAGGCCCGGGGGCACGCCGGTCGCCGTGACCTCGATCACTGCGCCGACCGAATTGCCGTCCTTGCGCAGCGCATCCAGGGTCTGGGCCCAATCGTCGGCCGCGGCGGCGTCGGGGCACCAGAACGGGTTGCGGGCGATCTCCTCCCAGTCGAAGCGCGCCCGGTCGATCGCCTGCGCGCCCATCTGCACCATGTAGCCGGTGATCCGCAGATCGGGCGCCAATTCCCGCAACGCCGCCCGCGCCACGCCGGCCGCGGCGACCCGCGCCGCGGTTTCCCGCGCGCTTGACCGCCCGCCCCCGCGGTAATCCCGGATGCCGTACTTCAGGTGATAGGTGATGTCCGCGTGGCCGGGGCGGAACGTGTCCTTGATGTCGCCGTAATCCTTGGACCGCTGATCCTCGTTTCGGATCATCAGTTGAACCGGCGTGCCGGTGGTCTGGCCTTCGAACACGCCCGACAGGATTTCTACCGTATCGGGCTCGCGCCGCTGGGTGGTGTATTTGTTCTGCCCCGGTTTGCGGCGGTCGAGCCACACCCGCAGGTTCTCGGTGCTCAACGGCACGCCCGGCGGCACGCCGTCCACGGTCGCGCCCAACGCGGGGCCGTGGCTTTCGCCCCAGGTGGTGACCGTGAACAATCGGCCGAAAGTGTTGAACGCCATACCGGATCCTCCTGCCAGGGGGTGCTAGACCAAAACCGTTTCAGACTGAATCAGTCTGAAAGAGGATTTTGGTCCAGATTCAATAGGTAGAGCAAAATCCTAGGATCAGATTGTTCCAATCTGATCCGTTTTTGCTCTAGCGCAGCGCGCGCGCAGACGCAAAGGGCGGCGGCCGCCGAAATGCGCTTGCAACTCCGCTTGCATCGTCTACCCTTTCGCTCAGACCTCGGGGTGCCCGTCTGGGCTGAGATGCGCTTGCCGCGAACCCGTCGAACCTGAACCGGCTCGTACCGGCGGAGGGAAGGTGACTTCGCCCCCTTGTCCGCCCCTGCGCGCCCTAACTCGAAGGGGGATCGAACCTTGCCACGTCTTCTGAGTCTGTGTCTGGCGCTGATGGGCGGCGCCGCGGCGGCGCAAACGCCGGTGCTGACCGTCTATACCTATGACAGTTTCGTCACCGAATGGGGGCCGGGCCCGGCCGTGGAGGCCGCGTTCGAGGCGACCTGCGGCTGCGATCTGCGCTTTGTCTCCGCGGGCGACGGGGCCGCGCTGCTGGCGCGGCTGAAGCTGGAGGGCGCGCGCACCGATGCCGATATCGTGCTGGGGCTCGACACAGCGCTGACGGCAGAGGCGGCCGAGACGGGGCTGTTCGTGCCCCATGGCCGCGATGTGCCGGCGTTGAGCCTGCCGATCGCCTGGGACGATCCGGTGTTTCTGCCCTATGACTGGGGCTATTTCGCCTTCGTCTACGACACCACGCGGCTGCAGAACCCGCCGGCCAGTTTCGCCGATCTGCTGGCCGAGGATGGGCCGAGCCTGATCATCCAGGATCCGCGCAGTTCCACGCCGGGGCTGGGGCTGACGCTGTGGGTGAAATCGGTCTTCGGCGACGGGGCGGAGGCCGCGTGGGAGACGCTGGCGCCGCGCATCGTGACTGTGACCAAGGGCTGGTCCGAGGCCTATGGTCTGTTTCTGGAGGGGGAGGCCGACATGGTGCTGTCCTACACCACCTCTCCCGCCTACCACCTTATCGCCGAGGACGATCCGACCAAGGCCGCGGCCGCCTTTGCGGAGGGGCATTATATGCAGATCGAGGTCGCCGGGCGTCTGGCCGGCAGCGATCAGCCTGAACTTGCCGGGCAGTTTCTCGATTTCATGCTGAGCCCGGCTTTTCAGGATGTGATCCCGACCACCAATTGGATGTACCCCGCGCGCGCGACCGAACTGCCCGAAGGGTTCGAAACGCTGATCACGCCGGACCGCGCGCTGCTGATCCCGCCCCAGGACGTGCCGGCCCTGAAAGCCGCGGCGGTCGATGAATGGCGCGCCGCGCTGTCGCGATAACGCCGGCCGTCTGGCTGCCCGGCGGCGGCGCGGCGGGTTGTGTCGCCGCGCTGGCGTTGCTGCCCCTGGCGGCACTTTTCGTGACCGCCCCCGCTGGCGGCTCGCTGGGGCCGGCGGATTACGCCGCCCTGCGGTTCACGATCTGGCAGGCGTTGTGGTCCGCGGCGCTGAGCCTGGCGGTGGCGGTGCCTTTCGCGCGGGCGCTGATGCGGCGGCGCTTTATTGGGCGGCGAGTGCTGGTCGGGCTGCTGGGCGCGCCCTTTCTGCTGCCGGTTCTGGTCGCCATCCTGGGGCTTTCGGCGGTTTGGGGGCGGTCCGGAGTGCTCAGCGATCTCAGCCTGGCGCTGGGCGGGCCGCGGATCTCGATCTATGGGCCATGGGGTGTGGTGATGGCGCATGTGTTCTTCAACATCCCCCTGGCCACGCGGCTGTTGCTGCAGGGCTGGCAGGGGATCCCTGCGGAACGCTTCCGTCTGGCCGCCCAGCTTGGCCTGCCCGACCGCGCGGTGTTCCGGCTGTTGGAATGGCCGATGCTGCGCGCGGTCTGTCCGCCGGCCTTTGTGCTGGTGTTTCTGTTGTGCCTGACCAGTTTCGCGGTGGCGCTGACCCTGGGCGGCGGGCCGCGCGCGACGACGCTTGAGGTTGCGATCTATCAGGCGCTGCGCTTCGATTTCGACTTGGGTCACGCGGCGCGGCTGGCGCTGGTGCAGTGCGCGCTTTGCGCGGCGGTGGCGCTGGCGGCGCTGCTGCTGGGCAAGTCGGCGGGCTTCGGCGGCGGGCTCGACCGGGCGCCGCAGCGCTGGGACGGCGTCGGCTGGCGGGCCGCGGTCGACCGCGCCGTCATCGGGCTGGTGGCGCTGTTCTTGGGTGCGCCCCTGGTAATGGTGGTGCTGCGTGGCCTGGCGGGGCTGCAGGTTCTGGCGCAGCCGGGCTTGTGGGCGGCGCTGGGCACGAGCCTTGTCGTGGCGCTGACGGCTGCGGTCTTGACCTTGGCGATGGCGCTGCCCGTCGCGGCGCTGAGCGCGGCTTTGCCGCGGGGGCGGGCCGCCGCGGTCGAGGGGGCGACGCTGCTGTTGCTGGCCGTGTCGCCCTTCGTCATGGGAACGGGGCTGTTCATCTTGCTGCGCCCGGTCCTGGATCCGCTTGGCTGGGCGCTGCCGCTGACCGCGCTGGTCAATGCGGCGGTCTGTCTGCCCTTCGCGCTCCGCGCCCTTGTGCCGGCGCTGACTGCGGCTGAGGCCGATTTCGGGCGTCTGGCGGACAGTCTGGGCCTGCGCGGCATCGCGCGGCTGCGCTGGCTGGTGCTGCCGCGGCTGCGGGCGCCGTTGGGCTTTGCCGCCGGGCTGTCGGCGGCGCTTTCGATGGGGGATTTGGGCGTGATAACGCTGTTCGCCGCACCCGAGACGGGCACGCTGCCGCTCTACATTTATCGTCTGATGGGCGCCTACGCTCAGACGCAGGCCGCCGGCGCGGCGTTGCTGCTGATGGTGTGCAGCCTGGCGCTGTTCTGGGTGTTCGATCGCGGAGGGCGGCTTGCAGATCCGGTTTGACGATGTCGCGCTGCCGCGTCAGGGCGTCACCTTTCGCGCCGATGTCACGTTGCCCGCGGGGCGGTCGGTGGCGCTGATCGGGCCGTCGGGGGCGGGGAAATCGACCGCGCTGGCGCTGATCGCGGGGTTCGAGCGTCCGGCATCCGGACGGATCCTGCTGGAGCAACACGATGTGGCGGGCCAGGCGCCGGCTGATCGGCCGGTGACGATGCTGTTTCAGGACAACAACCTGTTTCCGCATCTTACCCTGATGCAGAACGCCGCCCTCGGGCTGCGGCCGACGGCACGGTTGAGTGCAGCGGAACAGGCGCAGGTGGCGCAAAGCCTGGCGGCGGTTGGGCTGGATGGGTTGGCAACTGCCCGGCCCGGGCAGTTGTCGGGTGGTCAGCAAAGCCGCGCTGCATTGGCCCGGGCTTTGCTGCGGGCGCGGCCGATCTTATTACTTGACGAACCCTTCGCGGCACTCGGTCCCGCGCAACGGTTGCAGATGTTCACGCTGGTCGAAGATATCCGCCGGGCCCATGCGATGACGCTTGTGCTGGTGACCCACGATCCGGCCGAAGCGGCGCGCGCGGACATGATCTGCTTCGTTGAGGGCGGTATCCTATATCCGCCGCGTCCGAGCGGCGATCTGTTGGCAGATCCGCCGCCCGGTTTGCGCGAATATCTGGGCTGATTTACTCGGCCGGCGTTGCCGAGCGGGTCTTTTTGTGCGGCGCCCAGAGTTTCTTGTTGGTCAGGTAAAGAAGTACCGTCAGCAGGCCGAGAAACGCCACCGCGACGATGCCGCTTTGCTTGCGCGCTTCCATCTTCGGCTCCGCCGCCCACATCAGAAAAGCGGCGACATCCTGTGCTTGCTGTTCCAGGGTGGCCTCGGTCCCGTCCTCGTAGAGCACGTCGTCGCCATAAAGCGGCTGGGACATCGCGAAGTAACCGCCATAGGCGGTGTTTTCATACAGGAAGGTACCGGCTTCTTCCTTGTCGCCGCCGGTGTAGCCGGTCATCAGAGAGGCAATGTACTCCGCCCCGCCCATGCCCTGCATCAACTGGTTGATACCCAAGCCCATGGGTCCGTGGAACCCGGCGCGACCCTTGGCCATCAGGCTCAGATCGGGTGCGTTTTCCAGCAGCGATCCGGGGAAGTAATCGGTCGGCACCGCCTCACGTTCATCGCCCGGCAGCGCTTCGGGCCCGGTATCGGGCACGAAGAAGTTGGAGGCATAGGCGCGAACCTCGGCATCCGAATAGCCCAGATCCTCCAGCGCGCGGAACGGGACGTATTGCAGCCCGTGGCAGCCCGAGCAGATCTCCGTGTAGACCTGCAGCCCGCGCTGGAGCTGTCCGCGATCATAGGATCCGAACGGCCCCTCGAACGAAAAGTCGTAGTCGATGACTTTGCCTGCTCCGCCCGCCGAAAGCGCGGGCGTGGCAAGGACCGCCGCGATCGCGGCCGCGGCAAAGGTTTTGATCGGCAATCGCATCGCGCCCCTCCTCATTCCGCCGGTTCCAGGGCGGGCTTGCCGCCGCCGGCGGCGTCCGGGTGACTGTTGGCGAAATCCTCGGCGATCGTTTCTGGCTGCTCTTTGGGTGTCTCAAAGATGCCCAACAGCGGCAGGATGACGAGGAAATACGCGAACCAATACGTCGTCGCGATCAAGGAGATCGTGGCGAACGGTTCCTCTGCCGGCATCGCCCCGCACCACATCAGCAGGATGAAATCGGCGCACAGGATCCAGAACCAGATCTTGAACTGCGGCCGGTATCGTCCCGACCGCACAGAGGACGTATCCAGCCACGGTGCCAGCGCCATCACCAGGATGGCACCGAACATCGCGACCACGCCGAAGAACTTCGCATCGATGATGCCGCCGGTGATGAACCCGGTGAACTGTACGATCCAGACGTCCTCGGTGAATGCGCGCAAGATCGCGTAGAACGGCAGGAAGTACCATTCCGGCACGATATGCGCAGGCGTCGCCAGCGGGTTCGCCTCGATGTAGTTGTCCGGGTGGCCCAGGTAGTTGGGATGGAACGCGACCAACGCGGCGAACAGCACCAATACAAAGGCCAGCGCGAACAAATCCTTGATCACGAAATACGGCCAGAAGGGCAGGGTGTCTTCCTGCGCCTCGCGCTTCGAGTTGCGGCGCACCTCCACCCCGGTGGGGTTGTTGTTGCCGGTGGTGTGGAACGCCCAGACATGCACGATGACCAGGCCCAAGATCAGGAACGGCAGCAGGTAGTGCAGCGAGAAGAACCGCGTCAGCGTGGCGTTGTCCACGGCCGGGCCGCCCAGCAGCCATGTCTGCAGCGCGTCGCCAACGAAGGGGATGGCGCCGAACAGGCCGGTGATCACGGTCGCGCCCCAGAACGACATCTGGCCCCAGGGCAGGACGTAGCCCATGAAGGCTGTTGCCATCATCAGCACATAGATCAGCATGCCGATAATCCACGTCACCTCTCGCGGCGCCTTGTAGGAGCCGTAAAAGAGGCTGCGGAACATGTGCAGATAGACCGCGATAAAGAACAGCGAAGCGCCATTCATGTGGATGTAGCGGATCGCCCAGCCGCCGTTCACGTCGCGCATGATGTGTTCGACACTGGCGAAGGCAAGGTCGACGTCGGGCGTGTAGTGCATCACAAGGACGATGCCGGTGATGATCTGCAGCACAAGGCAGAACACCAGAACCACGCCCCAGATCCACATCCAGTTGAGGTTCTTGGGTGTCGGGATCGTCAGCGTCGAATGCGCCAGCCCCAGGATCGGCAGCCGGCTTTCAAGCCATTTGGCGCCTGCGGACTTGGGTTCGTAATGGTCGTGCGGAATACCACCCATTGTATCCTCCCTTATCCTAGCTGAATGACGGTTTCGGAAACGAATTCTGCCGTGGGCACCGGCAGGTTCTCCGGCGCTGGGCCGCGGCGGATGCGCCCGGCAGTGTCATAATGCGACCCGTGGCAGGGGCAGAACCAGCCGCCGAAATCGCCGGCATCGCCCAGTGGTACGCAGCCCAGATGGGTGCAGACGCCGATCATCACAAGCCACTCGCCGGCTTCGTCGAGGCTGCGAAACTCATCCGCTGCGTTTTCCGCCGAGATATTGGCGTTGCGCGCGTCATTGTCTGGCAGCGCGCTCAGATCCACATCGCGCGCCGCCGCTATTTCCTCTTCGGTGCGGCGGCGGATGAAGACAGGCTTGCCCCGCCACAGCGCGGTGATCTGCTGGCCCGGTTCGACCGCACCGACATCGACCTGGATCGATGACAGCGCCTGCACGTCCGCACTGGGGTTCATTTGATTGATCAACGGCCAAACTGCCGCGCCAACCGCCACGGCGCCGGTCGCACCTGTGGCCACGTAAAGAAAATCGCGCCGGTTCGGCTCCTGATCCTCCACGTGGGACATGGGTCGTCTCCCTTCATTCCTGCCTTGCCGATATCGGCACCGCCTTAAGCTGCGGGCGCAGATACCTACTGGGATCTTTCAAAAGGGCTAACTAGGCCAAAGGGGGCGCCGCGACCAGGGGACTTTCGGCCGCATCGTATTGAATATGGACAAGCGCGCCACCATGAGTGTTTCACAGCGCATGCGTTTGGTCGTCTTTCAACCCGATATCGCCGGCAATCTGGGCGCGATGCTGCGCAGTGCGGCCTGTTTCGACGCAGCGGTCGATGTGATCGGACCCTGCGGCTTCGCATTGTCCGACAAGGCGTTGCGGCGGGCGGCGTTGGACTACGCCGGGCCGCAGGATGTGCGTTATCATGTCGATTGGGCGGCGTTTCGCGCCGCTGGTGATCCCGGGCGGCTGGTACTTCTCAGCACGGGGGCGCAAACTTCGCTATGGCAGCCGCGATTCCGGCCCGAAGACAGGCTGTTGGTCGGGCGGGAGACCGGCGGCGTGCCGGACGAGGTGCGCGCCGCCGCGGATTTGGCGGTCCGTATCCCCATGCCCGGTGGCGGGCGCAGCCTGAATGTCGGCGTCGCCGCCGCGATCGCCCTGGCTGAGGTCGCGCGCCAGCGCGCCGGTGCCGATACCGGTTGACCATGGGGCTGTAACAAAACCCCATGCGGTGCTGACGGTGGATAAACTCGCCGTGTGAGCCGTTGTCCGAACGGCGTTCAACGGTAATTTGCATGGCAGCCCGCCACGCAACCCAGATGGATGCCGCCATGATCGCCCTGTCCCGCCGCGCCTTTGTTGCCTCCAGCGTCGCCCTTGCCGCTTTGTCCGCCGCCCCCGTCGCCGCCGCGCAGCGCGCGACGCTGATCGACCGCCGTTGGGCGCGGTTCGGCAATGCCGGCGACCCCGACCATGGCGCTTGGGACGGCATCCTGCGCCGTCATCTGACGTTGGGTCAGGACGGAATCGCCCGGTTTAACTATCGCGGCGCGGACCTGACCCGGGTCTCGGCGTATGTCGCAAGTCTGCAGGCGGTGGACCCCGCCACGCTGAATAGCAACGCGGCCTATGCTTATTGGGTCAACCTCTACAACGCACAGACCGTCAAGGTGGTGATGGAAAACTACCCGGTCCGGTCCATCCGCGATATCGGCGGCGGCGTGTTCGCGCGCGGGCCGTGGCGCGACAAGGCGGTCACCGTCGCCGGGCAGGCGTTGTCGCTGGACGATATCGAACACGGTATTCTGCGCCCCGTCTGGCGTGACCCCCGTGTGCATTACGCGGTCAATTGCGCTTCTCTGGGATGTCCGAACCTGGCACCGCGCGCCTTTACCGCCGGCCGGCTGGCGCAGATGCTGGAGGATGGCGCGCGGACCTATATCAACCACCCCCGTGGTGCGCGGATCGCCAATGGCCGCCTGATCGTGTCTTCGATCTACAATTGGTTCCGGGAGGATTTCGGCGGCAGCGACGCGGGCGTCCTGGCGCATCTGCGCAGCTATGCCGTGCCGCCCATCGCCGGTCAGTTGACCGCGATCGACCGGATCTCGGACCACGGTTATGACTGGAGCCTGAACGGCTAACCCCGGTAACGTTACAAAGCCCGTTGCCCGCCCTCGCGCTTCGTGCCGGAAACGCCTACCTTACACGTGAGGTTTTTGCAGCAGGAGACCGGCCAAGCATCGGTCTGAGCATATGGGTTTGCGGGTATGGTTCTTCGCGGCGGCATGCGCCGCCCTTGGTGTCGGCGCGGCGTCCGCGCAGGGTTTCGATATCGAGATCTATGGCGGCGTGCAGGGCGCGCCGCACAGCACCGTGACTGGCGTGACCGAAACCGGCGTGCCGTTCGACTTCACCTCCGACTGGGAGGGGCGGTCCTTCGACGCGCCGATCTATTACGGCGGGCGGATCATGTACGATCTGGACCGGCCGTGGAGCTTCGGCATCGAGTTCACCCATGCAAAGGTCTATGCCAGCGAAGACACCCTGACCGACAGCGGCTTCACCGCGCTGGAATTCACTGACGGGCTGAACATCATCACAGTGAATGCGGAGCGCGACGTCCGTTTCACCGACCGTTGGAAGGCTTATGGCGGCCTTGGCCTGGGGATCGCGGTGCCGCATGTGGATGTGGAGACGCCGACCGGCGGCGACACGTTCGAGTTCCAACTGACCGGTCCGGCGCTGCGCTGGTATGTCGGCGGCAATTTCGCGCTGACCCGCCGCTGGTCGCTTTTCGCCGAATATCAGGGCACGTTTTCGTCCAACGACGCAAACCTGGATGGCGGCGGCGATCTGGACACGGATATCGTGACCAACGCGTTCAATCTGGGGATCGGGTTTTCGTTCTAACCGAGCGCAGGCCGGCCGCGCCGGAACCGGGGACCGGGAGATAGGGTGTCGCCGAACCGGGTCGCCGACCGCGCCGTCCCGGTTGGCACCGGCGGCGCGCGCGGTGACGTGGAGCGGGGCCGGAGTGTCAGCGGCCACTCCGCTGTGCTTTTGCGTATCTCCCGCAAGCCTTGGATGTCTTGATCCGGGCCAAAGCGGCGCGCCGGGGACCCGATCGGCGTATCCATGCCGCTCGTTGTGCGGTGAGCGAAACTGCGGGCCAGCGGGCTGCCGGACGCCAGCCGGACAGGCACGCCTTTCGCAACGAACGCCAGCGCAGCGGTCAACCGGTCGTTCTGCCAGTCCCTCGGGATCGATCCCGAACCTCCGACCCGACCTTGGATGCGGTCGCGGCGCTGCCGTACCGCGTTTGTCCTAAGTTGCTGCCTTGCATTCCTTCGAAGGGATCGCATCATTACACCACAGGATCGAACAGCTAAGCCGCAGCGCGACAGCAGGCATGACTTCGATGGATCCTGGCGGCCCAACGGACGCGAATTCCGGGCCGCGTGCCGATTGCCCGTCGCGCACGCCAGAGGAGGCGAACATGATCGGACCGGTAAGGACTATCGTATGCATTCTGGCCGCGTTCGCCGGGCAAGCCTGGGCGGAAGACAGAACCGAAGCGCTGAATGTCGAACCGGTCTCGACCCATGTCGGGGAGATGTCGGCGGGGGGCTTCAGTCTGGAACAGACCGAGGAACGTCTGCGGTTCGAGCCGATCCAGATGCTCGGCGACATGTTCGCGCGTGACGACGTCGTTTATATCATGCGCCATGGCCCGACCGACTGGTCCAAGCTGGACGAGCGCGACGTCGCGCCGGGCGACTGCGCCAATCAGCGGATCATGAGCGATCTGGGTGCCGTTCAGATGCGCGATTTCGGCAGCCTTCTGGCGCATAACGGCGTCGTCCCGTCGCGGATCGTGGTCAGTGAATGGTGCCGCAACCAGCAGACCCTGGAACATCTGCGCACCGGGTTCGATCGCATCAACCCCGCCATCCTGGCCGATGTGCCGATGGAAACCGATCCAGAGCTGAACCTGCTGTTGTCGCTGCAGGGCGCGCGCAATGTCGAAGCCCTGCGCCAGCGCGTTTCGTCCTGGGAGGGGGAGCCCGGCCGCACCGGGCCGCTGCTGTTGATCACCCATTTCACCAATATCCAGGAACTGACCCAATTCAGCGTGTTCGAGGGCGAGATCCTGATCCTCGACCCCAAACGCAACAATCAGGTGATTGGCACGTTGCGCCTGCGATCGGCATCGCCCGATGTCGGTCACTTCGAGGAGGCACTGGGCTCGCCCCTGCTGCGCGAGGAACAGGCCTTTGACATGGTCACCCGGTTTTATCAGGCGTTGAACCTGGGCGACGAGACCATGCTGCGCACGGTTGTGGATCCGGATTGGCAGATGGCGGGCGCGACGCCGGCGGACCAAGGCCAAGACGTGGGTGCGTTCTTGCGCGATCTGGCGCGCTACACCGACGGATTGGAGAATGGCCGTTTCGATATCGAGGACGTGCATGTCTCCGACGATGTGGTCACCGTGATCGGGACGATCTATGGCCGCCACACCGCCGATCTTTTCGGCGTGCCCGCCACCGGGCGCGAGGTCAGCTTCGGCGGCATCTCGGTTCACCGCATTGCCGAGGGGGCGATCGTCGAAAGCTGGCAGTTGGCCGACCGCGCGGCGCTGATGGACCAGATTACCGCCGAATAGGCCTCAAACCCATGCGTGCCGCCGGCGTTACGCGCCCGCGGCGCGGCACAACCCCACAACCCGCATCCGGCGGCGAACGGATTGTTCTGGTCGGAGCCCGTCATGGGTGGCCGCAGCAAATACGCCGCGGCCGATGTCGGTCCAGCGTCCGAATGCTACGGATCGGTTGCCGGTTCGTCGCGAGCGGGCAGGGCGATGCCGATGCCGTGGCGGAGATGTCCGGGCTGGGGATGCCATCGGCGATGGCCACAAACCGCATGGTGTTGGTTGGGTTGCCCAGATCAGCGCCCCGCAGGCGACCACGCCCGCCTGCACCGGGGCCGGCGGTACGAAATCGGCGGCCCCGTCGCAGGCGCTTTGTCCTGCGCAGTGCTTCGGGCTTCGACGGCGCCCGTCACCCTGCGCGAATGTCGCCGGGATGACACGGGCCATCCGCGCCGCCGCCTATGCCGCAGCCGCCCGGTACTTGCGGCGAAAGTCCTGCGGGGTCATGCCGGTCTGTTCGTGAAAGCGCCGGCTAAAGGCGGAGTGATCGCCGTAGCCCACGTCATAGGCGACGTTCTGGATACTGCCACTGGCTTGCGCGAGGATGTCCTTGGCCTTGTCGATTCGCACCGCCTGAACATAGCTCAACGGCGTGTGGCCCAGGATCTTGGCGAACCGCCGCATGAAAGTGCGCTTCGACAGGCCGGCGACGCCGGCCAGCGTATCCAGCGTCAGCGGGTGGGCGAAATTGCTTTCGATATAAAGTTGCGCCCGGCGCACCGCCTGGTCGTCATGGCCGAGATCGGGGACGAACCGCTGATATTGCCGCTGATCGCGCCGGGGCGTGTCGATCACGAACTGGCTCGACACCTCGATCATCGCGGCCCGGTCCAAAAGGCGTTCGACCAGCGCCAGCGAAAGATCGATCCAGGCCATCATGCCGCCGGCGGTGATCAGGTCGCGATACTCGATCAGGATCCGGTCGGCATCGGTCGGCGTGCCCGGATACCGTTCTGCGAAACCGCTGACCAGCCGCCAATGCGTGGTCACCCGGCGGGCGCCAAGGATATCGGCTTCGGCCAGCCAGATCAGTCCGGCACAGACCGAACACATCACCGCGCCGCGTTGATGCGCCCGGTGCAATGCCGCCGGCAGTTCCGGCTGGGCGGCGGTGTCGATCGGTTGCGGCGCGGGCGGCAGGATATAGATGTCGTGCCCGGGGTCGGGATGCCCGACGATTTCGACGGCCAACTGCCTTTCGGGGCGCAATTCGGCGGCGAAACGCAGGATTTCGGCCATGCCATGCACCGCCGAGGTCAGGGCGCCGCGATAGTTCACGATGGCGATGCGATGCGCTGCAGGCATGTATTTGGCAACATTAGCACAAAGATGGTCAATATTGACGGTAGCGCCGTCGCCGCCTTGTCACAACATAAAGCAGGTCGAACTCCGGGAGCGTGCGATGACAACACTGAAGATGACCCGTCGGACATTCTCACTGGCTCTGAGCGGCGCAGCCGTCGGCGCGGCCGGGGCCTCGTCTGGCTTGGCTGCCGAACTTGCGACGGTCACGCTGGGCGATATCGAGGTCACTGTCCTGACGGATGGGTATTTCGACATCCCGCAGGCCTTCTTCACCGGCGCGCAGGCAGACGCGCTGTCTGCCGCCGGCGACCCGGTCGTGATCGGTGCGAATGTCTGGCTGGTCCGCGCGGGCGGACGGCATGTGCTGATCGATACCGGCTCGGGCGAGGCGCTGGCGGCGCGGTATTCGACGGTGGGCAAACTCGACGCGCTGCTTGCGGCCGAAGGCATCGGCAAGGCCGACATCAGCGATATCGTAATCACGCATATGCATGCCGACCATATCGGCGGATTGGCGGGATCGGCAGGTGAGGGATTTGCCGGTGCAAGGATACACATGGCGCGGGCGGAATGGGAATTCTGGACCGATCCGCAATTGCCAGACCAGGTGCCCGAGGACCAGCGACCGCTGGTTGCGCTGGTGCAATCGATCGGCGCGACACTGACCGACCGGGTGGTCACGCATGACGGCGTCACCGATCTGGGCAACGGTTTGACCCTGGTGCCGCTGCCCGGCCACACGCCGGGGCATAGCGGCGTCCGCGTTGTTTCCGGCGGCGCGGAACTGCTGATCATCGGCGATGCGGTGATCTCCCAGGCGCTTCAGTTTGCGGATCCCGCGATCACCTATGCGCTGGATTCCGACCCGAAGCTGGCCGCACAAACCCGGCGCGCGCTGCTGGAGCAGTTGGCGCAGGCAGGCACACCCCTGGCCGCGACCCATCTGGCCTACCCGGGTATCGGCCGCGTGGCGCGCGCGGGCTCAGGCTTCGCGTTCACGCCGCTGACATAGACGCGCGCGCCCAGGGCTTGTCACACTGGCGACACACCAGACCGGCGTTACAAGTCGCGGTGACATGCGTCCTGAAACCGCCTGAATGCGAAACAACCGTAAAGACGCCACCGCCCACCGCGGTACTTATCGGGAATGGAAAACCCATTGCCCGGGCGGTGTCCAACGGCCTCAGCCGCGCCGAAACCCGCGCCATCATCCCAGGCGTCGGAACCTGTTGCGGCGAGCGGCGGACGCTGCCGGGATCCAATGTTCCAGATGCGCGGCCCCGTGGCTTTTCGGTGTTGCATGCGCCGGAAAGCGCGGCGAGGGTTTGAGCCGGGTCACGAAGCGGGCGCCGCTTGCCGTCTCGATCCGGTCGCGAGTGATGAGGACCGACGAGTTCGGCCGCCGGTGTGGGCCGTGTTGGTGTGCGAAAAACCACCGATCATTCGGCGCAGATCAGAAAGAATAAACCTTGCCGATCTTGTTGGTTGAAACGTTCATACTCTTTCGCTACGTGGCGAAATGGGGGTCTTGGCCAAGTGCCGTTTCAAGGAACGCCAGCGATGCTGACACGCGACGATCTTTTGAAAGAGGTGAAGGCGCGGCGGGGCGGGTTCCCGGCGCTTGTCATCGTCTACCTGATCCTTCTGGGGACGATGGCGGGTACCGCGGCGGCGATGCTCTAGACCAAAGCCGTTTCAGACTGACTCAGTCTGAAACGGGATTTTGACCCAGATTCAATGGTTTGAGCAAAATCCCGGGATCAGATTGTTTCGATCTGATCCGTTTTTACTCTAACGCCGCCGGGTCGGGCCGGCGGCGCTATTTCGCGGCCGCCTCGCCGATATTGTCCACACCGCGTTCCTCCAGCAACGCGGTCAGCCAGTTCGGGTCCATCTCGGGCACCGAGGATAGCAACAGATCGGTGTATCGGTGGTGTGGCGGGGTGAACATCTCGTCCTTCGGTCCCTGCTCCACGACCTGGCCGTTCTGCATCACCACGACCTCGTCGGCGATCGACCGCACGGTGGCCAGGTCGTGGGTGATGAACATGTAGGCCAGGCCCAGTTCCTGCTGCAGTCTGTCGAGCAGCTTGAGGATCCCCTCCGCCACCAGTTGGTCCAGCGCGCTGGTCACCTCGTCACAGATGATGAACTCGGGCTCTGCGGCCAGGGCCCGGGCGATGCCTATACGCTGCTTTTGGCCGCCGGACAGCTCCGGCGGATAGCGGCTGTAGAACTTCGCCGGATCCAATTCGATCAGATCCAGAAGTTCGTCCACCCGCTGTTTCAGCGCCGAGCCCTTCAGCCCGGAATAGAACTCCGCCGGGCGGCCGATGATGTCGCTGATGCGGATCTTGGGGTTCAGCGCCGTGTCCGCCATCTGATAGATCATCTGCGCCTGCCGCAATTGATCTCGGGTCCGGTTGCGGTAGTTCGCCGGCAAGGCTTCGCCCTTGAACAGCACCTCGCCCGAAGATGGCGGCAGAAGCCCGGTGATCACCCGCGCGGTGGTCGACTTGCCGGATCCGGATTCGCCCACCACAGCCACCGTCATGCCCGGATAGATGTCGAACGAGACGTCATCCAACACCTTCGGTCCGCCGGTATAGGCGGCATCGACGTTCTTCACCGAAATCAACGGCGGAGAGCCGTCCGTGGGCCGCCGGATCTGCGGCCGCTGAAAGCTGCGCACGGCCCAAAGACTTTTGGTGTAATCCTCCTGCGGGTCGTCCAGCATGCGCTCTGTGGGCGCCTCCTCGACCTCTTCGCCCTTCAGCAGCACCTTGATCGTGTCGGCCATCTGCGCGACCACAGCCAGATCGTGGGTGATGTAGATCGCCGCGGTTTGGAACTGATCGACGATATCGCGGATGGCCGCCAGCACCTCGATCTGCGTCGTCACGTCCAACGCCGTCGTAGGCTCATCGAAGATGATCAGATCCGGCCGGCAGGACATCGCCATCGCGGTCATCGCGCGCTGCAACTGCCCGCCAGAGACCTGATGCGGATAGCGAAAGCCGATCTCTGTCGGGTTGGGCAGCCGCAGACGCTCGTAAAGCGCCATGGCGTCCTCTTGGCTCTCCATCCGCTTCTTGATGCGGTAATGAATGGGCGCCTCGGTATGCTGATCGATCAGCTTGTGCGCGGGGTTGAACGAAGCCGCCGCCGATTGCGCGACATAGGCGATGCGCGCGCCGCGCAGCGCCCGGCGTTCGTTCTCGGTGGCGGTGGTCAGCTCCATCCCGTCGAACTCGATCGACCCGGCGGAAATCCGGGTGCCGTCGCGGGCATAGCCCATCGCCGCCGCACCGATGGTCGACTTGCCGGCGCCGGATTCGCCGATCAGCCCCATAACCTCGCCCCGGTGCAGGGTCAGATCGACGCCCTTGATGATCGGTACCCAGGTTTCGTCGGAAAACCCGTCGATCTCAAGATCGCGGATTTTCAACAGCACATCCTTTTCCTTGAACCTGCCCATATCAGACCTCCTTCAGGCCGGACGACCGGAACAGCATCCAGTCGACGACGAAATTGACGGCCACCGTCAGCAGCGCGATCGCGGCGGCGGGGATCAGCGGTGTGATGTCGCCGAAAGAGATCAGCGTCGCGTTCTCACGCACCATCGAGCCCCAGTCGGCTGTCGGCGGCTGGATGCCCAGACCCAGAAAGCTCAGCCCAGCGATCAGCAGGAAGACGAAGCAAAACTCCAGCCCGAACTCCGCCACCAGCGGCGCGGTGGAGTTTGGCAGGATCTCCTTGCGGATCAGGTGCCAGTCGCCTTCGCCGCGCAGCTTGGCGGCCTCGATGTAGTCCATCACCACGATATTGCCCGCAACCGCCCGGGTCAGGCGGAAGACGCGCGGCGAATAGATCACCGCGACCACCATCACGATCACCCAAAGGTTGGTGCCAAAGATCGACAGCATCAAAAGCGCGAAGATCAGCGACGGCACCGACATGATGATGTCCGCCACGCGACCCATCAGGTTGTCGAACCAGCCGCCTTTGACCGCCGCCAACAGCCCCGCCAACGCGCCGACGATGAACGCCAGCATGGTGGCGACCAGGGCAAGACCGACCGAGTTGCGCGCGCCGAAGATGATACGGCTGAAGACATCGCGCCCCAACTGATCCGCGCCCAGAAGCAGGTTTTCGTCCGCAGGCGCGAACGCCGCGGTGATGACCTCCGACTCTCCATATGGCGCGATCCAGGGCGCGAAAATCCCGGCGATCGCATAGGTGAAGATGACGAACATCCCGAAAGAGGCGGTCAGGGGCGCCGTGCGCAGCTCTTTGGCCAGCGATGGCCGGGAGATCTGCACCAGAAACTCCTTGAAGGCGTATGAAATGCCCGCCGCCAGCGCCAGCAACCCGGCGCAGATGGTCACGAAACGCAGGGCGGGGACCCCGCCGATGATGCCCAGGACAAAGGACAGCAGCAGCATGCTGAACAGCAGCATGAACAGCCGGCGGCGTTCGAAATAGACCGCCAGGCAGGAGGCGCCGATCAGCGCGACATAGTATCCGATGACGAAGATATTCATGCCCCAGCCCTCACTTCGGATGCCGCAGACGCGGGTTGGTGAGGATCGTGCCGACATCCGCTGCCAGGTTCAGCAGGATGAAGGTCGCCGCAAAGATCAGGCAGCAGGCCTGCACGATGGGGAAGTCGCGTTTCGACACCGCATCGACCAGCAACTGGCCGACACCCGGATAGACGAAGACGACCTCCACCAACACGACGCCGGTGATCAGATAAGCCAGGTTCAGCGCCACGACGTTGATGATCGGCGCCCAGGCATTGGGCAGCGCGTGTTGGACGATCACCTTGAAGGGCGGCATGCCCTTCAGCCGCGCCATTTCGATATAGGGCGACGACAGCAGGTTGATGATCGCGGCGCGGGTCATGCGCATCATGTGAGCGGTCACCACCAGAACCAGCGTCAGCGCCGGCAGGAAGGTGCGGTGCAGCAGTTCGCCAAAGCTCATGTCCGCCGACAGGCTGGCGATGGCTGGGAACATGCTGGCCTTTACCGCCAGATAGAGGATCAGGATATAGCCCAGGAAAAACTCGGGCGAGGAGATCGAGGTCAGTGTCAACACGTTGACCACCCGGTCAAAGATCGTGTTGCGCAACAGCGCGACCAGGATGCCCAGGAAGATGGCGACCGGCACGGCGATTACCGCGGCATAGCAGGCCAGGAACAGCGTATTCACGAACCGGTCGGAAATGGCATCGCTGACCCGTTCGCCCGACACCAGCGAGACGCCGAAATCGCCGGTGACCGCGCCGGCCAGCCAGTCGAGATAACGTATGGGCGCGGGGCGGTCCAAGCCCAGCTGCTCACGCAGCGCTTGTACCGTTTCCTCGGTGGCGCTTTGACCCAGCACGGCTTGGGCGATGTCGCCGGGCAAAAGCTCGACGGCGAAAAAGATCAGGATCGAAACGACAAGAAGCGAGACGAGCCCCAGGCCTAGGCGCTTTAGCACCAGGCCAAGCAGATCTCCCATTTAATCCCTCCACGTGCCGATTGTCCGACACTTGTTTTTGTTCGTTTATGTGTCGAAGCGGGGCCCGCGCTGCAGCGCGGGCCCGTGGGCGGTGCCTTTAGGCGAACCACCACCGGCTGGCATAGCGATAGCCGTCCATCTGCCAGGCGGGGGACAGGTTCTCGCCCCGCTCGACATTGGACCGCCGCGCGTAGATGAAGTTCGGGAAGTAGGGGATCACCGTGCCGCCATCGTCCCGCGACAGAACCGCCATCTCGCGGTACATCTCGGCGCGCAAGCTGTCATCCAGTTCCGACTTCGCCCGCTGCAGCAACTCGTTGAACCGCGGATTGACCCAGCGGCTTTCGTTCCACGCGGCGCCTTCCTGATAGGCCAGCGAATACATCACGTCCGGGGTTGGACGCGCGCCCCAGGTGACCATGCACCAAGGCTTCACCAGCCAGACATCGGACCAGTACCCGTCGTTTGGCTCGCGGACCACGTTGATGTTGATGCCGGCCGCCTTGGCCTGTTCGGCGTAAAGCACGGCGGCGTCTACGGCGCCTGTGGTGATCGAGTCGGCGGTGGAGAAGTTCACCGTCAGCCCCTCCATGCCCACGCTGGCGAGCAGCGATTTGGCCTGATCGGGGTCGTATTGGCGCTGTTCGATATCCTCTGGCCAGTAGGGCATGGCCGGGGAGTGGTGGAAATCGTTGCCGACCGTGGCCGCGCCGAAGGTGATCTTTTCGATCAATTCGTCGCGGTTGATGGCAAGTTTCAGCGCCTGGCGCACTTCGGGGACGTTGAAGGGTTCGGTGTCGACATGCATCGGCATGGTGATCGCCTGGGCAGAGGCGACGTTTTCCACCACGATGTCCGGGTTCCGCCCCAACAGTCCCAGCGTTTTGTTTTCCAGCAGCGAGGCCGTGTCGACATCGCCGGTGACCAGCGCGGTCTGGCGCGCGTTCGGGTCGTTGATGACCAGCATTTCGATTTCGTCGAAATAGGCGCCTTCGCCGTGCCAGCCGTCGTGGCGGACCAGCCGCGCGCCGGTGCCGAAATCAAGCTCGACGATGCGATAGGGGCCGGACCCGATGCCCGATTGCCAATCGGCGGTGCCGTCCGGGTTCGCCGGCACGACCGCCAGGTGGTAATCGGTCATCAGCCAGGGCAGATCCGCGTTGCCCGATTCCAGGACAAAGGTGATGCTGTCGCCATTGTCGCGGATGTCCGTAACCCCGGCCAAAAGCGCTTTGGCGGCAGAGGTGGATTCCTCGCCCCGGTGATAGTTCATCGACGCGATGACATCGTTGGCGGTCACCGGGTTGCCGTTGTGGAACGTGGCCGAGCTGTTCAGCCTGAACGTCCATTCGGTCGCGTCCGGCGTCGCCTCCCATTCGGTGGCGAGATCGGGGCCCAGCGAGCCGTCGGAATTGATCATGGTCAGGAACGACCGGTGCGTGTGCACCAGGCCGATATCGAAATTGGACTGATAGACGCCGATGTCATGGGTGTCGGCGGTGTTGCCATCATGCTGGGCGACACGCAGCGTGCCGCCGGATTTCGGCTGCGCCAGCGCGCTGCTGGTCCACAGACCCGTCGCCGACACGGCGGTCAGACCGGCGGCGATGGAGTGGTGCATGAAGTTTCGACGCGAGATCTTGCACTGTCGCGCGGCATCTGCCAGCAGGTCGATCTGCATCTGGTTTCGCTTAGTCATGGGGACTCCCCTGTTTGGTTCTTGGTTGTCGGTACCTTCGCGGCACACTCTGCATTTGTCCAAAGCGTCGTGTCGCAACCTTATCGGGTCAGCAACGAACGACAACCCACTGCCAGTGTACGATATTGCGGCCGGAAATGTGAAATCGGCGGGTTTTTGGCGGAAACGGGCGGTGTGAGCGCGGTCCCAGGATGCCGCTGACGACGCGCATGCGGAGCGCGGCGCGGCCCTCGGCGGCATCCGCTGCGGCCCTTGCCGGCGTTGTGCTCGAACCGCGTCACTTTGGCCTAAAGCTCCGCCCCTGCGCCGAATTCGCCCCAGCGGATGCGCGCCGTCGCGCCCAGCCAGGCCAGGGGTTTTGGTGGCAGCTTCGATGGCATCGCGTGGGCCAACTCGCGCTGCGCGGCGGCGCCGGGTCTATCCAGCGCCAACTCGGCCGCCGCCATGCCGGCATGGGTACCGCGCGCCAGGCCCAGACCGTTCTGGCAGCACGCGGCGAAAAGCCCGTCGGCGACCTCGCCGAACGCCGGGGCATCGTTGCGCGACAGGCACAGCCGCCCGGCCCATACATGTTCCATTGGGAGGTCCTTCAGCATTGGAAAGCGCGCCTCGAAACTCTGGCGGTGGGTGGCGGCCATGCGATCCAGGCGGGCGGCGTCGATCTCCAGCGACGGGTCGAAGGTGAACCGGTTGCGCACCACGATCCGGTGGCCGCCGACGCCGGCGATGCGGCGCACGGTGGTGCCCAGTGGGTCGGCGGGGGTCAGCGCCCAATCCTCGGCGCCGCCCAGGCGGGTGCGTTCGGTTTCGGTCAGTGCGCGGGTCATCGAGGCATAGGTGAAGACATGCGCCAACCGGCCCTGAAACAGCCCGAAGCTTTCCGCATGGCCGTTGACGGCCAGGATCACCCGCGGCGCGGCCACCGACCCCGCCGGCATGCGCGCGACCCAGCCCGCGCCGGCGCGGTCGAGCCCGGTGACCGGAGAGAGCTCGTGCAACGCCACGCCGGTCGCACGCAGCCCATCGGCCAGCCCGCGAACATACGCCGCCGGCTGAAGGATCGCGGCGCCCGGCGTGCGCAGCCCCTCGCGGTAGTAGTCGGTGCCGGTCAGCGCCCGCATTGCCGCTGCGTCCAGGATCTCGTGCGCCTCGCCGAGCGCGTCCAGATGGCGCGCGTAATCGGCATTGTGGCGCACACCCTTCGCGGTGGCCGCGCCGTTGATCTTGCCGATCCGGCGCAGCGCCTCTGCCGGCAAGTCGAACGCGCGGGCGGTCTCGGCGGCGAAGTCGATGGCGGCGCGGTTCGCCGCGATCTGGGCCCGGTCCTTGTCCAGCGCTCCGCCATAGTTGGCAGAAGACAGATCGTGCGGCAGATCGATCATGCAGCCGGAATTGCGCCCCGCCGGCCCTTCGCCGACCCGCACCGCATCCAGAACCACCACGCGCAGCGTTTCGTCCAGTTGCCGCAACCGCCGCGCGGCCGCCAGCCCGGCAATGCCTGCCCCGATCACCAGCACATCCGCGGTCGCCGCGCCCTCCAGCGCCGGTGCGGGCGTGCGCAATGGCAGGATCGCACTCCACCCGGCCGGGCCGGGATCCTTGGGCAGGCGGCGCACCTTCATGGCAGGCTCAGCTTGGCCATGCGGCCGCCATCCACCGTCCAGACCTGCCCGGTGACGAAAGCGGCCTCCTCGGAACAGAGCCACGCGATCAGCGCCCCGACCTCCTGCGGCGCGCCAGTGCGGCCGACCGGATGCAGACCACCGATTGCCGCGCGGAACGCCGCAGGATCGCCGCGGCTGGCGACGAAGTCGCGGTTCAAGGCGGTTTCGATCCAACCCGGCGCCACCGCGTTGCAACGCACGCCATCCGGCCCGTGATCCACCGCGACCGCCCGGGTCAGCCCGTGCAACCCCGCCTTGGCGGCGCAATAGGCGGCGTGCCGCGGGTTTGATCCCAACCCCTCGATCGAGCCGACATTGACGATCGCACCCTTGGCGGCGATCAGCTGCGGCAGCGCCGCCTTGATCAGTAGAAACGGCGCGGTGAGGTTGACCTGAAGCGTATCCGCCCAATCGGCCTGGTGGGTCTCTAACGCCATGCCTTCGCGCATCAGGCCGGCATTGTTGACCAGAATATCCAGCCGCCCCGCCGTCGCGATCACCGTATCGACCACCCCGGCCGGCGCGGACGCATCCAGGAAATCCGCCGCGACGCCCTCGAATTCGGGCTCCGCGCCGCGTTGCGCCGTGAACACCCGTGCGCCGCCCGCCGCCAGAGCCTGCGCGGTGGCGCGGCCGATGCCGCTGCGTCCGCCGGTGACCAGCGCGACCTTCCCGGCGAACCGCGTCATGCGACCGGCTTCCCGCCGTTCACCTCGACCAACGCGCCGCATATGTAGCGGGCGTCGTCCGAGACCAGGAACGCCACCATGTCGGCGATGTCCTCCGGCTCTGCGATCCGGCCTAGCGGGACCGAGGCGTTGAGCGTTGCAAGCGCCGCGTCGGGGTCGAGCCCGCGGCTTTCGAACCCGCTGCGCAGCATGGCCGTGTTGACCTCGTTCGGGCAGACCGCGTTCACGCGAATGCCCTGATGCGCGTGATCCAGCCCCAGGCATTGTGTCAGCGCCGCGATCGCCGCCTTGGACGTCGCATAAACGGCGTGCTTGGGTCCCGGATGGACGCCCCAGCAGGACGCGATGTTGACGATGGCGCCGCCACCTGCCCGCGCCATGATCGGGATCGCGGCACGGCACAGCCGGAAAGGCGCCTCCAGGTTCACCGCCATGGTGTGGGCGAAGTCCTTGTCCGTGGCGGTGGTCACGTCACCGCGCGTGACCACCCCGGCGTTGTTCACCAGAATGTCGAGCCCGCCCAGCGCCGCCGCCCGCGCCGGCAGTCCGTCGCAGAAGCCGCCATCGGTCAGATCGCCGACCAGGGTGTGATCGCCGGCGCCCGGGCGCAGATCGACCCCCGTCACGACGGCCCCTTCCGCCTGCAGGCGCGCGACAATCGCCTGCCCGATGCCGCCCGCCGCACCGGTCACCAGCGCGCGCCGCCCGGCCAGCCGCTTAGTATTCGTCATTGAGCGCGTCCACGGCCGGGATCTCTCGCTCGCGCCGGGCGATATAGTCGCGCAACGCCGCGTCGGTGGCGGCATCGAGCGCGGGCTCCTCATAGGCGGCCAGCAGGTCGCGCGCGGTCTTCAGCGCCCGGGCCGTGATCTCGACCGACCCTTCGGCCATCCACTGCTCGATGGAGTTGTTGTCGAACATCTCCGGCATGAAGAAAGCGCGCTGGAAATTCGCCTGCGTGTGTGGATGACCCAGATAGTGCCCGCCGGGGCCGATATCGCGCACCGCCGCCAGCGCCTCGTCGAAATCGTCCCAGCAGATGCCCTCGGCCATGCGGTGACCCATGGCGCACATCTCGGCATCAACGACGAACTTGGCCATGGAACAATGCATGCCGGCCTCGTTCCAGCCGGCGGAATGCCAGATGTAATTGGCCCCCGCCATCAGCACGGCGTTCAGCGTCATCGCACTTTCGTATCCCGCCTGCGCGTCAAAGGTCTTGGCCCCGCCCAGCGTGTTCGAACTGCGCCAGGGCACGCCGTAGAACCGCGCCATCTGGCCGATCATGAAGTTCATGAGGCTGATTTCGGGCGTACCGGCCATCGGCGCGCCGGACTTCATCGACACGGTCGACAGGTAGTGGCCATAGATCGCCGGGCAGCCCTTGCGCACCACTTGGGTATAGGCCAGCGCCGACAGCGCCTCGGCATTCAGTTGCGCCACCGCCGGCGCGGTGGAGGCGGGTGTGTTCGCGCCGCCGAGCACGAAGGGCGAGCACAGTACCGGCTGGTTGCGGCGGCAGAACGCGCGCATCGCACCCAGCATCACCGCGTCCCAGACCAAGGGCGAATTGCCGTTGCAATTGCCGGTGACCACGGCGTGGGTTTCCATGAATTCGGCGCCGAACAGGATGGCGCACATCTCCATCACGTCCTCGGCGTTCTTGGGGCTGGTGGTCATGCCCATGAACGTTTTGTCGGAGTGCTTCATCGATGAATAGGTGATGCGCAGATGCCGGTGGCTGACCACATGGTCCATCGGTTCCACGATATGGTGGGCGGAGGAATGGATCGCCGGCAGCATGTGGCTGAGGCGGTGCAGATCGGCCAGATCCGCCAGCGTCGGGCCACGGCGGATGTCATCCAGATCGCGGATATAGGGTGCGCCGGTCATGGGCACGAAAATCGAATGGTCCCCGCCCAGAGGCAGGTTCTTGGCCGGGTTGCGGGCGTGATAGGTGAAGCTGGCCGGGATGGAGGCGATCAGGTCGCGCACTAGGCCGCGGTCCAGATGCACCCGGTCGCCGTCGCGGATCTCCGCTCCGGCGCGGCGCCAATCCTCGATGGCGACGGGGTCGCGGAAGACGACGCCCACATCCTCCAGGATCGCCATGGAGGCCGCGTCGATCCGCGCGACCTGTTCCGCGTCCATCGGCTCCACCAGGGGCAGCCGCCGCCGCAACGCCGGCAGCATCGCGTCCGACACCGCGCTCCGCGCCGCCCGCCGCGAGCCGCGCCCGCCGCGCCGGGCGCGGGGTTCTTCGGCGATCGCGGTCATGGCCTTGGGATGGGGTTCACCCCACCCGGCGCGCGCAGATGGGGTGAACCCCATCCTGCGAGATTGTCCGCCCAGATCATCCCCGCCTCCCCGTATCGCCAACCCGTAGGATGGGGTTCCACCCCATCCCGCCCGCGGCAGTGGTGTCAGCCCAAATCATCCCCTGCCGCCGGATCGTTCAGATCCACCCAGATCGTCTTTAACTCGGTGTACTGATCAAGCGCATGTACCCCGTTGTCCCGCCCGCCGAAGCCCGACTGTTTGTAGCCGCCGAAGGGCGTGGTCAGATCGCCCTCGCCGTAGCAATTGACCGTGACTGTACCGGCGCGGATCGCCCGCGCCGCCCGGATCGCCTTGCGCCCATTGGCCGAAAACACCGAGGCGGTCAGGCCATAATCGGTGTCGTTCGCCATCCGAACCGCCGCGTCGTCCGAGGCCGCCGTCAGTACCGCCAGCACCGGGCCGAAGATCTCTTCCGTCGCGAGTTTCTCCCCCGGTTTGGCATCATAGATCGTAGGCGGCACATAGGGCCCATCGGCCTTGCCGCCGACCAGCGCGCCGCGTTTCAGATATCCCTTCACCTTCTTCAGGTGTTCCGCGTCGATCAGCGCGCCCAGATTGGTGGCCGGGTCCAGCGGGTCGCCCGTGCGCCACAGCTTCAGCCGCGCCAGCACCCGCTCCATAAGCGGTGCCTTCACCGCCTCGTGCACGATCAGGCGAGAGGCGGCGGAGCAATTCTCGCCCATGTTCCAAAAGGCCGCATTCACCACGTGCTCGGCGACCAGATCCAGGTTTTCGGCATCTGACAGAACCACGGCCGGGTTCTTGCCACCGCATTCCAGCACGACCTTTTTCAGGTTCGAATCGGCGGCATAGCGCAGAAACCGCCGCCCGGTTTCCGTCGACCCGGTGAAGGAGATCATGTCGACGCCACCATGCCGCCCCAGCGGCTCGCCTACCGCCGGCCCGTCGCCGGGCAATACCTGCAGCACCCCGCGCGGCAGCCCGGCCTGATGCGCCAGTTCCGCCACCCGCAGCGCGGTCATCGAAGTCTGCTCGGCCGGCTTCACGATCACCGAACAGCCCGCGGCCAGGGCCGGGCCGATTTTCCAGGCCAGCATCAGGATGGGAAAGTTCCAGGGCAGCACCGCACCGACCACACCCACCGGTTCGCGGACGATCATCGCGACCGCATCGTCGCCGGTGGGCGCGGTCTGGTCATAGATCTTGTCCGCCGTCTCGGCATGCCATTTGATGCAGGCAATGGCCTCGGGTACGTCGATGCCTTCGCAATCGCGGATCGGCTTGCCGGCCTCGACGCTTTCCATCACCGCCAATTCACGCCGGTTGCGGGTCATCAGCTTGGCCAGCCGGATTAGCACATCCTTGCGCTGCCCGGGTGCGGCGCTGCGCCAGTCGCCGCGCTCGAACGCTTCGCGGGCCTTGCCGACGGCCAGATCGACTTCCGTCTCGCCGCAGCCGGCAATCGTGGCGATGGTCTCCCCGGTCGCGGGGTCGAGCGTGGGCAGCTTCGCGCCGCGCCCGGGTCGGAACGTACCGTCGATGAAGGCCCCGCGCGGCCAGTCGATCCCGGCGGCGATAGCGGCGTATTCCGCGCGCGTCAGCAACTCCATCACGCGCTCTCCCGGACATGGCCGCGCTCGATGGCGTCGAGCGCGATGTTCATCGTCTGTATCACCTGGTCAAAGGCGCGCTTGTCATCCTTGTCGAGCGGCTGCAGCGGCCGGCGTGGCGGGCCGCAGTCGATCCCGCGCGCGGCCATGCCGTATTTGATGCATTGGACGAACTTACCGCCCTGTTCGAGAACCCGCATCAAGGGCAGCAGCGCCGACATAATGCGCCGGCCGGTGTCGAAATCCTTATCGATCACGCACGCCCGATAAAGCGCCAGATGCGCCTCGGGCGCGAAATTCGACCCCGCGCAGGTCCAGGATGTCGCGCCCCAGGCGAAGAACTCCAGAGCCTGGTCATCCATGCCGCAACTCAGTTCGATATGCGGATAGTCGCGCGCCAGCATATGCAGCCGGTTCGGGTCGCCGGAGCTTTCCTTGATCGCCCGGAAATTGGGTGACCGGCCCAGGCGGTCGAGCGTGTCCTCGTCCATATTCACCGACATGCGGCCGGGATAGTTGTAAAGCAGCACCGGCAGATCGACCGCGCGGTCGATGGCCAACGCGTGCAGTGCGATCTCTCGCCCCGTGGGATAGGCGTAAGGCGGGGCGGCGATCAGGATGCCATCGGCGCCGGCGGCTTTCGCGGCCAGGCCGTATGCGATCGAGTCTTCGGTACGCATCGCGCCGGTGCCCACGATCAGGGGGACGCGCCCGCCGATCACGTCGCGCGCCAGGCCCATGAGGTCGACGCGCTCTTCCGCGGTTTGCGCGTAATACTCGCCGGTCGTGCCGGCGATCAGCGCGGCGTGGATACCCTTGGCGATCAGAAATTCCAGCACAGCCGCGAATTTCACCCGGTCGATGGCGTGATCTGCCGTATGCGGCGTGACCACCGGCGTGATGATGCCTTCAAAGCGCACGGATCTTGGCCTCGGCCAGATCGGCGACATTGGCGGGCAGGGGGTCGGGGCGGACGAACCGCTCCATCCGGTCGCGCGACAGGCTCCAGTGTTCCAGCGTCAACTCGACCATCAACCCGCCTTCCTGCGCCTCAAGCGCCACGATCATGGCGTCATGCTGTTCGCTGGCCTTGCGCACGGCGATGCTCTCCGCCGGGGCCGCGGGGCGGTAGAACACCTGCGCCAGCCTTGTGTGGTCGATCAGCAGGCGGTTGAGGCTGGGCGTCAAATAGGCGTTGGCGGCCATCTCGCCGATCAATTCGTGAAAACGGTGATTGCCGAGCGCCATCTCCGCCGCGGCCGAGGCGGCGACGGCGCGCGCAAAGCCCGATTGCACCTCTTTCAGCGCGTCCAACTGTTCCGCGGTCCGGTTTTCCGCCGCCAGCCGCGCGACGTTGGCATAGATCGAGGGCGCGGTCTGAAAGAAGGTGCGCATCGTCCCCAGATCCATCGAGGCGACCTTGGCGCCGCGATTGTCGGTTTGGGTGACGCACCCCTCCCCGGTCAGGCGTTGCAGCACCTCGCGCAGCGGCGTGCGGGAGATGCCGTACTGCGCCGACAGCCGCGCTTCGTCCAGATCGGCGCCGGGGCGGATATCCATGGCCAGGATCCGCTGGCGCAGGTCGCTCAGGCAATACTGTTTTTTGCTGGTGTCCATAGGCCGACGTTAGTTTGCATACAATTTGTATTCAAACAAAATCCATAGGAGTTCACGCCCGCAGCCGCAGGCCTTTCGGATCGAAGGGCGGCGCATGCAGGATCGTCGCCCCATGCGGCTGGCCCAGCACCATGACCTCGACCGCATCGCCGGGCCCGGCATCGGTCACGAAGCCAAGCGCCAGGGACATATCCACGCTGGCGCCATAAGCGCCCGAGGTCACCCGGCCGATGCCCTTGCCCCCCTTGAAAATCGGCTCTCCGCCGGAGGCATCGGCGTTCGAGGCGGCCACATCCGCCGCATCCAGATGCAGCAGCACCAGCCGCGCCCGCGCCGGCCGATCCATCGCCGCGCGCGCGGCGTCCTTGTTGAGAAAGCCCTTCTCCATTTTGCAGAGACGGTCGAGCCCGACTTCCTGCGGCCAGCACTCGGGGCTGTATTCGCGCGACCAGGAGCCGTAGCCTTTCTCGATCCTCAGCGCCATCAGCGCCCGGCTGCCCACCGGGCCGGCGCCCAGGTCCCGCCCGGCCGCGATCAGGGCCGCATAAATCCGCGCCTGATCCTGCGCCTTGCAATGCAATTCCCAGCCGAGATCCCCGGTGAAGGACACGCGCAGCGCCAGCGCCTCGACCCCAGACAAGGTAATCCGGACCGAGCGCATGAAGGGGAAATCCGCGGTGGCGAGCGGGGTATTGGTCAGCGGCTGCAAAAGGTCCCTCGATAGCGGCCCGGCCACATTGAAACCGCAGACGGCGTCCGTCAGGCTTTGGAAACTTGTGCCGTCGGGCAACGACACTTGGGCGAAGAAGCGTTTGTGATAGCGTTCTGCCATGCCCGAGCCGATGATCCAGAACGCATCTTCGGCGATGCGCGTCACGGTGAAATCCCCGGCAATCCCGCCGCGGTGAGAAATCAGCGGCGTCAGGCAGGACCGGCCCACGGCCTTGGGCATGGTGTTGGCGAAGACGGCATTCAACCAGTCCGCGGCCCCCGGCCCCTGGCACAGATATCTGGCGAAATTGGAGATATCGATGATCCCGGCGCGGTCGCGCAGCATCCGGCACTCGGCTGCGACCGGCCTCCACCAGTTTTGCCTGGTGAACCCGTTGGTATCGGCGGTGCCCGGCGTCTCGGCGAACCACAGCGGATGCTCCCAGCCTGCATTCAGCCCGAAAACCGCGCCCATGGCCCGCTGCGCATCATAGATGGGCCGCTGCCGCGCCGGGCGCCCGGCAGCGCGTTCTTCGTTTGGGAAATGGATCGCGAAGCGGTGCGCGTACTGGTCCTTGACCCGGGCCTTGGTGAAATCGCGCGTCGCCCACCCGTCGAACCGGGCCATGTCCCAGGCGAACATGTCGTATTCGGTTTCGCCCTCCACGATCCATTGCGCCGCCATCAACCCTATGCCGCCCGACTGCGAAAAGCCGGGGATGATACCGTTGCAGCAGAAATACCCCGGCATCTCCGGCACCGGACCCATCAGCACATTGCCGTCGGGCGACCAGATCATCGGGCCGTTGATGACGCGCTTGACCCCCGCTGCGGCCACCGCCGGCACGCGTTCGATCGCGTTCAACATGTTCTCTTCGATCCGCTCCAGATCGTCGGGAAACAGGTCATGCGCGAAATCGAGCGGCGTGCCGTTCTCGGCCCAGAGCCGCGCGTCGCGCTCATAGGCGCCGATCAGCAGGCCCTGACCCTCCTGCCGCAGGTAATACTCGCCGTCGCGGTCGCTGACCGAGGGCAGGCGGCGGCCGATATCGGCGACATCGGCCATGGCCTCGGTGACGAAATACTGGTGTTCGGTCGGTTGCAGCGGCAGGTCCACCCCGGCCAGCGCCGCCACCTCGCGCCCCCACAGCCCGGCCGCGTTGACTACCCAGGGCGTCGCGATGTCGCCCTTGTCCGTGCTGACGATCCAGGTGCCATCGGGCTGCCGCGCCGTGGCGGTGACCGGTGTGAAACGGTGGATCTCTGCCCCGCGCCGCCGCGCGCCCAAGGCATAGGCGTTGGTCACGCCCGACGGGTCGACATTGCCGCCGTCGGGTTCGTACATCACGCAGCGGATCCCATCGAAATCGACCAGCGGGTGAAGCGCCTGCGCCTCCGACACGCTGATCTCATGGAAATTCATGCCGTAAAGCGTGGCCTTGGCCGCCTGCAGCCGCAGTTGATGCACCCGCGCTTCGGTCTGCGCCAGGTACAGCGCGCCGGGTTGGAAGATGCCGCAGCTTTGCCCGGTCTCCGCCTCCAATTCCCGGTAGAGCCGCATCGTATAGTGCTGCAACCGGCTGATATTGGTGCTGTCATGCAAGCCGTGGATGTTCGCCGCCGCATGCCAGGTGGAGCCGGAGGTCAGCTCGTTTCGTTCCAGCAGCACGACATCCGACCAGCCGAGCTTGGCCAGATGGTAGAGGAGAGAGCATCCGATGACGCCGCCGCCGATAACGACGGCCTGGGCCTGAGTGCGCACGCGCATTTTCCTTTCTGCCGGGGGCTTGGTCGCGCCCGGTGTCAGAACTCCAACAGTCGGGCCCGGCCCCGCGCCGCCAAACGCCGGTTGAGCGGCATCGCCTCTGGCGCGCCCTGTTCCAGCGCGTAAACGAAAGCATGGGTCAGATAGAAACAGGCGGCGTCGATGTCCTGGCGCCGCTCGGCCTCGTCGCCGGCAAATGTGTAGAGCCGCGCCAGCGCGGCCCCGTCGCCGCGGTCATGCGCCTGCAGCAATGCTTGGTCGAGCGCGGCACGGTCCATGCCTATCTCGCGCGTGCCGTTTGGATCCGCGTCGCCACCCAGTGGTGGAAATTGTGCGTCGGCCCGTCCATGACCGGCGAAAACCGCCCGCCGTCGAACAGTTCGCCATGCCGGCCCCGCTGCATGCCCTCGACCACGAAGACATCCTCTTCGAACACCGTCTTCCAAAGCGCGGCATTGGCGGCGCGCAAGGCGTCCTGCGTCGGGGTCTCCGCCGGGTCATCGGCGTAGTAGATCTCGATTCGCTCGACCGTATTCGCGCAATCCTTGGGCTCCAGCACGATGGCGAAACCGTGGTCGCGCTGCACGCCAAAAAGCACGTTGGGATAGACGGCGATGTATTCCGCGCCGCCATCCCATTTCGGCCCCAGACCGGCAAAATCCGGCAGCGTCGTGCCGTCGTCGCCGGTCAATTGCCTGTAGACCCGGGTGCCCTGGCCGGAATAGCGGCCGCGCTGCTCGATATTGTAATGATCCTCCAGCCGGGAATAGCTGTTCAGACCCGGATGCACCCATGGCAGGTGATAGCTTTCGCAGTAATTCTCCACCGCCAGTTTCCAGTTGGTCGCAACCTCCAGCTTCAGGGACGCGCCGGTGCCGCCATGAAACATCGGCTGGTCGAATTCCTTCCAGCGGTCCAACAGATCGCCATGTGCGTCCTCGAATGGCGGGGCAGCACCGTCGATGTTGACGAAGATCACATCGCGCCAGACGCGCGACCGGATCCGGATCAGGCCCAGCTTTGCAGTGTCGATGTCGGCATGGGTGTTCCGCCCCGGCCCGCCGACATGCGGTGTGACACGCAGGCTGCCATCGGGGGCGTAACACCAACTGTGATAGGGGCAGCGGATGACCCCGCGCAGGCGCTGAGGCTTGTCCACCAGGATCATGCCGCGGTGGCGGCAAGTGTTTTGGAACACGCCGATGCTGCCGTCGCGGTCGCGCACCATCAGGATTGGCATGCCCAGAAAGTCGACCGGCATCGCATCGCCCGGCTCGGGGATGTCCTTGCCAAAGCCGATACCAGACCAATTCGCGAACAGAACCGCGCGCTTTTCTTCGTCGAACACGGCCGGGTCGATATAATGCGCGTTCGGCAGGCCGTTTGCCGTGCCGACATCGGCCAGGACCGAGCATAGCGGGTCGTGTTTGTTCATCGAACGCACTCCCAATCGTGCCGCAAAGGCTGCCCTATGCGCCCATTGGGCCGTATCCGTGTCTGCATTCAACGCCGGAAATCTTCATGTTCGAATGATCTGAGTTAAACCAATCCGCTTTGAACTTCCGCCAGGATCCAGTCCTTCAGCTTGCGGCCGTTCGGGGAAAGATCCGTGTCGTCCAGCCCGACCAGGTGAAACGCATTCGGCGCCGGCAGCGCATGTGGCGCAATCACCGCGAGTTCGCCCGCCTCCAGCAGCGGCCGGATCAGCCGCTGCCAGCCCAGCGCCACGCCGGCGCCCTTTCGGGCGATCTGCAAGGCCACCGAATAGCTGGTGACCCGCGCGCCGACCGCGATCTCGCCGCCATGGCCCAACTGGCGAAACCAGTCGGCCCAGGTTGTCCAGTTCTGGCTTGGGCTTTCCAGATGGATCAGGCGCTGCTTGGCAAGCCGGCCCAGATCGCACCTGGCCAGGCCCTGCGCGACCTCCGGCGCTGCGACGGGCACCAGCCGATCCCGATAGATCGGCGTATGCGCCAAAGTCGTCGTGGCGTCGCGACCATAGCGGATTATGAAATCGAACGCGCTTACATCGGTAAATGGCCGATCCTGGGTTACATGGTTGATGCTGAGATCGGGGTAATCCTGCCAGAAGCGAATGATCGCGGGCGAAAGCCAAAGTGCCGCCACCGCCGTGGTCGAGCCCACCGACACGCTGCCCTGATCTTCGCGCCGTTTGATCCGCGAAACCTGGCGCGAGATTTGCCGGAAGCCGGTCGTCAGGGTTTGATACAGATCCTGGCCGCTATCGGTCAGTTCGACCCCGCGATGCCGGCGTTGGAACAGCGAGACGCCAAGCTCGCGCTCAAGCGCCTTGATTTGATGGCTGACCGCGCCCGGCGTCACAGACAATTCCTGCGCGGCGTTCTTGAAGCTCAGATGCCGGGCCGCGGTCTCGAACGCCGAAAGCGTGGTGAGCGGGGGCAGGCCGTAATGGCGTCTGGACATGGCGGCGTGACGGGCTCACGTGGCTACGGGTGATTTCAGTTCATCCGAGTATGCATCCGTTTCCCAAAGAACGCCACGCTTGCGCACACCATTGTGGGAACGGCCGACGGATGTGCCGCGCCGACCGGCCCTGCCGCCTCCGGTCGCCGCACAAGGGAAAACATTTGGTTCGGCACCCCTTCCCGGTTATCGTCGCGGGCAATCCCGAAAGAACGAAGATAAATGACAAAGGGGGGGGATAGATGTCAGTTAAACCACCGTTCACGGATTTGGAGATCAAGCAGTCTCCGAAAGGATTTTACGAAGGTCATTCGATGGAAATCGCGCTGCTCAGCAAGGCCGTCATGGTCGGGCTGGTGCTTTGGGCGCTGATTTGGCCGGCCAATGCCAATGGCGTGCTCGGCAGTCTGAATTCACGGCTTTTGGAGAGCTTCAACGCCTTCTACATCATCATCGTCGGCAGCTTTATTTTCTTTCTGGTGGTGCTGGCGGCTCTGCCACAGACCGGCAAACTGAAACTTGGGCCGGAGGGCGAAAAGCCTGAATTTTCGGACTTTTCCTGGTTTTCGATGATGTTCGGCGCCGGGCTTGGCGTCGGGCTGATGGTCTTTGCCACTGCCGAACCGCTGGGGCTGTGGGGATCCAACCCTGTCGTGCTGTCGGGTGCGGTCGAGGGCAATAGCGAGGCGGCATTGCAATCCGCCTATCGCTACACCTATCTGCATTACGGCTTTCACGCCTGGGCGATCTATGTGGTGACCGGCTTGTCGCTGGCCTATTACGCCTATACCCGCGATATGCCGCTGACGATCCGTTCCGCGCTGACGCCACTGTTCGGGCGCTTTCTGAACGGCTTTCTCGGCCATGTCGTCGATGTCCTGGGTGTGGTCGCCACGATCCTGGGCGTGTCGGTCACGATCGGCTATGGCGTGTCCCAGTTCATCGACGGGCTTTACGCGATCACCGGCATCGGCTGGATCATGAACCTGGGCGGCGATGCGCCGGCCCCCAGCACCGTCGGCCTGCTGGCGGGGCTGTTCGTGATCATGGGGCTGTCGATCATTTCGGCGGTATCCGGTGTTGGGCGGGGGGTGAAATACCTGTCGAACCTCAACCTGGTTCTGTCGATGATCCTGCTGTTGGTCTTCATCGTCTTTGGGTCGTTCCTGTTCGCGATGAGCACCTATGTCACCGCGTTTCTGGATTACATCCTGAACTTCTTCACGCTCAGCTTTGCGGCCTATGGACCGCAATCGGCGGATGGCTTCGCCGCCGGGCTGCCGGCAGAGGCGGCGCCGCTGGCCGATGCGCTGCGCGGGGGCGCGACCAACCCCTGGGGGTCGTTCGATGGGTTCAAATCGGGGCTCGAAGGCGATGCCGCCGCCCTGTCCGACGAGGCGCTGGCCGCGGCCTATGCCGCTGGCGAACAGGGCCGGCAGTTTGGCTGGCAGTCGGGGTGGACCACGTTCTACTGGGCCTGGTGGATCGCATTCTCTCCGTTTGTCGGGCTATTCCTGGCGCGCATCTCAAAGGGTCGGACGATCCGCGAGTTCATCATCGGCTGCGTCTTCGCGCCCTCGCTGGTCTGTTTCGCCTGGATGACGATCCTGGGCGGCACCGCGATCGATCTGGAGCTGAACGGCGGGGCCGAGGGCGCGATCGTCGGCGCCTCCAACACCGCGAAGCTGTTCGTCACCTTGGGTCAAATGCTCAGCGGCGTGTTGCTGTCGGCGATCACCATCATGTGCGTGGTGCTGATCCTGACCTTTTTGGTCACGTCCGCCGATTCGGGCATTCTGGTGATGAACACGATCATGTCCGGTGGCGATCAGGAGGTCGGCAACAAGCACAAGATCGTCTGGGGGGTGATCCTGACCGCGGTGATCGGGGCGCTGATCCTGGCCGCGGGCGAGAACAACCCGCTGGATGCATTGCGCAACGCAATGATCATCGGGGCGCTGCCGTTCACGATCGTGATGGGCCTGATGTGCGTGTCGCTGGCCAAGGCGCTTTACCGCGACGGGTTGCGTGCCAAATCCGGCGCGGCGGTGGCGCCGGCGGCCGAGTGAGCCCCGCGCCCAGTCACTAGATGCGGCGGCGCGCGGTGTCGGCGCGCCGCCCCACGCCTGCGGGGCGGCGTTCGCCTCCCTCGGGGATAGTCTTGGACCAAGGAAGCGGGGCTTAGCGGGCCAGGGGCGCGGGGCCGAGTCTGTCGGCCAGCCAGTGTTCGATCAGGAACTGCGCTATGGCGCCCCGGCGCGCCGGGCGCAGGCGCGGGTTCGGGCTGGTGCGTTCGGCGATCAATTGGGCGCGGGTCAGCCAGACCGCGTCTTCCAGTTCTACCGGGTCCAGCGTGATCGCATCGGTTTCCGCCACACCCCAGCAGCCGATCATCAGCGAGGCCGGGAAGGGCCAGGGCTGGCTGGACAGATATCGGACCGAGCCAACGGCGATGCCCGCTTCCTCGGCGACCTCACGGCGCACGGCGGCCTCGACGCTTTCGCCCGGTTCCATGAAGCCCGCAAGCAGCGAATACATCCCCTCTGGCCAGCCGGGGGAGCGGCCGAGCAGCAGCCTGTCGCCATGCGTGATCAGCATGATCACTACCGGGTCCGTGCGGGGAAAGTGATGCGCGCCGCAGGCCGGGCAGGTGCGCCGCCAGCCGGCCATGCTCACGTTGGACGGCGCGCCGCAGCGGGCGCAGAACCGGTGCGTGTCGTGCCAGCCGAAGATCCCCTTCGCCGCCGCGGCATTCCCTGCATCGGCTGGGTTCAGCCGGCTCATCGTGGCGCGCAGATCCAGAAACGCCTGCGCCTCGGTCATCGCCGGATGACGGTTCGTACTGGTGTCGACGAAGCTCCCCATCGCCTGCGTATCGGCGGCCGGGTCGTCCCAGGCGGAGATGTCATAGGCAAAGCGCGGCGCGGCATCGTCGAGGCCCAGAAAGATCGGCGGTTCGGCGGCCTCTGCCAGCAGCGGCGCGGTCAACGGCAGCCAGGCCAGGCGCGGCGCCTCCGACCCTTCGAACAGCGCCTTGCCGCGCCAGAAAACCGCGGCGCGGGCGGCAGGCGCGGCCGCCAGATCATCGGCCCGGTCGCGCAGATGCGCAGCGCGGTCGATCGTGGCGCCCGCAAACAGCACGGCTTCGGGATCGTAGAGCGGGAAGGCGGTCATGGGTGGAGGGGGTCTTTCGGCGGCTTGCCCGTCCGGCATAGGCGATTGCGGGCGCGGTGAAAAGGCGGCGACCCTTGCGCCCGCTCGGGCCGCGGCTTATTTTGGGCGGTGAGAGGTTGGCGCGGGCGAGCGCCTCGCCAACCCGGTCAGGTCCGGAAGGAAGCAGCCGTAACGAGCCCCGTTCGGGTCGCTGTCCAACCTCTCACCACGCAGGCGACGCCCCCTTTCCGCCGGTCCCCGAATCCTGATAGCACCGCGATATGGATGCTGCCGATCCTCCCGCCTATCAGGTTCTCGCCCGTAAGTACCGGCCCGCGAGTTTTGCCGATCTGATCGGGCAGGACGCCATGGTGCGCACGCTGAAGAACGCTTTCGCCGCCGATCGCATCGCCCATGCCTTCGTGCTGACCGGCGTGCGCGGGGTGGGAAAGACCACCACGGCACGGATCATTGCCAAGGGTCTGAACTGCACCGGGCCGGATGGCACGGGCGGGCCGACGACCGACCCTTGCGGCCAGTGCGACGCCTGCACCGGCATTGCCGAGGGGCGGCATGTGGACGTGCTGGAGATGGACGCCGCCAGCCGCACCGGCGTGGGCGATATCCGCGAGATCATAGACAGCGTGCACTACCGGGCCGCCAGCGCGCGCTACAAGGTCTATATCATCGATGAGGTGCATATGCTCAGCACCTCGGCTTTCAATGCGCTGCTCAAGACGCTGGAAGAGCCGCCCGAGCACGTCAAATTCATCTTTGCCACGACCGAGATCCGCAAGGTGCCGGTGACCGTGCTGAGCCGGTGCCAGCGGTTCGATCTGCGCCGGATCGAGCCGGAGCAGATGATCGCGCATCTGCTAGGGATCGCCCAGGCCGAGGGGGCGGAGATCGCCGAGGATGCGCTGGCGCTGATCACCCGCGCCGCCGAAGGGTCCGTGCGCGATGCGCTGAGCCTGCTCGACCAGGCCATCGCCCATGGCCATGGCGCGATAGCGCCGGACCAGGTGCGTGCGATGCTGGGGCTGGCCGATCGCGGCCGGGTGCTGGATCTGTTCGATATGGTGATGGCCGGCGATGCCGCCGGCGCGCTGGCGGAATTGTCGGCGCAATATGCCGATGGCGCCGACCCGCTGGCGGTGCTGCGCGATCTGGCAGAGGTCACGCATTGGGTGTCGGTGGTCAAGATCACGCCCGAGGTCGGCGACGACCCCACGGTGAGCCCGGCGGAGCGCGACCGCGGGCGCGAGATGGCCCAGGCCCTGCCGATGCGCGCGCTGACGCGGCTGTGGCAGATGCTGCTGAAGGCGTTGGAGGAGGTCGCGGCCGCGCCAAGCCCGATCATGGCGGCCGAGATGGCGGTGATCCGCATGACGCATGTCGCCGATCTGCCCACGCCGGGCGATCTGGTGCGCAAGCTGCAGGATGCGCCGGCGCCCCCCGCTGGCACCGCCGCACCGGTCGCGGTGCCCGCCGCCGGCGGCCCGACCGCGCGGCGCAGCATGGCGCGCGTGGCGCAGGGCCGTAGTGCGCCTGCGCCGGCGGCGGCGGCGTCCGCGCCCGCGCAGGACCCGCTGGCGCGTTATGCGCGTTTTGACGACGCTGTGGCGCTGATCCGCGCCAATCGCGATATCCAATTGCTGGTCGAGGTCGAGGATCATCTGCGCCTGGTCAAATACACCCCCGGCCGGATCGAGTTTCAGCCGACCGAGGCGGCACCGGCGAACCTGGCTGCGCGGCTGGCGGCGCGGCTGACCGACTGGACCGGGGTGCGCTGGGGTGTCTCGGTGGTCGCCGACGGCGGCGGCCCGACGATTGCGGAGGTCCGCGCGGCCCAGCGCGACGATCTGCTGGGCCAGGCGATGCGTCACCCGTTGGTCGAGGCGGTGATTGCGGCCTTTCCCGGCATTACCGACAAACATATGCAGGTGCACGAACCGATGCCGGCGGAAGATCCGCCACCGGCGCCGGAAGAGTTGGACGACGATTGGGATCCGCTGGATCCCTTCGACGAGGATTGATCCAGAAGCGATGGAGCGAATGCGATGCTGAAAGGGTTGGGTGGCCTGGGCGACATGGCCAAGATCATGAAGCAAGCCCAGGAGATGCAGGCGAAAATGTCCGAGGCGCAGGACGCGCTGGACACGATCACCGTGCAGGGAGAGGCCGGTGCCGGGCTGGTGACCGCAACCGCGACGGCCAAGGGCGAGTTGACCGGGCTGAGCATCGATCCGTCGATCTTTTCGCCCGACGACAAGGAAGTGGCGGAGGATCTGATCCTGGCCGCGATCAAGGACGCCCAGGCCCGCGCCAGCGCCCGCGCGCAGGAGGAAATGGCCAAGATCACCGAAGACATGGGCCTGCCGCCGGGGATGAAGCTGCCCTTCTGACGAAGGCCGGCCCAATGCGCCACGTGCCCCGGCCCCCGCGCCGGGGCCTCCTGGCTCGACCCGAAGCGCAGAGGTCCCGGATCGCGCCCGGGACGCGTCGCGCCGCCCGGTCCCGCCCTTGACGCCGTCGCCCGCGCCGTCGAAACAAGCGCGATGGGTGAGGGCGGCAAGGATATCGAGGCGCTGATCGAGCTGATGGCCAAGCTGCCGGGGCTGGGCCCGCGCTCGGCCAGGCGTGCGGTGCTGGCGTTGATCAAGAAACGAGATCTGATGCTGGTGCCGCTGGCGCGGTCGCTGGACACCGTCGCGCGCAACGCGCGCACTTGCGACACCTGCGGCAATATCGGCACCGAGCCCACCTGTGCGATCTGTCGCGACCCCAAACGCGATGCGCGCGTGCTGTGCGTGGTCGAAGAGGTCTCGGATCTGTGGGCCATCGAACGCGGGCGCAGCTTCAAGGGTCGCTATTTCGTGCTGGGCGGGGTGCTGTCGGCGCTCGACGGGATCGGGCCCGAAGATCTGCGCATCCCGGATCTGGTCGCGCGGGTCGAGGGCGGGGAGGTCGAAGAGGTCATCCTGGCGCTCAACGCCACCGTCGATGGCCAGACCACCGCGCATTACATCCTCGACAGGTTGGAGCCGCTGGCGGCGCGGGTCACTTCGCTGGCCCAGGGCGTGCCGATCGGCGGCGAGTTGGATTACCTCGACGACGGCACGATCGCCGCGGCGCTCAGGGCGCGGAAGGCGCTTTGATCCGGTTCAGCCGCGCCTCGCGCCGGGCGATGTACAGCGTGGCGGCGATGATGATCGCGGCGCCGATCAGTGTCACCGTATCGGGCGTTTCGGCATAGAAGACGTAGCCGGCGATGCCGATCAGCACCAGCCGCAGATAGGTGATGGGCGCCAGCACCGAAGCCTCGCCATGGCGATAGGCATGAATGTCGGCGACCCCGCGCACCACGCCGCCGGCGACCGTCAGCCCCACGGCGAACCAGACCCAGCCGGTCTGCGGCAATGCCAGCACCGGCGCGGCCAGGGGCAGGGAGACGACAAGCGTGATCACCACCGAAGAAACATAGGCTGCGGCCGCGCCATCGGCCTCGGCCAGTCCGCGCGACAGCACCAGGGCGATGGCGAACAGCGCCGAGGAGGCAAGCGCCGCCAGCATCGCCGGCTCCAGCGGTTGCAGCCCGGGGCGCAGGATGATCACCGCGCCCAGAAAGCCAGCCGCGATGGCGGCGCTGCGCCGCGGGCCGACCCGCTCCCCCCGGAAAACCGCCGACAGGATAGTGGCGAAGATCGGTGCCATGAAGAACAGCACCGCCGCGGTGGCCAGCGGGATATGGATCAGCGTGTAGAACCCCAGATGCGTCGACAATCCGATCAGCGCGCCGCGCAGGATGTGCAGCCCGGGCCGCGAGAACCGCATCGGCCGAAGCCGTGGGATCAGGATCAGAAGCGGGATCAGCCCCAGCGCGATGATGCCCGCGCGCAGAACCACGATCATGCGGCTGTCTATGCTGCCGCCGACCTCGCGGACGGACACCGACATGACGCTCGCGCCCACGACAGAGGCCAGGATCCAGGCGATGCCCTGGGTGTTGTCGATCCGGCGGGGTGCGGGGGGCGTTGCCGTGGTGGCCATGGGCTCAGCCCTACGCTCGCGCGGCCCGGTTGCCAACCCCGCCTGCGCCCCGCATGCTGGTCCCCAGACGACCAAGGACCCGACCCATGCACCGTTCCGAGATCAACGAGATCATCCGCGAAAGCGACCGTTTCATCCGGTCCTTCGGCTTCCGGCTGCCGCCGTTTGCGTATTGGTCGCCGGACGAGCTGCGCGAGCGGGTGGCGCATGACGCCGCGATGATCCGCGACAACCGGCTGGGCTGGGACATCACCGATTACGGGCGCGGCAATTTCGCCGATCTGGGCCTGTTTCTGTTCACCGTGCGCAACGGGGCGGCGGCAGATCTGCAAAGCGGGCGCGGCATGCTTTACGCCGAGAAGATCATGATCAGCCGCAAGGATCAGATCTCGCCCATGCACCGGCACAACATCAAGGCCGAAGACATCATCAACCGCGGCGGCGGCACGCTGGTGATCGAGCTTTACGCCGCCGACCGCACCGGCGCGATCGACCCGGAGGCGGAGGTCCGGGTGCGCACCGATGGCCGCTGGCGCAAGTTTCTGGCCGGCGGGCATCTGAAGCTGGAACCGGGCGAAAGCGTGACGCTGATGCCCGGGGACTGGCATGCGTTCTGGGGCGAGGGCGGGGACGTGCTGATCGGCGAGGTGTCGACGGTGAATGACGACCTGACCGACAATGTGTTCCGCGACCCGATCGGGCGGTTTTCAGAGATCGAGGAAGATACCGACCCGCTGCATCTGCTGGTGTCGGATTACGACACGCGGCTTTGAGTGCCGCGCGCCGGTGCGCCGGGCCGTGGTCAGAAGATGAAGTGATCCACGGTCAAATCGCCGGCTTCGACACCGGCCAGCAGGACCGAGCCCGTGCCGAGAACTATCAGTGCGCCATCTGCCGTGTCGGTAATATCCAGATCCTCGAACGCGGCGAAATCCTTGAGTTCGAGCAGGTCCAGCTTCAAGTTGAACCCGTTCAGCTGATCGTCGCCATTGTCGTTTCTGAAAACGAACTCATCGGCACCGCCGCCGCCCGAGAGCGTGTCGTCGCCGCCGCCTGAGACAATTCTATCGTTACCCTTGCCGCCCTTGATGAAATCCGCGCCGCCATTGCCTTTGATGAAGTCGTGGCCGTTTTCGCCGTAGAGCGTGTCATTGCCCTGCTTGCCGAACATGGTGTCGTCGCCCGCTCCGCCGAAGCCACGGTCATCGCCTTCGCCGAGCTTCACGATATCGTCGCCCCGGAATCCGCGCACGACATCGTCGCCGTCTTTCGACACCAGCTTGTTGTCCAGCCCGTTACCGCGAATGTCGTCTTTGCCCCAACCGGTAAACGCGTTCTCGATGTCCACACCGGCCGCTATGGTGAACCCGCCATAGATGCCTTCGACCCGGGACAAACCCCCGCCGGCCAAGGCGCCGTCCTCCGGATCCAGGGTTGCCGGGCGCAGATCGATCCGGACAGCGTCGCCGGTCTTCGCCGAAATTGCGTCGATGCCGCCGGTGTCCCAGATCGACTTATAGTAGGTGCCGGTACCGTTCGCGGTGGCCAGCGCATAGGTGTCATCGCCGCCGGCGCTGTCGGTGTTTGCGCCATAAAGGGCCTGCAACATGGCGATGTCGAACGCGCCCATGGTCGCGAAGCTGCGGTCGACGCTGGTGATATCCGACCACGGCCAGCCGGTGCTGCGGCTGCCATCCTCAAGTGTCTGGCGCACCTCGTTATAACTCAGCAGGGTGTAGAGCGTCTGGTTCAGCGCGTGGTCGCCGGTATCGTCGGGGCCCGATACGCCGGGAAAGGATACGCTGAATTCGTTGTCGTCATGCGGATGCGACAAGCCCATGTTGTGAAGCAGTTCATGAATGGCCGTGGCGTAGTTGATCCCGCCATAGGTCAACCCGTTCGGTTCCCCCGGGAAGGTGCCATAGATGTAATAGCTGTTCATGAACACGCCGTCGCCGCCGACGGCATAGGAATAACCGGTGTAATTCGCGTCTTCATCGTAGACCGACCAATAGTCGATGTCGGCGTTGGCATTGCGGCCGTCGACTTCCCGGAAGCTCACGTCAGCCACGGCCGATATGTCGTCCATCGCGGTGCGGAAGGCGTCTTTCAACTCCCGCGAAAACTCGCCGACGGTCTGCCCCTCAAAGCCGAAATCGGGGCTGCGCTCGTTCTCTCTGAAGTTGTAGGTCAGGTCGTTCGACGACCATGTCATGTACCGCGACACGCCATCGGAGTAGCTGTCGATCTGAAATCCCAACCCGGCCAGATACGGGTTGTTTTCAATGATCTCAGAAGTTTCGCGGTCGGTGACAGTGATCGTTGCCATTATGAAAGCCTCTTAAAATGCGACCGGGCGCCTAGATACTTAAATATTAACGGTGTTGCTCTTCAGCATGGCTGAAATGTGGCATCGGCGCCATGACGTTGCGTCCTTGCCTCCGGCCGCTGTCGAAAATATCTGTGGGGCGGCGCAACGATGGCGGCAACGATGGCAAGACAACCTGTGGCGGCGTCAGAGCGCGAAGACCGGGCACGGTCTAAGCGTGTACGGGCGTTGGCCGGGTTGATGCCGTTTCTGCTGCCCTATCGCGGGATGATCGCGCTGGCGCTGCTGACGCTGACCGTCACTGCCGGCCTTTCGCTCAGCCTGCCGCTTGCCGTGCGCCGCGTGGTCGACGGGTTCGATGGTGGCGACATGCATCTGATGGATCGCTATTTCGCCGCGGCAGTTGGGATCGCCTCGCTTCTGGCGCTGGGCACGGCGCTGCGCTACGTAATTGTCACCCGCATCGGCGAGCGTGTCGTCGCCGATATCCGCACCGCGGTCTATGACCGCGTCATCGCCATGAGCCCGGTCTTCTTCGAACGCGTCTTGACGGGCGAGGTCCTGTCGCGCCTGACCACGGACACCACGCTGATCCTATCCATCGTCGGGTCCTCGATCTCGGTCGCGCTGCGCAACGTGCTGATCTTTGCGGGCGGGCTGGTGTTCATGCTGTTCACCTCGCCCAAGCTGACCGCGCTGGTGCTGCTGCTGGTGCCGCTGGTGATCGCACCGATCATCCTGCTCGGCCGGCGGCTGAAATCCCTCAGCCGCGAGAACCAGGACCGGGTGGCGGAATCCTCCGGGCTCGCCTCGGAAAGCTTGTTGGCCGCGCAGACCGTACAGGCCAACACGCACGAGGCCACAAGCCGCGCCGCCTTTGGGGCGGTCACCGAACGCTCTCTGATTGCGGCGTATCGGCGCATCGCGACACGGGGCTGGATGACCGCGATCGTCATATTTTTCACCTTCTGTGGCATCACCGGGATCCTGTGGGTGGGCGCCCGTGACGTCCAGGATGCCGTTATGACCCCGGGCGAGTTGGTCCAGTTCCTGATCTATTCGGTGATGGTCGCCGGCGCCGTCGGCGCCTTGTCGGAGGTTTGGGGCGAGGTCCAGCGCGCCGCTGGGGCCACCGAGCGGCTGGTTGAGTTGCTGACGCTGGAGGACGGCATCACCGACCCCGTGACGCCCGCGCCCCTTCCCCAGCCGGTGCGCGGGGCGCTGCGTTTCCAGGGTGTCGACTTCCGCTATCCCGCCCGGCCGGAGGTCAGCGCGCTGGAGGACTTCACGCTCGATGTCGCACCGGGAGAGACGGTGGCCCTGGTCGGGCCGTCGGGCGCGGGCAAGACCACCGTTTTCCAGGTGCTGATGCGGTTTTTCGATCCCGATGCCGGCACGATCACGCTGGACGGCGCGCCCATCGAAAGCCTGTCGCGCGACGATCTGCGCCGACAATTCGCGCTGGTGCCACAGGAACCGGCGGTGTTCGCCACCACTGCGCGTGAAAACATCCGCTTCGGTCGCCCCGAGGCCACCGACGCGGAGGTCGAGGTCGCGGCGCGCGCGGCGGCGGCGGATGCGTTCCTGACCGAGTTGCCGGACGGGTATGACACCTATGTCGGGGAACGTGGCGTGATGCTGTCGGGCGGTCAGAAACAGCGCATCGCCATCGCCCGCGCGATCCTGCGCAACGCCCCGGTTCTGCTGCTCGACGAGGCGACCTCCGCGCTGGATGCACAAAGCGAACGCGCGGTGCAGCAGGCGGTCGAAAGCCTGTCCCAAGGCCGCACCACGCTGATCATCGCCCACCGCCTGGCGACGGTCAAAAAGGCCGACCGGATCGTGGTGATGGACCAGGGCCGCATCCTGGCCGAGGGCAGCCATGAGGCGCTGGTTGACCAGGGCGGCCTTTATGCGCAACTGGCGAAATTGCAGTTCACCGACGGAAAAGCGGCCTGAAAGCTGGCCCGCGGCGCGAACACCGTTTAGAAAACCCCATCCACGCCGCGCCGTCCCAATTCGGCGCCGTAATAACAGCCCTCCAAGGGCGGGAGGAAAGTCCGTGAGCATCGTCGTCAATCTCGCAGACAAGATCGAATACGAAACCGCCGCGCCGATGGATGATCGTTGGACCGCCCGCACAGTCTATGAAATGCTGGCGCAGACGGTGGCGCGATCGGGCAACCGCCCGGCGGTCAGTTTTCAGATCAAATCCGGGCCCAAGGATAAGAAAGAAACCCTGACCTGGGCCGAATTCCAGACCCAGGTCACCCGCACCGCCAACTACCTGCGCAGTATCGGCATCGGCGAGGCGGATGTGGTTGCCTATGTCCTGCCGAACTGCAACGAAACCGCGATCACGCTGGCGGCCGGCGCCACAGCGGGCATCGTCAGCCCGGTCAACCCGCTGCTCAGTGCCGCCCAGATCGGCGCGATCCTGGCGGAGACCGGCGCCAAGGCGGTGGTGACCCTGGCGCCGTTTCCGAAATCCGACCTGTCGGCGAAGGTGTCCGAGGCGCTGCGGCTCGCGCCCGGCGTCCAGACCCTGATCGAGGTCGATCTGCGCCATTACCTGACGCCGCCGGTCAGCTGGCTGGTGCCGTTGCTTAGACCCAAGCCCGACCGCGACCATCGTGCCAAGGTGGTCGATTTCGCCACCGCCATCGCCGGCCAGCCGGGTGACGCGCTGACCTTTGAGGAAAGCGACGACGACCGGATCTGCACTTATTTCCATACCGGCGGCACGACCGGCATGCCCAAAGTCGCACAGCACCGGCACTCGGGGATCATCTACAACGGCTGGTGCGGCAAGTCCTACCTGTTCAGCGACCAGGATGTGCTGATGTGCCCGCTGCCGCTGTTCCATGTGCTGGCGGCCTATCCGGTGTTTGCAAGCTGCCTTTTTTCCGGGGCGCATATGGTCATGCCCACGCCCGCCGGCTATCGCGGCGACGGCGTGTTCGACAATTTCTGGAAGCTGATCGAACGCTACGGCGCCACGTTCATGATCACCGTGCCCACGGCCGCCGCGGCGCTGATGCAGCGCCCGGTGGATGCCGATGTGTCCACCTTGCGCTATGCGGTATCGGGCTCTGCGCCGCTGCCGGTGGAGCTTTTCAAACGCTTCGAGGCGGAGACCGGGCTGAAGATCCTGGAAGGCTATGGCATGACCGAGACGACGTGCCTGATCTCCATCAACCCGCCCGAGGGCGAACGCAAGATCGGCTCGGTCGGGCTGCCTTTTCCCTACACCGATATCCGCATTCTCGACTGCGGCGCCGATGGCGCGATCCATAAGGAATGCGGCGTCGACGAAATCGGTGAGATCTGCGTCGTCAACCCGGGCGTCAATGTGGGCGCGACCTATACAGAGCCGGAGAAGAACACCGGCCTCTACGCCGACGGCAGCTATCTGCGGACCGGCGATCTGGGCCGGATCGATGCCGACGGATATCTATGGATCACCGGGCGGGCGAAAGATCTGATCATCCGCGGTGGCCACAATATCGACCCGGCGACGATCGAAGAGGCGCTGATGGCGCATCCGGATGTCAGTTTCGCCGGTGCGATCGGGCAGCCGGATGCGCATTCGGGCGAATTGCCCGCGGTCTACGTCGAACTCCGCGCCGCGGCCAGCGTGGACGAGGCGGCGTTGATGAAGTTCGCCCAGGACAATATCGGCGAACGCGCGGCGCAGCCCAAACACCTGGAGATCCTGGACGAAATGCCGAAGACCGCCGTGGGAAAAGTGTTCAAACCCGCGCTGCGCAAGAAGGCGATCACGCGGATCTTCGACGCGGCCCTGGCCGAGGCGGAGCTGCCGATCGTCGTCGATCATGTCTTTGAGGACAAGCGGCGCGGCTTGGTTGCGGCGCTGAAGAAGACCGGCGAAGTCGACGACAATGCGGTGAACGAGGCGCTGGGCGTGTTCGCCCGGCCCTGGATCTGGAACGATCATGCGAAGCGTTAGGCGCGGATGGTGACGGGCGGGCCTCGCTCGCGCGGCGACTGAGGCCCGGCTTCGACCATCTCGGCGCCGCGCGCGGTTTGCGGTCGTTTCGACCCGATCGGTTTGAAATCCTGACGGTGACACCCGAAAGGGGCGCGGTTTCAGCGGCGGCCCAGGCTCGGACGCTCGGTCCGCGTGGTGGCGCGGGCCTGTTCCGCGGTCAGGTGGAAGCGGGCCTCGCCCAAGGCCTCGGCCACGCGGGGCAGATGATCGGCGGCGCAGAACAGCTCCAGGCTTTCCAGGATCCGTTCCAGTTCGCCACGGGATTCGGGCATATACATCGCCGCACTCGCTCAACTCTTTGTCGGCGCGCAATGGGCCGAATAAGGCAGCGCTCTGTCAACGTGGGACGGGCGGAGATTTAACCTCTGGTTAACGAATGGCGTGGGCGGCCGGCGCGCATCCGCGGCCGCCCACGCAGGGCTTTACTCGGCCTCCGGGGCGGCGCGCCGCCCGAAATCGTCGCGGTTCAGGATCCCGTCGCCATTGCGGTCGCGGGTCTCGATCAGGCGGGTGAATTCCTCGCCGAACTCCGCCACCGTCACCGCGCCATCGCCATTGTCGTCATGGGCCTGAAAGCGGTCGACCATGCGCTCGCGCATGACGTCGAGCCACAGGGCCTCGTATTCGGCCAGGGTCAATTGCCCGTCGCCGTCGCCGTCGAATTCCGCCAGTTGCGCACTGCGCGCGGCGTCGATCTCACCTTGGGTGACGCCGCCATCGCCATCGGTGTCATAGGTCTCCAAAAGCCGGGCGAACCGGGCCTGGGCCGCACGCCCGCGCTGTGCGCCGCGGCGGTCATGGTCGCCGGCGGCATGGGCGAACCGCGGCCCGTCCCGGTCGGCGCGCCCGCGTTCCTGCGCGGTGGCGGTGCCCGCCAGCAGGGCCAAGGCGGCGGCGGTCAGCAGAAATCTGGTCATGTCGGGTATCCTTTGCCTCAATGTGTTGATGGGGCTGATACGCGCGGCCGTGCCTGTTCCGTCGCTTGACCGGTGCCCGGGTGCGCGGCAGTGTCTCGCGCAAAACAACCGACAGGGGGACAATATGAAGACACGCGCGGCCATCGCCACCAAAGCCGGGGCGCCCTTGGAGATTGCGGAGGTGGATCTGGACGGCCCGCGCGCGGGCGAGGTTCTGGTCGAAATCAAGGCGACCGGGATCTGCCACACCGACGACTTCACCCTGTCGGGCGCCGATCCCGAAGGGATCTTTCCCGCCATCCTGGGCCATGAGGGCGCCGGCGTGGTGGTCGAATGCGGCCCCGGCGTGACGACGCTGAAACCGGGTGACCACGTGATCCCGCTCTACACGCCAGAATGCCGCGAATGCGACTACTGCCTGAACCCCAAGACCAATCTGTGCCAGAAGATCCGGTCGACCCAGGGCCAGGGGCTGATGCCCGACGGATCCTCGCGGTTTTCCATCGGCGGCGAGGCGATCTTTCACTACATGGGCACGTCCACCTTCGCCAACCACACCGTGGTGCCCGAGATCGCGCTGGCCAAGATCCGGCCCGACGCGCCCTTCGACAAGGTCTGCTATATCGGCTGCGGCGTGACCACCGGGATCGGCGCGGTGATGAACACCGCTAAGGTGGAGATCGGATCGCGCGCGGTGGTGTTCGGCCTGGGCGGGATCGGGCTGAACGTGATCCAGGGTCTGCGGCTGGCCGGGGCGGACCAGATCGTGGGCGTCGATCTCAATCCCGACAAAAGGGCCATGGCCGAACGTTTCGGGATGACCGATTTCGTCAACCCGGCCGAGGTGGAGGGCGATCTGGTGCCCTATCTGGTCGATCTGACGAAGGGCGGGGCGGATTATTCCTTCGACGCCACCGGCAATGTCGATGTGATGCGCATGGCATTGGAATGCGCCCACAAGGGCTGGGGAGAGAGCATCATCATCGGTGTGGCGCCGGCGGGCGCGGAGATTTCGACCCGGCCGTTCCAACTGGTCACCGGCCGGGTCTGGCGTGGCACCGCGTTCGGCGGCGCGCGCGGGCGGACCGATGTGCCGCGGATCGTGGACTGGTACATGCAGGGCAAGATCGAGATCGATCCGATGATCACCCACACGCTGAAACTGGACGAGATCAACAAGGGCTTCGATCTGATGCATTCTGGCGAGAGCATCCGGTCGGTCGTGGTGTACTGAGCGCGGCGCGTTTGGGCCGGCGACGGGAGCGAGGGGCCAGCACCTCGCGCTCCCCGGGATATTTGTGGAACAAAGAGTGAGCGGCGTCTCGGAAACGCTCCAGTGGAGCGTTTCAGCACCGAACGGGCGGAGCCTTGGCGGGTTCGGAACCACGCCCACCGCTTGCGCGGCCGCTGCGGTGAAGGGTAGGGCACGTCCATGCCCGTGACACAGACCATTCCTGACCGTCTGCTGGCGCCGGCGGCGGA
>JBCDDF010000007.1:0-110588 GCA_039180525.1 Pseudomonadota bacterium
CCCACACCCCCCCCCGGCCCATGGGCGCGGGCTGCCGTCGCGGGGACGCCATGCTGATGGAGCTTGCGCCCGTTGCGGTCGGTGTTCTGCTGGCGCAGGCCTCTCCGGGGCCGAACATGATGGCGGTCTCTGCCGCCGCCCTGGCCCGCGGACGATTGGCGGCGGTGGCCACGGCCGCGGGCATCGCCAGTGGCGTCTTTGCCTGGGCCATGCTGTTCGCGCTGGGCGTCGGCGCGCTGTTGGCGGCGGCGCCGGGGCTGTTGATCACGCTCAAGCTGCTGGGCGGCGCCTATCTGACCTATCTGGGCCTGCGGGCGTTGCGCGCCGCCTGGGTGGGCGGCGCGACGGGCACCACCGGCCCGGTGCGCCGGCGCGCCTATCTGACCGGGCTTCTGGTCGTGCTCACCAACCCCAAGGCGGCGCTGATGTGGGTGGCGGTCACCGCCTATGTATCGAGCCTGCAGATGTCCACGCTGGGCTTTCTGGGTGTCGGCGCAGCGGCCGCCGGGTCGGCTTTTGCGATCTATGGCGGCTATGCGCTTTTGTTTTCCACCGGAGGGGCTGTGCGGATCTATGCCCGCGCCGCGCGTGGGATAGAGGCGGGCTTCGGCACGGTCTTTGCCGCACTTGGCCTGCGGCTGGTCGCCGGCGGTCTGCGCGATTTGCGCACCGCATGGTGACCTATGCCGATCTGCCGGTGCCCGAGGACGGGCGGCTGGCCGAGAACATCACCCATTTCGCCCGGGCCCTGCGCCGGGCCGGGCTGCCGGTGGGCCCGGGCCGGGTGGTCGATGCGGTGCGCGCGGTGGAGGCGGCCGGTTTCACGGCCAAGGCGGATTTCTACACCACGCTGGAGGCTTGTTTCGTCTCCCGCGCCGAACATCGCGCGGTTTTCGGGCAGGTGTTCCGGCTCTACTGGCGCGATCCGCAGTTCCTGGAGCACATGATGTCGATGCTGACGCCCATGGTGCGCGGCGCCAATGAACGCCCCAAGCCCCGCGCGGCGGAGCGGCGCGCCGCCGAGGCGCTGTTGGACACGCTTCAGGCAGACACCCCACCCGAGCCGCAGGGCGAGGAGATCGAGTTCGACGCGACGCTGACCTTTTCCGCCCAGGAACGCCTGCGCCAGGCGGATTTCGAACAGATGAGCGCCGCCGATCTGGCCGCCGCCCGCCGTGCCCTGGCCGCCTTGCAACTGCCGGTCCGCCCGATCGCATCACGCCGAACCGCACCCGCGGCCCGGGGGCGGGTGGCCGATTGGCGCGGGACGATGCGTGCGGCGATGCGCTCGGGCGGAGAGATCCGCGACCTGAAACGTCAGCGCCGGCGGGAGCGGTACCCGAACCTGGTGGCGCTGTGCGATATCTCTGGCTCGATGTCGTCCTACAGCCGGATGCTGCTGCACTTTCTGCACGCGGCCGCGAACGCCAAGGGGGCGGGTTGGGCGCAGGTCCATGCCTTCACCTTCGGCACCCGGTTGACGAACATTACCCGGCATATGCGCGCGCGCGATGTGGATCAGGCACTGGCCGCGGCGGGGGCGGAGGCGCGCGACTGGGAAGGCGGCACGCGCATCGGCGCTTGCCTCCACGCGTTCAACCGCGACTGGTCGCGGCGGGTGCTGGGGCAGGGCGCCGTGGTGCTGCTGATCACCGACGGGCTGGACCGCGACGACCCCGACCTGCTGGCCGCGGAGGCCGACCGGCTGCGGCTTTCGGCGCATAAGCTGATCTGGCTGAACCCGCTTTTGCGCTGGGACGGCTTCGCCCCAAAGGCGCGCGGGGTGCGCGCGCTGCTGCCACGCGTCGACAGCTTTCGCGCCGGGCATAGCATCGCCTCCCTGGAAGGATTGGCGGCGGCGCTGACACGCGCCGACGATACCGGCGACAAGATGCGGCTGATGCGTCTGTTAGAATAGGGCCGAAACCGGATCGCATCGCGGCGAACCAGTCTTAGAAATATCCATTAAGTATATGATATTTATTGGTATATTGCGCAACCGCCTGTCCGCGCCTTCTCGATCCAGCAGGATCCGGGTCGCAACCCCCGTGCCGCGCAGCCATCCTGCGACCGTAACACGGAGGCTGGCATGGACATCACCTTTATCCCGCTCGACACCGCTTGGGTGTCGGCCATTCGCGCCGGAGGGCCGGACATTCACGGTCAACCGGCGGAGCGTGTGATCTCAGATGGCGCGGACACGCCCTGCCGTCATTGCCTGCGCGATGTGCCCGATGGCGCGGCGATGCTGATCCTGGCGGCCCGGCCGTTTCCCGCGCTGCAACCCTATGCCGAGGCCGGGCCGATCTTTCTGTGCGCCGATCACTGCCGCGCCTGGGACGGGCCCGGCGTGCCGCCGATCCTGGGCACCAGCCCGGACTATCTGCTGAAGGGCTATGGTCCTGACAACCGCATCATCTATGGCACCGGGCGGATCACACCGCGTGCCGAACTCACCGAATACGCAACGATGCTTTTGCGCGACCCCGCCATCGCCTATGTTCATGTCAGATCGGCGCGCAACAATTGCTATCAAGCCAAAGTCGTGCGCGCCGGGGGAGGCGCCGATGACCCAACCGAACCACGATCAGATCCCTGAACAGGCGCTGGCCTGGGTCGAGGCCGGCCAGTCCGTCGCGCTGGCCACCGTCATCGAGACCTGGGGGTCTGCCCCGCGGCCCGTGGGCGCCCTTTTGGCCATCACCGCACAGGCGGAGATGGCGGGCTCGGTCTCCGGCGGCTGTGTCGAGGGCGCGGTGGTGGCCGAGGCGCTAGAGGCGTTGGAGGACGGCCGCGCGCGGATCCTGGAATTCGGCGTCAGCGATGACGAGGCGTTTGCGGTGGGTCTGGCCTGCGGCGGGACCATCCGGGTGATGGTTGAGCCGGTGGGTACCGGGCAGGGGCCGGCGCTGGCGGATCTGCGCGCCCTGGTGGCGGCGCGGTCGGCGCGTCGGCGCGCGATCCTGGCCACGAATGTCGAAACCTGGGAGCGGCGGTTGATCGAAACCGCCAAGGACCCGCTGGGCGCGGCGGCGACGGCGCGTTTCGACTCCGACCGGTCGGGGTTCGAGGGCGATTGGTTTCTGGCCGTCCACAACCCGCCGCTGCGGATGATCGTGGTGGGCGCGGTGCATATCGCCCAGCCCTTGGTGCAGATGGCGCGGCTTTCTGGCTATGATCCGGTCCTGGTCGACCCGCGCGACGCCTTTGCCAGCGACAGCCGGTTCCCGGGCGAAACCATCCTCCGCGACTGGCCGGATGCCGCACTTCACGCCGCCGGTCTGGATGCGCGCACCGCCGTCGTGACGCTGACCCATGACCCCAAGCTCGACGACCCGGCGATCCGTACGGCCCTGGGGTCGAGTGTGTTTTATCTGGGCTGCCTCGGGTCGCCCCGGACCCATGCCAAACGCGTGGCGCGGCTGCGGGACGCCGGCGTGCCGGAAAGCGAGATCGCACGGATCCATGCCCCCGTGGGCGCGGATATCGGCGCGAAATCCCCGGCCGAGATTGCGATATCGATCATGGCGCAAATCACCGAGCGATTGCGTCGCCCGGAAACCCGCGCCCGGGCCGCGGCGTGAAATTCGGGCCGGTTCCGCTGGCGCAGGCATCCGGCGCGGTGCTGGCGCATTCGGTGCAGGCGGGCGGGCGCCGGTTGCGCAAGGGCCGGGTTCTGGATGCCGCGGATCTCGACGCATTGCGCGCCGCCGGGGTTGAGGCGGTGACCGTCGCGCGGCTGGCCCCAGGCGATGTGACCGAGGACGACGCTGCGGCGCGGCTGGCGGCGGCGTTGATCCCCGATGCGCCGGCGGCGCGGGTGCGCATCGATGCGCCGTTCACCGGGCGGGTGAATGTGCTGGCGGATGCGGCCGGGCTGGTGCGGATAGACGCGGCTTCGGTGAACGCACTGAACGCGATCGACCCCGGCATCACGCTGGCGACCTTGCCCGACCTCACGCGCGTGGCGCCGGGTATGATGCTGGCGACCGTAAAGATCATTCCCTATGCCGTGCCCGGCGCGGCGCTGGCCCGGGCCGAGACCGCGCTGAGCGGTGTCGGCGCGTTGGCGGTAACACCCGTGGCGCTGGACCGGGCGGACCTGATCCTAACCCGCACGCCCGGCTTTGCGCAGAAGCTGCTCGACAAGGGCGTGACGGCGGTGCGGACGCGGCTGGCGGCGCTGGGCATGCGGCTCGACCGCGTGCTGACGGTGCCCCATGACGCTGGCGCGGTCGCGGCGGCGCTGCCGCGGACCGGGGCGCCAATGGTGCTGATCCTGGGCGCCTCGGCCACATCGGACGCGGCGGATGTCTGCCCGGCCGGCCTGATGGCCGCTGGCGGCGCGCTGCACCGGTTCGGCATGCCGGTCGATCCGGGCAATCTGCTGTTTCTGGGGGCATTGGCCGACCGCACGGTGATTGGCCTGCCCGGCTGTGCCCGCGCGCCGGCGCTGAACGGCGCCGATTGGGTGCTGGAACGGGTCGCCTGCGGCCTGCGGGTCACCGATGCGGATATCGCGGCAATGGGTGTGGGCGGGCTGCTGAAGGAGATCCCGGTAAGGCCGCAGCCGCGCGTGATCCGGGCCGTGCCCGAAACCGGCCCGCGGGTGGAGATCGTGCTGCTGGCGGCCGGTGCCGCCACCCGGATGCGCGGCGCCGACAAGCTGCTGGAACCTGTCGCGGGCCAGCCGATGATCCGCCACGCCGCAGCTGCCGCGCTGGGCGCAGAGACGGCGGCGGCTGTCCATGTCGTCCTGCCCCCCGATCGCCCGGCGCGGGCGGCGGCGCTGAAGGGCTGTGCCGCGCGTATCGTCACGGCGGAGACGGCACGTGCCGGCATGGCCGAAAGCCTGCGCGCGGGCCTCGCCGCCGTATCGGCACAGGCGGATGCGGTCATCGTAGCGCTGGCCGACATGCCCGATATCGACGCGGCGGCCTATGAGGCGCTGATCGCAGCCTTCGATCCGGCCTCGGGCGCCGAAATCTGTCGTGCGACCGCCGCCGACGGCACCCCGGGCCACCCGGTGCTGTTCGGCCGGCGTTTTTTCGAGCCGTTGGCGGCGCTTGGCGGCGATGTCGGGGCACGCAGCGTGATCCAGGCGGCACGGGAGTTTCTATGCGACGTGCCGCTGCCCGGCCAGGCGGCGGTCACCGATCTGGATACGCCCGAGGCATGGGCCGCCTATCGGACGCGCAGCGCCTGAGGCTTTATTCGGGGATCACCAGCAGACGCTCGCGCCCGCGCTGGCGCAGACGGATGGCATCGGCGCTGATCGCGGCGACGGAAAACCCGCCGACCTGGTCACCCGGAGAGACCTTGACGAAGTTGCCGTTGCCCAGCCGCAGCAGCGCGTGACGGTTCGTGGCGGTGCCATAGACCCCGATCAGCACCATGTCGCGCATCGGCATGGCGTCCTGGATCGTGGCGGCGCGCGCGACAGAGGCGGTGGTGGGGATGGTCGGGATCACCCGCTGCGGGCGCGTCGGTTCGGCGGTGACCGGCGGCTGGGTCGCGACGGCGGTGGTGCCGGTGGGCGGCAGCGGCGGGGGCGGCGGTGCCGCGGCGTTCAGACCCGCGGGCCGCGCCGGCGGCGCGGTGGATGCGCGCAGCGCCCGTTCCGAGGGCTGCAGTGCGGCCAGACGCTCCTCTTCCGCAGCGATCCGCGCGCGTTCGGCGGCAACCATCGCCTCGGGCCGCGCCGGGGGTGGCGCGATGACCGGGCCGGTCGGGACCACGGGGCCTTGCGCCGCATCGGACAGCACGCCCTCGATCAAAGCCGCGACTTGGTCGCTGGGCTGTACCAGAACCGGCCCGGGGCTGGCGAGCAGGGCCCAGGGGTTTTCTGCCGCCGGCTCCCGGCTGCGGGTGTCGATGCTGGGCGCAGTGGCCGTAGCGATCTCGGGTCGCAGCAGATCCGGCAGGGCGGCGATGGCGCGCGCGACCGATGCTGGCGGGGTTTGATCCGGCAGATCGGCGGGCCGTGCCGGCGGCACGATCTCGGGCCGCGCGGCGGTCACGCGCAGCGCGGTGATGTCGTAAAGCGCCAGCCCGGTCAGCGGATCGGTATCGCCGCCGGCGGCATCCGGCTGGCGCCGTGCTGCGCCGGGATCGGCGATCGCGGCGCGGGGTTGCGGCGCATCCAGCGCCGAGGTCGCGGGCAGGGCGGCGACGCGCGCCTCCGCCTCTGCCGAAAGCCCCTCGCTGGCGGGCGCCCGGTCGCGCAGACTGCGTGCCGCGCCCCAGGCACGCAGGCCGGCCAGATCCAGCGCCGGCGTGCCGGGGCCGGCAAGGGTGCGGGCCGGATCGCTGAAGCGGGCCACGACTGCCCCCGGTTGCGCGCCGCGCAGCGCGGCAAGATCGGGGCTGGTTGGCCCGGCGGGATCGAAGAGCAGTCGCAGCTGCGCCTGCGCCTGCGCCGTCGACGGCTGCGGTCGCGGCGCCAGCGCCGGGCGGGTAAGATCGATGGGCCGTCCTTGCGGTGCCGCGCCCTGACGCGGCGCGATCACGCGCGCCTCCACCGGGCCGACATCGCGGAAGAAGATGGACAGATCCGGCGCCTGCGGACGCGCCTGCGGCGGGCCGAGGTCGACGGTCGCGCCGCGCGGGGTGCGCGGCGGCAGCACTGCGGGCAGCGCGGCCGGAAGGGTGCCTTCGTTCAGGCGCTCCGGCGCGGTCTGCGCCGCGGCGCCGACGATGACCGGGCCGCGCGCCAGCGCGCGCAGTGTCGACAGATCGGGCGCCAATGCTGCGGCGTTGGCGGTTGACAGCGGCGTCAGGCCCGTGTCCGCCCGGCCGATACGCGTCTCCGCGCCCGGCCGCAGCGGTTGTGCCGCGGGCGCGGCGGGTGCGGACAGCGCGGCGACGCTTTCGCGGACCCGGCCCGAAAAGATCGCGGGCCAGTTCGGTGCGGAGTCGCGCAGGGCGAACGCGCCCGGCGCGCTGGACCGGTTGGCCGCGCCGGAGACAGCGGGCAGATCGGGCCGAGTGGAGAGCGCCGGCGCCGCGGGCGCGCCCATGGCAACAAGCGCGGAGGCCGCGTCGCCGCCCGGCGGAACGCCCGGCGCCGTGTCCGCGGCTGCCGCCGTCGCGCCGGATGGGCCGATGTCGGGCTGCTGCGCCCGGCTGGCCGGCCGCGCCGGCAAGCGCGGGTCGATATCGAGCCGGCCACCGGGTGGCAGCGCGACCTGAGCGATGTCCAGTTGCGGTGATGGCTGGGCCGGCCCGCGTGTCTCCGCCCAGAACCCGACACCCACGCCCACGGCGACCGCCGCCATCGCGGCGATCGCCAGCACCCGCAGCGATTTGTCCTGCGCCGCCACCGCAGTGGCCGCGGCCGGCGCCGGCGCGGCCACGCGCTCAGGTGCGAAGACCGGGATGTGCGACAGCCCGTCGGGCACTCGGCGCAGCGTATAGGCGGTGACGTCGAAGCCGTGCGGCTCCAGAAACGCGCGGGTTTCGGCCAGCACCGATTTCGGCATAGCGGCGATGGCATAGCCCGTGCCGTCGGACTGTGGATCCTGATCGAACTCCAGATCAGCGATGCCCCTGGGCGCGGTATCCGCGAACGCGGCCTTGACCTGATCGAAGCTGGGCAGACCGCCATCGGTGGCGATCCGGCGCAGCACCATCTGCTCCTCGGGCAGCCAGACCTCTGTCTGGATCGGGGTTCCGGCCGGCCCGGCCAGCGCCCGCAGCTCCGCCATCTGCTGGCTGACCTGGCCGAGTTGCAGCCGCACGCTGTGTCGCGCGGCCCAGGTGTCGGCGCTGTGCGGCTCGAACAGGGTGACGCCCTCGCGCGACAGATCCAGCGCGCAGGCGATCGCCTTGCCCGTTCTGACCGTCTCCGTCTTGCGCTTTCGGGTCATGCGGCTGCCTGTTTCTCCGCAAGTCCTTGGGCCGCATGTGAGCGCCCCTCAGCGCAGCTATATAGCGATGTGTACGGGGATGCTAGGGCAGGAAGGCCGCGACATCGCGCCCAGGCCGCGCTAGGACGGCAGCAATGGCGGGAATCGATGGAGGGAGGCGGCGATGCGCAGTGTGGGGCGGAGCGTGGGGCGGATTGTGGCTTTGTGGCTGGCGCTAGTCTGGTGCGCGGCCGGTGCGGTGGCGCAGGAGGATGCGCGCGTGCTGGTGACCCAGGGTAACGCGACCGCCTCCGCGACACCCGATTTCGCCTCTGTCGAGGTCGGGGCAGTGGCCACGGGCGCCACCGCGCGCGAGGCGCTCAGCGATGTGGCCGCGGCCACCGCCGCCGCGCTGCGGGTGCTGGCGGAGGCCGGGGTCGCCGACAGTGACGTGCAGACGGCCGCGATCTATCTGACGCCGATCTACGCCAACAACCGCAGCTTCAGTGAAAGCGCGGGTGCGGCGGGGCCGCAGATCACCGGGTTCGAGGCGCGCAACGGGCTGCGGCTGACCATTCGCGATCTGGACGGACTGGGCACGCTGCTCGACGATCTGGTGCGCACCGGCAGTAATCAGATCGGCGGCATCAGCTTCGCCATCGCCAACCCCGAACCGGCGCTGGACCAGGCCCGTGCCGATGCCGTGCGCGACGCCCGGCGCAAGGCCGAAATCATGGCCGAGGCCGCCGGCGTGACCCTGGGCGCGGTGCGCCGCATCGCCGAAGGCGTACAATCCGGCGCGCCGGGCCCGTTTCTGCGCGCCGAAGCCAGCGGTTTCGCCACAGAGCTACCGCTGGCGCAGGGTAGCCTGGAGCTTGCCGCCAGCGTGACGGTCGAATTCGAACTGCTGGAATAGCCCGCGGCGCCACGCGCCCCGGACCAGGATCCGGGGCCTCTACTCCACAGCCTTTACTCTGCAGCTTTCAGCGCCGCTGCCGACAGCGCCTGATCCAGATCTCGGATCAGATCATCGGGATCCTCTATGCCGATCGACAGCCGCACCACGTTCGGCCCGGCGCCCGCGGCCTCCTGCTGTTCGGGGCTCAGCTGCCGGTGGGTGGTGGATGCGGAATGGATGATCAGCGACCGCGCATCGCCCAGATTGGCGACATGGCTGAAGATCTCCACCGCATCGACCATCCGCACGCAGGCGTCGTATCCGCCGCGCACGGCAAAGGTGAACAGCGCCCCGGCGCCGCGGGGGTAGAGCTTTTTCACCCGGTCGGCATGGGGGGAGGACGGCAGTCCGGCATAGGTGACGTACTCGACCCGCGGGTCCTGCTCCAGCCAGGCGGCGACCTTCTGGGCGTTGGCCACGTGCTTTTGCATCCGCAGGCTCAGCGTCTCGATGCCCAGAAGCGTCTGGAACGCGTTCATCGGCGCCATGGTCATGCCCAGGTCGCGCAGACCGATCGCGATACCGTGGAAGGTATAGGCCATGGGCCCAAAGGTTTCGTGGAACTTCAGCCCATGATAGGCGGCCTCCGGCTCGGTCATCGAGGGGTGCTTCGCCGCCGCGGTCCAGTCGAAATTGCCCGAATCCACGATGATCCCGCCCACGCTGGTGCCGTTGCCCGACAGGTACTTGGTGGTCGAATGCACCACGATATGCGCGCCCTGTTCGATCGGGCGGCACAGGAACGGGGTGGCGGAGGTGTTGTCGACGATCAGCGGTACCTTGGCCGCATCGGCAATGGCCGCAATCGCCGGGATGTCGCCGACATAGCCGCCGGGATTGGCGATGCTTTCGCAAAAGATCGCCTTTGTATCGGCGTCGATGGCGCCGCGCACTGCGTCCAGATCCTCGAAATCGACGAAAGTCGCGGACCAGCCGAACCGTTTGATGGTCTGGCTGAACTGCGTGACCGTGCCGCCATAAAGCCGGGTCGACACGACGATGTTGTCGCCCGGATGCATCAACGGGAACAGCGCCATGATCTGCGCCGCGTGGCCGGAGGAACACCCAACCGCGCCCACGCCGCCCTCCAGCGTCGCCACCCGTTCTTGCAGGGCCGAGACGGTGGGGTTGGTCAGGCGTGAATAGATGTAGCCAACCTCTTGAAGGTTAAACAGTTTCGCCGCATGTTCCGCGTCGCGAAAGACATAGGCCGTGTTCTGGTAGATCGGCGTCTGACGCGCGCCGGTCGCTGGATCCGGCTGGGCACCGGCGTGGATTTGCAGCGTGTCGAAGCCATAGGTGGTGTCGGACATCTTTCCCCCCGTTAAAGCGATGGGGTGAAAACCGAGTTCGGTTTTCGACCAGGACATCGCGAATGCTCAAAGCGGTGGAGCATCGGCGTTGGATCTGCAGGCATCGCCGATGCTCCCATGCGGAGCCGCAGACTATGCCCGCAGGGCGGTGGAAGACAAGCTTAGCCCGGGCGGCGGCTGGAGATGATGCCGGTCGCGAACCCCGCCATGCGCAGCGTACCGGTCAGCCGCTGATGCTCGATCTTGGTGCAGCGGTCCATGACCACATCGACCCCGGCGGCGCGGGCGCGGGCGGCGGCGGTGTCGTCTCGAATGCCGATCTGCATCCAGACGGTCCCCAGACCACGCGGGCGCAGATGCTCTAGTGCCGCGTCCACAATCGCCCCCACGGCCTCGGACCGGCGAAAGATATCGACCATGTCGATGGCCTCAACTTCAGCCGCCAGAGACTTGATGTCAGGATATATTTTACGTCCAAACGCACGCTTCCCGGCATGTGCGGGGTTCACCGCCCAGATCTCGAACCCATGCCCGGCCAGGTACGCGGCCACATAGGCGGACGGTCGCACCGGGTTCAGCGACAGCCCGACCATGGCGATGGATTTGGTGCCCGCCAGGATCCGGCGCAAATCGGCATGGTCGGTCATATGGTCGGTCATGCTGCGGGTCGCCACAAAAAAGGCCCGAGCACGAAGCCCGGGCCTAAGTTTGGAACGAGGGACAAAAAGACCGGATGCCGCGTTACCAAACGACATCCGATGCAGAACAAGTAGGGACTCGGATGGCCCCAACAAGGGGGGATGCGGCCGGTTGACGCTGTCTTCACAGGGATTTCAACGTCTCCCAGTGGTCCTCGGCCATTTCGATGTTCAGGCGGATATCCTGGGCCCAGCGGTTCTGATCCTCGACCGTGTAATGCAGGTAGATTCGGTTATCGATCATCACCCAAAGCGTCGGGTCCGACCGGCGCTTGAAGCCACGCGCCATGCCCTCGGCATCGAAACCACCGAATTGCGGGGTGAAGCGGTCCGGATCGGCCGCGAACTTTTCGCGGTGGCGTTCGCGGGCGAACCACCAGTTGCCCTCTTCGGTCTCCAACTCGAAATCCAGTTTGCCGCGCACGGCCTCTTCGTATTCGAAATAGGCGACCGGGTCGTAGCCCTTGATGGCAACGCCCAGCCCGTCCAGAAACAGGCTTTCGGCTTTCGCCGGCAACGCCAGGCCGGCGCCAAGCGCGGTCAGCGCCATGCGGCGGGTCAGGGTGTGGGTCATCGGGGACCTCTCTCTATGACTGCTCTGGCGGTATCCTACCAGATCTTGCGGCAGGCTTCAGTCAAAAAGATCCTCGATCTCGTCGAAGACATCTTCGACCAAATCGAAAAAGCCCGACTTGCGGCGCTTTTTCTTGTGTTTCTTTTTCTTGGACTGCGCCGGAGGGTGCGGACGCGGCTTCGTCGGGCCGCGGGCCTTCGTCTCGTGCCCCTTGCGCAGGTGTTTCATCTCATGCAGCCGCGCGCCGCAGGCGCCGCAGGCGAGTTCGTGCTGCACCCGGCCCCAAAGCCGCAGCACCGAACGGGTGCCGCAGTAAGAGCAGGTCGCGATTTTGGTCAAGTCGGCCATGGGCGGAACCTATGCATGAGGGCCGCGCGGCTCAATCGCGCGCGGCATAAAGCGCCACGGCAGCCGCGTTGGAGACGTTCAGCGACCCAAACCCACCCGCGGCGGGGATGTTGGCCAAGACATCGCAGGTCTTGCGGGTCAACTCCCGCAGGCCGGGCCCCTCCGCCCCCAGGGCGAGCGCCAGGGGCCGGCCGCGGTGCTGCGCTGTGGCCGCGTCGAGCGGCGTGTCGGCCGTGCCGTCGAGCCCGATGATGGCATAGCCCATCTGCTTGAGGGCCTGCATCGCGCTGGCTAGGTTTGGCACCCGCAGATAGGCCTGCCGTTCCAACGCGCCCGACGCGGCTTTGGCCAGCGCACCGGTTTCAGGCGCCGCGTGCCGGTGCGGGGCGATCACGGCCCGCGCCCCGAACACCTCGGCCGAACGCAGCACCGCGCCGACGTTTTGCGGGTCGGACACACGGTCAAGCAGCACCACCCGGGGCGTGCCCATGCCGGGCGCGCAGCGCTCCGATACCGACCCCCAGTCCAATGGGCTGACCTCCAGCGCCGCGCCCTGGTGCACCGATGCGGGGTCAAGCGGGGCGGGAAAGCGGCGCGCGTCGGCCTCCTCTGGGGCGATGTCGGCGGCGGCGATCGCCTCCGCCAGCCGGTCGGCGGCGTTGCGGGTGACGAGCAGACGATGGCGGGTGCGCGCCGGGTTGCGCAGCGCCGCCTCCACCGCATGAAGTCCGAACAGCCACACCCGATCCGGCGGGGTGCGGCCATTGCGCTCTTTCTGCACCACCCAGGCCGGTTTACGCCGCGCGCCGCCCATCTCCTTGCCCTTTATGGTATTTTCACTCCGCCCTTGGCATGGTCCCGCCCAGACTGCAAGAAGCCGCCTTTCATGATCCGTTCCGCCCGTACCTCTGATCTGCATCAGTTGCGTTACCTCGCACAGATCGCCTTTGCACCCTACGCCACCGGTATGACCGGCCCGCGCGCGCCGCTCAGCGCCGATCTGCGCACGCTCGTGGAGGCGGAGGAGGTGTCCGTGTCGGTGATCGAGAACGCGGTGCGCGGCTTCATCTGCTACCGGATCGACGGCCCCGATGTGCATATCGAGGCGCTGGCGGTCGGCGCCCGCTATCGCCGCCGGGGCGTAGGCCGGCAGATGCTGGACCATGCCGACCGCGCCGGGTTGCGCCGCGGCTGCCGCCGCGCTGTGTTTCACACCAACGCGCAGATGTTTGAGAACATTGCCTATTTCCGGGCCAAGGGGTTCCAGCCGGTCGATGAACGTATCGAAGAGGGCTTCAAGCGCGTCTACTTGGAACGCTATCTGACCTGAGCCCGGTTTCGGCTTGACCCGCCCCCGGTGCCTGCGTAATCAGCGGGCCGTGAGGGCGACGCGCTGCAAGGTGCGGCAGCGGACTGTAAATCCGCCGGGGAGACCCATGCCTGGTTCGATTCCAGGGTCGCCCACCATCCTCCTTTTGTCTTCCCTCGCTTCATTTTCGGGTATCGGCGCAACGTGGCGGAACGGGGGGCGAGCAGGCCTTTTCGAAGGTCGCCAGGCGTGTGCGAAGGACATCGGCCTGCGTGATGATCCCCTTCACCGTCCCGCAACCCGTGCCGCAGGCGGTGCGGCCCGAAAATCCTGACCTTCGCGCGCCCTCATGGGCCCGACGCGCCGGTTGGTTCGGCGACGGACCATGACCCCCAAGCCGGCGCGTCGGCAACGTTGACCCGGGCGGCGTGTCGGATCTGGGCCGGCGTCGCGCGCTTTGGGCCAAGCTTGTCGCGGCAGCCTCGAAAAGCAACTTGTCCACGGCGCCCGGCGCGGCAAGAGTAGGGGCCATCATCGCCGCGATTGCGGCGCCGGTCCAACAACAGCGGCCGCTCGGGTCGCGCTAAGGGAGAAAGACCATGTCACATAAGCTCAAGGTGCTGCTGGGCGCCTCTGTCACCGCGTTCATGGTGCTTGGCGGCGCCGCCTCGGCGCAGGATTGCGAACGCGGCGATCTGGACGAACGCTTCTGCGACGCCGACGGGGATCTGATCGCCGACATTCCCGAAGACCCGGCCGCGCAGATCGACCCGGACACACTGATCTTTGCCTATACGCCGGTGGAGGACCCGGCGGTCTATGAAACCGCGTGGTCCGACTTTCTGGCCTTCCTGGAAGAAAAGACCGGCAAGGACGTGATGTTCTTTCCGGTCCAGAACAATGCCGCCCAGATCGAGGCGATGCGGTCGGGCCGCCTGCATATCGCGGGTTTCAACACCGGCTCGAACCCGCTGGCGGTCAACTGCGCGGGCTTCCGTCCCTTCACCATCATGGCGGGCGAGGACGGCAGCTATGGCTATGAGATGGAGATCATCAGCTACCCTGGCAGCGGGATCGAGGCGGTCGAGGACATCAAGGGCAAACAGCTTGCCTTCACCTCGCCCACGTCGAATTCCGGCTTCAAGGCGCCCTCGGCGATCCTGATGTCCGACTTCGACATGCAGGCCGACCGCGATTTCGAGCCGGTGTTTTCAGGCAAGCACGACAACTCGATCCTGGGCGTCGCCAATCAGGACTATCCGGCCGCCTCGATCGCGAATTCGGTCAAGGCGCGCATGCTTGCCCGCGATGTGGTGAGCGAGGATCAACTGGTCGTCATCTACAAGTCGCAGACCTTCCCGACGACCGGCTACGGCACCGTCAACAACCTGTCGCCGGAGCTTCAGCAGTCGATCCAAGATGCGTTTTTCGAGTTTGAGTGGGCGGGCACGTCGCTTGAGGAAGAGTTTTCCAAGAACGGCGAAGCGCAGTTCATCCCGATCACCTATCAGAACGAGTGGGACGTGATCCGCAAGATCGACCAGGCCAACGGCGTCAGCTACGCCTGCGAGTGATCAAAGCCGCCGGGCGGCCCCGCCATCGCGGGGCCGCGCCAATGCGTAAGGGGGGATGAAGATGCTGCGCCTGAACGGCCTGACAAAGACCTACAAGACCGGTGACAAGGCGCTGAAGGGGATCGATCTGGACGTTCCGACCGGCCAGGTGCTGGCTCTGATCGGGCCGTCGGGGGCGGGCAAGTCCACGATGATCCGCTGCATCAACAGGCTGGTCGAACCGACCGAGGGGGCGGTCTGGCTGGGCGATATCGAACTGACCCGCCTGGGGGCGGGCGCGCTGCGCCGCGCGCGGCTCGAGATGGGCATGATCTTTCAGGAATACGCCCTGGTCGAGCGCCTGACGGTGATGGAGAACGTGCTGTCGGGACGGCTGGGCTATGTCGGGTTCTGGCGCAGTTTTCTGCGCAGGTATCCGCAGGCGGATGTGGACGAGGCGTTTCGCCTGCTGGACCGCGTGGGTCTGTTGCACATGGCCGACAAGCGGGCGGACGAATTGTCCGGTGGGCAGCGGCAGCGCGTCGGCATCTGCCGCGCCCTGATCCAGAACCCAAAGCTTCTGCTCGTCGACGAACCGACTGCGTCTTTGGACCCAAAGACGTCGCGCCAGATCATGCGGCTGATCACCGAGTTGTGCCGCGAACGCGGGCTGGCGACGATCATCAACATCCATGACGTGGCGCTGGCGCAGATGTTCGTGCCCCGCGTCGTGGGTTTGCGCTTTGGCGAGATCGTCTTCGATGGCCCGCCGGGGGCGCTGACGCCCGACAAGCTGACCGAGATCTACGGCGAAGAAGATTGGGAAGCGACCATCGAAAAGGTCGAGGACGAGGACGAAGACGCGCCCGCACCCCCCGTCGAGGCTGTGTCGTGAGCGAGCATCGCGCGCTGGACGACATGCTGGGGCGCCCTTGGCGCAAGCCGCATTTCATCCAAAGCCCGGCGCTGCGTTGGTCCTTGATCGCGGGCTTTGTCGCGTATCTGATCGCCGCCTTTCTGACCATCGAGGTCGATTTGGGCCGGGTTTACCAGGGGCTCGACCGCGGCTGGCAGTTCGTCCTGTCTTTCACACGGCCCGATTTCGTCTCTCGCTGGAGCGATATCTGGAGCGGTCTTGTGGAAAGCATCGTGATGACCGTCGCGGCGTCGGTCGTGGGTATCGCTATCTCGATCCCGATCGGCCTGGGCGCTGCGCGCAACATCGCACCGCTGCCGGTCTATGTCGTGTGCCGCGCGATCGTGGCCATCAGCCGCGCGCTGCAGGAGATCATCGTCGCGATCCTTCTGGTGGCGATCTTTGGCTTCGGGCCCCTAGCCGGATTTCTGACGCTGAGCTTCGCCACAATCGGATTTCTGTCGAAACTGCTGGCCGAAGACATAGAGGCGATGGATCGCGTCCAGGCCGAGGCGATCCGCGCCAGCGGGGCGCGTTGGATGCAGTGGATCAACTACGGGGTCCAGCCGCAGGTTATGCCGCGTCTGGTCGGGCTGTCGATGTACCGCATCGATATCAATTTCCGCGAAAGCGCGATTTTGGGTCTGGTGGGCGCTGGCGGTATCGGCGCTACGCTGAACACCGCCTTCGACCGCTACGAATACGACACCGCTGCCGCCATCCTGCTGTTGATCATAGGTATTGTGATGGCGCTGGAATACCTGTCCGGCATCATTCGGGCGCGGGTTCAGTAATGCCGGTCGCGGACGCGAATGGCGTGAAGATCTGGCGTCGCCGGACGAACCGGGAAAGCCTTGTCCGCTGGTTCGGCTGGCTGATCGGGGTGGCGGTGTTTCTTTACTGTTGGCAGCAGATATCGCACGCGACGACCTGGTTTTTCGTCTGGGATGCGCCGCGCATCGCCGGCGACATCTGGGAACGCGCGACCCCGCCGCGTTGGTCCTATCTGACCCAGCTTGGCCGCCCGATCTGGGACACGCTGAACATCGCGACGCTGGGCACGATCATCGCACTGATGCTGGCAGTTCCGGTTGCGTTTCTTGCCGCGCGCAACACCACGCCGTCGGCGTTGATCATCCGACCGGTCGCGCTTTTGATCATCGTGTCCACACGCTCGATCAACTCGCTGATCTGGGCGCTGCTGCTGATCGCGATCATCGGCCCCGGGGTCTTTGCCGGCGTTATTGCGATCGCGATCCGATCGATCGGGTTTTGCGCCAAGCTGCTGTACGAGGCGATCGAGGAAATCGACGCAACCCAGGTCGAGGCGATCACGGCCACTGGCGCGTCCCGCTGGCAGGTGATGGCCTATGGGATCGTGCCGCAGATCCTGCCGGCCTTTGCCGGGATCGCGGTGTTCAGATGGGACATCAACATACGTGAATCCACCGTTCTCGGCCTGGTGGGCGCGGGCGGCATCGGGCTGCAACTTCAGGCGTCGCTGAACGTGCTGGCCTGGCCCCGGGTCAGCCTGATCCTGCTGGTTATCCTTGCGGCCGTTGTCCTCAGCGAATGGGTATCGGCAAAAGTCCGGGGCGCGATCATTTGAGGTCGCTGACCGCGGCCGAGGCTCTTGCCGCCTATGAGGCCGCGCGCCACCGGCTTCCCCAGGCGGTGCCGCAGACGGGCTCCTGCCGGGAGGTCGCCTCGCTGGAGGATCTGGCCGATGCGTTCGACGTGTTCTTCCTCGATGCCTTCGGGGTGCTGAACGTCGGGGAAGAGGCCATCGCCGGCGCGCCCGAACGGGTCGCGGCGTTGCAGCGGGCGGGCAAGCGGGTGCTGGTGGTCTCCAACGCCGCGGGCTTCCCGCATGACCGGCTGATGGAGAAGTACGCCCGCCTGGGCTACGACTTTGCGCCCGGGGACGTCGTGACCAGCCGTCAGGCTTTGACCGAAGCAGTCGAAGTCAGCCCGCCCTGGACCTGGGGGCTGATGCTCAGCGACGGCGTCGATGGCGCGGAGTTCGAGGCGCTCGACCATGTGCGTCTGCGGGAGGATGCGGCCGCCTATGACGCGGCCGACGTGTTCCTAATGATCGGAAGCGCGACGTGGACAGAGGCCCGGCAACAGTTGCTGGAGGAGGCTCTGACCCGCCGGCTGCGCCCGGTCTATGTCGGCAATCCCGATATCGTGGCGCCGCGGGCGCATGGCTTCTCCGTCGAACCCGGTTTTTACGCGCACCGCCTTGCCGACCGCACCGGGATGGCCCCTGCATTCTATGGAAAACCCTTCGCGAACATCTTCGATCTGGCGTTTGCGCGGTTGGGGGGTGCGGTGAACAAAGCCCGGGTTCTGATGGTCGGCGACAGCCTGCACACCGATATCCTGGGCGCCCAGGTGGCCGGCATCGCCTCGGCGCTGGTGACCGGTCATGGGTTTCTGGCGGGGCGTGACGCCCATGCCGATATCGAACGGACGGGGTTGAAACCGAATTTTATCATGCCCTCGCCATGACAGAAGCCTTGCGCGAAGGGGCACAAGGCGGACAGGATCACACTATGCGGGCGCGAGGGGGCGCCGCAAAGCAAGGCCGGGAACGCGGCCAGGTTTGTACCAGGGAGGATACCATGAGGACCACAACCAAGGCCGCGATCTCTTTGACCGCGCTGACGCTGTCGGCGGGCGCCGCTGCGGCCGACAATTTGACGTTCTATTGTTCGGCGCAGGAAGACTGGTGCCAACTGATGGCGCGCAGCTTCGAAGATGCCACCGGCATCGATGTCGACATGACGCGGAAATCCTCGGGCGAGACCTTTGCCCAGATCCGCGCCGAGGCGTCGAACCCAAAGGGCGACGTGTGGTGGGGCGGCACCGGCGACCCGCATCTGCAGGCGGCCGAAGAAGGGCTGACCATGGAATACGTGTCGCCCATGCGGGATCAGTTGCACGATTGGGCCATCGCCCAGGCGGAAAGCGCCGGCAACAGGACCATCGGCATCTATTCCGGCGCGCTTGGCTATGGCTTCAATTCCGAACTTCTGGAGGCCAAAGGCCTGCCGGAACCCGCCTGCTGGGCGGATCTGCTGAAGCCCGAGTTCAAGGGCCATGTTCAGATGGCGAACCCCAATTCGTCGGGCACCGCCTATACGACGCTGGCCTCGATGGTGCAGATTTTCGGCGAGGACGAGGGCTTCGATTTCATGAAGGGCCTGCATTCCAACATCAACCAATACACCAAATCCGGTTCGGCCCCGATCAAGGCCGCGGGGCGCGGAGAGAACACCGTGGGCATCGTGTTCATGCATGACGCCGTGGCGCAGGCCGTGGCGGGCTTTCCGGTGACGGTCGTCGCGCCCTGCGAGGGCACGGGCTACGAGATCGGGTCGATGTCCATCATCGACGGCGCCCGCAACGTGGACGAGGCCAAGCAGTTCTACGATTGGGCCCTGTCGGCGGAGGCGCAGAATTTGGCGCTGCAGGTCAACGCCTTCCAGGTGCCGTCGAACAAGGCCGCCCAGACCTCGGAAAGCGCGCCCGATATGAGCACGATCAAGCTGATCGACTACGACTTCAAGAAGTATGGCTCGTCTGACGAACGCAAGCGGCTTTTGCAGAAGTGGGATGAAGAGGTCTCGACCCTGCCGCAGTAGACCGTGACCATCGCGGAAACGGGGGGGCCGCCGGTATCGGCGCCTCCCGACCCCCAGGCGGCGGCGTCAGGGCGCACATCGCACGTACTTTTGTTCTGGGTCGTGGCGGGCTGGGTCGGGTTCTGCCTGTTACCTTGGTACATGGTCGATGGCGGGCTCTGGAGCTTTGAGTGGCTGGTCGACGGCTATCCGTTCGACGAAGACTATGCGCCCGCCGCCTTTCTAATCGGCCAGGGCGAAAAGCTGTGGCTGGCGCCGCTGCTGATCCCGCTGGCTTTGCCCTTGCTGGCGCTTCGGCGGCCCAAATCCGACCCGCTTTACGCGCGTATCCTCATCCTTTCGGGCGCGCTGGGGTTTGCCTGGCTGATCGCGCAGGGCTTTGGCATCGGCATTCGCGGCTTCAACTACGACTGGCTGAAGGCTGTCTTCGGAGAGCCGAGCATTCGCCAGTTCGGCATGGGCTATGGCGCGATGATCTGCGCGTCGGCGTTTCTGTTCCTTCTGACGCAGGGCATCGCGGCGCGGGGTGCGATCAATGGCGACGTCTTCGTGGTCAGCGCGATTGGCGGCATCATCGCGATCGTGACCACGTTCGTGTTCTTCCCGATCGCAAAGATGCTGTTTGCAGCCTTTGTCACCGAGGACGGCGCCTATTCCATCGCCGTCTTCGCGTTGAAATTCTTCGACGACCGGCTCTGGGGGCTTGGCTGCCTGGCCGGGGCGCGATGCGGGGCGGCTTGGAATTCACTGTTTCTTGCCATCGCGGTCGGGCTGATCACAACGGTCTTGGGGCTGGCCTTCGCGCTTGTCGTCACCCGGTCCGGGTTCCGCTATAAACGCGCGTTGCGCGCGCTGACGGTCCTTCCCATCATCACGCCACCTTTCGTCATCGGGCTGGCACTTATTCTTCTGTTCGGACTGTCGGGGGCGGTCACGCAGTTCTTTGCCGACCTTTTCGGTGTGCAGCCCACGCGCTGGCTCTACGGGTTGCCGGGTGTGCTGATCGCGCAGACGCTGGCCTTCACGCCGATTGCCTTCCTCGTTCTGATCGGCGTTGTCGAGGGCGTCTCTCCCTCCATGGAAGAGGCCGCCCAGACCCTGCGCGCCAACCGCTGGCAGACGTTTCGCACGGTCTCGCTGCCGTTGATGCGCCCCGGTCTGGCCAACGCCTTTCTTCTGGGGTTCATCGAAAGCATGGCCGATTTCGGCAACCCGTTGGTTCTGGGCGGCAATTTCGACGTGCTGTCGACGGAGATCTTCTTTGCCATCGTCGGCGCGCAATACGACCAAAGCCGCGCTGCGGTGCTGGCCATGGTGCTGTTGTTCTTCACGCTTTCGGCCTTTTACGCGCAGCGCGTCTGGCTGGGGCGGAAAAGCTATACCACCGTGACCGGCAAGGGCGACGCTGGCGTGCACCCACTGATGCCCGCGGGCCTGGCGATCCCGGTGCTGGCCATCGCCATCGGCTGGGCGCTTTTTACCGGCGTCGTCTACGCGATGATCTTCTACGGCAGCGTCGTGGAACTTTGGGGCGTCGACAATTCGCTGACCTTCAAACACTACGTCACCGCCTTCTCCGTCCGGGTGGAGGATGGCGGCATCCGCTGGTCCGGCGCGGCCTGGGACAGCTTTTGGACGACCATCACGATCGCCGCGCTCGCGGCACCGCTAACCGCTGCCGTGGGGCTGGTGACTGCCTATCTGCTGACCCGGCAGAATTTCGCAGGCAAGAACGCGTTCGAGTTCGGCACGATGCTCAGCTTCGCCATCCCGGGCACGGTGATCGGCGTCAGCTATATCCTGGCCTTCAACGTCCCGCCGATCGAGATCACCGGAACGGGCGTGATCCTGGTGATCAGTTTCATCTTCCGCAACATGCCGGTGGGGGTGCGCGCCGGGATCGCCAGCATGTCACAACTCGACAAGTCGCTGGACGAATCCTCGCTGACGCTGGGCGCCAATTCCTGGCAGACCTTTCGCCGCGTGATCCTGCCGCTGCTGCGGCCGGCGATCCTGGCGGCGCTGATCTATAGTTTCGTGCGCGCAATGACGGCGATCTCTGCGGTGATCTTTTTGGTCTCCGCCCGCTACGACATGGCGACCAGCTACATCATCGGCCGGGTCGAGAACAACGATTACGGCCTGGCCATCGCCTATTCGACCACGCTGATCTTTGTCATGCTGGCGGTGGTGGGCATCATGCAGGTGATTGTCGGGCGCACCCGGATCGGCCGGCGCATGACGCAGTCGCGCACAAATGTGTAAGGAGCCCTGCCCATGAGCATTCTGTCCAAGGCCGCTCCCGTCCGGTTCGAGGGCGTGTCGAAAGTGTTCGGCAAGGACGTGGTCGCCGTCGACAGCATCGATCTGCTTGTCGAAGCGGGTAAGTTGGTGACCCTGCTGGGCCCTTCGGGCTGCGGCAAGACCACGACGCTGCGTATGATCGCGGGGCTGGAGATGGCCAGTTCGGGCCGCATCCTGATCGGCGATCGCGACGTGACCAGACTGCCCGCGACCGATCGGGACGTGTCCATGGTGTTCCAGTCCTATGCGCTGTTCCCGCATATGCGGGTCATGGAAAACGTCATGTACGGCCTGACCTTTTCGGGGTTTGGCAAGGAGGAATCGCGCGCCCGGGCGCTGGCGGGGCTCGAGCTTGTGGGGCTCAACGGGTTCGATACGCGCCTGCCGTCGGAATTGTCCGGGGGCCAGCAGCAGCGCGTGGCCGTCGCGCGGGCGTTGGTGCTGGAACCGCAGGTGCTGCTGTTCGATGAGCCGCTGTCGAACCTCGACGCGAAGCTGCGCCGCCAGGTGCGCGAGGACATCCGCGCGATCCAGCAGGATCTTGGCCTTACCGTCGTCTACGTGACGCATGATCAGGAGGAGGCGCTGGCCGTCTCGGACGAGATCGTGGTGATGCGCAACGCGGCCATCGCGCAAAAAGGCACGCCGCGGGAGTTGTACGACGCGCCCAATGACCGCTTCGTGGCCGATTTCATCGGCGAGGCGAATCTTTTGAGATGCAGGATCGTCGGACTGGATGCCGGGATGGCGACGGTGGAGATCGGCGGATACCGCCACCGGCTTCCGTCGCGCGGCCTGCCGGAGGGGCCATCGACGCTTGCCGTCCGGCCGTCGCGCATCCTGCTGGGCGCCGAGGGCGGCATTCCTGCGACTGTGGCCAAATCGACCTATGTCGGCGAGCGCATGGAGTACACGCTGACCGGCGATTTCGGACAGGTCTTTGCGGTGCTCGACGATGTCGACGACCCGCTGGAGCCGGGTACGGAGACACGGATGGCGTTTGCCCGGAAGGGGCCCGTCCTGCTTCCGGAGGACGCGCCACGGCCAACCTGATCTTCATCACGCATCCCGAAGTCGGCATCGCCCCCGATGTTGCGGTCACGGACTGGTCCCTTTCGGATCGCGGCCGCGCGCGGGCGACGGCGTTTGCGGCGCATGCCGTGCTTTCAGCGGTCACGGCGATCTGGGCAAGCGCCGAGCGCAAGGCGATCGAGACGGCGGAGATACTTGCCCGCGCGCGAGGGGTTTCCATCAAGATCGACCCGGCGCTGGGCGAAAACGACCGCAGCAGCACGGGTTTTCTGCCACCCGCGGAATTCGAGCGTTGTGCCGACAGGTTTTTTGCCACGCCGGACGAGAGCTATCGCGGCTGGGAACGCGCCGTCGATGCCCAGGCCCGGGTGGTGACCGCCGTCAGGATGATCGTAGCACAGCATGACCGGGGGGACCTCGCCATCGCGTCGCACGGGGCGGTTGGGACGCTGCTTTGGTGTCATCTGTCCGGCACGCCGATCGACCGCCGCCACGATCAACCGTCCCAGGGCCATTTCTGGACCTCCGATATCGATGATCTGCGCCCCAGATCAGCATGGAACGCCATCGGGTGACCGGGCGCCGGGCCGCGGGTTCCGCGCCGCTGCCGGGCGCCTTGGCGGCCGCCCCGACCAGGGCCCGCCCGGCAGGGATCCTCGGACCACACCGTCTTCGCCGCGGGTCGGGTCACGGATGATCGCCGGTTGCGCACTCTAAGATTGCCAGCCGGCGAAACCGCGTGCTTTCTGTCCGAAACGCGCGCCTTCATTCAGATGTCGGGGCGCATCGGCAGCGGGGCGTGGTGATGCAGTTTGGGTTGACGGACGAACAGCAGATGATCGTCGCTACCGTCCGCAGTTTCGTCGAAAAAGAAGTCTATCCCCATGAGGCGGAGGTGGACAGGACCGGCCGTGTGCCGCCCGATCTGGCGGCGGAGATCAAGCAGCGCTGTCTCGCCCTGGGATTTTACGCCTGCAACTTCCCCGAAAGCGTCGGCGGCGCGGGGCTGAGCCACTTGGACATGACCCTGGTCGAGCGCGAACTGGGCCGGGGCTCGATGGCGCTGACGCATTTCTTCGGTCGCCCGCAGAACATCCTGATGGCCTGCGAGGGTCCGCAGCGGGAGCGGTACCTGCTGCCCGCCGTGCGCGGAGAGCGGATGGACGCGCTGGCCATGACCGAACCCGAGGCGGGCTCGGACGTGCGCGGCATGCAATGCACCGCCCGGCGCGACGGCGGCGATTGGCGCATCACCGGCACCAAGCATTTCATCTCGGGCGCCGAACACGCGGATTTCTTCATCGTCTTCGTTGCCACCGGCGTAGATGACACGCCCAAGGGGCCGAAAAAGCGGCTGACGGCGTTTCTGGTGGACCGCGGCACGCCGGGGTTCGAGGTTCGGGACGGCTATGCCTCGGTCAGTCACCGGGGCTATGGCAACGCGGTCCTCAGCTTTGACGATTGCCGGCTGCCGGATGCCCAGGTGCTGGGCGCGGTCGATGGCGGTTTTGAGGTTATGAACGATTGGCTTTACGCCACGCGCCTGACGGTGGCGGCGTCTTGCGTCGGTCGGGCGCGGCGGTGTTTCGATCTGGGCCTGCACTATGCCGCCGATCGCAGACAGTTCGGTCAAGCGATCGGCAAGTTCCAGGGGGTCGGTTTTCAGATCGCCGATATGATCACCGAAATCGACGCCGCCGACTGGCTGACCCTGTCCGCCGCCTGGCGGCTGGACCAGAACCAGCCCGCGAACCGCCAAATCGCCAGCGCCAAGCTTTACGCCTCCGAGATGCTGGCGCGGGTCACGGACACGACGCTACAGATCTTTGGCGGCATGGGGCTGATGGCCGATTTCCCGATCGAACGCTTCTGGCGCGACGCGCGGGTGGAACGGATCTGGGATGGCACGTCGGAGATCCAGCGCCACATCATAGGCCGCGATCTGCTGCGCCCGCTGGGGGCCTGATGGCGCGGCTTGAGCGCCTGTTGCGGCCACGTTCCATCGCGGTGATCGGCGGCGGCACATGGTGCCGCAACGTGATCGCGCAGTGCCGCAAGATCGGGTTCACGGGCGCGGTCTGGCCGGTCCATCCGCATCAAGGCACGATCGGCGATCTGCCGGCCTTTGCCCGGGTCGAGGATCTGCCCGCCGCCCCCGATGCCGCCTTTGTCGGGATCAACCGGGATGCCACCATCGCCGCGGTCGCGGCCTTGGCTCGGCGCGGGGCGGGCGGGGCGGTGTGTTTCGCATCGGGCTTCCGCGAGGCGCAGACCGAAACCGGCGGCGGCGCAGACCACCAGGCCGCGCTGGTGCGGGCCGCTGGCGCGATGCCGATCCTTGGGCCCAATTGTTATGGATTTCTCAACTATCTGGACGGGGTGGCGCTGTGGCCCGATCAGCATGGCGGTCGCCGCGCGGATCGCGGCGTGGCCATCGTGACCCAATCCTCGAACATCGCGCTCAATCTGACCATGCAGGATCGCGGCCTGCCGCTGGCCTATATCGTGACCGTCGGCAATCAGGCGCAGCATGGCCTCGCCGATGTCGCCCTGGCGCTTTTGGCGGATGACCGGGTCACCGCACTGGGGCTGCATATCGAAGGCATCGCCGATCTCGGCGCTTTCTAAGCAATGGCTCGGGCCGCGCGGCGATCCGGCAAGCCGGTCGTGGCACTCAAGGTCGGAACATCGGCGGAGGCACGGGCGGCTACCGTGTCGCATACCGCCTCCCTTGCGGGCAGTGCCGTGGGGGGCCAGGCGCTTTTGGATCGGTTGGGGATCGGCCGCGCGGGTTCGCTGGCGGTGCTGTTGGAAAGCCTGAAGCTTTTGCATGTCGCGGGCCCGTTGGCGTCCGAGCGGATCGCCTCGATGTCGTGTTCCGGCGGCGAGGCGAGCCTGATGGCCGACGCGGTCGCGGCCAGCGGGTTGCGTTTGCCGGCGCTTGTGCCCGAGCAGGCGGCGCCGCTGCGTGCCGCGCTGGGCGACGCCGTCGCGCTCGCCAATCCCTTGGACTATCACACCCGTATCTGGCGCGATGAGGACGCGATGACCGCCACCTTTTCCGCGATGCTGCGCGGTGACGTGGCGCTGGGCTGCGTAGTACTGGACATGCCGCGCGCGGATCGCTGCGACCCCGCCGCCTGGACCCCCGTGCTCCACGCTGCTGCCCGCGCCATGGCCGAAACGGGCCGGCCGTTGGCGATCCTGTCGTCCTTGAAAGAGACCCTGCCCGAAGACGTCGCGCAACACTTGATGGGTGCGGGGCTTGTTGCCCTGGCAGGCTTGGACGACGGTCTGGCCGCGGTCAGGATCGCGGCGGATATCGGACGCGCGCAACGGGCCGAAGCCGCCTTGCCGGTGCTGGTGCCCGACGCGGCCCAAGACGGGCACATGCTGCACGAAGCGCAGGCCAAGACCACGCTGCGCGGTTTCGGCATCGATGTGCCCGGGTCGGCCGGCGCCGGCGACCCCATGACAGCGGCAGAGACAGCGGAGGCGTTGGGATACCCCGTTGTGCTGAAGGGCGAGGGCGTGGCGCACAAGACCGAGGCCGGCGCGGTGGTGTTGGGCCTGGTCGACCGCGCGGCGGTCTTTGCGGCCGCGACGGCCATGGGTCGTGACAGCTATCTGGTGGAGGCGATGATCGCCGACGGGGTCGCCGAATTGCTGATCGGCGTCGTCGCCGACCCCGTGCATGGCTATGTGCTGACGATCGGCGCTGGCGGGGTTCTGGCGGAGTTGATGGATGACACCGTCTGGCTTCTGGTGCCGGCGCGGCGGGAAGAGGTCGCCGATGCGATCCGGGGCCTGAAAATCGCGGCGCTTCTGGCTGGGTTCCGCGGCAGGCCCGCGGCGGATAGGACTACCATACTGAACACGGTGATGGCGTTGCAGGATTTTGTGGCCCAAACCCGCCCGCAGGAGGTGGAGATCAATCCGCTGATCTGCACACCCACGCGCGCGGTCGCCGCCGATGCGCTGATCCGGACGGGAGCCTGACATGACCGAAACCCCGATCAAGACCGCCCGCCGCGGGCATGTTCTGGAGGTGACGCTGGACCGGCCAAAGGCCAACGCGATCGACTTGGCGACCAGCCGCATCATGGGCGATGTCTTTGCCGGTTTCCGCGACGATCCCGCGCTGCGCGTGGCCATCCTCACCGCCGCGGGCGACAGGTTCTTCTGCCCGGGATGGGATTTGAAGGCCGCGGCGGCGGGCGATGCGGTGGATGGCGATTACGGGGTCGGCGGCTTTGGCGGGCTGCAGGAATTGCGCGGGCTCAACAAACCGGTGATCGCCGCCGTCAACGGCATTTGCTGCGGCGGCGGGCTGGAGCTTGCGCTGTCGGCCGATATCATCCTGGCCGCGGATCACGCTACATTCGCCTTGCCAGAGATCCGGTCCGGCACCGTAGCCGATGCGGCCAGCGTCAAGTTGCCCAAGCGCATCCCCTATCACATCGCCATGGAGATGCTGTTGACCGGCCGATGGCTCGACGCGGAGGAGGCCGCACGCTGGGGCATGATTAACCATATCCACCCGATGAAGACGCTTTTGGATCAGGCCCGGGTGCTGGCCGATACGCTTGCCGCCGGCCCGCCGCTGGTGCAGGCGGCGATCAAGGAAATCGTGCGCGAGGCGGAGGACATGAAGTTCCAGGACGCGATGAACCGCATCACCAAAAGCCAGTTCGCGACGGTGGAGACGCTTTATAACTCCAGCGATCAGTTGGAGGGCGCGCGTGCCTTTGCCGAAAAGCGCGACCCCGTCTGGAAGGGGGAATAGCCGATGCCGCTTGCGATGAACCGAGAGGTCTTCATCACCTGCGCGGTGACCGGGTCGGGCGGCACCCAGGACCGCAGTCCGCATGTGCCGCGCAGCCCGGGACAGATCGCCCGTTCGGCTGTCGACGCGGCCAAGGCCGGGGCGGCGATCGTCCATTGCCATGTGCGCGACCCCGACACCGGCACGCCGTCGCGCCGTCTGGATCTTTATCGAGAACTGACGGACCGCATCCGCGCAGCAGAGGTCGATGTGGTCTTGAACTTGACGGCAGGCATGGGCGGAGATCTGGTTTTCGGGTCAACCGAGGCGCCGCTGCCGCTGAACCGCGCCGGCACGGACATGGCGGGCGCCGCGGAACGCATCGCTCATATCGCCGCCTGCCGGCCCGAGATCTGCACGCTGGACTGCGGCACGATGAACTTCGCCGAGGCGGATTACGTCATGACCAACACGCCCGGCATGCTGCGCGCGATGGGCGCCATGATGACAAAGATAGGCGTAAAGCCCGAAATCGAAGCCTTTGACACTGGCCACCTGTGGTTCGCAAAACGCCTGGTCGAAGAGGGGGTGTTGGCCGATCCCGCGCTGGTGCAATTGTGCATGGGCGTGCCGTGGGGGGCGCCCAACGACCTGAATACCTTCCTGGCGATGGTGAACGCGATCCCCCGGGGCTGGGCCTGGTCGGCCTTTTCGCTGGGCCGGGATCAGATGCCCTATGCCGCAGCGGCGGTCCTGGCCGGCGGCAATGTCCGCGTCGGGCTGGAGGACAATCTGTTCCTCGACAAGGGGGTGCTGGCAACCAATGCGCAATTGGTGGAGCGCGCGGTGAGCATCGTTGAAAACCTGGGCGCCAAGGTGATCGGTCCGGCCGAGGTGCGCGAACGGCTGGGCCTGACCAAACGCGCGCCCGTGTCATGACGCGGAAGGCGGCGATTATCGGCGGTGGCGTCATCGGCGGCGGGTGGGCGGCTCGGTTTCTGCTGAACGGCTGGGATGTGGCGGTCTTCGACCCCGACCCGCAAGCGCAGCGAAAGATCGAAGCGGTGCTGGCCAACGCGCGCCGGTCGTTGCCCGCGCTCTACGACCGGCCGCTGCCCGATCCGGGGACGCTGAGCTTCGAGACCGATCTGGCGGCCTGTGTGTCGGAGGCGACCTGGGTGCAGGAAAGCGTGCCGGAGCGGTTGGAGATCAAGCACAAGGTTCTGGCGGATCTGACCGCACATGCGCCGGCCCAGGCGATCATCGGATCTTCGACCTCGGGCTTCAAACCCTCTGACCTGACGCGGGCGGGGGCGCGCGCGATCGTCGCGCATCCGTTCAACCCGGTCTATCTGCTGCCGCTGGTCGAACTTGTCGGCGCCGCGGACGCCTGCACCCGCGCGGCACAGATCCTGCGCGACATCGGCATGCATCCGTTGGTGCTGCGAAAGGAAGTCGACGCACATATCGCCGACCGGCTGCTGGAGGCGGTCTGGCGCGAAAGCCTGTGGCTGGTCAAAGATGGCATCGCCACGACAGCGGAAATCGATGACGCGATCCGCATGGGGTTTGGGCTGCGTTGGGCCCAGATGGGGCTGTTCGAGACGTATCGCATCGCCGGCGGGGAGGCCGGCATGCGCCATTTTCTGGCCCAGTTCGGGCCGGCGCTGGCGTGGCCGTGGACCAAGCTGATGGACGTGCCCGATCTCGATGATGACCTGGTCGATTTGATCGCCGGCCAGTCCGACGTGCAATCGGGCCATCTGTCGATCCGTGATCTGGAACGGGTGCGAGACGACAATCTCGTCGGCATATTACGCGCGCTAAAGCGGGGGCAGGGCGGTGCCGGAAAGGTCGTTGCGGCCCATGAGGGGCGCCTCCACATGCCGCGCGATACCGGCCTCCCGGTGACCGTGCATCGGCAAGTGCCGGCGGGTTGGACGGATCAAAACGGCCATATCAACGAGGCGCATTATCTGGAACTCTCCGCCCAGGCCACCGACCGGTTCTTGGAAACCGTCGGCTGCGATGCCGACTATATCGCCGGCGGGGCGGGGTATTTCACCGCCGAGACCCACATTCGCTTTATCGCCGAACTGCGCGAGGCCGACATGGTGACTGTCACCACGCAGCTGTTGTTGGGCGCGGGCAAGAAACTGCACCTGTTCCATCGGCTCAACGGCCCGGATGGTCGGTTGGCGGCGACGGTGGAGACGTTTCTGTTGCATATGGACCTGGAACGGCGCCGATCCTCGCTGCCGGCGGCGGACGTGACCGCGCGCCTCGCCAAGATTGCCGCCGCGCACGGGTCTATTCCGGTGCCTGACGGGGCAGGGCGGTTTGTAGGTCAGAGAACCTGAACCCGGCCGTGGGCCATCGATCCCGATCGCGAGGCTTTGCCGGATCGCACTCTCCACAACGGCGGTTACCGCTCCCCACGGCCCTCTTTGGAGCAAAAACGGATCAGATCGAAACAATCTAATCCTAGGATTTTGCTCAAACGATTGAATCCAGGCCAAAGTCCTTTTTCAGACTGATTCAGTCTGAAACGATTTTGGTCTAGACGCCTCCGGCGTGACAGCGGCGGTGGCGGCCGGCATCATCCGCCGCGTGCAGAGACCCCTCCGCGGGTCCGGCCCATGGCCCGTGCGATCAGCCGGCGGGGGAGAGTGCCACGAAACGGGGCTGGCCGCCGCGTTCGACCAGCAGCAGGACCGATTTTCGCCCAGCCTCGCGCGCGGCCTCGAAACGTTCCACCACGTCCGCGGGGGTTTCCACCGCCTGCTGACCGATTTCCGTGATCATGTCGCCGACGCGGATGCCTTTTTCGAATGCCTCCGATGTGTCGTCGACCTCGGCCACGACCACGCCGCGCACCTCGCCCTCGACCCCCAACTCTTCGGCCAGTTCGGGGGTTAGGGTGCTGAGCGTAAGGCCCAGGACCTGTTCGCTGCTGGGCGTGTCCTGGGGCACTTCGACGGCACCGGTCTCGGCGTCTTGATCCTCGCGCCGACCGAGTGTCACCCGCAATGTCTGCGTGCCGCCTTCGCGGAACACCACCACCCGCACGGTGGTGCCGACATCGCTGTCGCCGACCATGCGGACCAGGCCGCGTGTATCGTCCACGTCGCGGCCGTCGAAATTCAGGATCACGTCGCCGGCGACGATGCCCGCATCGGCGGCGGGGCCGTTCGGCACGTCGGTGACCAGGGCACCGGCGGCCGCGTCAAGGCCCAGCGCCTCGGCCACGTCAGGGGTGACGTTCTGGATGCTGACGCCCAACCAGCCGCGGCGCGTTTCGCCAAACTCGCGCAACTGGTCGACCACCCGGGTCACGACGGCGGAGGACATCGAGAAGCCGATGCCGATCGACCCACCATTGGGGCTGAGGATGGCGGTGTTCACGCCGATCACCTCGCCGTTCATGTTGAAGAGCGGCCCGCCCGAGTTTCCGCGATTGATGGCGGCATCGGTCTGGATGAAGTCGTCATAGGCGCCTTGCAGCGACCGGTTCCGGGCCGAGATGATCCCGGCGCTGACCGAAAAGCCCTGACCCAGCGGGTTGCCGATGGCCAGAACCCAATCGCCGACACGGGCGATGTCGCTGTCGCCGAAGGCGACGAACTCCAACGGCTGCGGCGGTTCGACTTTCAGCAGCGCAATATCGGTGCGCGGGTCGGTGCCGATGACTTCTGCCGGCAATTCGCCGCCATCGTCGAAGAACTCGACCAGGATCTCATCGGCGCGTTCGATGACATGATTGTTGGTGACGATATACCCGTCGGAGGAGATCACGAAGCCCGAGCCCAGCGCCGAACCGCGGCGTTCGCGCTGGCGCGGGCCGCGATCCATGAAGTCGCGGAAGAAATCCTCAAGCGGCGACCCCTCGGGAACCATGGGCCGCATGCGATCCTCTTCGGCGACGATGGTCGTGGTGGTGATGTTGACGACCGAGGGGCTGAGCCGTTCGGCCAGATCGGCGAAGCTGCCGGGGATGCCGCCCTGGGCATGGACGCGGACGGTGTGCGCCAGGACGAGGCCCAGCGCCAGCAGCAGGATCAGCGCGTGCCGGAGGATCAGCCTGCGCGGATCCTCCCGTGAGATCACTCGAACCGCTGCCATCCGTTTCCTCCTCGCCATGCGTTCTACCTTCTGTGTCATGGTCGGTGCGCCGGGCGGGCGGGTCAACCGGCTGGATCGTTCAGCGGTGCCGCCTCACCTTAGTGTGAAACTAGGGGCCTGGGACAAGGCTGCCAAGGCCCGATCTTTGCGTTCGCCAAGCCGCGGCCCGCCCCACGGCGCAACGCCGGGGCGCCCGGACAGGATCGCAAGCGCGATCCTCCTGGCCACTCGGCCAGGCCGCGGGGTTTCCCCGCGGGTCCGGGCTGGCTCTGCCACCGGCGCGAGGGTCAAAAAGGCAAAGGGTGCGCCGTGGGTTCGACGCCTGCGGGTGTGGCCCCTTGCCACGGGCGAAGGGCTGGGCGGCCGGCGCGGCAGATACGGCCTTTCCGTTCCCCGAAACGGTTCGAAGAAACACCGGTTGGATCAGCGCATGGACCCAAAAGTTTCAGCTGTGGCGCTTAGCGACCTGCACCGCACCGTTCGACAAGGCCGCTGGCAGGGTGCAAACGTTGGCTTGTGTCAGGCGGTGAACCGGACCTTGCCGATATAGCCCAGGTTGCGGTTACGCTGGGCGTAGTCGATGCCATAGCCGACGACAAAGGCGTCGGGGATTTCGAACCCTGTCCAGGTCGCCTTGATCTCCACCTCGCGGCGCGAGGGTTTGTCCAGCAGCGCGCAGACCTCCAGCCGCGCCGGGCGGCGGGTGCGCAGGATCTCCAGCACATGGTGCAGCGTATGGCCTGTGTCGACGATATCCTCCACGACCAGCACGTCGCGGTTTTCGATCTCCCCGCGCAGGTCCTTCAGAATGCGCACCTCGCGGCTCGACTCCATCGCCATGCCATAGGACGAGACCTCCAGAAAATCGACCTCTACCGGCAGGTTCAACTCGCGCACCAGATCGGCGATGAACATGAAGGACCCGCGCAGCAGCCCCACCACGACCAGCTTGTCGGTGCCTTGAAAATGCGCCTCGATCCGCCGCGCCAGATCCTCGACCCGCGCCGCGATCGCCTTGGCGGAGATCATTTCGTCGATCACATAGGCGTCGTGATCCGGCTCCATCCCGCCCTCCCGCGCTGGTCCAACGCGCACCCTGCGACATAAGGGGCTTTTGTCAATGCCGGAAATCGGCTTCATATGCCTCGGATGCCGACCCATTCGGAAAAACGCACGCTGCCCTACAGCCCCGCGCAACTCTATGCGCTGGTTGCGGATATCGAAAAGTACCCGGAGTTCCTGCCCTGGTGCGCCGCCGCCCGCATTCGCAAGATCACCGAGACCAAGACCGGCCGCGTGATCGAGGCCGACCTGGTGATATCGTTCAAGGTCTTCCGCGAACGTTTTGGCAGCCGGGTCACCCTGCGCGAAGCCGAACGGAAGATCGACGTCGAGTATCTGGACGGACCGTTCCGCTATCTCAACAATCATTGGCATTTTCTGCCGGCTGAAAACGATCACTGCGTCGTCGATTTCTTCGTCGACTTCGAATTCAAGTCACGCGCGTTGCAGGCAATCATCGGCGTTGTCTTCAACGAAGCGATGCAGCGGATCGTCCGAGCCTTTGAACGTCGCGCGGCGGACCTGTACGAATAGCCGTCGGCTGGCTTCCGAATAGTTGCGATCAAGTCAGTATTTATTTCGAAACGTTGCCGCATTTGAACTTGTGCCGCAAAAGCGCCACAATTCCCAACCGGCTTTCGCGCCAGTTTGACATTGAAATTTCATCAGAAGCTTGCTACATATATTTCATACTATCGTATATAGGCTGTGGAGAGCGCATTGCTCGCTTTTTTACTTTCGGAGCCTCTTGCCCCGTTCACAATAGCAATTGGCCTGTTGTTCGGGCTTCTTGCGCTGGAGATCTGCTTGTCGCTGATCGGCGGCAGCCTGATCGGCGACGGGCCGGATCTGGACGGGCCGGACCTGGGTGATGTCGACATGGGTGATCTGGCCGCATTCGAGGCCGGCGAGATCGAATTCGACGCGTTCGAAGCGGCACCGGAGGTCGATATCGAAACAGACGTCGCGGGGACCGCCGGGCCACTGGCCTGGCTGGGTCTGGGACAAACGCCCTTCGTCATCTGGCTGGGCGCGGTGCTGACCGGCTTCGGGCTTGGCGGGTTGGGTTTGCAGGTCATCGCGACGGAACTCATCGGCACGGCCCTGCCGGCCGGTTTGGCTGCCGTCCCGGCGTTTGTCGCCGGGATCGGCCTGGCCCGGGCGACCGGCGGCGTGTTCGCCCGGCTGATTCCCAAAACCGAATCCTCGGCCCAGACGGCCCGGATGCTCAGCCGGCGGCGGGGGACGGTCACGCAGGGCACGGCCCGGCGCGGAGGCCCTGCCGAGGTGCGCGTCGCCGACCGTCACGGCAATACCCATTACCTGCGCGCCGAACCCTTGCGGGATGGCGACAGCATTCCACGCGGTCACGAGGTCTTCGTGCTCTACGATCCTCGCGTCCGCGCGCACAGGTTGATCGATTTAGGGGCCTGAAGGGCCCGATACACAGATAAAGGAGGGACTAATGGCACTGCAGACACTCGGAATTTTCGTGGTTTCTGGACTGGCGTTTCTGGTTCTGATCGGCTTCGTCCTGGCGCGGCTCTACCGCCGGGCGACGCGGGAGGTCAGCCTGGTGCGCACCGGCGCGGGCGGCAAAAAGATCATCATGGACGGCGGCACGGTGATCGTCCCACTGCTGCACGAGGTGCGCATGGTGAACATGAAAACCCTGCGGTTGGAAGTGAAGCGCGACGCCGATGGCGCGCTGATCACCAAGGACCGGATGCGCGTCGATGTGGGGGTGGAATTCTACGTCTCGGTCAATGCCACAGACGAGGGCATCAGCCGCGCGGCACAGACGCTGGGCGACCGAACCTTCGATGTAGGCCAGTTGCGCGACATGATCGAGGGCAAGTTGGTCGACGGTCTGCGCGCGGTTGCGGCGCAGATGACCATGGATGAGTTGCACGAAAACCGGGCGGAATTCGTCCAAGAAGTGCAGAATGCGGTATCCGAGGATCTGTTGAAGAACGGGTTGGAGTTGGAAAGCGTCTCGCTGACCGCGCTGGACCAGACCCCGTTCGAGGCGCTGGACGAGAACAACGCCTTCAATGCAGTCGGTATGCGCAAGCTGGCGGAGGTGATCGCGAAGTCGAAGAAAGAGCGGGCGGAGATCGACGCCGATGCCGATGTCGCCGTGCGCAAGGCGGCGATGGAGGCGGAGCGGCAAAAGCTGACGATCGGCCGCGACGAGGCGGAGGCGCAGATCCAGCAGGAGCAGGACATCGCCACGCTGCGCGCCGCGCAGGAGGCCGAGGTCGCCCGCCGCCGGGAAGATGCCGAGCGTGAGAAGGAGCGCGCCCGCATCGCCCGCGAAGAGGCGATCCGCTCGGCCGAGATCGCCAAGGAGCGCGAGTTGGAGGTCGCCGATCAGGACCGCCAGATCATCATCGCGACCAAATCGGAAGAGGAGAGCCGCGCGCGCGCCTCCGCCGATACGGCGCGGGCCGAGGCCACCAAGGCGCGGGAAGCGGTGGAGACAGCCCGCTCCGTGGCCGAAGCCGAGCGTACCAAGCAGATCGCGCTGATCGAGGCGGCGCGGGAGGCCGAACGCGAGGCGACGCGGATCCGCCTGGCGGCGCAGGCCGACAAGGACGCCGCGCAAGACCGGGCTGAGGCGCGCCGCGAAGAGGCGCAGGCGGAGGCCGATGCCACCACGATCAAGGCGCAGGCGAAAAAGCAGGATCTGCTGGCCGAGGCCGAGGGCCGGCGCGCGATCGTCGACGCCGAGAACGTCATCGCACCGGAGATTGTGGCGATGAAGGTCGACCTGGCGCGGCTGGAGGCGCTGCCGGGGATCGTGGCCGAAATGGTCAAGCCGGCGGAAAAGATCGATTCGATCAAGATCCATCAGGTCACCGGCCTGAACGGCGCTGCCGGCGGCGGCGCCGGCGGCCCGGGCGGCGGCGACAAGCCGGTGGTGAACCAGGCGCTCGACTCGATCATGGGCATGGCGGTGCAGATGCCGGCGCTGAAGAAGCTGGGCGAAGAGCTTGGGCTGTCGGTGCAAGAGGGCGTCAGCGGTCTCGCGCTGGAAGACGGCACGAAAGGCGACACGAAAGAGCCGATCACGCCCGATGCGCCCGACACACCCAAGCCGCCTTTGGCCGCCGAGTAGAAGGCTTAGAAGGCTGGCCCTCGCACCACGCGCCCCGGACGCGTGGTGCCCGAAGCCTAAACCCACCACGAACCCGGGTGAGTCGCGCCCGGGTCAATCCTCGGCCCGGCACGGGCCGACCGCGGCACGCGGCCAAGGGATTGACGCGGGCGCGACCCGCCCAGAGGCTTGATGTGGCGCGTTGAGGGCACACCAGCCCCTCAACCGCCTCTCAGCAAGTCCCCGGCACCAGCCAAAGCCCCCCCGGCCCATACGAAAAGAGCAAGAACCGAACCCGGCGCCCGGACCCATGGCCCGGCACGGGCCATGGGCTTGGCCCAACGGGCGGGGTCCGATCTTCGATCGGGCCGCGTCGGGCGGGAGCGGCCGCCTCGGCGCCATGTCAGCCCGCGTGATCGAGAACCCAATCCAGCGCCGTGTCGACGCTGAGGCGCCGCACTTCGGCGCGGCCCAAGGCGCCAAAAGCGATGTGCCGCGTCCGCACACCGTCCGCCGTCGCAAGGCCAAAGCACACCAGCCCCTCGGGCTTCGTCGCGGTCGCACCGCCCGGACCGGCGATGCCCGTGACAGATACGGCGATCCGCGCGTCGCTGCGCGCCAGTGCGCCCTTGGCCATCTCGGCGGCGGTTTCCTCCGACACCGCGCCGTGGGTGTCCAGCGTCTCCGCCCGCACGCCCAGCATCTCTTGCTTGGCTCTGTTCGAATAGGTGACGAAGCCACGGTCGAGGACATCCGAACTGCCGGGAATGTCAGTCAGCGCCGCCGCGATCAGCCCGCCGGTGCAGCTTTCCGCCGTGGCCAGCCGCCAGCCGCGATCGCGCAGCGCGGCAAGCACCTTCGCGGCGCTCATCCCGCCACCGCCATCCGCGCCACGGCGGCGGTGCCCGCGATCACAAGGGCCGCCATCGCGCCGGCCAGCACATCGTCCAGCATCACGCCCAGCGGCGTCTTCTGACGATCCGCCCAGCTGACCGGCCAGGGTTTGAGAATGTCGAAGATCCGGAACAACACGAACGCGACCAGTCCGCCCATCAAGGGGATCTCCCAAGGCTCGGCCCCGCGTGCGGACAGTCCGGCCGAAAGCGGGAAAAGCGCGATCCACTGGCCCGCGACCTCATCGATGACGATCTCCGACCGGTCCGGATCCGCCGCGCCGCCGGTGTCGCGGGCGATGGCCCAAATGCCCAGCAGCACCACCGCCGCGGTGGCGCCGATCAACAAGATCACCCCGCCCAGCCCGTGCAGCAGCCAGGCCACGGGCACCGCGGCAAGCGACCCGGCCGTGCCCGGCGCCACCGGTACGCGGCCGATGAAGCCAAACGTGGTGATCGCGCGGATCATCCCGCCGCTAGCGCCCGATCAGGGTCGCCGAGGCCATCGCCGCGATCCCCTCGCCGCGGCCGGTGAAGCCCAGCTTCTCGGACGTGGTGGCCTTGACGCTGACCCGGTCCGGTTCGATCCGGCTGATCCGCGCGACCGAGCCGCGCATCGCTTCTTTGTAGGGCCCAATTTTGGGGCGTTCGCAGATCAACGTGCAGTCCAGATGGCTGATGCGAAAGCCGCGCGCATCCACCCGCTCGACCGCTTTCTCCAGAAAGATCTCGCTGGCCGCGCCCTGCCATTGCGGGTCGCTGGGCGGAAACCAGTCGCCAATGTCACCCTCCGCCAACGCGCCGAAAATCGCGTCCGTCAGCGCGTGCAGCCCGACATCGGCATCGGAATGCCCGCTGAGCGCGCGGTCATGCGGGATCTGCACGCCGCAAAGCGTGACCGCATTGCCTGGGATAAAGGCGTGTACGTCGAAACCGGTGCCCGTGCGAATGTCCATGGGTCCCGTTAGCAGCCGCGCGGCGCGGTCGAAATCCTCCGGCAGCGTGATCTTGAAATTGTTGCCGTCGCCCAACACCACGCTGGCCGACAAGCCGGCGGCGCGGGCAATCGCGACATCGTCCGCGGCGTTGCTGCCGCCGTTGCGGTGCGCAGCAAGGATATCGTCGAACCGGAAACCCTGCGGGGTTTGCGCGCGCCACAGACCCTCGCGCCGCTCCGCAGCTTGCACATCGGCCCCATCGGCCCGCCAGAGCGCATCGACGATTGGCAGGGCCGGAAAGGCAGCGCGACCGGGGCGGATGGCGGCGCAGACCCGGTCTATGACGCCGGGCGACACGAAGGGGCGGGCGGCGTCATGGATCAGCACCCGCTCCGGCGCGGAGGCGACCAGCGCCTCCAGCCCGGCGCGGACCGAGGCCTGCCTGTCGGCGCCGCCGAAGACCGGCGCGCATACCCGCGGGTCCGCCATACCGCGTGTGGCGTCCGAATAGCTGCCGGTGTCTTCGGGATGCACAACGACCTGCACCGCGGCGCACCCGGGATGGGCCAGAAACGCGCGCATCGTGCGTGTCAGCACCGGCACCGAGCCCAGGGCGCGATACTGTTTCGGCGCATCGCCTCCGGCCCGCAACCCGCGGCCCGCGGCGACGATCAGGGCGGTGAAATCCATGCTGTTTCCTGTCCGCTCGCGCCGTTTTACGCGGCCCGGACCGCGGCGCACAAGTGCATTGCTTGCTCTGGGGGCTTCGGCTATCCAGGACCGGTTGCTGCTTAAGGATTGAACAGGTGCTGTCAGAACCGCGCACAGAATTCGCGCCACCGCCTGTTTTTCTGGCACCTTTGGCCGGGATCACCGATTTGCCGTTTCGCACTCTGGTCGCCGGGTTCGGTGCCGATCGGGTCGTGTCGGAAATGGTGGCAAGCCAGGAAATGGTGCAGGCCCGCCCGGGCGCGCGAGCACGGGCCGAACTGGGCCTGGCCGCGGCGGACACCGCGGTGCAGATCGCCGGGCGTGAGGCGCGCTGGATGGCCGAATGCGCGCGCATGCTGGAAGGGCAGGGCGCGCGGCTGATCGACATCAACATGGGCTGCCCGGCCAAAAAAGTGACCAACGGCTACTCCGGCTCGGCGCTGATGCGCATCCCGGACCATGCGCTGGGGCTGATCGAGGCGGTCGTAGCCGCGGTGTCGGTTCCGGTGACGCTGAAGATGCGCCTTGGGTGGGACGATGACAACCGCAACGCCCCCGATCTGGCCCGGCGGGCCGAGGCTGCGGGGGTCGCGCTGATCACCGTGCATGGCCGCACACGCTGCCAGTTCTACAAGGGCAAAGCGGATTGGGCCGCGATCCGCGATGTGGCCCATGCGGTCGATATCCCGGTGATCGCCAACGGGGATATCGTGGATGTCGATACCGCACGCCGGGCGCTGGCCGCCTCCGGTGCCGCCGGGGTGATGGTCGGACGCGGCGCGCAGGGCAAGCCCTGGCTTCTGAGCCAGATCCGAACGGCGCTGGCCGGGGGCGCCGTGCCGGATGCGCCGACGGGCGACGCGCTTATCGACATAATATCAGAACACTATCAGGCGATGCTGTCCTTCTATGACACGCCCCTTGGCCTGCGCTGCGCGCGCAAACATCTGGGCTGGTACATGGATGGGTTACAGACCCCGCCGGCGCTGCGACGCGAGATCCTGACGGCTCAAACCCCCGAGGCTGTGCAGGACCGTCTGCCGCTTCTCGCCGATACCCCGGTGCGAGAGGCGGCGTAATGGCGATCCACGAGGACCCGATCTGGAACGCCATGCCCTATCCGGCGTTCACCATCGACGCTCAGGATCGCATCCTGTCGTGCAACCCCGCGGCCGAAAACGTCTTTTCGACCTCGCTCAGGCAGATGCAGCGCAAGCCCATCGCCGCCTTTCTGGGAACCGACAGCCCGGTGATGGAGGCGATCGCGCAGACGCGCAGCGGATCCGCCACCGTAGTGCAGTACGGGATCGATCTGTCCTGGGGCGAAAAGCCGGCACGGCTGTTCACCATCCATGCCGCCACCATTCCCGAGCGCGCGGGCGAGACGTTGCTGCTGTTCCACCCGATGGGCTTGGCGGCGCAGATGGACCGGTCGCTGTCGCACCGGTCGGCGGCGCGGTCGGTCACCGGCATGGCGGCGATGCTGGCACATGAGATCCGCAACCCGCTGGCGGGGATCTCTGGCGCGGCGCAGCTTTTGTCGATGTCGCTGAGCGACGACGAACAGGAATTGACCGATCTGATCCAGAAAGAGACCGCGCGCATCGGGCAGTTGGTAGAACGGGTGGAGCAGTTCGGCGAGTTGCGCCCGACCGCGCGCAAGCCGGTCAACATCCACGACGTCGTGGACCGCGCCAAACGCGCGGCCGAAGCGGGCTATGCCCGCCAGGTGCGGTTCATCGAAACCTATGATCCGTCTCTGCCGCCGACGCTTGGCGACCCGGATCAGTTGATGCAAGTCTTTCAAAACCTGTTGAAAAACGCCGCCGAGGCCTGCCCGCAGGTGGGCGGAGTGATCCGGATCCGATCCGGCTATCAGCCCGGTGTCAAGCTGTCGCTGGCGGGCAAAAAGGCGGAAAGCCTGCCGCTGACCGTGTCGATCATCGACAATGGCGGCGGCATTCCCGAGGGACTGATCCGAGACATTTTCGAGCCGTTCGTGAGTTCCAAGGCGAACGGCACCGGTCTGGGACTGTCGCTGGTGTCCAAGGTCATGGCCGATCATGGTGGCGTGGTCGAGGTCGACAGCCAGCCCGGCCGAACCGAGTTTCGCGTGCGTCTGCCCATGGTCAGCGCCGCGGCCGAAGAAGAAGAGGTGGGCTGATGGAAGGCACGGTGATCGTCGCCGATGACGACCGCACGATTCGAACCGTGCTGAGCCAGGCGCTGACCCGGGCCGGCTGCCGGGTCCGGTCGACCGGCACGATATCCACGCTGTGGCGGTGGATCGAGGAAGGGGAGGGCGATTGCGTCGTCTCTGACGTCATGATGCCCGATGGCGACGCGCTGGATCTGCTGCCCTCGATCCAACGCCGGCGGCCCGATCTGCCGGTGATCGTGATGTCGGCGCAGAACACCATGCTGACCGCGATCCGCGCGACCGAAGTGGGCGCCTATGAGTACATCCCCAAGCCCTTCGACCTGCGCGAGGTGTTGAGCCAGGTCAACAAGGCACTGTCGCGCCAGCGGCGGGCGGAGCCGAAATCCGATGGCGCACCGGCCGAGGAGGACCGCGCCCAACCGCTGCCGCTGATCGGGCGGTCGGCGGCGATGCAGGATGTCTATCGCATCATGGCGCGCCTGATGACGACCGATCTGGGCGTGATGATTTCCGGCGAAAGCGGCACCGGCAAGGAACTGGTCGCCCGCGCGCTGCACAATTTCGGCCTGCGCAAGAACGGGGCCTTCGTGGCCATCAACATGGCCAGCATGCCGCCGGACATGATCGAGGTGGAACTCTTCGGCACCGCCGCGCAACCCGGGGCGGAGGGCGCCGGCCGGTTCGAACAGGCCGATGGCGGCACACTGTTTCTGGACGAGGTCGGCGATATGCCGCTTGAGGCACAGACGCGGCTGCTGCGCGTGCTGCAGGATGCCGAGTTTACCCGGGTCGGCGGCCGCCAGGTGGTCAACGCAAACGCCCGTGTCATCGCGGCCACGCACCAGGATCTGCGCGCGCTGGTCAACGAGGGACGGTTCCGCGAAGACCTGTTCTATCGTCTCAACATCGTGCCCGTCCGCCTGCCGCCGCTGCGCGATCGGCTGGACGACATCCCCGATCTGGCCCGGTCCTTCCTGCGCAATGCCGAAGCCGAAGGGTTGCCGCGCAAGACCATCAGCCAGGAGGCGCTGGACGAATTGCGCAAGCTCGATTGGGCCGGCAACGTGCGCGAGTTGGAAAACCTGATGCGGCGGCTGGCGGTGCTGTGCCCGGACGAGATCATCTCCGCCGGGGTGGTGGCGCAGGAGATCAAGGCCCGCCCCAGTTCCGTCGGCGGGGCGCAGGCCGATCCCAGCCAGAAACTCAGCCACGCGATCGAGATCCATCTGCGGCGTTACTTCGACCTTCATGGCGACAGCCTGCCGCCGCCGGGGCTTTACGATCGCATCATCAAAGAGGTTGAGTTGCCGCTGATCGCGCTGTCGTTGTCGGCGACGCGCGGAAACCAGGTGCGCACGGCCGAACTGCTGGGCATCAACCGCAATACGCTGCGCAAGAAGATTCAGGATCTGGACATTTCGGTTACACGCGGCAAAAAGATGATGTAAGGTCGCCACAGTCACAGGATCATCACGGGCTGTCTCCCGCGTGCAACAGAGCCTGACCCTTCGGCTAACATCTCAAGCCGCCGCACTTTTACAGGAACGCCGCACGCGCAATGCGCTGACCCTGGCGCTGGTCGTGCTTGGGGCCGTGTTGGCTGTCGCGACAGGGCTTGCCTTCAGCATCGAGGAAAACAGCCGGCGTCTGTTGCGCCCGATCCTGCTGGTCGATTTTGTCTATATCGTCGTGGTTGCGGGCCTTGTCGCGCATCGCGTCGCCGCAAGCATTGCCGCGCAGCGGCGAGATTCGGCGGGCGCGCGGCTGCATATGCGGCTGATGGGCGTGTTTGCGGTGATCGCGATGCTGCCCACCATCCTCGTCGCCGTTTTCGCGACCATCGCGCTGAATTTTGGGCTGGAGGGCTGGTTTTCCGAGCGTGTGCGCAACGTGGTCGGCAATTCGCTGGCTGCCGCGCAGGCCTATGAGGAAGAGCATCGCCTGAACCTGCAGATCGACGCGGAGGTGCTGGCGCGGTTTCTCAACAACCAAAAGGAACGCTTCCCGCTGATCGCCCCCAGCCAGTTCCGCGAGTTGCTGAACCGGGGTCAGTTGCAGATGCAGCGCGAAGTGCCCGAGGCGTATGTGATCGACGGTGACGGCAGCCTGCGCGCGCGCGGCAGCCGCAGCTATCTGTTCGACTACGAAGAGCCCCGGGCAGAGCATTTTGACCGCGCCCGTGCGGGCGAGACGGTGATTATCGAGGACAAGGCAAATTCGGAGTTTCGCGCCCTGGTCGCGCTGCCGGCGTTTGCCGACCGCTATCTCTATATCACCCGCGATGTGGATGGGCAGATCCTGCAACTGTTGGACGAAACCCGCGAAACCGTTGGGCTGTACCAGCAGTTGGAACGCGACCGGGGGCGCTTGCTGTTCGAGTTTGCGCTGATCTATCTGGGGTTTGCGCTGATCGTGATCATGGCCGCGATCTGGTTCGGGTTGTGGTTCGCCGAACGTCTGTCGCGCCCCGTGGGGCAGCTTGCCTCGGCCGCGCAGCGGGTCGGTGCCGGGGATCTAGACGTGCGCGTCAAGGAGGGGCGCGGCGACGATGAAATCGCCATGCTGGCCCGCGTCTTCAACCGCATGACCCGCCAGGTGCGCGGTCAGCGCGATGCCCTGGTCGAGGCCAATGCCGAAACCGAACGCCGCCGGCGGCTGTTCGACAGCATCCTGTCTTCGGTCACAGCCGGCGTCATCGGGCTGGACGCGAAGGGACGGATCGAAACGCTGAACGCGGCCGCGGTCGAGTTGCTGGATCTGGGACCGGTCCGCCCCAACAAGACCCGGCTGGAGGATGCGGTGCCGGAATTCGTGCCGCTGTTCTCCCGCCTGGACCGGCGCATCGGCGCGGTGAACCAGGGCGAGGTGGGCGCGCTGCGCGCCAATCGCGAGGCGGTGTTTCTGGTGCGCATGTCCACGCGCGCGGGGGCGGACGGGCAGGTCGAGGGCTTCGTGGTCACCTTCGACGACGTGTCGGACCTGGTCAGCGCGCAGCGCATGGCCGCCTGGGGCGATGTCGCCCGACGCATCGCGCACGAGATCAAGAACCCGCTGACGCCGATCCGTCTGTCGGCCGAGCGGCTGCGGCGGAAATTCGCGCCGCAGGTCGAGGAACGCGAACAGCTGGAACAATACGCCGATGTGATCGTGCGCCAGACCGAGGATCTGCGCCGCATCGTGGACGAGTTCTCGAAATTCGCGCGCATGCCGGAACCGGAACGGCACAGCGCCGACATGATGTCGCTGATCCGCGATGCCGTTCTGCTGCAGGAAAGCGCGCGGCCCGACATCGCCTTCACGCTCGACGCGCCGGAGACCGCAGTGATCGCCACAGTCGACGTCACCATGATCACTCAGGCGCTGACGAATTTGTTTAAGAACGCCTGTGAAGCTATTGATGAATATTCAGAAAAGAAAAAGCCAGATGATCTTGTGCCGGAGGTCCGCGTGCTGGTGCAACAGATCGACGGCGCGCTGCTGATCCAGATCCAGGACAACGGCATTGGCCTGCCGCCGCAGCGCGCGCAGCTGTTCGAGCCGTACGTGACGCACAAGGCCAAGGGCACCGGTCTGGGCCTGTCGATCGTGCGCAAGATCATCGAGGAACATGCAGGTCAGTTGGATCTATTGGAGGCGCCGCCGTTCGGTGCTGATACCCGTGTGGGGGCGGAAGCGCGTATTCTTCTGCCATTGGGTCAGGCCCCCCTGGCCCCGAGCGCGCCGGACGCGGCGCATGTGGCGTAACCATAAGAAAAACAGAGGATTACGGGGATAATGGGTGATATTTTGGTAGTGGATGACGAACGCGACATCCGCGAATTGGTCGGCGATATTCTACGCGACGAAGGCCATACCGTTCGGCTGGCCTGGGACAGCGACAGCACCTTTGCCGAAATCAATAAGGAACCGCCGGATCTGATCATTCTGGATATCTGGCTGAAAGACTCAAAGCTCGACGGGATCGACATTTTGAAATCGGTGCGCCGCGACAACCCGGCGATCCCGGTGGTGATCATATCCGGCCACGGCAATATCGAGATCGCGGTCGCCGCGGTGAAGCAGGGTGCCTATGACTTCATCGAAAAGCCGTTCAATATCGACCAGTTGATGGTGGTGATCACGCGCGCCATAGAAACCTCGCGCCTGCGGCGGGAGAACGCGGCGCTGCGCACGCGCGACGGGGTCGCGACACAGATGCTGGGCAGTTCGGGCGCCTTTCGCAGCCTGAAATCGCAGCTTGAAAAGGTCGCACGCGGCAATGGGCGGGTGATGTTGAGCGGCCCGGCCGGCTGCGGCAAGGAGGTCGCGGCGCGCTACATCCACCAGAAATCCGATCGTGCCAAGGCGCCGTTCGTGGTGGCGTCGTCCGCCTCGATCGAGCCCGAGCGGATGGAGGAGGTCCTGTTCGGTCGCAACACTGCCGAGCGTGGGCACGAGCCGGGGCTTTTCGAACAGGCGCACGGTGGGATCCTGTTCTTTGACGAGGTCGCCGACATGCCGTTCGGCACCCAATCGAAGATCCTGCGCGTGCTGGTCGATCAGAGCTTTCAAAGGGCAGGGGGGTCGGATGTGGTACGGGTCGATGTCCGCGTGATCTCGGCCACCAACAAGGATCTGAAGGAACAGATCGGGCTTGGCAGTTTCCGGGAGGAACTGTTCCATCGTCTGAACGTCGTGCCGATCGGGGTGCCGGGGCTCGACGCACGGCGTGACGATATCCCCGAGCTTGCGCGCCATTTCGTGGCCGAACTCAATGCCAATCAGGGGCTGCCGCAACGGGCGCTGTCGGCAGAGGCGGAGGCGCATCTGCAGACCATGTCCTGGCCCGGCAATATCCGGCAGTTGAAGAACGTGCTGGAACGCTGCCTGATCCTGGGCCCGGACAACGGCCCGATCGAACCTGCCGAGTTCCCGTCCGAGGTGGCGGCGGCCAGCGGCGACAGCGCCGGGTCACTGATTTCGGCGATCTTCGCCGGGCTGCCACTGCGCGAGGCGCGCGAGCAGTTCGAGCGGGAATACCTGATCGCCCAAATCAACCGGTTCGGCGGAAACATCTCGCGCACCGCCAGTTTCGTGGGCATGGAGCGGTCGGCGCTGCACCGCAAGCTGAAGTCGTTGAACGTCATCACCACAGCCCGCGGCGGCGCCCGCGTGGCCGACACGGCGGACATGGACGACGCCGTATGAAAGTCATCATATGCGGCGCCGGTCAGGTCGGCGGCCAACTGGCGCGGCACCTGTCCGGCGAAGGCAATGATGTGACGGTGGTCGACCAAAACGACCTGCTGATCCGTCGCATTACCGACCAGTTGGACGTGGCCGGGATCACCGGGTTCGCCTCGCATCCCGACATACTGGAACGCGCCGGGGCGCGCGACGCGGACATGGTGATCGCCGCCACCCAATCCGACGAGGTCAACATGGTCACCTGCCAGGTGTCGCATTCGGTGTTTTCGGTCCCGCGCAAGGTCGCGCGGCTGCGCGCGAAGTCCTATCTGGACGCAATTTACTCGGATCTCTATCGCCGCGATCATCTGCCCATCGACGTGGTGATTTCTCCCGAACAGGAGGTGGCCGAGGCCGCGCTGCGCCGGCTGGCCGCGCCCGCGGCCTTTGATACGGAGAGCTTTCTGGACGGTGACGTGCAGTTGGTCGGCCTGACCATCGATGAGCACTGCGCGGTGATCAACACGCCGCTACGGCAACTGTCCGAGTTGTTTTCGACCCTGCGCGCCGTGGTCGTGGGCATCCGCCGGCAGGAACGGCTGTTCGCGCCCGAGCCCACCGACCAGATCTATGAGCGGGACGAGGTCTATGCCTTTGTCGCGTCCGAAGACACCACGCGGATGATGGAGATCTTCGGCAAGCAGAACCGCAGTTCCGAACGCATCATCATTATCGGCGGCGGCAATGTCGGTCTTGCGGTGGCCAAGGCGCTGGAGAAAGGGCCGCGTAAGTACCGGGTCAAGCTGATCGAATACGACCGCGACGTGGCCGAGGCGACGGCGGATGCGTTGGACCGGACGGTGGTGCTGCATGGAGACGGGCTGGACATGGCGCTGTTGGAGGAGGCCAATCTGGAAAATGCCGATGCGGTGCTGGCGCTGACCGATGACGACAAGACCAACCTGCTCAGCTGCGTCCGAGCCAAGGCGGAGGGCTGTCCGCTGGTGATGGCGCTGGCCAACGACGCCTCGCTGGGATCGTTGATGCAGCCGCTGAACATCGATGCCTTCATCAATCCCCGCGCGACAACCGTGTCGTCGATCCTGCGGCATATCCGGCACGGGCGGATCCAGGCGGTTTATTCCATCGGCGATGCGGAGGCAGAGGTTATCGAGGCGCAAGTGCTGGACACATCGCCCATTGCCGGCAAGCAGATCCGCGAGGCCGATTGGCCCGAGGGTGCGCTGGTCGGCGCGGTCAAGAAACGCAATGGCCTGGTTTTGCCGCGCGGCAACACGGTGATCGAGGTCGGCGATACGCTGACCGTGTTCGCGCTGCGCGGCGATGTCGCCGCGGTGGAACAGCTGTTCCAGGTCAGTATCGACTTTTTCTGATGCGCCGGACGCTGGGCGAATTCCCGCTTCTGATCCAACTGAGCCTGGCGGTTTGCGTGGCCATGCTCGCGCCAGCGTTTCACGGCGTTTGGCTGGGCGACTGGCACGTCGCGCGAAGCTTTGGCTTCTATGCGCTGTTGTCGTCGGTTCTTGCCGCGGCGATCGGTTTGGCGACCGTCCACAACCCACATAGCGGCAATGCGGTGGGCCAGTTGCGGACCCTGTTCGCGGCTTATCTGCTGCTGCCGGCGATCATGGCGCTTCCGGTGGCTCAGGTACTGCCGGCTTACGCGATGGAGCAGATCTATTTCGAGATGCTGTCGAGCCTGACCACCACAGGTGCGACCGTCTTCGACACACCGACCGACATCCCCGACCCGATCCATCTGTGGCGCGCGATTTGCGCCTGGCTGGGCGGGTTCATGATCCTGGTGACAGCGGTCGCCATCCTGGAGCCGATGCAACTCGGCGGGTTCGAGATCGAGGCCGCCATCGCGCCCGGCGGGCGGCCTCAACGGCGCTCGATGGGCGGCGGGGCGGCGATGCGAGAGCGGCTGATCCGCAATGCCCGTATCATCGCGCCGCCCTATCTGCTGCTGACGGCCGCGCTGGTGCTGGGTTTGCTGGTGGCGGGCGACCGGCTTTTGGTGGCGCTGTGCCACGCCATGTCGGTTCTATCGACCAGCGGGATCACGCCGCTTGCCGCATTTGGCGATGCCGGGTCCGGCCATGTCGGCGAGGCGTTGATCTTCGTCTTTCTTTTCGCCGCGATCAGCCGGCATCCGATTGGCGTCGTGCGCTTCGGAAGCCTGCGCCCGCGGCGCGGCATCAACCCGGAGTACAAGATCGTGCTGGTCTGCGTCCTCGGCCTGAGCGGACTGTTGTTCGCGCGGCACTTCTTGGGTGCGGTCGAGGTTCAGGATCAGGAAAACGTCATCGGCGCGCGCGCCGCCGCCTGGGGCAGCCTGTTCAACTCCCTGTCTTTCCTGTCCACCACTGGATTTTCCAGCCGCGATTGGGCCGCTGCCCGCGATTGGTCGGGCCTGGGCACGCCGGGGATCATCTTTCTGGCTTTGTGTTTTCTTGGCGGCGGCATCGCGACAACGACCGGGGGCATCAAGCTGTTGCGCGCCTATGCGCTTTATAAGCATGGCGTGCGGGAGATGCAGCGGCTGGTGCATCCGAATTCGGTCGGCGGCGCGGGCATCACCGCGCGGCGCATCCGCAAGGAAGGGGCACAGATCGCCTGGGTTTTTCTGATGCTGTTCCTCGTTAGCCTCAGCGCCACAATTGTCGCGCTGACGCTGTTCGGCCGTTCGTTCGAGGATGCGCTGGCGCTGGCAACCGCGGCGCTGACCAATACCGGCCCCGCGGCGGAGCTTTTGGATGGGCAGGTGCGCTATTCGGCACTGGCCGCCGGAGAGCGGCTTGTGCTGGGGGCCGCAATGCTGGTGGGGCGGCTGGAAGTGCTGGTTCTGGTCTCCGTCATCCACCTGAATCCGCTGCGACGGTAACGTCGCTTTGTTGCACCGCGACAAAAAAGGGGGTGCAGCCCTGGAAATCTCCCCTATGTTGATCCTACATCACTCATAATCATAACGCCTGTGCACAGGCCAATAACCGACAAGGCTCTCACTCATGGCTGCCGACAAACAAAGCCTTCAAGATGCTTTTCTGAACAGCGTCCGCAAAGCGAAGATCCCGGTCACGATCTTTTTGGTCAACGGGGTCAAGCTGCAGGGCGTGATCACTTGGTTTGACAATTTCTGCGTTCTTCTGCGCCGCGATGGCCAGTCTCAACTGGTCTATAAGCACGCGATTTCCACCATCATGCCGTCGCAACCGGTGTCGCTTTACGAGGGCGACGAGGGCAAGTGAGCCCGCCCGTTATGCGCGCGCAGGTCTATCACCCCGATCTGGGGTCCGGTGCGCGCGACCCCGGTCTTGCTTTGGCCGAGGCCGTCAGCCTGACCGAGGCGCTGCCGGGGCTCGATTTGGCGGGGGCGGAGGTCGTGCCGGTGCCCAAGCCGCGGCCCGGTACGCTGTTCGGCCCGGGCAAGGTCGCCGAAATCAAGGACCATTGTTCGGACCATGACATCGGACTGGTCATTATCGACGGCCCGTTGACGCCGGTACAGCAGCGCAATCTGGAACGGGCCTGGAAGGTCAAGATCCTGGACCGCACCGGGCTGATCCTGGAGATCTTCGGCGAACGCGCGCAGACGCGCGAGGGTGTTCTGCAGGTCGATCTTGCGCATCTGAGCTATCAGAGGACCCGGCTGGTGCGCAGTTGGACCCACCTGGAGCGCCAGCGCGGCGGATTGGGGTTTGTCGGTGGCCCGGGGGAAACCCAGATCGAGGCCGACCGGCGCGCCCTGAGCGAGCGTATTCAATCGATCCGGCGGCAACTGGCGAAAGTGGTCAAGACGCGCGCGCTGCATCGAAAAAGCCGCAAGAAGGCACCGTTCCCGGTGGTCGCGCTGGTCGGCTACACCAATGCCGGCAAGTCGACGCTGTTCAACCGCATGACCGGGGCGGATGCGCTGTCGGCGGATATGCTGTTTGCCACGCTCGATCCCACGATGCGCAAGATCGCGTTGCCGGGGCAGGGGGGCGCGATCCTGTCGGACACGGTGGGGTTCGTTTCTGATCTGCCGACGCAACTGGTGGCGGCGTTCCGCGCCACTCTGGAAGAGGTTCTGGATGCCGATCTGATCCTGCATGTCCGCGATGTCGCGCATCCGGAAACGGACGCGCAGGCGGCCGAGGTGTACCGCATTCTGCAAGAGCTTGGGCTGGGCGCCGACCGAAAGGCGGGCATCATCGAGGTTTTGAACAAGGTCGACCTGCTGCCGCCGGACGAGGCCGCAGCCCTGCGGAACCGGGCCGCGCGAGAGGGCCAGATGGTGATCTCGGCCGTTCGCGGCGATGGGGTTGCGGCGCTGACGGATCGCATCGCCACGGATCTGCGCCCGGCGGTCGAGGATGCCACGCTGTGCCTCGATTTCGCGCAAGGTCGGGCGCGGGCCTGGCTGTTCGATCAGCAGGTGGTTCAAGATGAGCGGCAAACCGAAAAAGGCTATGAAATTTCAGTGCGTTGGACGGCGGAGCAGAGAGAGCGATTCAATTCAGCCGCGTCGGTTGAATAGCGCCATCTGACGCGCCACGATCTGTTCGACCAGCGCCGGTTGCGCTTCCGTCGCGTCGAGTTGGGCCCAATCCGCCATCCGTGACCGGAACCATGTACGTTGGCGTTTTGCATATTGCCGTGTCGCGATTATGCCTTTTTCGACAGCGGCTTCCAGGCTGATCTTCCCGTTCAGAAACGCCAGAAGTTCCGCCGCGCCCAGGGCCTTCGATGCAGGCGCGGTTGCGTCCCAATACGGTTTTTGCGCCCGCACTTCCTCCAGCGCGCCGTCGCCCAGCATCGCCCGAAACCGCCGGGCGATGCGTTCGGCAAGCCAGTCGCGCGGCGCGTCCAGAACCACACCCAGCCAGCGATCGCCAGGCAAAACCGGCGTTGTCGGCCGGGCTTGCCACACCGAGAGCGGCGTGCCAGTGGCGCGGTGAACCTCATAGGCTCGCTGTAGGCGCCGGGGATTTCGTCGATCGATGTGATTCAATATTTCCGCATCGTTTTCAGACAGATATGCCTCGAAAGCCGCCGCGCCGTCATCCCCAAGAAGCGTATCCGCTTCGGCGCGGATTGCGGCCGGAACCGCGGGGATCTCGGCCAGACCTTCGCTGGCCGCCGTCAGGTACAGGCCCGTGCCGCCGACCAGTATCAGCGGCATGCCGTTGCCAAGCGGTTGCGCCAGATCGCGCAGCCAGTCACCGACGGAGTAAGCCATATCCTGGGGGACGTGACCGTAAAGCGCATGCGGCGCTGCCGCCATGTCGGCATCGCTGGGTCGCGCGGTCAGGATCCGCCAGCCGGCATACACCTGCAGCGCATCGGCATTGACCACCGTAGCACCAAGCCGCGCGGCCAGCGTCAGTGCCAGCGCGGACTTGCCCGAAGCCGTGGGACCGGCGATCAAAATATGTGGGGGCGTCGCCATGCACGCTATCTGCGTCGCCGGCGCGTTTCGGTCCAGATCATACCTATATAGTTATCATAATTATGATTAGAGGACTTTGGGTTGATCCTCCATGCCGTGGCAGTTGACCCATGCCGTATTATCCCCTGCAATGTGCATACGGCGCCGTCACGCGAACAGGCGCCCAAAACCAAAGGACGCGCAAGCGCCGGGAACCGCCAGGGAGAAACCGATGACCCACCAGACCATCAACCGGAAGCCGGTGCATCCCGCGGTCGCGGGATACGCCCGGGCGGTGCGGTCCGGGCGGATGGACCGGCGTGAGTTTCTGGCCGCCGCATCGGCGCTGGGCGTCACGACCCCAGCGGCCTATGGCATGCTGGGGCTGGCCGCCCCTGCCCGCGCCGATGACGATCCCGCCCGATCGGGTGGCACGCTGCGGGTCGCGATGAGCGTGCGCCGGGTCGACGACCCGCGGCTCTTCGACTGGTCGGAGATGGGCAACATCGCACGGTGCTTTTGCGAAACGCTGGTGCGCTACACCACCGATTTCACCTTCGAGCCCCGGCTGGTCGAAAGCTGGGACGTCAACGAGAACGCCACCGAGTACACGCTGAACCTGCGCCGGGGCGTCACTTGGACGAACGGCGATACGTTCACGTCCGAGGATGTGATCTTCAATTTCACCCGCTGGGCAGAGCAGCATGTCGGCGGCAATTCAATGGCCTCGCGCATCGGCTCGTTGATCGAGAAGAAGGGCGAAGAAACGGTCCAGGTTCAGACCACCGACAGCAATGGCAACACCAATACCGAGGACCAGCTTCGCCCGGTCTTCGGTCTGCGCGACGGCGCGGTGGAGGCGGTCGATGACCACAGGATCATCCTGCGCTGCGACAAGCCCGACATCACCATCATTCCCGGTATCTGCGACTACCCCGCCCTGATCGTGCATCGCAGCTTCGACCCCGACACCGCTGTTTTATCGCAAAACCCGATCGGCACCGGTCCCTGGGAGTTGGAAGCATTGGAGGTCGGCATCCGCGCCCGCCTGACCCGACGCACCAACGGCACGTGGTGGGGCGATACGGCCTTACGGCCGGTCTATCTGGATGCGGTCGAATTCATCGACTATGGCACCGATCCCTCTGCCGAAATCGCGGCGTGGGAAGCCGGCGAGATTGATGCCAATTACGAGACCACGGCCGACTACGTGGATATTCTCGACAGTCTGGATCTGCGGAAAAGCGAGGTCGTGACCGGGGCGACCATCTGCATCCGCATGAACGCCAACAGTCCGCCCTTCGACAACAAGGATGTGCGCAACGCGATGCAATTGGCGGTCGACAATCAGACCGTGCTGGATCTGGGCATAAACGGGCTGGGCGAGGTCGCTGAAAACCACCATGTCGGCCCGATGCATCCGGAATACGCCGAACTGCCGATGATCGGCCGCGATGTCGACCGGGCCATGGCCTTGCTGGACGCGGCTGGCCATGCCGATACGGAGTTCGATCTGATCTCCATCGATGATGACTGGCGCCGCAACACCACCGATGCGGTGGCCGCGCAGTTGCGCGATTCCGGGATAAATGTCAGACGCACGATCATGCCGGGCACCACGTTCTGGGACAACTGGGCCGGGTATCCGTTCAGCTCCACCAATTGGAACCAGCGGCCGCTGGGTGTGCAAGTGCTGGATCTTGCCTATCGCTCCGGTGTGGCCTGGAACGAAAGCGCGCATGCCAACCCCGACTTCGACGCCAAGTTGGACCAGGCCAAGGGCATCGCCGATGCCGACGCGCGCCGCGAGATCATGGCGGATCTGCAAAGCATGCTGCAAGACAGCGGCGCGATCATCCAACCCTATTGGCGGTCGCTGTTTTCGCACGCCGCTGCCGGTGTGAACGGCTGGCAAATGCATCCCACCTTCGAATTCCATCTGGAACGGGTGTGGCTCTCTGCCTGAGCCGGAGGGATGTGGCCGCGCCCTGCCCCGGCGATCGCGATGCCGGCGCTCAATCCCTGGTCGGACGGCCTGCGGGAGCAAGTGATGAGGGACCGATGCGGACGATTGGTTTGATATGTGCAATGTGCGTGATGCCCGCCGCGGCCCTGGCCTTTGCTTTGGACGGCAAAATCACCGGCGGCGCCGCGGGGGCCTATCAGAAACTCGACCCGACCATCGGGTTCGCGGTCGGCAACGACACGTTTCAGGACACCAACCTCTATGTCTTTGACGAAGATCAGAACATCCTGCTGGAGCGCGATATCGCGGTCGATCTTGCCCCGGGCGCGCGGGTGATCCCGGCCGGTACGATCGTGGCCAGCCATTATGTGTTCTTCGATCCCGGCTTTGCGGCGCAACAAGTGGGCTATGTGGAATTCGACAGTGCCATCCTGAGCGTGGCGACCCGGCAGGACACGCTGGCGGCGACCGACTTCCTGGCCAATACCGACGTGAAATATCTCAATCCGGCACTGCGTGGGCTGGAATGGCAGGATGTGGTCTGGATCGACCCCGAAAACCCGTTTCGGGTGCGGGTGAACTGGACCGCATCCACACCCGGTGACTATATACGCGTCTTCACCGCCCGCTCGCCCGGCATGTGACGGCCGGTCATGGAATGGCCGTCTTCGCCCGGTTATGGTCCGCGCGACTCGAAGGATGGCGCCCTATGCAGAAATTCCGCACCCGCCGCATTCTGACGCCCGCGACCGCACCGATCCTGTGGCGCGCGGGCCGCATCGCGCGTATGGGCGGACATCCGCGGCCCGACACGGGGGTGGAGCGGTTTCTGTTCGACAAGGCCCAGGTGATGGCGGCGCCGATCCCCAAGGTCGCCAGCCGTACCATCCAAGGCATGTTCGAGACGTTGAATGGTCGCCCGGACGGGTGGGAGGTCTATTTGCAACCTCAAGCAATCCGGTCAAGATACCAGAATTATTACATATTTTCTTTCGTCCGCAACCCCTGGTCGCGGATCTATTCCTGCTGGAAAGATAAGATTGCGGATGCGGTGACCCCGGGCAAGGTGTCCATCCTGTCGCGCTTCGCCGGGCTGAGGCCATTCATGCCCTTCGACGATTTCGTTCGCTGGCTGGAAACGCCGGAGGGCGCCGATGACCGCGCCGACCGCCATTGGATGTCTCAGGTGCGGCATCTGGATGACGGCGCGGGCGGCAGTTTCTGCGACTTCGTCGGTCGCATCGAAGCTTTGGAGGACGGGTTTCGCGCGGTCGAGGCCGCCACCGGCCTTACCCTGCCCCGATCCGAGCAACGCAATGCAAAGACCCGGACAGAAGAATACCTATCTGCCTATAACGACGAGACGAAAAAGATCGTCGCCCGCCGCTATGGCGCGGATATCGACCGCTACAACTATCGGTTCGAGGGTTAGCGCCTAAAGCCGCGCGCCGCCGACCCAGCGCCAGATGGTCGGGAACAGCAGCACCGCGACGACCAGTTTCAGCGCATCCACCCAAAGGAAGGTCTTGATGCCATAGGCGTACCAATGCTGCCAGCCCACGCCCTCGAACGCGCCGGCGATCGGCAGGATCGAGAACCCGGCGCACAGCCAGATCACGCCGGGCACATAGACCGCAATCAACCCCAGCGCCATAGCCGCCGCCATGCGCGGCATCGACCGGTCCCAGCCGCGTTGTGCCAGATAGCCGACCAGACCCGCTGCCAGCGCGAAGCCCAGCAGGTATCCACCCGTGGGGCCGAACATATAGGCGATGCCGATGCCCTTTTCCGGCGTGCCGGCGAACACGGGCAGCCCCTGAAGCCCCAGCGCCAGATAGCCCAGGACCGTCGCTGCGCCCAGCCGCATGCCGTAACCGGCGCCGATCACCATCACGGCCAGCATCTGCAGCGTCACAGGCACCGGCCAGGTCGCGATCTGCACCTTGGCCGACAGCCACAGCGCCAGGATACCGCCCACGAACAAAGCCGCGCGTTTCGCCCAGACCCCTGCCCCGCGCGCCGGTCCAAAATCTGCCAGAACTGCCGTGGTCATACCGCCCCCCGTGGATTTCAGTGCGTTTCCAACATGCTCGACATTGGTATGGACCGCGCCGCGCGGGACGTGCAAGGCAAATCAGCCCATGGGCGCGTAGTGGCTGACGATCCGCAGGCTCTTGCGCGGCCCGCGCACCTGCCAGGTGCAGGACCAGCGCGGCCAATCGGTCAGGTCGTAATGACCCTCATAGACATCCGGCGGGCAGTCATGCCGCACGGGCTGCACGGTCTTTTGCAAACTCAGCGTGTGAAAGACGCGCCCATCCTCGAAACAGATCGTCACCTCGGGCCCCGCCCGCCACAGATAGCGGCGCGTGGCCGCCAGAGCGTGGCCGCCCAGCGACAGCGTACCGGCTTCGTGATAGACCAGCCCGCCCGCCGCCGGGGCGAGGACGGCGGAGCCCCGCAACGCGCCGTCCGGCCCGTGGCTGTCGCGGATCGTCCGCGACAGCGCCCATGACCCCAAGAACGCCCTCAGTTCCAGCTTTTCCGCCGCCATGCAGCTGTCTATGAAGACACCGTTCCGCCGCATCAACGAAAGATCCGCATGATCCCGCGCTATTCCCGCCCCGACATGGTGGCGATCTGGTCGCCCGAAACCAAATTTCGCATCTGGTTCGAGATCGAGGCCCATGCCTGCGATGCCCAGGCCGCGCTGGGCGTGGTTCCCAAGGAAGCCGCGGCCGCGGTGTGGAAGGCCAAAGACGTGAGCTTCGACGTGGCCCGAATCGACGCCATCGAGCGCGAAACCAAGCATGACGTGATCGCCTTTCTGACCCATCTGGCAGAAATCATCGGCCAGACCGAGGCGCGCTTCGTGCATCAGGGCATGACCTCTTCGGATGTGCTGGACACGACCTTCGCGGTGCAGCTGACCCGGGCCGCCGACATACTGTTGGCCGATCTGGACGCGCTTTTGGCCGCGCTGCGGGCCCGGGCGGAGGAGCACAAGTTCACTATCTGCATCGGCCGCAGCCACGGCATCCATGCCGAACCTGTGACCTTTGGCCTGAAGCTTGCCACCGCCTATGCCGAGATGGACCGCAACCGCGCCCGCCTGGCGGCGGCACGGGCGGAAATCGCCACCTGCGCGGTGTCCGGCGCGGTCGGCACCTTCGCCAATATCGACCCTGCGGTCGAGGCGCATGTGGCCGAACGGATGGGGCTTCGGCCCGAGCCGGTATCGACCCAGGTGATCCCGCGCGACCGGCATGCGATGTTCTTTGCGACTTTGGGTGTGATTGCGTCCTCGATCGAGCGGATCGCGACCGAGATCCGCCACCTTCAGCGCACCGAGGTTCTGGAGGTGGAGGAATACTTCGCCCCCGGTCAGAAAGGATCCTCGGCGATGCCGCACAAACGCAACCCGGTGCTGACCGAAAACCTGACTGGTTTGGCCCGCCTGGTGCGCATGACCGTGGCGCCCGCGATGGAAAACGTCGCATTGTGGCACGAGCGCGATATCTCCCATTCCTCGGTGGAGCGCAATATCGGGCCGGACGCCACCGTAACGCTCGATTTCGCGCTCGCCCGGCTGACCCAGGTGATCGAACGGCTGGTCGTCTATCCAGACAGAATGTCCCGCAATATGAACCGGTTCCGGGGCCTAATTCACTCTCAGCGCGTGCTGCTGGCGTTGACCCAGAAGGGCGTCAGCCGCGAGGATGCCTATCGCCTGGTCCAACGCAACGCGATGAAGGTCTGGGAAGAGGATAAGGACTTCCTGACCGAGTTGCAGGCCGATCGTGAGGTGACCGCGGCGCTGTCGGGGCCGGAAATCGCCGAGAATTTCGACCTCGACTATCATACCAAGCATGTGGAGGCGATTTTTGCGCGGGTTTTCGGCCCGGCATAGGTCCGATCACGGGCGGGTCGCGTATATGCTGCACAACACAACGGACCAGCTTACCAGGGAGGCCGCAATGATCTCATGACGTTACGCGATGATCGTGCCCTTTGCGTTGGCTTTTGCGCCACCGCGCGTAGCAGCGGCGGCCCCTGGTTTCAGCTTTGACAATATCGACGGCGGCACGATCGATCTGGCGGCGCATCGCGGTCGGCCCGTGCTGGTGGTCAACACCGCCTCGCGCTGCACCTTCACCCGCCAATACGACCAACTGCAGGCATTGCACGACGCCTATGGCGACCGCGCGCTGATCCTGGCCGTGCCGTCGGACGATTTCGGCGGTCAGGAATTCGATACGGCGGCAGAGGTGAAGGCGTTCTGCGCGGTGAATTTCGCGCTGACCGTGCCGATGACCGACATCACCCGCGTGCGCGGCCCCCAGGCGCACCCGTTTTTTACCTGGGCCGCACAGCAAGGCGTGCGCCCGCGTTGGAACTTTCACAAGATACTGCTGGATGCCGAAGGCAGGATCGCGGCGGAGTTTCCGTCGCAGGTCGCCCCGGATGATCGGCGGATCTCACGGGCGCTCGACGCGCTGCTCTGACGCGCCTGCTTTGCGGCAGCGGTCCGAACAGTAGCGCACATTTCCCCAATCCCGCGCCCATTTCTTGCGCCAGGTGAACGGCCGCCCGCAGGCGGCGCAGTCCTTCGTCGGCAGACCCTTTGGATTGCGAAAACCGGGTGTCAGCCGCCGGTCTCCGTCATGACCTGGGACTTGGCTTCGATCATCAGCGCGGCCATCTTTTCGCGGATTTCCGCCTCGGTCGCCTTGCCGCCCAAATCACCGGAAACCTTGCGAAAGACGTCTTCGTCGCCGGCCTCCTCGAAATCGGATCGGATCACCTCTTTGGCATAGGCATCGGCCTCCGCGCCCGACTTGCCCAACAGATCCGCCGCCCAAAGCCCCAACAGTTTGTTGCGGCGCGCCTCTGCCTTAAACTGCATCTCGGCGTCATGGGCGTATTTCTTTTCAAACGCCTGTTCGCGATCGTCGAATGTGGTCATGCATCTCCTCCGCCGTTGAACCTGAGATAAGCGCCCTGCCCTATCGCGGACAAGGGGTCGGGTTCCGAATCCTTGTACCTTTCCGCGCCATTGGCTAAAGCGGCGCCATTCATCCCAGCCGGAGACGCCGATGGCACGCCGCCGCCTAGTCTATGAGGGTAAGGCCAAAATTCTTTACGAAGGGCCCGAACCGGACACGCTGATCCAGCATTTCAAGGACGATGCGACCGCGTTCAACGCCGAAAAGCACGACATCGTCGAAGGTAAGGGCGTGCTGAACAACCGGCTGTCGGAATACTTCATGTCAGGGCTGAACGCGATCGGCGTGCCGACGCATTTCATCAAGCGTCTGAATATGCGCGAACAGCTGGTGCGCATGGCCGAGATCATCCCGCTGGAGGTCGTGGTGCGCAATCTGGCCGCCGGGTCGATGGCCAAGCGGCTTGGGATCGAAGAGGGCACGCCCCTCCCCCGTCCGATCATCGAGTTCTATTTCAAGGACGACAAACTCGGCGACCCGCTGGTGACCGAGGAACACGTGATCGCATTCAACTGGGCCAGCCAGCAGGATATCGACGACATGATAGCCCTGGCGCTGCGGGTGAACGACTACATGTCGGGGCTGATGTTCGGGGTCGGCATCAAGCTGGTGGATTTCAAGATCGAGATCGGCCGGATCTATGACGGCGACTTCCAGCGGCTGATCGTGGCCGATGAGATCTCTCCCGACAGTTGCCGGCTGTGGGACATCGAAAGCGGCCAGAAGCTGGACAAGGACGTGTTCCGCCGCGATCTGGGCAATCTGGCCGATGCCTATACCGAGGTTGCGCGCCGCTTTGGCGTGCTTCCGCGCAACGGCATGGCCGTGCCCGGCCCCAAACTGGTGCAATAGCGACGTGAAGGCGCGGGTGTTCGTGACGTTGAAGCCGGGCGTGCTGGATCCCCAGGGTGCGGCAGTGCAGCACGCGTTGGGGACGCTGGGCTTCACCGGTATTGGCGCGGTGCGGCAGGGCAAGGTTCTGGAGTTCGACATGGACACCGCCGACGCGCAGGCGGCAGAGGCCGATCTGGCGCGCATGTGCGAGGCGCTGCTGGCCAACACCGTCATCGAGGACTACCGGATCGAGGTGCCGGCGCCGTGAAGGCCGCGGTCATCGTCTTTCCCGGCTCCAATTGCGACCGGGATCTGGCGGTGGCGTTCGCGCGTGCCAGCGGGCGGCAAACGCGGATGGTCTGGCACAAGGATGCGACCCTGCCGCCGGGGCTGGATCTGATCGGCGTGCCGGGTGGATTTTCCTTCGGCGATTACCTACGCTGCGGCGCGATTGCTGCGCGCGCGCCGATCATGCGCGCGGTGGGCGATTTCGCCGCAGGCGGCGGGCCTGTCTTGGGCATCTGCAACGGGTTCCAGGTGCTGATCGAGGCCGGGCTCTTGCCCGGAGCGCTGATGCGCAACGCACAACTGACCTTTGTCTGCCGCGATGTCGGGCTGCGCGTCGAGACGACCGACAGCCCCTTCACCGCGGGCTATCAAAAGGGTCAGCGGATCCGCCTGCCGGTGGCCCATCACGACGGCAACTATGTCGCCGATGCCGACCAGATTGCGCGGCTGCGCGGCGAGGGGCGCGTGGCCTTTGCCTATCGCGACAATCCAAACGGATCGGCCGGGGATATCGCCGGCATTCTGTCTCAGAACGGTCGCGTTCTGGGGATGATGCCGCATCCCGAACGCGCCTACGACCCGGCGCTGGGCAATACCGACGGTGCGCCACTGTTCGAAGCACTGGCCGGGGTGACTGCTTGAGCCGGGCGGTCTTGCCGGTACCGCCGCCCTGCCCTAGCCTGCGGCTATGACGGAACCGCGCCGGATAGCGATCCTTCGATCCCGCATGTCGCCCGGGTTCCGGGTCGGGCTGGCCGCATTCGCGCTGTGTGTGGTCGGCGTGATGTTCGCCACCAACTATTTTCTGACCCAGCGCTTCACCAATGCGCAGCGTATCGACAGCCAGTATCATGCAACGCTTTATTCCAGCGGGCTGGTCACTCTGCTGCGCCAGCAGTCGTTGGTGCCGCTTTTGCTTGCCCGCGATCCGATCCTGATCACCGCGTTGCGCACGAAGGACTTCACCAACACCTCCGCAAGGTTGATCGAGGTGACCGAAGACATTCGCGAAGCGCCGATCACGCTGGTCGACATCGACGGCCGTGTCGTGGCTGCCTCTGACCGCAACACGCTGGGATCCTCGCTGGCCGACCAGCCCTATGTCACCAACGCGCTGCGCGAGACGCGCACGGCCTTCACCGTGACCGGCGGGGATGCCGCCAACACGCTGGGCGTGTTTTATTCGCGAAAGGTCGAAGACGGCGATGAGATTCTAGGCGCAATCGTCGTCCAGGTGCCGCTGCGCGAGCTTGAAAACACCTGGCGCACCCGAAACGACATGGTCACCGTCACCGACACTTCTGACCAGGTGATCCTGAGTTCGCAACCGCGCTGGCGCACGCAGGAATTGTCCACAATCCTGGCCGCGCAGCCGCCGCCCTCGGCCGTGCAGCGCGCGCTGACACCCCGGCGGGAGGCGATCCAGGCGGAGCCGTTCGTCTTTCTCGATGGCCAGGCGATGCTGCGCACCGAAGTGCGCACTGGCTTCCGCGGCTGGCGGCTGACCTATTTCAGCACGCTCACCGGGGTTCGCGCCCGGGTGAACGGCATTCTTGCGCTGGAAGCGATGGTTTTCGCCTCTCTGGCCGCGGTGGCGCTGTTTCTGGCCAACAAGCGGCTGGAACGCCAATCGCGCGCGATGGCCGAGGAATCGGACGAGCTGCGCCGGTTAAACGCACGCCTGAGCCAGGAAATAGAGGAACGCGAGCGGGTCGAACGCGATCTGCAGACCGCCGAACAAAGCCTGGAACAGGCGTCGAAACTGGCCGCCATCGGCCAGATGTCGGCCGCTGTCAGCCACGAGTTGAACCAACCGCTGGCGGCGATGCGCACCTATCTGGCTGGGGCGCGGCTGTTGCTGCAACGCAGCCGCACCGACGAGGCGTTGTCATCTTTCCATCGCATCGACGATTTGATCGAGCGGATGGGCACCATCACGCGGCAGATGAAATCCTATGCCCGCAAGGGGGGCAACGATCTGCGCGAGGTCGATCTGCGCGACGCGGTCGATGGCAGCCTGTCGATGATGGCGCCGCAACTGGGCCAAACCCGGGTCGAGGTGCGCAAATCGCTGCCGCGCGAGCCGGTGATCGTGCGTGCCGATCCGATCCGGCTGGATCAGATCATCGTCAACCTGCTGCGCAACGCGCTTGATGCGGTGAAAGACGCGGACAATCCGGTGGTCGACATCCTGGTCGTCCAGGGCCAGCAGGTGCTCTTGCGCGTGCGCGACAACGGCCACGGGATCGAGGATCCCGACGCATTGTTCGAGCCCTTCTACACCACCAAGAAACCCGGCGAAGGCGTGGGCCTGGGTCTTGCCATCTCTGCCGGGATCGCCAAGGAGTTGGGTGGGCGGCTTCTTGCCAAAAACGCGGAACCGGCCGGGGCGATATTCGAACTCCAATTGCCGCGTGCGATGGCTGCGGCTCCCCAAGCGGCTGAATAGGTGGAATTGCCTTGAAGAACGTAGTGGCGATCATCGACGACGAAGCGGATATGCGCGGGTCGATCGCGCAATGGCTCAGCCTGTCGGGCTATGAACCACAAAGCTATGACAGCGGTGAGGCGGCGCTGGCCAAGATCCGCGCCGATTTTCCCGGCGTCATCATCTCTGACATCAAGATGCCGGGCATGGACGGGATGCAACTGCTGCGGCGGCTACAATCGATTGATAAGGCGCTGCCGGTGATACTGATCACCGGCCATGGCGATGTGGCGTTGGCCGTCGATGCCATGCGGCGCGGTGCCTATGACTTCATCGAAAAACCCTTCGATCCCGAACGGCTGGCCGATCTGGTGCGCAAGGCGGCGAACACGCGGCGGCTGACGCTGGACAATCGCAACCTGCGTCGAGAGATGGCGGACGGCACGATGCTGCTGCGCAAACTGGTCGGATCGAGCCATGTCATCGAAAAGCTGCGCGAGACGATCCTGGATGTCGCGCAGGCCGACGGCCATGTCCTGATCACCGGTGAAACCGGCACCGGCAAGGCCCTGATCGCCCATGCGCTGCATGCCTGCGGGCCGCGCAAGGGGCAGGCCTATGTTTCGGTCAACTGCGCGTCGCGCGCTCCGGAAGAGCTGGAGGCGATGCTATTCGGCCCCTTGCCCGAAGGCGACCGGCGGCCGGCGATAGAGGCATCGGACGGCGGTACGCTGTGCCTGGAAAATGTCGAGGCGCTGCCCGAGGCGCTGCAGGCGCGGCTGGTCAGCGAATTGCGCCGGATCGGTTCCCCCGACACCGGTATCGCACCGCGCAATCTGCAGATCGTGTCGATCTCAAGCGCCATCCATAGTCTGGACAAACCGCCCGAGGGGATGCGCGAGGATCTGTTCTATTGGCTGGCCGCGCTGCATATCAGCACTCCGCCGCTGCGCGAACGCGGCGAGGATATCCTGCTGCTGTTCAACCGGTTCTGCGCCCGCTTCGCCGAGGATTACGGCTGCGACGCGCCAGAGATCTCGGCCGAAGACGCCGCCCGGCTTATCCAGGCGCAGTGGCCCGGCAATATCCGCCAACTGATGAACGTGGCCGAACGCGCGGTGCTGCAGAAGCGGCGGGGCGAGGACGGCCTGACCGGGCTTTTGAACGAGAACCCAGTCGCATCGATCACGCCGGAGATCCTGGTCGAAAAACCGCTGCGCGAACATGTCGAGGCGTTCGAGAAGATGCTGATCGACAACGCCCTACGGCGCAACCATGGCGCGGTGTCCTCGGTCATGGAGGAACTGGCCCTGCCCCGCCGCACGCTAAATGAAAAGATGGCGAAATACGGACTGGTCCGCGCCGAGTATTTGTAATGTGCCGGGGGCTTTAATTTTGCCTACCGGCGCTTAAGATCTGACACACGCAAGAAATGAGGATTGACCCAATGTTGCCCCGCAGCCTCCTGATGCCCGCGGCCGCCTTTGTTGCGGCTGCGACGTTCGCCGCGGCCCCTGCGGCTGCTCAGATGTCGCAAGTCTCTGTCCATATGGGCGAGATGGCCTCGACCATGGCGACGGAGCGCGAAGGTCAGCGCGATACGATCCGGTTCGAGCCCTGGCAGATGATCGGCGATCTGTTCCGCGAGGATATCGTCCTGCTGATGCGCCACGGACCTACCGACTGGTCAAAGCGTGATGCGGTGGACGTCGCCCCGACCGACTGCGGCAACCAGCGGATCATGACCGCCGAAGGCAAGGAAGACATGCGCAATTTCGGCATCCTTTTGGCCGGCAACGATCTGCGTCCGTCCAAGATCGTGGTCAGCCAGTGGTGCCGCAACCAGGAAACGCTGGACGCGATGATGGAGGGCTTCAACCTGATTGACCCCGAATGGGCGCAATCGGTCGAGGTCGAGACCGATCCGAACGTCAGCCTGCTGCTGTCGCTGCAGGGCGCGCCCAACGTCACCGCCATGCGCGAACGCATCGCGGCCTGGGACGGGCATGACGAAAACGAAGGGCCCCTTTTGGTGTTGTCGCATTTCACCAATATCGACGAATTGACCGAATTCCACGTCTATGAGGGCGAGATGCTGGTGCTGGATCCCAAGCGCGAAAACCGCGTCCTGGGCTATCTGCGCCTGCGCAGCGCCACCCCGGATGTCGGCCACTTCGCCGCCGACGGGAACTCGGATGTCGAGGATCGCTAGGCCCTGACCGCCCTTGCCAATTCGACCGACAGGTCGCCATAGCCGGTGAACCGGCGCTCATACGCAAGGCCCAGGCGTTCTGCGGCTTTGCGTGCTTTGCGGTCCAGCGCGGCGTCTTCGGTCTGTGCCAGATAGATCAGCCGCGTGTAATGCGCGAACAGCATGTCGCGCAGTTCGGGATGGCGGTCGAGCCCCATCGCGCGCCACACGAACGCATCGAACTGCCGCGCCAGGAAGTCCGTCAGATAAAAGGCGGTCATCTCGGCATCGCCGCGGGCCGCGAACGTCTCGTTGCCATCGAAAAAGCTGTAACAGTGCGGGCCGCGGATCATTTCCACCCCCAGCCGAGCGCAGGTCGCGTCCAGGATCCCGCCGGTGCCGCAATCGGCATAGACCACGAAAATCCGGTCATAGCGTCCCGCCGCCGCGGTGACGGCGGCCTCCACGGCCTGGGGGATCTTCTGCGGGGTCAGATGCAATTCGGCGGGCAGGCACTTCAGGTCCATATGCCGCCATCCGTTCGCCGATTGCAGCGCGACGATCTCTCGCGCCAGGGCGCCGCAGGCGATCAGCAGCGTCCGCGGCGGTGCCTTGGTGTTGTCGCCGGTCTTCGCCAAACCGCCCCGTCCCGCATCCCGCGCGCTTGGCTCAGCCTGCCAGCTGATTGTGTTTGCGCGCCATCAGTTCCTTGGCCGTTTCCACCGCAACCGCGGCATCCCGGCAATAGGCGTCCGCGCCGATTGCCTTGCTGAACTCTTCGTTCAGCGGCGCGCCGCCTACCAAAACGATATAGTCGTCGCGGATGCCTTCCGCGACCATCGTGTCGATGACCACCTTCATGTAAGGCATCGTCGTGGTCAGCAGCGCCGACATGCCCAGGATGTCCGCCTCTTCGGCGGCGGCGGTTTCAAGGTAGTTTTCGACCGGATTATTGATGCCCAGGTCGACCACTTCGAACCCGGCGCCTTCCATCATCATGGATACCAGGTTCTTGCCGATATCGTGGATATCGCCCTTGACCGTGCCGATGACCATCTTGCCCAGCCGCGGCGCGCCGGTTTCCGCAAGCAGTGGCTTCAGGATGCCCATGCCGGCCTTCATCGCGTTCGCGGCCAGCAGCACCTCGGGCACGAACAGAATGCCGTCGCGGAAATCGATGCCGACGATCCGCATCCCTTCGACCAGCGCCTTGGTCAGGACGTCATAGGGTAGCCAGCCGCGGCCCAGCAGGATGTTCACACCCTCGACGATTTCGTCCTTTAGCCCATCATAAAGATCGTCATGCATCTGCAGGACAAGCTCGTCATCGGGCAGATCGCGCAGGATGATGTCATCGCCCTCATCGTCGGTCATTGCGCAGGATCCTTCGTGCAAAGCCTTGGGGGCAAGGCCATTCCTTCCGACATTCAACAGCCGCCGGCCCAGCGTCTGGGACAAGTGCGACCGTTGTATGTCGAGAATCGACCAACACGGGGCTCAGCCGCGCCGCCGCCGGCGCCGGCGCCCGCCGGCATCCGCGGGGGCGGCTTCCGTGCCGTCTCTGGCGGAGGAAAAATCGCCCAGCCGCCGGGCGATGTCTTCCAGGCCCGGCGGATCCTCCGGATCCTCGCCTTCCAGCCGTGCGCGCATGGCGCGCAGGTGGTCGGGACCGGTGCCACAGCAACCGCCGATAATCCGCGCACCGGTGGCACGGGCCAGCGCGGCATAATCCGCCATCAGATCCGGCGAGCCGTCGTAGTGCACATGGCCGTCCACGAATTTCGGGATCCCGGCATTGCCCTTAGCGATGATGGGCAGGCTGGGAAAGGCCGCGGTCATCCCCCGCACCGTGCGGATCAGATCCGATGCGCCGACGCCGCAATTGGCGCCAAAGGCGATGGGTTTGTGTGGCAGCGCGTCCACCAGCGCCACCATCTCGGCCGAGGTGACGCCCATCATCGTGCGCCCGGCGGTATCGAAGCTCATTGTACAGCACCAGGGCGCCCCGACCTTGCCGATGGCGGCGGCGGCGGCGTGCAATTCCTCCGGCGCGGACAATGTCTCCACCCACAACACATCGGCGCCACCGTCCAGCAGCCCGCGCGCCTGATCCTCGAACATCGCGCTGGCCTGCTCGGGCGGCAAGCTGCCCACCGGCGCCAGGATCTCCCCGGTCGGGCCCATGGAACCGGCAACCACGATCGGGCGATCGACCGCATCGGCCACCTCTCGCCCCAGCGCCGCGGCGGCGCGGTTCAACTCGTAGACCCGGTCGCTGGCATCGTGCAGTTTCAGCCGCGCCGCGGTGCCGCCGAAGCTGTTGGTCAGGAACAGGTCGCTGCCCGCCTCCACCGCCGAACGATAAAGCGCGCGCACCGCCTCCGGCCGATCAACGTTCCAAAGCTCCGGCGCCTCGCCCGCGGCCAGGCCCGCGTTGAACAGGTTGGTCCCGGTCGCGCCATCGGCCAGCAGCCAGGCGCGCCGGGTCAGCAACGTCTCTAGGATCGAGCTCATGCCGCCGTCCTCATGTGCTCGGCAATGGTGCGGATGCGCGCGATCATCGCCCGTAAACCGTTAGAGCGTTGTGCCGAAAGATGCTGATCCAGACCCAGGCCGCGAAACGCCGCGGCCGCGTCGATTTCCAGCGCGGCGGCGGCCGAACTGCCGTTGTAGAGCGCGCGCAGAACCGCGATCAGCCCGCGCACGATCAGCGCGTCGCTGTCGCCATCGAAATGCAGCCGCGCCGCATCCCCCGCCCCTTCGATCCGCGGCACCAGCCACACCTGACTGGCGCAGCCATCGACCTTGGTTTCCGGGCCGCGCAAGGTATCGTCCAGCGCCGGCATTGCCTTGCCCAGATCGATCACATAGCGATAGCGATCTTCCCAATCGTCGAGAAACTCGAAATCGGCTGCGATCTGCGCAAAGCTCGGCGCGGTCATGGGGCACAACTCCTGGGGTTCCGCTGCTGTAGGTAAGGACTTGGGAAGCGGAGGTCCAGCGCCGCTTTGCGCCCTGGGGCAGGCTCTTGTATGTAGCGAGGCGCAACGGGCGACATTCTGGGGTTTGTGTATGCGGCGGTTTCTTATGATGATGGCGTGCCTTGGCGGGCTGGCCGGGTGCGGGGTGCAGGTGCAGGGGCCGCTGGGCTTGATGTTCGGGCTGAACGGCCCGGCGCCGGCGGATGTAAGCTCGGGCGCGCTGGGTCCGACCATGTCGGCGGAAACGCTAAGCATGCGCGCGGGCGAAGAGCTGGTGCCGATCCTGACGCAGGCGGAGCCCGAGGTCGCTTTGCGGGGCTTGATCCTGCGCGTCACCGCGCTTGCCCCGACCCAGGGCTTTTCCGGCGCGCGGCTGGCCGCCAACAACGAGGGCGAGCCGGATGAAAACGGTGTCGTGACCTTTGCTTTCCTGGCCGTGCCGCCGCGCGACCCCCGGCCCGTAGGGGCGGAGCAAACGCGCGAGTTGGTCGCGGCGGCCTTTGTCCCCAATGCATCCTTGGAGGAGATTACATCCTTCCGGATCGTGTCCGCCGGCAATGCGGTGGATCTGCAGCGGTAAACTCTACTCGGCCACCGGCGGCAGACGCACGATCGACACGCTTTCTCCATTGGCCGACAGCGCGATGGCACCCTCCTTCAGCCGCAGCGCGTCGGCGCCGAATACCTCACGCCGCCAACCGCGCAGGACCGCCGCATCGGGCACACCGGCGGCCAGATCCTCCAGATCGGCGGTGGTTGCGATCAGCTTTTGCGCCACGCCCAGTTCCTCTGCCCGGGCTTTCAGAAGCACCCGCATCAGATCGGTCAGCCCCTCGTGCCCCTGCTTGCGCGCCTTGGGCGCCGGTGGGTCCGGCAACGCGTCTTTTGGCAGCGCCATCGCGCTATCGACTGCGGCCAGGATCGCCGTCGCCAGGTCGCCGCGCCGTGCATCGCGCTGCAGAAGTCTCGACTTGCCCAAATCCTCCAGCCGGCGGGGGCGCGTGGCGGCCAGTTCGGTGATCACGTCATCCTTGAAGATCCGGTTGCGCGGCACGTTGCGTTCCTGGGCGAGCCGCTCGCGCAGATCCGCCAGCGCGCGCACCACCGCCAGAAACCGGGGCGAGGCGCTGCGGGTCTTGACCCGCCGCCAGGCGTCGTGGGGTTCGGTGACATAGCTGTCGGCATCGGTAAGCGTGGCCAGTTCCTCGGCCAACCAGGGCGTGCGGCCGTTCGCCTCCAACTGGCCCTTCAGCGAAAGATAGATCCGGCGCAAATGGGTCACGTCGGCCAGGGCATAGGCCTTTTGCTTGTCGCTCAGCGGGCGGCTGCTCCAGTCGGTGAAGCGTGAGGATTTGTCGAGCCCGGTGTTGCAGATCTTGCGCACCAGCGTCTCATAGCCGACCTGCTCACCATAACCGCAGACCATGGCCGCGACTTGCGTGTCAAACAGCGGCGCCGGCACAACGCCGCTGGCCAGATAAAAGATCTCCAGATCCTGACGCGCCGCGTGGAAAACCTTGACCGTGTCGGGGGCGGTCAACAGCGCGAACAACGGTGCCAGATCCAAACCCTTGGCCAGTGTGTCGACCAAAACGGCGCCGTCTTCGCCCTCGCCCGGCATTGCAAGTTGTACGAGACACAGTTGAGCGTAGTAGGTCCGCTCCCGCAGAAATTCGGTGTCTACCGTTACAAACGAGTGCTTCGCGGCCTCGGTGCAGAAGACTTGCAACTCCGCCGTGTTCGTAATTGTCTTCATTCCCGCAGCTTATTGCGCCCTTTCGACTTTGGCCATCGCCCTGCAGCAGTGTCGAAGTTTTCAGCATAAATCCAGCCGCAAAGGGACTATTTGCGCGAAACCTCGCTCGGCAGGATGCAAGTGATGCGCGCGCCGGTGCCGCCAAATCCGGCGCCGACCTCGATCTGACCGTCCAGCAGCCGGGTGGCGTGCCAAACATAGACCAGCCCGACGCTCGCCGCCGGCGGGATCGGCAGATCGGGCGTCGGCACACCGTCGAACAGATTGCGGCGCGCGGCTTCGGGTATCGGCTTTCCGGGATAGATCACCGAGACGCGATGCGCACCGGGTGCGCCGATGGCCTTGAGCGCGATCCGGTCAGACCGGCGGCGGGCGCAGGCCTCGGCTGCGTCCAGCAAGCCGCTGACAATGCCCTCCAGCAGCCTTGGATCGGTCAGGGCCGGGGTCAGTTCGATCTGCAGATCGGCCCGGTCGGAGCCATGCGCCAGCGCGGCCTGCGTGATCAGCGCGGTGGTGTCGCACAAAACCGGGCGTGGCACGTAGTCACCAAGTTCGCGGCAGGCCGACAAGGCGCGGACAATCGCCCGGGTGCGGGCGATCTGATCGGCCATATGGGACAGCGACTTTTCGGCGCTGTCGCGAATAGCCGGCGGCGCTGCGGCGATGCTGTCGCTCACCCAATCCGGCAGATTGCCCAGCACGCGCACGGCATCCGACAGCTCCGGCAGCGCCAGCGGCAAAAGGTCGTCCAGGGGCACCGCCGAGGATGCCTTTGGATCGAAGAACGACACCGGCGCAGTGACCGCCCCGGGCGGCACCGACACGCGGCGATCATGCTGCGAACGAACGTTTTCTACCACGGACCCACCCTTTCGGCGCCGAAACGGGCGCCGAGCGGCAGAATACCGTCCCGAGGTTTAAGCAAACGTAACCCGAGCGCCTCAACCGGCCTGGCGACGCTCCGTCAGCGTGCTGATCCGTTGCGCCAGTTCCGCACGGCGGGCCGTCATGGCGGGGCTTTCGGACAAGCCGAAATGATCCAGGATCAGCGCCCAGCGGTGCAGCCAGTCGTGCTTTTCCATCGCATGAGCCAGATTGATCCGCCGCCGCCGTGCCAGTTCCGCGGGCGCATCCAGCAGCCGGGCGATCTGGTCCGCCGCTTCCGCCGGGTTCTCCGACAGACGCTCCACCGCCTCCGGCCAATCGAAATGCTGCGCGTAGTCGGCGCTGTCGGGGGCATAGCCCACCTGCACCGCCCCGCCAGCCAGCCCCTCGACATGACGCGGGCCCCAGATGATCTGGCCAGAAGCCTGATCGGAACTGCCGAGCTTACCGTAGTCGACCATGAACAGGAGCGACTGATTGATCAACGACGCCAGCAGATCCCGATGCACGACATGATCGGCAGCGATCGGCGGCCGTGTCGCCGAGTCGTACAAATAGAACGCCCCGCGGTCGCGCAGCATCGGCTGCAGCGCGGCGTGCAGCGCATCGCGCTTACGGCCCATGTAGTAAAGTTCGATACGGCGGTCGCGGTTCAAATCCTCGGGCATGAACCGCATCAGATCGGCGGCGCCGGGCACATGCACCGCCGGCCGGCCGGTCAGTTTGGACACCCGCTCGCAGGAGCTCTCAAAAGCGCAGGCGATCATGTCGAACTTGTCCAGCGATTTGATCAGCGCCGGATACTCCTCGAAATTCACCCACCACAGTTCTTCCAGCAGGCAGAACGAAAACTTCGCCCGGCGCTGCCAATCCGACACCGCATCCAGCGCCAACAACTCCACCGGTTTTTGGATCATACAGCCGAACAGATCGACATCGCGGCCGATCGGCGCCGCTTTCGTGCCCGAGGGGATGCGTTCGAAAAGCCCACTGCGTTTGGCAGTCCACCGGCGGGCGCGATACAACGTCTCTCGCGCCGCCGGCCGTTGACCGACGATCAAATGTACCGGTTCCAATTCACCGATCACATCCTCGAACTCGTAACCTGAACAGCGAGACACATCCGTTCGGATCGCCCGCTGCGAAAAAATCGCAACCTGACGGTCGGCCATATTGGCTCCCTTTTTACACTGGTTCGGGCACCGCATGGCCGATCTTGGCCATCACGTCCCTCGCTCCTCTTTCACCCGACATGAAGGACTCGTCGGTCCATTGATATCCCCACTCCCCAAAGCGGCCGACATAGGTGATGCCGACGCTGTCGAGGTATTCATGCACGATCGGCAACGCGGTTTCGCGGTCCAGATCAAAGATGATATTAGCATAAGGAATGATCCTTGCATCGGTGTGCAGGATTTTTTCGTCCTCATTCAGCAGCCCGACCCGTTTGAGATCGGCGATCACCGGGTCGATCAGCGCATTCGGGGCGACATCCAGCGGGCGGTATTTGTGCGAGTAGTAGCATTCCGCCTGCACCGAACCGCAGCCTGGCGGGCAGGTTTCCGTCGACATCTTGTGCGGGAAGCTAAGCCGGGTGAAGACCAGATCCTCGTCATAGAAATAGGTCCATGTCGCCGGGGTGAAATCGTCGCGCGCCAGGCCCACATTCACCGTCACGCAGACCGTCGCGGCCAGCAGCGCCGCGGCGTCGCGCACTTCCTGCGGCGCGCCCGCGATCATCGGGATCAACGCCGGCAGCGGGATCGAACTGATCAGGTGCTCATAGCTCTCGGTCCGGCCATTGGCGAAGCTCACCGTCTTTGCAGTCGGGTCGACGCCCACGACCTCGTGGTTCAACTCTAGATCGCTCGCCTCGATGAACGGATAAAGATACGACATGAACCCTCCCTTGGTCGGGTAGCGGAAGTTGGAGATGTAGTGGAGATCCTCCGTCTCCGCGAAAAGCGCGCCGCGCAGCACCTCTTCCATGGACGGGCGATAGAGCCGCGGGCCCATCCAGACCGTGCTCATCTGTTCGGCCGGCACAGTGTGGTACTTCTTGCCGTAGACGGCCGGGAAATGGGTGCCGAAGGTTTCGCCAAAGACACTGACCAGCCATTCCAGATAGTTGGCGGGTTCGGCGACGACGTCCTGCTTGCTGGCCTCGATGAAATCCAGCAGGCATTTGACCTTCAGATCTGCGGGCAGGTTGTGCAGGTTGGCCTGCGCCGGGTGCTTTACCCAGGCGCCGTGATAGTAGTTGTTCACATAGGCCTTCAGAGTCTCGAACTTGCCGTCCACATTCGCGGCGAACAGCTTCTGGATCCGTTCCGACTTGGTGAACGAAATATGCGGGCCATCGTCGAAGATGAAGCCGCTGTCATGTTCGAAAGTCGCGGTGTGGCCGCCGGGAAAGGCGTTCTTGTCGAACATCTTACAGCCCATCCCCTCCTGCCGCAGCTGGTAGGAGGCGCCGAGCGCGGCCATGCCGGAGCCCAGGACAAGGATTTTCGGGTCGCTCATGAGGTCAGTTCCGTCATCTGCGGGCGTGCGCGGCGCCACCAGTCGATGGTGTCCGCGATGCCGGTGGAAAGGTCGAATTTGGGCGTCCAGCCCAGGGTGCCGGACAGGTGCGCGGTGTCGGCCTCCACCAGCGGCGGGTCGCCGGGGCGGCCTTCGCGGGCGCCGAGGCGGATCAGATCGCCGCGCCCGGTCTGGCGGCCGATCTCTTCGATCAGCACCTTCAGCGGCACCGCCTGGCCTGAGCCGACGTTCATAGGCCCGGTGACATCGCTGTCCAGCAGCGTCACCATCGCATCGGCGACGTCGCCGACATGCAGGAAATCGCGCCGCTGGGTGCCATCGGTGCACAGCGCCTCCCGCCCATCGAGTAACGACAGGATCACGTCCGCCGCCAGCCGGCGCGGGTTCTCGCCGGGCCCATAAAGGAAAAACGGCCGCGCCCAAGCCCCCGAAAGGCCCAGTTTGGCGCAAAGCGAGCCGAAGGCCTGGCTCAACGCCGCCTTCGCGGCCCCGTATTCGGTGTGCGGGGTCAGCGGAGTTTCGGTCTCGCTGAGTTTGACCTCGCGCGACCAGTCGTATTCCATGCAGCTGCCGCAAAAGATCACGCGGCTGCCGCCCTGGCCGGCAAAATCCATCAGCATATCAATCGATTGACCGATCCACTGAAAGTTTTCCACCGCCTGCTGATTGCCGGGGCCCATGTACCAGGCCAAGGCAATCAGATGGCTGGGCTTGACCTCTGCCATCGTCGCGGCCACCGCGGCGCGGTCGCTCATGTCGCATTTCACCCAGCGCACACCGTCCAAGGCCGGGGGCGCATCGCCGCGATAGGTGCCCACGGCGTGCTGCCCGCGCGCCGCCAGCGCTGCGAGCGTGGCGCGGCCGATAAAGCCCGCGCCGCCGGTGACCAGAACCGTATCAGGCATCGGCCGCCTCGCGTTTCGGCGCATGCACCGCCAGTTCGGGGATCAGCGTCACAAACTTGCCCCCGGCATCGGCATAGGCCTGCTGCTGCTTCATGATCTCTGCCGCGTAATTCCAGGCCAGGATGACCACGTAATCGGGTTTATCGGTCAACAGTTTGTCGGGGTGATCTATGGGGATATGCACACCCGGCATGTATTTGCCTTGTTTGAGGGCACTCAGATCGACGACATAGTCGATCACGCTGGCATCGAGCCCCAGGAAATTCAGCGCGATGCTGCCCTTGGCCGCCGCGCCATAGGCCGCGATGCGCTTGCCTTCCGCCTTATAGGTCGCGAACATTGCCCGCACGCGCGAGCGCAGTCGCGCGATCTGATCGGCAAACCCGGTGTAGAACGCCAGATCGTTGATCCCCTCCGCCGCCTCGGCCGCCAGTTTTTCGGCCACACGTGGGGTCGGATCGGCGGACTTGCCGAAGGTCAGCCGCAAGGAGCCGCCATGGATCGGCGTTTCCTCGACATCGTTCAGATGCAGGCCAGCGGTTTCGAACAAGGATTTCGCGCTGAGAATCGAGAAATAACAGCTATTTGCGTGATAAACGCTGTCATATTCAAGATTCTGAATGATGTATTTCACATACGGAAACTCAACCACGACCGCGCCGTCATCCTTGACCAGCCGCGCCAGACCGGCGACGAAATCACGCTGATCCTCGACATGGCCGACAACATTCTTGGCCACGACCAGATCGGCCTGTCCGCGGGTCGAGACGATCTCTGCCGCCATCGCATCGGTGAAGAACGCGGCTTCGGTTTCCACGCCGGCGTTGCGCGCGGCCTCCACCTGCTGCGGCGCCGGGTCGATGCCCAGAGTGTTTATGCCGTGTTCGTTGAACACTTTCAGCAGATAGCCGTCATTCGACCCCGGCTCGACCACGAAGCTGTTGGCCCCAAGGCCGCGCGCGGCGATCAGGTCTTCGGCATGGCTGCGGTTATAGTCCAACAGCGTCTTGGCGATGGAGGCAAAGACCGGGTAATCCGCGCCATAGAGGATTTCCTTGTCGATCGGCGTGACCACCTGCAGCAGCGAGGTCTTGGGGTCGAACCCCAGTTGCAGCGGCCATTTCGGTTCGTCCCGGCTTAGATCGGCCTGATCCAGAAAACCGTTGGAATTGGGCATGGGGCCCATGTCCAGCACCGGCTCCAGCCCGGGGGTGCCGGTGATGCGCGACGGCGTCTTGGCGCAGAGTGCGGCGAAGGACGCGGCGTCGGTCGATGCCTCTGCCCCGGACCGTCCGAAAGGCGCCTTTTCCGGCACTGCGCCGGTGCGGCGGAAGCTGTCGTCCAACGCCCCTGCCCCGACCAAGGCCTCAAGCTGCGCCAGGCGCTTGTATTTGCGGCCCTCGAAATCTTCGGCGCGGATATCGTAGAGCTTCACCGCCTCGTAAAGCTGCCGCGCACCGGCGCGCGCATCCCAGCGCGGCTGAAAGCCCGGGATCGCCTTTTCGATCTTTTGCGAACTGACGCGGTAAGACCGGGTGTCGGGCCCGGCATCGGCGGCATAGTCGATCTTGGCGCCGGGCACGGTGTCGGCCACGACCTCTGCCAGTTCCTTGATCTGATAGTTGTTTTCGGTCCGGCAGACGTTGAACGCCTCGCCCCGAACGGCGGCCGGATCGGCCTGCAGCGCGGCAACCATGGCGCGCGCCATGTCCTCCACATGGATGATCGGCCGCCACGGCGTGCCGTCGGACATCATCAGGATCTTGCCGGTCGTAAACGCATGCGCGACCAGGTTGTTCAGCACAATATCGAACCGCATCCGTGGGCTGACGCCATAAGCTGTGGCGAAACGCAAGAAAACCGGCGTAAAGCCATCATCTGCCAGCGTTTTCAGGTCACGCTCTGCCAGCACCTTTGAGGTGCCGTAGTCGGTGACGGGGTTCAGACCGCCGGTTTCGTCGATCATGTCCGACCCGGCCTTGCCATAGTTCGAACAGGACGACGCGAACACGAACCGCTCGATCCCCGCCTCTTTCGCGCAGCGCGCGACGTGGATCGTGCCTTCGTGATTGATCTCTTGCGTCAGGCCGGGGCGCAATTGGCCCAGCGGGTCGTTCGACAGGGCCGCCAGATGCACGATCCCGTCGATGCCCGCCAGATCGGCGGCCGTCAGATCGCGGACATCCTTGCCGATGTTGCGGATCTCGGGGACTTCTCCCCCGGGGAAGAAATCGGCCCGGTCAAAGAGATTGATATCGCACCCAACTACCCGGTATCCCGCCGCGGCCAATACCGGGGTTGCGACCGTCCCCACGTAGCCCAGATGCCCCGTTACCAGCACCGTTTTCCCAGGTTGCCCACGGTCGATTGCCATTCGCCCACATCCCCTCAAGCCGGCGTTTGTCCGCCAGGTGATCCATACAATACCAGAAGCCCGGATGGCGGTACGCCACCAGTTCTCCCATCTCCATAAGCCGCGGCAGCGGCCCTTCCTCCCACATGATGTCGTCGCCGTTGACCGACGCGACCGCGTCGAACACTTCCGGTTCGAGCACGAAGAAACCGCCATTGATCCAATCGGCTGCGGTTTCCGGTTTTTCTTCGAAGCCGCGCACCCGGCCGTCTTCCTCGACCTGCAGATGGCCGAAGGTGGTGAAGGGGCGCACCATGGTCATGGTCGCGAGTTTTCCGTGCGATTTGTGGAACTTCAGCAGCGCGTCGATATCCACATCCGACACACCGTCGCCATAGGTCAGCATGAATGTGTCGCCGGCCAGATGCGGCTCAAGCCGGGCGAGCCGCCCGCCGGTCATCGTCTCTTCCCCGGTGTCGATCAGATCCACGACCCAGGGATAACGCCGCGCGGTCTCCGAATTGTCGCCCGTGTCGCCCAGCAACTCCCGTCGCGCGAAATCGATGCGCACGTTGCCGTCGTACTGGCACAGATCGGCCATGTACTTCTTGATCAGATCGCCCATGTAGCCCAGCGCCAACACGAAGTCGGAATGCCCATAGGTCGTATAGTGCATCATGATGTGCCACAGGATCGGGCGGTTGCCGACCTCGACCAGCGGTTTCGGACGCACGCGGGTTTCTTCGATCAGGCGGGATCCCTTGCCGCCGGCAAATATCGCAACTTTCACGAAAGCATCCTCGTTCAATAAATGATGTGCAGCCCCATCCGCCGGTGCCATCGCGCGAAAGCGCCGCGATGGGAACCCCCGACCGTCTTCGGCTACCCTAAAGACTCACACTGTGTCGGTTTTTGGACAGCACACGGTTTCATGCCTGTTTTGCGGACAAATGATCACCCAGCCGCAGGGCGAGTTGCAAAATCGTAAAGGTTGGGTTGGCGAACCCGCCGGTTGCAAACACGCTGGAGCCCGCGACGTAGAGGTTGGCACAGCCATGGACCTTGCAGTTCGCATCCACCACGCCGGTGGCGTCGGTCTCCGACATCCGAGTGCCGCCCATGTGATGGCTGGAGCCGGTGACGATGTCTTCCGGGGTCTCCAAAAACGCCTTGTCGATCTGCATCCGGCCCAGGCCACTGCGAATCAGCGTCTTCGCCGCTTCCAGCGTCGCCTCGCGCAGCGAGTCGAGGTCGATCTGCTTCAGCCGCCAGTCGAGCGCCAGACGCGGCAGGCCGAACCGGTCGGTCCGGTCCGACAGCGTGATGCGGCTGTCCTGGTTGGGTACCTGTTCGCCCGTGGTCCAGGTTTCGCCAGTGAAGAAGTAGTCCTCGCCAAAGCTCAGGCCCGCGATGAATTCGGACCCGCGCACCTGCCGGTCCGCAAGCGGCCGGTTGGCCATGCGGTTGAAATGCACGGCGGCGTTCAAAAGCCCCGCTGCCCGCTGGTGCGCCGCGCTGGGGCTTAGCACCAGGGTCGGTGTCTGGCGGCGGACCAGGCGCTCCAACTCCCAATACCGCGAATGCGAATAGAGCCGTTTGGTAATGAAATAGCTGCCGTTCCAGACGGTGGGGTGCTCCATGAAACACCGCCCGACCATGCTGCGGCGGTTGCCAAGGCAATCCCCATGGGCCGCGTTCTGCGTCAGCAGGAAACGGCTGTTCTCCAACCCGCCCATAGCCAGGACGAAATCCTTGGCACGCACGGAGTATCGCTGATCGGCCAGCGTGCGGAACTCCGCGCCGGTGACTGCGGCGGTTTCCGTGTCCAGCGTCAGACCGGTGACATTGGCATTCAAAACCAGATGTATGCCGGGCGCGTCGCGCAGCGTGCCGAGATATTGTCCCGCGAAGTTCATCGGAGAGTTATCTTTGACGTCGTACCACTCCCGGTCCGACGCCCAGCGTTCATCGACCCGCTCCATCACGTCGGAGCCGTCGACGGGGCGGCGCAAACGACCGAAGCCTGTAGTGCCCAACAGCTTTGCGGTTCGGTCGGCATAGCCTTTCAGATCCGCGCGCCGGATCGGCCAGCCGCTCAGTTCGACATGGTCCCGCGGCTCGAAATCGTGTTCATCCAACTGGAACAGCATGCCGCCCCAGTGGTTCGTCGCCCCGCCCAGATAACGCAACCGCGTCGTATCCGGGGCGCCGCAATCGAGCCCCAGCATATCGGCAGCGTAGAACGCCTGCGAGGCGTCGGAATAGTCCAGCCCGCCGCCTTCCAGCAGCAGCACCAGCTTGCCCGCTTCGGCCAACTGCATCGCCAGTGTGATCCCGGCCGGGCCACCGCCCAGAATGCAGCAGTCGTAACTCTCGTTCAGCAGCGGCGCGCCGGCCATGGCATCGTACAGCATCGCTTCGCCCTACTCGCTGAGATCCGCGGCGCCGGGCGGAGTGTCTCCAGCATCCAGCACCCAACCGCCCGAGATTGTGATGTCGGGCTGTGACACCGGCGTGAGCGGATTGTCTTGTGCGCGGAGCATGATGACGCGCCCAGCGGGCACGGCGGCCGCCCCTACGCAAATGGCGGCCAGTATTCGGCGTCGGTTTACACCCCTGCCGGGGGACCGCGCCGCACTCGCAGATCGCATTCTCTCTATCCTCACTCGAAAACACTACCTACGGACGCGGTGAAATTTCCGCACCCTGACACTGATTTCGATAACCGACAAAATCGACCGAACTACGTCAGCCGGTCAAAAAACCGTAAACCTCACCCGCAGCCCAACGGCAACTGCCTGGGTAGTATGCGCCACGCGATCGCATCGCGGGAGTGCCGATTTTCACAAACGCTTCGGCGCGTTGAAATTCAAACAACAGGATATGTGGATAGAACAGGCTTTTCCGACGCTTGTCGCGCGATTCTGCACATAGACAGCAGAAACCCTGCGCGCATTCGGCGCAGCACCGCCGCACGCGCGGCTTGTGTGGGCGCCGTCAATACACCGCATGCACCGGAGAACCGATTCGCAGCGATCCCGGCTTTGGCTTCTCCGGAAACACACGCGATGGCTCCGGCGGCAGGATTCGAACCTGCGACCAGCGGATTAACAGTCCGATGCTCTACCACTGAGCTACGCCGGATCAGAGCCGCTTCGCGCGCCGCGCTGCATAGCAAAGCGCCTGTGACGGGTAAAGCGGAAACTCCGACGTCTCAGGCCGGGGCGAACAGACCGGTCGACAGATCCCCTGCGGGCAGCGTGACGCGCCCGCGTTCGACTCCGTCCAGCAGATGCGCCAGCACGTTTCGGGCCGCGGCCTTGTGCAATTGCGCGGGCACATCGTGATAGATGCGCGCCGTCAGGTCGGTGACCGAGGCCGCGCCCCGGGCCAGTTCGCTTTCGATCTGACGGGCGCGCATGTGCCGGTGCGCCGCCTGCGCGCGGCATTGCGCCGGCCCGTTGGGCACCGGCGGGCCATGCCCGGGCAGGTAGTGCGTCTGCGGCCGTTGCAGCAGCGCCTCCAGCGAGGCCAGGAACGCCGACACGCTGCCATCGGGCGGCGAGATCAGGGTGGAGGACCAGCCCATCACCGTATCGCCGGTCAGAAGCCACGGACTGTTGCCCAGGGCAAAGCACATATGGTTCGACAGATGCCCTGGCGTGTGCAGCGCCGTGATCTGCCAGTCGGCTCCGCGCAGTGTCTCTCCATCAACTAGGCGGCGGTCGGGACGGAAACCAGCGTCGATCCCCTCGCCGCCCGCAAGCCCCGGCCGGTCGGCCAGCGCCGCCATGGCCGGTGACCGGCCGTCATGCGCGGCGCCAAAGGCCAGAACCGGGGCACCGGTGGCCGCCTGCAGCGCCGGCACGGCCCCGCTGTGATCCAGATGCGCATGGGTGACCAGGATCGCCTCGATCGGGCCGGGTGCCGCGGCCTGGATCGCCGCGACATGGGCCGGATCGTCCGGCCCGGGATCCACCACCGCCACGCCGGCGTCGCCGATCAGATAGGTCTGCGTGCCGGTCGCCGTCATCGGGCCAGGGTTCGGCGCGGTCAGCCGCAGGATGTCGGGTGCGATGCGGTCTGGCGGCACGGTTTGTTCCTTCTTGCGAGTGGCGCGGCTTCGCGTATGGCTTAACAGATGAACGGTCTGCCGCATCTGAAATCCTATCTGCCCCGGTCGCTGTTGCCGCGGGCGATCCTGATCGTCATGGTGCCGCTGATCGCACTGCAACTGATCGTGGCCTTCGTCTTTGTCCAGCGCCATTTCGAAGGTGTGACCCGGCAGATGACGCGCAGCATCGCGCGCGAGATCGCGGTGGCGCAGCAGGTCATCGACACCTCGCCCAATGCATCGATCGCGCAATTGCGGCTCAACAATCTCAGCGAGCCGCTGGCCGTGGCCCTGTCGCTGGACCGCGACGGCGAGGTCGCCCCGCGCCACCAGCGCGACTGGTACGATTTGTCGGGCCGGGTGCTGGTTTTGGAGATGGAACAGCTTCTGGGGCGCGAGTTGTCGGTCGACCTGGTGTCGAACCATCGCATGGTCGATGCGCTGTTGCAGACCGAAAAGGGGGTCTTGCGCGCGATCATCCCGCGCACCCGCGTCACCGCCTCTAACCCGCACCAGTTGCTGGTGCTGATGATTATCGCCGCCCTGGTGCTGGCGATCATTGCCATCGTCTTTCTGCGCAGCCAGATGCGTCCTATCCTGCAACTGGCGGATGCGTCGGATGCCTTTGGCAAGGGCCGGTCGGTGCCCTTCCGCCCCTCGGGCGCAGAGGAGGTGCGGCGTGCGGGCAGCGCGTTCGTGGCGATGCGCGCGCGGATCGAACGGGCGATGGAACAGCGCACGCTGATGCTGTCGGGCGTCAGCCACGATCTGCGCACGCCGCTGACGCGGATGAAGCTGTCCCTGGCCCTAGCCGAGAACGCGCCGATCGCGGCCGATCTCAGCCGTGATGTGGACGAGATGGAAAAGATGCTGAACGCCTTTCTCGCCTTCGCCCGCGGCGATCAGATGGAGGACGAGGCAGAGGTCGACATGGCTGCCTTCACCCAGGATATCGCCGCCCAGGCCCGGCGCGGCGGCGCTAAGGTGGACACCGACATTCAGATCGAAAGCGACGGCCCGCCGCGGATGATGCTGCGCGAAGCCTCGGTCGCGCGGGCCTTGCAGAATCTGGTCGGCAACGCCGCGCGTTATGGCACACAGGTCCGGCTGGGGCTGCGGCTGACCCAGCGCGTGGCCGAGTTCACCGTGGAGGATGACGGCCCGGGCGTGCCGGCGGCGCGGCGCGAAGAGGTCATGAGACCTTTCACGCGGCTCGACACCGCGCGCAATCAGGACAAGGGCGGCGGTGTGGGGCTGGGTCTGGCCATCACCCAGGATGTGGCGCGGTCTTTGGGTGGGGCGTTGGAATTGTCCGACAGCCCGGATCTGGGCGGGCTTCGATGCGTGTTCAGGATTCCGCGCTGACCCAATCCAGCGCTTTCTGAGCAAATACAGGAATATAGGCGCCGAACCTCATACCCCTTTCCGGGTTCGAGGCATTGCCGTCCAGCGCCCGGCGATAAACGCCCTGCAGGATGGCGGCCATGCGGAAGAACGCGAACGCGACCGGAAAGCGCATATCGGGCACCTGCGTCAGCCCTGCCCGCTTGGCGTAGGTCTCCAGATAGGCGCGGTCGTCAGGCAGGCCAAGCGCCGCTCGGTCGACATCCTCAAGCCCCCTGCCCTCCGGCCCCACCGGCATCTGCCATTGCATCAGTTGCGCGCCCAGATCGGCCAGTGGATTGCCCAGCGTGGACAGCTCCCAATCCAGCACCGCGGTGATCCGGCCGGTATCCGGGGCGAACAGCAGATTGTCCAGGCGCCAGTCGCCGTGCACCAGAGAGCCGCTTTCTTCCTCCGGCGGCAGATGCGCCGTCAGCCAGTCCATCAGCGTCTCCATCGCGGCCACGGGCTGGGTTTCGCTGGCCCGGTATTGCCCCGACCAGCGCGCAAGCTGCCGCGCGAAATACGCACCGGACCGCCCGAAATCCGCCAGCCCGCAGGCCGCCGGGTTGATGGAATGCAGCGCCGCCAGCACGCGGTTCATGTCGTCGTAAAGCGCCGTCCGCCGGCTGATATCCAGATCCGGGCAGCGCGGGTCGTTCTCGGTCCGGCCGGGGGCAAAATCCATCACGAAAAACGGCACGCCCAGCACGTCCGGCTCTTCGCACAGCAGATGCACACGCGGCACCGGCACCGGGCTGTCCGCGAGTGCCCGCAGCACCCGGTATTCCCGCTCCACCGCATGCGCCGATTTCAAAAGCCGGCCGGGCGGTTTGCGGCGCAGCACAAGCGGGCCGGCATCGGTCTCAAGGATAAAGGTCGGGTTCGACTGCCCGGTCGTGGTCTTGCGGGCTTCGCGGACCTGGCTAAGGCCGGGTATGCGGCCGCGCAGATAACCCTCCACACGGGCCAGCGGCAGCAACTCAGACATAGGTACGCGCAGCCGCCCGATCCGCAGGGTCCAGATGCGGGCAGGCATTGAATTGGGCCAGCCGCAGGCGGCCGCCCTCCCATACCAGCCGGTGCAGGCTGGAGTTGCGGATGTTCAGCAACATATCGGCGGTCGCGCGCATATCCAGCCCAAGAACCCGGCGCAGCACCATGCCAATCACCCCGCCAGAGGTTACGATCAGGCAGCGGCCACCGGCCATGTGCGCGGCATCGACCGCAGAGTCGACCGCGGACTCGACCCGGGCGACGAACGCGGCAAAGCTTTCGCCGACGGCGAGCTCCTCGGCCTGCCAGGCCGCCAGGACGCGCGGGAACAAGTCCAGAAAATCCTCGCGAGTCCGGCAAGGTTGCCCGCCGTTGCGGCGCAGAAAAGCCTGTTCCAGCGGCCCGTAGTGGAATTCATCGAAGCGGCGGTCCTCCTGATCCGGGGGGCTGTCGAAATGTCGGGCAATGCCCACGAACGTTTCCCGATGCCGGCGCAACCCGCCGCGCAGCACCCGGTCGAAGCGCGGTTCGTGCGCGTGCAGATGCCCGCCGAGCCAGGCCGCTTGCTGGTGGCCCAGGGGGCTGAGCCGGTCGTAATCCTCCGCCCCGAAACTCGCCTGAGCGTGGCGGACAAGCAAAAGCTCGGCCACGCTCAGACCTTGTCGTTGGTATAGCGCCGCAGCTCTGCACGGGCGACCTGGCGGCGGTGGACGGCATCGGGCCCGTCGGCCAGACGCAGCGTGCGCAAATGCGTCCAACTGGCGGCCAGGGGCGTGTCCTGGCTGATGCCGGCACCGCCATGGATCTGGATCGCCTCGTCAACCACTTTCAGCGCTACGCGCGGGGCTACGACCTTGATCTGGCTGATCCAGGGTGCGGCGGCGCGGGCATCGCCCTGGTCCATCATCCAGGCGGCCTTCAGGCACAAAAGCCGCGCCTGCTCGATCTCCATCCGCGCCTCGGCGATTATGTCGTAATTCGCGCCCAACTGCGCCAGCGGTTTGCCGAACGCCTGCCGGTCCAGCGCGCGGCGGCACATGCGTTCCAGCGCCGCCTCGGCATGGCCGATGGCACGCATGCAATGGTGGATGCGGCCCGGGCCCAGCCGGCCCTGCGCGATCTCGAACCCCCGCCCCTCGCCCAGCAGCATCTGGTCGGTGGGCACGCGCACATCGGTAAAGCGCACATGCATATGCCCATGCGGCGCGTCGTCATGGCCATAGACCTGCATCGGGCGCAGCACTTCGATCCCGTCGCTTTTCGGGTCGACCAGCAGCATCGAGTGGCGCTGGTGCTTGGGCGTATCCGCCGCGCCGGACCGCGCCATAACGATGTAGAGCGCGCAGCGCGGGTCGCCGGCGCCGCTGGCCCACCATTTCTCTCCGTTCAGCACATAGGCATCACCGTCGCGGCGGCAGGTCAGCGAGATGTTGGTCGCGTCCGAGCTTGCCACCTGCGGTTCCGTCATCAAATAGGCGGACCGGATCTTTCCGGCCAAAAGCGGTGTCAGCCAACGGTCCTTGTGCCTGGGTGCCGCGAACCGATCCAGCACATCCATGTTGCCGGTATCGGGGGCCGAGCAATTGAAGATTTCTGCCGCGATCCGCACGCGGCCCATCTCTTCAGCGAAATAGGCATAGTCGACGGTGTTGAGCCCCACGCCCTCCGCGCCCGTGTGCCAGAAATTCCACAACCCGCGGTCGCGTGCCTGCGCTTTCAGCCTCTCCAGGATCTCCGTCATCCGTGGGGTGAAGGCAAAGCGGTCGCCCGCGCCCCCGATCTCGTTGTGATACTCGGCGTCGAGCGGCGCGATCTCGTCGCGCACCATGGCTTGCACCGCCTCCAAAAGCGGCGCCGCGGCTTCGCTTAGTCCTAGATCCACTTCGTCATCCTCCCGCCCGTGTCTCTAGCAGGCGCGCAGCGCGGGCGCGACCGGGTTCAGGGCTTGGGCGGCAACGCCTCGAACCAGTCCAGGACGGCCGCGGTCCAACCCTGCGGGATGCCGTGGCCGCCCGGCCCCAACAGCAGCGTGATCGAGCCTGCCCGGCAGTCCTGCCAGGTCTTGCGCCAAAGCGCCGCCTCGGTGGACACAGCCGCCGCGCCCGGGCAACCGTTGACGTCGCGCCAGACATCCAGACCCTTCAGGATGTTGCCCTGGTGGAAATCGACGCCGCGGAACACGCCCTGCCGGCCCTCCAACGGCACAGTGCGGTCGGCGAAGCCGTGCGTGTGGATCAGGTGCACCGGGGCGGCGCATGTGGTCACCATAGGCTCCCAGAACCCGCCAGCCACCGCGGCGAGGCCGGCGATGCGATCCGGTGCGGCGCAGGCGAAGTCCCAGGCCATGGAGCCGCCGCGCGAGAAACCAGCGATCAGCACGCGGTCGGGGTCGAGGCCGAAACGGTTCACCGCATCCTCGATCACCCGGGTCAGAAAGACGACATCGTCGCGGGGGGAGACGATGCCGTCGCGCACGCCCCAATCGCCGCCGCCGCCACCGATGGCGAAGGGTTCGCCGCTGGGCAGGGCCAGGGCGACGCCTCGCGCCGTGAACCCCGCGACGAAGCTGGCATTGGCAGCGCTGCGCGCCCCGCTGCCGCCGGCCCCGTGCAGAAAGACGACCAGCGGCGCGCCCTCGGCCGTCTCCGGCAGAAGCGCGTGATAGGTTCCGCCCTGCACGGCGCAGGCGCGGTCGGTTCCGCCGCAGGCAAGCGCGAGACTTGGCAACGCGACGAGCGCGACGATGACGAACAGGGCGAAAGCGGGCATGGGTGGCGGCTCCGGATTGCGGCGAGTGCGCTATCCTAGCGCAGACCCCGGCGGAGAGAAGCGCCTAGACCCTAAAGCGGCGTCAGATCCAGGATATACGGCACCAGCAACGCCGCGCCGGCGGTGGAGAGGTGCGAGGCATCGCGGTAGAGCGGCACCTTGTCGGCATTCATCACCGGGCAAGGCGGCCCGCCGGGACAAAGCAGCGCAAAGGCCTCGATCTGCGCCGAGGTCTCGTGCCGCAGCAGGTGATCCAGGATGCGCAAGGCAGCGCCGTTTCGGGCGGCGTAGTCGATGGGCGCGGCGCGGCCCGAACCGTCGCCTGACCAGGCGGCGCGGGCCAGCGCCGCCGGCACGGCATCCGGGTATTCGGGTACGGGGGGGACCACGATAACCCGGTGCCCCGAAGCCTGCAGCCGATCGGCGAGGCTGCGCATGGCGGTGTCGAACACGACCACATTCTCGGCCACGGTCTGCGCCCTCAAACTCCGCCAGCGGAAGGTCACCGGCGCCAGGCTGCCGCGCGCGCCCGCGGTACCGTTCGCCCACTGCCCGGCCAGGATGACGGTGTGGATTTTGGGATCAGAAAGGACCTCTTGCCAGGACGCGGCCATATAGGCGCCGCAACCGCGGCCCCGGCCGGGCATGTCGGTGCCGAAATCGGGGATCGGCAGGCACCAGGACCGGGTGAAGACCCGCGCCGACAGGCCGCGTTCGGCCAACGCTCGATCAAGCGCCCGGCTCAGATGCGCCGCATGGCTGTCCCCCAACAGCGCGATACCCGCAGGCGCCGCAAGGTCGCCGATGCGGCAGGCGCTGTCTTGCAGGTCATGGCAGGGCATCGGCCCGCGTTCGACGGCGGCCAGCACCTGACGGCTGGCATCCGGCAGGCGCGCCGGCACGCCTTGGGCCGCGTGCAGCGCCACACCGGCAGCCAGCCCCGCGGCGACGGTGCCGCCAAGCCACGGCAGCGCCGCGTGCCGGCGCATCGGCGCCTCCACGAAGCGGTGACTGATCCAGGCGCAGGCCAGGGCCAGAAAGCTCAGAGGCAGCGCGGCCGCGCCCAACTCGGTCGTGCCGGTGCTCAAACGGTAAAAGACGAAAATCGGCAGGTGCCAAAGATAAAGCCCATAGCTCAAGACACCCAGCCGGGTCAGCAGCCAATGGCCCAGAACCCGCGGCGGCGCGACCAGAACCAAGACCGTGGCCAAAACCGGCACCATCGCCGCGGTGCCCGGATAGGGCGTGGTACCGCTGAACAGCACGACCGCCCCCGCGATCATCGCCACGCCCGACCAACCGGCCGCGCTGGGCGCGCGCCAGGGCCGCAGCGCAAGGGCCGCACCCATGGCGAATTCCCACAGCCGGAACGGGGTCAGGAAAAACGCCGCCTCCGGCGCCGCCCAACTCGCCCATAGTGCCGCGATCAAGGACGCCAGCGCGACCACCGCCCCCAGGCCAAGCGCAACCCGGCGGGGGCACAGGGCGGCCAGCAGCGCGGCCGCCAGATAAAACTGAGCCTCCACGCCCAGGGTCCACAGATGCAGCAGCGGCTTTTGCGCCGCATCAGCGGTGAAGTAGCCGGCTTCCATCCATGACAACAGATTGGCGGCGAACAGCGACCCCGCCGCCGCGGCCTGCCCGAAATCCTTGAGCTGTGCGGGCAACAGCAGTGCCCAGGCCACCGGCAGGCAGACCGCCAGCATCACGGCCAGTGCCGGGACAAGCCGGCGGGCGCGGCGGATCAGGAAATCGGCCAGCGCAGGCGGGCGATCGCCGCCCCAAAGTTGCTGCGCGATCAGATATCCGCTGATGACGAAAAAGACGTCGACACCCACGAAGCCGCCCGAAAACCCGGGCACCCCGGCATGATAGGCGACCACCGCGATCACCGCGATGGCGCGCAGACCGTCGATTTCGGGGCGATAGGGAATGGGGACCTCCGCGCGTGACGCGCGCAGATCACCGAAACGTGGTTAAGGAAAGCTGAACGGGGCGCAAATCGGCCCCGCCCGTCCTGGACCAAAATCGTTTGAGCAAAATCCTAGGATCAGATTGTTTCGATCTGATCCGTTTTTTGCTCTTAGCGTTTGGAGAACTGGAAGCTGCGGCGCGCCTTGCGCTTGCCGTATTTCTTCCGCTCCACCACTCGGCTGTCGCGGGTCAGGAAACCGGCCGCCTTCAGCGCCGGCCGCAGCGACGGCTCGTAAAGCGATAGCGCCTTGGAGATGCCGTGCTTGACCGCGCCGGCCTGACCCGACAGCCCACCACCCTTGACCGTGGCCATGACGTCGAACTCACCGGCCACCCCGGCGACACTGAACGCCTGACCGATGACCATCTGCAGCACGGGCCGCGCGAAATAGGCATCCATGGACTTGCCGTTCACGGTCACCTGGCCGTTGCCCGGCTTGATCCAGACCCGTGCCACCGCGTCTTTGCGCTTGCCGGTGGCATAGGCCCGGCCCAACGCATCGCGCTGGGGGTCGCGCGCGGGCGTCTGGCTGACGATTTCCGCAGCACCCGCATCGGCATCGGCGGGGGTATCGGCCGCGACGGCGTCTTTCAGCGCATCCAGCGATTTGATCTCTTCGGCCATGCTCAAGCGCTCCGCGTGTTCTTGGCGTTCATGGATTTGACGTCCAGCACTTCGGGCTGCTGCGCCTCATGCGCATGCTCTGCCCCGGCATAGACGCGCAGATTGCGCAACTGCTTGCGGCTGAGCGGCCCGCCCGGCAGCATCCGCTGCACCGCTTTCTCGACCACGCGCTCGGGGAAGCGGCCTTCCAGCACCTGGCCTGCGGTGCGGCTTTTGATGCCGCCAGGATAGCCCGTGTGCCAGTAGTATGTCTTGTCGCGGCGTTTGTTGCCGGTCATCTGAACCTTGTCGGCATTGATGACAATGACGTTGTCGCCCATGTCCATATGCGGGGTGAAAGTGGCCTTGTGCTTGCCGCGCAAGCGCATGGCGACTATCGAGGCGAGCCGGCCCAGCACGATGCCCTCGGCATCGATCAGGATCCATTTCTTTTCGATATCGGCCGGTTTGGCGGAATAGGTTTTCATCTGCGGTCCATTGATCTGCGGCCAGCGGGGCCGCGGTTCGGGATGGCGGCTTATCCCCGAGCCCGCGAGACAAGTCAACGGGATCGACAGACAAAAATATGTCTTAAATCAGCACCCTAGAGAATAGGTATTTTAATACCCCATTAATTCAGCGTCTCAACCGGTGAAAGCTGCATCCAAAACGCGGGTGCCCGCCGGGGTGAAGCGCACATGCCGGCTGGCCTCTGCCCGGCGCGCCCAGCCGGCCTCCAGAAACCGGGTCAGGATCGCGGCGCCAAGGGCCCCGCCCAGATGCGAACGCCGCTCGCTCCAATCCAGGCAGGCGCGGCAAAGCGGGCGTCGCGACGTGGGCGGGCGCGCCGTGTCCACCCCAAGGTCGGTCAGGAACGCGGCGCCATCGACGCTGAGGGTCATCGCATCGCTGTCCACCAGCAGATAGCCGCTGCGGGCCAGATGGTCATAGATCTGCACCGCCCGCGCCCCGGCCAGATGATCGTAACAGACCCGCGCGGCGCGCAGCTCGGCATCGCGCGGGCCGGTGCGGGTGCGCAGATGGCCCTTGGCCGCGGCCAGGCCCGACAGCGCCTCCAGCGTCTCGGCCACCTCCGCATCGCGAATGGCGTAGTAGCGATGCCGGCCCTGGGCGCGCGGCGCGGTCAGCCCGGCCTCGCTGAGCATGCGCAAATGGCCGGACGCGGTTTGCGGCGTCACCCCAGCCTCGATCGCCAATTCACCGGCGGTCAGCGCCTTGCCCGACATCAATGCCTGCAGGATCGCGGCGCGCGCCGGGTCGCCGATCAAGGCGGCGATGCGGGTGATGTCGGGACCTTCTCGCATGGCACAAGTCTGGGTGTCGGCACGCCTGCCGGTCAAGCTCCAACGCTTCGGGTGCGGCCGAAACAACCGACCGGGGCGGCGGTGTATGGCGGAGGAAACGGAGGATCGACCCATGCTCACCCTGACCCGACGCCACCATCCCCGCCGCACCGGCAGCCTGCTGCGGCACATCGTGCGGTGGCGGCGCAACGTCCGCTCGCGCCGCCATCTGGGATCGCTCGACCCGCATCTGCTGCGCGATATCGGGATCAGTCACACCGATGCCATGCGCGAAAGCCGGAAGTGGTTCTGGATCCACTAGGTCACCGACTCATTATCCCTTAGCCAAATTCTGATCGACGCGAGCTGGACGGATGCGAGGAAGTTGTCGTCGCGCTTGTCGTATCGGGTGGCGATGGCGCGGAAGTGTTTGAGTTTGTTGAAGAAGCGCTCGACTGCGTTGCGCTGTCGGTAGAGCCATGGACTGAAGGAAGGAAGGTTCACGCGGTTCGGCATCGGCCGAACGCAGGCCCATGCGCCCCGCTTCCCTAAGTCTTCGCGCAGCCTGTCGCTGTCATAAGCGCGGTCGGCGAGGAGGATATCGCCCGCTTGAACGGTGTCGAACATGTCCGCCGCGGATCGTCCGTCATGCGCTTGCCCAGCGGTCAGCTTGAGGCGGATCGGTCGACCTCCGGCGTCGACCAGCGCGTGGATTTTGGTCGTCAGCCCGCCGCGCGAGCGACCCATGCAATCGGATCGCTCGTCTTTTTTTGGCCGTTCGCAGCGTGCTGATGGACGCGGATGGAGGAACTGTCGATCATCTGGATGTCGCCGTCGTAAGCCTCTGACACTGCGTCTAGAATGCGCGTCCAATGGCCAGCGCGGCGCCAACGATTGAACCGGTTCACGCAGGTCGTGTGAGGACCGTAGCGCGCTGGGATGTCCGCCCAAGGCGCCCCCGTCCGAAGCCGCCAGAAGATGCCGTTAAGCACACGACGATCATCGACCCTCGGTTTGCCGCGCACCTTCGTCGGCAGCAAAGGCTGGATCACAGACCACTCGAAATCCGTCAGATCGAAACGCGCCACATTCACCTCTCGCTTGTTCGAGAAAGTGAATCACAACGAGGTCGCCGCGTGAATGCTGTTTATGGGTATGTGACCTAGGCCAAAACCGTTTCAGACTGAATCAGTCTCAAAAAGAATTTTTCTACAGATTCAATAGTTTGATCAAAATCCTAGGATCAGATCGTTTCGATCTGATCCGTTTCTGCTCTAGATCCTTCCGTTCGCGCAAAACCTTGGGATCAGACCGCTTCGGTCCGGTCCAGTTCGGCACGCGGCGGGATCGCATAGGTCAGGCTTGCCTGTGCCACCGGCGCGGCCCGCTCAGCATCGGCCTGGGCATAGATCAGCACGTCGCCGACGCTCAGGCTGCGGCCCAGCTTCAGGATCCGCGCCACACCGATCAGTGGCCCGGGCGCGGGTTTGCGCATGAAATTGATGGTGCAGCTTGTGGTCACCGTCAGTGCTTGCCGGCCGATCATGGCCAGGGTCACCATGTAGAACGCGCAATCGGCCAGCGCGAACATGGTCGGGCCGGACACCGTGCCGCCGGGCCGCAAATCGGCCTCGCTGACTTTCATCTCACAATCGAGCCGCATGGGCGCCAGATCGAGGATCCGGTACCGCCCGTCGGTCTGCGGAAAGACCTCGTCGAGATAGGTCATGACCTCTTCGGCGGTCAGCTTCAGTTCCATGCGCACCCCGGACTTGCTTCAGCACGCGCAGTGTCGTGACATGGGTTGGGACTTGCAAGGGAGGCGGGCGCATGGGCGATCCGGTACTGCGGCAGGATGTAGAGGGCATCGCCACGCTGACGCTGAACGCGCCGGCGCGGCTGAACACGCTGAGCGACGCGATGCTGGCCGCGCTCGCCGCGCATCTGGCCGCGCTGAGGGACGACGGCGACGTCCGGGTGGTGATCCTGGCCGCGGCGGGCCGGGCGTTCTCAGCCGGCCATGACCTTGGGGAGATGACCGCGGCCCGCGCCGCGCCCGATGGCGGGCGGGCGGCGTTCGAGGATCTGTTCGCGCGCTGCGCCCGGGTGATGACCGCCCTGCCCCTTCTGCCGCAACCGGTGATCCCCCGGGTCCAGGGGGTAGCCACCGCCGCCGGCTGCCAGTTGGTCGCCCAATGCGATATGGCGGTCGCCGCAGACACCGCGCGCTTCGGCGTCAACGGCATCGATGTCGGGCTGTTCTGCTCCACGCCGATGGTGCCCCTGACCCGCGCCATCCCGGCGAAGGCCGCGTTCGAGATGCTGACGACGGGCCGCTTTCTGGGCGCACCGGAGGCACTGGAGGCTGGCCTGATCAACCGCGTCGTCCCCGCGGCCGAATTGGAGGCGCAGACCCTGGCGCTGGCGCAGCAGATCGCCGCGAAACCGGCGGAGGTGATCGCGCTCGGCAAGGCCGCGTTCCACCGCCAGATGCGCATGGGGCTGGAGGACGCCTATGCGTTCACGGGCCCGGTGATGGCCGGGAACATGCTGATGGACGCCGCCGAAAACGGCATCGGCCGGTTTCTGAACAAAGAGTAGGGCTGAAACCCTACCCCCGCGCAATGCGCTGTTCGGGCGGGTAAAGCGCCAGGTGCCGCGCGCGCAGCGCCAGCACCAACAGCAGCACCGCCCCGGCCTGGTGCGCCAGCGCCAGGGGCAGCGGCGCGAAGTAAAGCACCACGCCGATGCCCAGCACCGCCTGGCCCAGCACGCCCACGGCGACCCAATCGAAGGCGCGGCGCACGGCGGTCACCGCGTGGCGGCGGCTCACGGCCCAGACGATCAGGACGGCCAGAAACACCAGATAGCCCCACATCCGATGCAAAAACTGCACAGCGCCCTGGCTGTCTAGAAAACCGGCGCCCGCGGTCAGAACCTCTGGCGGGATCAGCCGCCCGCCCATCAGCGGCCAGGTGTTATAGGCCAGCCCTGCATCGATTCCGGCCACGAAAGCCCCTGTGATCACCTGCGCCAGCAGCAGAGCCACGATCAGGCCAGAGGCCGCGCCCAGCCCCGCCCGCCGCCGCCGCGCCTGCAAAAGCTGCATCTGCGGCTGTGAGAGTTGCAGGACAAACCAGGTGATCAGGCTGAGGATCACGAAAGCCAGCCCCAGATGTGTCGCCAAGCGGTAGGAGGCGACATCCAGCATCGTGCCCGTCAGCCCCGACGACACCATCCACCAGCCGATGGCGCCCTGTACGCCGCCCAAGACGCCCAGCAGCAACAGCCGGCCGGTCCATCCGGCGGGAATGCGCCGCCGGACCAGGAACCACAGAAACCCGACCGCCCAGACCAGGCCGACCACCCGGCCCAACTGGCGATGGCCCCATTCCCACCAATAGATCACCTTGAACTCCGCCAGGCTCATTCCGGCGTTCTGCAACTGGTATTCGGGGATCTGGCGATACTTGTCGAACTCGACAAGCCACTCGACCTCGGTCAAGGGTGGCAGCGCGCCGGTCACCGGGCGCCATTCCGTGATCGACAGGCCGCTGTCGGTCAGCCGGGTCAGCCCGCCCACCAGGATCATCGCCGTCACCAGCACGCCCAGCAAGATCAGCCAGCCGCGGATCGCCCGCCGGGCGCCCAGCCGATCGTCGGCGCGCGCCGCCGGCTGGGCGGCGGCCTGTGCCTCCCGGCTTTCGACCTCTTCAAAGATATTGCGCGTCGCCATCACTCAACCACATTGCTTGCCGCTACTTAGGCAAAAGCCGGCGGCGGAACAACCAAGCGGGCGCGCGATCGTTTTGGCCGGGTGGCGGCATAGGGTCGCCGGCAGCCGCGCCGCGCGCGCCCAAGGGCGCCGCGGCCCCCGCCTGCCTGCCGGCCTTTCCTATGTCCCGGTTTCGTCTTCGCGCCCGGCGTCCGACTGCTCTGGATCGGCGCTGCGAAAGCGATAGGTCCAGGCGTCGGGCACGGGCCCGTTATCGGGTGCGCCGGACGCCTCGCGGATCAGCAGCGAATCCCAGTACTCCGTGTAGTGGACGATCTTGCCCCATTCACAACGTAGCTTCGCGACATGGCGGGAGCGATAGCTGCGGCGGGTCGCCAGGACCGTCGCCTCCGTGGTGAATTCCGCCACAGCGAAGTCCGGATCCAAGGTATCGTGAATATCGACACCCCGGCACGCACGCACTTTGGTTTTGCCCGGCAGAGCCTTGTAATACCGAACGATTTCCGCCGATCCACGAAGTATCGGCGGGATCGTACCGCTTGCGAAGGGAAACTCGAAAACCGCAGCATCCGCCAGCAACCGGCGCAGCGCGGATGTGTCGGCATTCAGATAGGTATCCAGATAGGCCCGCATGGCGAGCGCCGAAGGCGTCTGAAGTGCGGGCTCGGGATGAAAAGTCATCCAATTCTCCGGGTCATCCCGCGGCCGTTATCTTGCAGATAGCTGCGCGAGCGAAAGGCGTAGGCTTCGATACAGCCTATGGTGTGTGCGTAACGCAAACCACGAGCCTAAGGTTCCGGTGGGCGCCGGATCCGCGGCGTGCCGGCTGGTGACGTCCGCAAAAGCGGGCAACACGGCAATGTGCCTGCCGGATCCGGGACAGCCGAGGCGGTCGTGTTCAAAGCCATATGGCGGACTGCCGGCGGAAGAGTTCCCGGTCAAGCTGGGCCTGTCGCGCGGGCTCAGTCGTGGCTGTGGATCAATTGCGGCACATCATGCGCGCCCGCCCGACCGCGGCCCGACAGCGAGGGATTTTCCATGAAGAACCGGTGGCAGCTGAACAGCGGGCCATCCTGCGGCGCGTCGTGGCGGGCATAGGTGCCGTCGGGTCGCAGCACCCAGCTTTGCGCCTGATCGGCCATGTTCGCGGCCATGATCTGGCGCAGGATCTGGGCATGCACAGTGGCGTTGGTGATCGGCACCAGTGTCTCCACCCGCCGGTCCAGATTGCGGCCCATCCAGTCGGCGGAGGAGATATAGACCCGCGCCTTATCCGAAGGCAGCGCCGCGCCATTGCCGAAACAGGCAATGCGCGAGTGTTCCAGAAACCGGCCCACGATGGATTTGACGCGGATGTTTTCCGACAGCCCCGTGATGCCCGGCCGCACACCGCAGATGCCGCGGATCACCAGATCGATCCTCACGCCGTCACCGCTGGCGGCATAAAGCGCATCGATGATGTCGGGGTCTATAATCGAGTTCAGCTTGGCCCAGACCGCGGCCGGGCGCCCGGCGCGGGCATGCGCGGCCTCGGCCGCCAGATTGTCCAAAAGCGTCGTCTTCAGCGCGTGGGGAGAGATCGCCAACGCCTCCAGGTCGTCCGGCCGGACATAGCCGGAGACATAGTTAAACACCTTCGTCGCATCGCGGCCAAGCGCGGCATCGCAGGTGAAAAAGGACAGATCGGTGTAAAACCGCGCCGTGATCGGGTGGTAGTTGCCGGTGCCGTAGTGGGTATAGGTGACCAGTTGCGCCCCCTCCCGCCGCACGACGGTGGAGATCTTTGCATGCGTTTTCCAGTCGGTGAAGCCATAGACCACCTGCGCCCCGGCGCGTTCCAGCATCCGCGACTGGCGGATATTGGCGGCCTCGTCGAACCGGGCCTTCAATTCGACCAGCGCGGTCACCGACTTGCCCGTCTCCGCCGCCTCACACAGGGCCGCGACGATGGGCGACTGGGTGGAGGTGCGATAGAGCGTCTGTTTGATCGCCAGCACATTCGGATCCTGCGCTGCCTGGTTCAGAAAGCGCACCACCATGTCGAAGGTCTCATAGGGGTGGTGCAGCAGCATGTCCTTTTGCCGGATTGCGGCGAACATGTCTCCGTCATGGTCCTGAACCCGTTCCGGCGTGCGCGGGGTGAAGCTGGGCCAAAGCAGATCGGCACGGTCGCTGTCGACCAACTCCGACAGTGCGCTTATCCCGATGATGCCCTGAACCTCGATGGTCTCGTCGGGGCCGACATCCAGTTGCTGAAGGATCGTCGCCCGCAGATCGGGCGGGGCATCGGCAGAGATCTTCAGCCGGATCACCTCGCCGCGGCGCCGCCGCTTCAGCGCGGTTTCGAACTCGCGCACCAGATCCTCGGCCTCTTCCTCGACCTCCAGGTCGCTGTCGCGCAATACGCGAAAGGTGCAGCGCCCGGTGACATCGTAGCCCGGGAAAAGTTTGTCGAGGAAAACCTCCAGCAGATCCTCCAGCAAAAGGAACCGCGTCTTGCCATCCGCGCCGGGGTTCAGCGGGGTGAAGCGCGGGATCTGCGCCGGGATCGGCAGCAGCGCGCCCAGGGGACGGTCGTCGGCGCGGCGGGTCAGTTGCAGCGCCAACGCGAAGCCGGTGTTCTGGATGAACGGGAACGGGTGCGCGGGGTCGATGGCCAGGGGGGTCAGCACCGGGAAGACCTGGGCCATGAACACCTCGTCGAGCATCGCCCGATCGGCCACCGTCAACTCCGCCGGCGTCAGGATGTCGATGCCGGCCTTTTCCAATTCCGCCCGCAACTCGGCCCAACAGGCGTTCTGCCGCGCCATCAGCGCCCGCGCGCCGGCATCGATGCGCGCCAGTTGCTCCGCCGGGGTCAGCCCGTCGGCCGAGGGCCGCGTCACACCCTCGCGCAGCAGTCCGCGCAGGCCGGCCACGCGCACGGAGTAGAATTCGTCCAGGTTCGAGCCCGAGATCGACAGGAACCGCACCCGCTCCAGCAGCGGCACGGCGGGGTTGCCCGCCTCCTCCAACACACGCCAATTGAACGCCAGCCAACTCAGTTCGCGATTGAAGAACCGCGACGGGCCGTTTGCGTCGCAATCCGCCACCGTCACGGGCTCTGGCAGAGGGGCGGCAAGAAAATCGGCGTCGGTCACGGTCTGGGATGCGGGCATGCGCTTGCCTTTGGCGGTTTTCGGTTGCGGTTTCACGATGGCGCGGCGTCTTGGCCGCCTTCCAGCAGGCGTTTGGCCAACCTGACGCCGACGGCGCGGCCTTGCTCCATCCCCGCGGCATCAAGCGCGGCGACGATTGCCTGCGCACCGGCGAAGGACCGGTCGATGCGGCGCATCAGATACCCGACCAGCCCCGGTTTCGGCCGGATCTGGCGATCGTAGAAGAGTTTCAGCAGCACGCCCGTCAGAAGCGCCTCGTCCGGCGGGTCGAGCCGCGCAAGCCCGGCCGCTTCCAGTCGAGAGGCCAGATCGGGCAGGACAAGGCCCCAGTCGCGGGGCGGCGTCCGCCCGGTGACGAGCAACCGCCCGCCCTGCCCCAAAACAGCGTTATGGGCATGAAACAGCGCCTCTTCCCGGTCGCGGTCGCCGGCGGCGTGGAAAGCATCTTCAAGAACCAGATTGCCGGCCTCCAGCATCTCCGGACCCGGTGTGCCGGTGACGACCAATGCGCCGACCTCTTCGGCCCAACGCATCGCCAGATGCGACTTGCCCGATCCCGGCGGGCCGATCAGCACCAGCTTGCCGCCGGGCCAGTTGCGCCAATCCTCGACCTGAGCCACCGCCTGAGCGTTGGCGGCCGAGCGCAGGAAATTGTTCTCTGGCGTGGGCGGCGCGGAGACGTCGAGCGCAAGCTGCCGCATCACGTCACTCCGCCGCGTCGCGGGGGCTGGCGCCCGCCGCTTCGTCCCCGGTCGCCGGCCCCTTGTAGAGCCGCCCCTCGCGATACTGGGCGATCGCGAACCGGCTGAGCACGCCGATGGAGGCCGAAACCGGCACCGCGATCAGAAGGCCGGAAAAGCCGAAAAGCGCGCCAAAGGCCGACAGTGCGAAGATCAGCCAGACCGGGTGCAGCTTGACCCGGTCGCCCACCATCTTGGGCGTCAACACGTTGCCTTCGACAAGCTGGCCAAAGACGAACACCCCGGCCACCGCCGCGACCCAGACCCAATCGCCCCAAAAATGGAACAGCGCCACGCCGATCGACACCGCCCCGCCCAGGATCGACCCGACGAAAGGCACGAACGAGATCAGCCCCGCGAAAATTCCGATGATGGCGCCGAAGGGCAGCCCGATCAGCGTCAGCGCGACGGCGTAGAACCCGCCCAGGATGATGCACACCGTGACCTGGCCACGGACGAAACCGCTGAGCGCCTCGTCGACCTGCGTGGCCAGATCGCGGATCGTCGGCGCGTGTTCGCGCGGCAGCAGATCGTCGATACGTCCGATCATGCGATCCCAGTCCAGCAGCAGGTAAAACGCAACGATGGGCGCCACGAATACCAGCAGCAGGAAATCGATCACGGCCAGCGAACTGCTGAGCGTCGCCTTCAGCAGAGCCACGCCGCCACTTTTCAACGTATCCTCCATCCCGGTCAGCGCCTGCCGCACCATGGAGGTGTCGTCGAACAATTCCGGGAACCGGTTCGTCAGCATGTCGCGGGTATCCGCCAGCAATTCTGGCACGCCGGTCACCACGGCTTCGATCTGCTGGGCGATGACCGGCACGGCCAAGCCCACGACCAACGCGATCAGCACGACCACCAATGCGGTGATCACCGCCGTCGCACCCACCCGACTGAAGCCGCGGCGTTCCAGCGAATCCGCCGCCGGATCCAGCAGATAGGCGATGGCGGCACCGACGATGAAGGGCAGCAGCGTGTTGCCCATGACCCAGAGAAAGGCCACAAACAGCACTGCGGCGATGCTCCAATACCGAACCTGCTGACCTGTGCTCAGCCCCATTTCGCCCCCGATGTGGTTTGCACCAGACATGCGGGCCGCGGGCCGCTTATGCAACCCCGCGGGCGGGAAAGGACGGTCAGGCGCGCCGTCAGACGAACTGTTCCCGGATCAGGCGTTCTTCCAACCCGTGGCCGGGGTCGAACAGGATCCGGTGGGTGATTTCCGGCGCGGAGGCGATTTCGACCGCAGCCACATTGCGGACCTCGTGGGCGTCGGCGGCGGCCAAAACCGGGCGTTTGGCTGGGTTCAGCACCTCGAAGCGAACCTTTGCCGCGCTGGGCAACAGCGCCCCGCGCCAGCGCCGCGGCCGAAACGCCGCCATCGCAGTCAGCGCCAGGATATCGGCGCCGATGGGAAGGATGGGCCCGTGGGCAGAATAGTTATAGGCGGTCGACCCGGCTGGGGTGCACAGAAGCGCGCCGTCGCAGACCAGTTCGGCCATTCGCTCGCGCCCGTCGACCAGGATGCGCAGCTTTGCCGCCTGCGGCCCCGCGCGCAGCAGCGAAACCTCGTTGATCGCGAGCGCCTCCCGCCGGTCGCCATCGACCGTCTGTGCAATCATGCGCAGCGGATGCAACTCGGCCAGTTCCGCATCGGCCAGCCGGGCTTGCAGATCCTCCTCGGCATAGGCGTTCATCAGGAACCCGACCGTGCCGCGGTTCATCCCATAGATCGGGATCTGCAGCGGCGCGTGGTCCTGCAACGCATTCAGAACGAAACCGTCGCCGCCAAGCGCGACGATCACGTCCGCCTCCGCCGGCGGCACATCGCCGTGGCACGCCACCAACCGCGCACGCGCCTCCTGAGCCTCCGGCATAGGGGCCGCGGCGAAGCTCACCTTCTTGGGCATCCCTCGCGGCCCTCCCGGTTTTTCCGCCATCATGTGAGGCGGCGCGCGTCAACGCAAGCGGCGGGAAACCCGCGCCGCGCATCGGCAACCCGGTTTCGCCGATTTCGCCCGACCGCGGCGTTGCGGCCCTTTGCGCGCCCGGCCGCTTGCCGTAGAACCGCGGCAGACACGAGGAGGCCGCCATGAAAGACATCGCCCGCCCGAACGGTTTTTTCACCGAGCCGCTATCGGCCCAGGATCCGGAGCTATACGGCGCGCTCACCCGCGAGTTGGGCCGTCAGCGCGATGAGATCGAGCTGATCGCTTCGGAAAACATCGTCTCCCGCGCGGTGCTGGAGGCGCAGGGATCGGTGCTGACCAACAAATACGCCGAAGGGTATCCCGGCCGGCGCTACTACGGCGGCTGCCAGTTTGTCGACCAGGCCGAAGAGTTGGCCATCGCCCGTGCCTGCCAGTTGTTCGACTGTGGCTTTGCCAATGTGCAGCCGTCTTCCGGCAGCCAGGCCAACCAGGCGGTGTTTCTGGCGCTGCTGAAGCCCGGCGACACCTATCTGGCGATGGATCTGGCCGCGGGTGGGCATCTGACCCATGGCGCACCGCCGAATGTTTCCGGCAAGTGGTTCAACCCGGTACATTACAGCGTGCGGCGCGACACGCTGGATATCGACTACGATCAGGTGGAGGCGCTGGCGCTGGAACACAAACCCCGGTTGATCCTGGCCGGCGGCTCGGCGATCCCGCGGATCATCGACATGGCGCGGTTTCGCGCCATCGCCGACAAGGTTGGCGCGTATCTGATGGCCGATATGGCGCATTTCGCCGGGCTGATCGCGGGCGGGGTCTATCCCAACCCAATGGCGCATGTGGACGTGCTGACCTCGACCACGCACAAAACCCTGCGCGGCCCCCGAGGCGGGCTGATCCTGACCAATGACGAGGGGTTGGCCAAGAAGTTCAATTCCGCCGTTTTCCCAGGCATGCAGGGCGGCCCGCTGATGCATGTGATCGCGGCCAAGGCGGTGGCCTTCGGGGAGGCGCTGCGGCCGGAATTCGCCACCTATCAACAGGCGATCGTGGCCAATGCCCAGGCACTGGCGGCGTCACTTGTCGCGGGCGGCGTTGCGATCACCACCGGGGGGACGGATACGCATGTGATGCTGGTCGACCTGCGGCCCAAGGGCGTGACCGGCGTGGCCGCGGAACAGGCGCTGGGGCGGGCGCATATCACCTGCAACAAGAACGGCATCCCGTTCGACACAGAGAAGTTCACAATCACCTCCGGCGTGCGGCTTGGAACGCCGGCGGGCACCACGCGCGGCTTTGGAACGGAAGAGTTCACGCAGATCGGAGCCCTGATCGTGGAGGTTCTGGACGGGCTTGCGGCCAACGGCCCGGATGGAAACGACGCCGTCGAGGCGGACGTGCGCGCCAAGGTGCAGGGGCTGTGCGACCGGTTCCCGATCTACGAGGGGCTGTAGGCCACAAAGGCCATGCGCCCGGACGGCGGCAACCTGCGCCCCGTCAGGGACCGTTGCGTCATAAAGGTCATCTCGGCCAGGTGTCGGCGGGTTCCGGGACATGCGGAGACACGGCGGGCCGGCCGAGCCCGGCCGCCGTCAGGCAGGGTGCGGTCGCGTAGACGCCAGGCGGCGCGACGCGAAGATGCCGCCGGCGTGGAAGCGACCGGTCCTGGCGGCGCCGCTCGCCGCAGCCGAACATGCTTGCCTCGCAAAAGACTCCAACGCTCAATCTCGCGCAGGGGCGTAGTACCGAACGGTCGCCTAGACCCAAACCGTTTCAGACTGAAAAAGTTAAAAAAGGGGCTTTGTTCCAGATTCAATAGCTTGAGCGACGTTCTAGGATCAGATTGTTTCACCCTGATCCGTTTTTTGATCTAGAGTGGCCCGCCTGTCCCCGGACGCAACGGAGACGGCTGTAATCTCGGACCAGTCGCAGCTGTGGCGCGAAGCTGACTTTCGAACAGCCCGCGAAAAAGACGCCAGGTCGGCTCAAAAAAGCGCGGAGCATGGGCCAAGGGCAGCGGCAGAACGGTCTGCAGGCAGCGTTTCACCCGGCCAATTGGGCGCCCCGAAAGGCCCTCGCGTCCGCCGGCGGACGCGACCCGGGCAGGATGCCCGGGGGTTTCGGCCTTGGCCGAAATAGGGCCGCGCCACCGTCGGACGCGACTTCAGCGACCGTAAAGCGGTTTGCGCCGTTTGAACCAGCCGCGTCCGGCTTTGGGGATCAGTACGGAATAATCGCCGCCCTCCACCGCCGCCCGCATCGTGGCACGATAGATCTCCTGCGTCGCCAACTCGCTGTCTTTCGACAGCGCCGCACCATCCAGCGGCCGGCCGGCCCGGACCCTGAACGTATGGTCGCTCTTGTTTACCACCTCATGGAACAGGGTCACGTCGCGCAGGGTTTCGTGTAGCGCGTCGAAAATATAAAACATCATCGAGTTGCGCGCGGTGATGTGGATCGGGATCACCGGCAATTTGTACTTGCGGGCCAACATCGCCGCCGAGGGCATCCATTCGCGTTCATAAAGCCGCAAACCGCGCCGCTTCGCCAGCCGCCCCGACGGGAACAGCACGGCCAGACGCCCCTGCTTGAAGGCTTGGCTCGCATAGGTCAGCGTCTCTCGATTCGATCCGTGCGACCGTTTCTCCGGCCGCCATTCGACCGGCGCAATAATGTCGGCCAGCTGCGGCATCACGCGGATCGCATCGCGATTGGCGAAAAAGAACAGATCGGGGCGTTTGGCGCGCAGGATCGACCACAAAACGATCCCATCGGCGATACCCGTGGGGTGGTTGCAGACGATGATCGCCGGCCCTTCATCGGGCACCCGCTCCAGCCCGTCGGCTTCGACGTTATGCGCGATCATATCGGCCAGCGCGTCCATCATTGCGCGCGCGTCCAGATGCTCGATCCGCCGCCCGCGCGCGATCGTGTCGTCATAACCCAAAAGTAAATGCAGGAACCCGCGCACCAGGCGAATATGCGCACCGGGACGATAGACCCAGGGCGCCCGCTCGGCGATCAGCGGATCGACCCGGTCCTTCAGATCGGTCGCAGCCGGTGGCGCACCACCTGGCACGACCGCTTGACGCGCCCCTGGGGCGGCGCCGGCGGTGGGTGCGTTGGGTTCCATGTCCATCCCCCTCAGACCTTCCCGCCTGCCTAACGCGGGTTTGCGACGCTTATATATCAATCAACAAATCCAAAACCAGATGGGTTCCCGATCAGGGCGGCGGAACAGCGTAAAATGGCTGCGTGTAGATCCCTGCCGCGCCGTCCGGCGGCAGGGCCCGGCGAAACGCGGCGCGCCCTGACAAACGCTGATAATAGGCCGAAACCGACGGCCAGCTTGCCAGATCCACGAAAAAACCCGCCACATAAAGGCCGTAGCCGATCCCAGTGTCGACGGCGGAAAACCCGCCAGGCAACAGGTATGGCCGCTTAACCAGCGCCGTTTCGACAACGTCCAGTACCTTGCCCAGACGCCGGACCTCCAGCTTCATCAACACCGGCGAACGCGCGCTCTCCGGCCGGATCACGATGTGTTGTTGGGTCAGCGCGACCAGATGATGCGCCATGGTTTCGGCAAAATGCAGCCATTGCAGCCAGGCCGCGCGCTCAACATGCCCGGGCCAGCGCCACAGCATCCCCGGGTCGTATTGCTCGCACAGATATTCACAGATCGCACCGCTTTCGCACAGCGTCACATCCCCGTCGATAAGCGCCGGAACGCGGCCCAACGGGTGCACTTGCAGATAGTCCGGGTCACGCAGTGCCGGGCCGAACTCATGCACCACAAGCTCGAAATCCAGCCCGATCTCATGCAACAGCCACAGGCTGCGCATCGACCGGGCCTGATGACAGTGATGCAGGACCCGCGTCATCGCCCGCCCCGCGCGGCGCGGTCGCCGACGTCACACGGCACGCCCGATCCGGCTCGCACTTTTGCGGAAGCGACCGGTACACGCGCGCCGTCCAGACGCACCGCCCGCCCCGGCCAGCGTGGGTGGGTCCGCGCACCCGCGGTGGCCGGGCGCGGCGCTTGCCTGGGTGGGCTGGCCGGGGCGGGTGGCCTAGCGACGGTCAAAACGGGTTTTCACATAGCGCCCCGGGGCCGGTTCCCGCACCCCCAACACGGCACCGGGCGTGCGCGCCTTGACTTTGCGGCCCGACTTGGCCGCCAGCCAGGCATCCCAATCGACCCACCAACTGCCCGGCGTCTCCTCGGCTTCCGCAAGCCAATCCTCCAGACTCTTCGGGCTCAGATCGTCGTTGGTCCAGAACTGATACTTCTGCGCCGCCGGCGGGTTCACCACACCGGCGATATGCCCCGACCCCGACAGCACAAAGCGCAGCTTCGCCCCGGTCATCATCCGCGCCCCGCGATAGACCGACGCCGCCGGCGCGATGTGATCCTCCTTGGTGGCGACGTGATAGACCGGCGCCTTGATGTCCGACAACCGCACCGGCGTGCCCAGAACCGACATCTGCCCCCGGGCGAACGTGTTCTCGTCGTAGAAATTCTTCAGATAGAAATGGTGCACATGCGCCGGCATCGCGGTGGAGTCGGCGTTCCAGTAAAGCAGATCGAACGGGAACGGGTCCTTCCCCAGCATGTAATTGTTAACCACGTAGGACCAGATCAGATCGTTGGCGCGCAGCATGTTGAACGCCGCCGCCATCTTCTGTCCGGGCAGATAGCCCTGCTCCATCTCCTCGTCCACCGCCTGGATCGTGCGGTCGTCGACGAACACCTGCAACTCGCCGGCATCGGTGAAATCGAGTTGCGCGGTAAAGAACGTGGCCGAGGCGACGCGCCGGTCGCCGGTCTTGCCGAAATAGGCCATCAACGTGCCCGCCAGCGTGCCGCCGATGCAATAAGAGGCGATGTTGAGCGATTTCTGGCCGGTCTCCTCCAGCGCCGCGTCGATCGCGGCCATCGCGCCGTTGGTCATATAGCTGTTCCAGGTCTCGTCCTTCTGGCGCTGGTCCGGATTGACCCAGGAGATCATGAAAACGGTATAGCCTTGCCCCACAAGCCACTGAACCATCGACTTTTTCTTATTGAGATCCAGCACATAGTACTTGTTGATCCAGGGCGGGATGATCAAAAGCGGCTTGGCGTGCACTTTCTCGGTCGCGGGCGCGTATTGGATCAGTTGCAGGATCTCGTTCTCGAACACCACGGCGCCGGGGGTCACCGCCATATCGCGGCCGACCTCGAATGCGTCCATATCGGTCTGGCGGATCAACAGCTGGCCCTTGCCGCGTTCCAGATCTTCCAACATCATCCGCAGCCCGCGGACCAGGTTGGCCCCGCGCTGTTCGACCGTGGCGGACAGCACCTCCGGGTTGAGGGTGAAGAAATTGGCCGGATTCATCGCCTCCACGAAGTTGCGGGTGTAGAACTCCGCCTTCTTGCGATCGCGCGCATCCATCTCGCCCACAGTGTGGACGGTGTCGTTGATCCAGGCCGCAGTCAGCAGGTAGTTCTGCTTGAGATAATCGAACAGCGCGTTTTCCGACCACGCCTCATGCGCGAACCGCTTGCCCGGTTTGGGGACCGCCGGTGTCTCCGGCGCATCCGCGCCCAGCCATTTCAGCGTGGCCGCCTGCCAAAGCGCGGCCTGCCGGGCCCACAGATCCACCGTCGCCTCGGCCACCTGTTTGGGGTTGTCATAGATCGCGCGGCTCAGCGCGATCCAGGCGGGCATGGTGTTCAGCGGATCGGCGTTGCGCGGCACGCCCTCCTCGCCCTGGCCTTCGGCCCAAGTCGTCCAGATCTTCTGCGTGGTCTCAAACACCTCGGCCATGTTGGCGGCCATCTCGGTGCTTTGTTCCACCATGCTCGGCGCGTCGCCGGTTTCGTGCTGGCTCATGCTGCGTTCCTGGTCCCCCCGCGCGCCGGTCGCGTTGTCGATGCCGGCCGTCTGCCTTAGGGTAACCGGGCCGACGAAGGAGGCAAGATGCCGCGAACCGGGTTATATTGGGTGGCCGTACTGGCGCTGGCGGGGTGCGACCTCAACCCGCCCGATGTCGATTATCGGCCATCGGAGGCCGCCCGCGCGGCGCCGTTCCCGCTGCTCTTGGATCGCGAGAACGTGCTCGCCGCCGCCGCGGGGCCCGCGCGCGTCGCCGCACCGGTCGCCCCCCTTAGCGCCCGCGTCGCCGCGTTGCGCGCCCGCTCCGCGGCGCTGCGCGGCCCGGTGCTGCCGGCGGCGGAGGTCGAACGGCTCCAAGCCGCGGCGCGCTGAGCCGCCCTGGGCAAACCCGGGATTCGGGCGTATCATCGCGGCAGCCGCATCCAGCACCGATCTGACCCATGGCCCAAGAATTCTACCGTATCAAACGCCTGCCACCTTACGTCTTTGCAGAGGTCAACCGGCTGAAGGCCGACTATCGTGCGCAAGGTGTCGACATCATCGATTTCGGCATGGGCAATCCGGATATGGATACGCCTACCCATATCGTCGAAAAGCTGTGCGAGACGGTGCGCAAGCCGCGCACACATCGCTATTCGGCATCGAAAGGCATTCCAGGGCTGCGCCGGGCACAGGCGGGCTACTATGCCCGGCGCTTCGGCGTCGATCTGGATCCGGAGACGGAGGTCATCGCCACCCTGGGCTCCAAAGAAGGGTTGGCCAACCTGGCCATGGCGATCACCGCCCCTGGCGACGTGATGCTGGTGCCGAACCCGTCCTATCCGATCCACCCCTACGGTTTCATGATCGCCGGCGGCACGCTGCGCCATATCCAGACGCTGGAGGACGGCCGGTTCGACCCGGAGGCCTACATGCGCGCGCTCGACCGCGCCGTGATGCACTCGGTGCCCAAGCCGGTGGCGGTGGTGGTCAACTTCCCCTCCAATCCCACCGCGCAGCTGGCGGATCTGGATTTCTATGCCGAATTGATCCGTTTCGCGCGGGCGAAGGGTCTGTGGATCCTGTCCGATCTGGCCTATGCGGAGATCTATTTCGACAACGCCCCGCCGCCCTCGATCCTGCAGGTGCCGGGCGCCAGGGATGTGGCGGTCGAGTTCACCTCGCTGTCGAAGACCTATGCCATGCCGGGCTGGCGCATGGGGTTTGCGGTCGGCAATGCGCGGCTGATCGGGGCGCTGACGCGGATCAAGTCTTACCTGGATTACGGCGCGTTCACCCCCGTTCAGGTGGCCGCGACCGCGGCGCTGAACGGGCCCGACGATTGCATTGCCGAGATCCGCGGTATCTACAAATCCCGCCGCGACGCACTGGTGGAGGCATTGGGGCGCGCCGGCTGGCATGTGCCCGCCCCTCCGGCGACGATGTTCGCCTGGGCACCGATCCCGGAGCCGTTTCGCGACATGGGCTCGATGGCGTTTTCCAAGATGCTGTTGTCGGAGGCCGGGGTGGCGGTGTCGCCAGGCATCGGGTTCGGGGAGTATGGCGAGGGATATGTGCGGATTGGGCTGGTGGAGAACGAGCAACGTATCCGGCAGGCCGCGCGCAATATCCGCCAGGTGTTGGCCGACCCGGCCCGGGCGGCACGCTATACGGCCCAAGCGGCGGAGTGATCCGGCCCGGGCCGCGGCATGGCCTCCCCTCCCCCTTGCCCCGCGCCCCGCATTCGGCCTAAAGCACGCCGCGACTGACGCGTATCATGAAAGGCCCGCCGATGACCGCTCCGCTTCGCATCGCCCTGGCGGGCCTGGGCACCGTGGGTGCGGGTGTGGTCGAGATCCTGCAACGGCACGGCGATCTGCTGGCTGCCCGCGCCGGGCGCCGCCTGGAACTGGTCGCCGTATCCGCCCGCGACCGGGGCAAGGACCGGGGCGTCGATCTGACCGGCTATGACTGGATGCCGGATGCAACGGCCCTGGCGCAGCGCGGCGATATCGATCTGTTCATCGAGGTCATCGGCGGGGCCGCAGCGCCCGCCAAACCGGCGGTGGAGGCTGCACTGGCCGCGGGCGTGTCCGTCGTCTCCGCAAACAAGGCGCTTTTGGCAGACCATGGCCACGCGCTGGCCGAAGCCGCCGAACGCGCCGGCGCGACGCTGCGCTTCGAGGCCGCGGTCGCCGGCGGGATCCCGGTGGTCAAGGCGCTGAACGAGGGGATGGCCGCGAACGCGCTGACCCGGGTCGCGGGCGTCATGAACGGCACCTGCAACTACATCCTGACAGAGATGGAGGCGACCGGCCGCGACTATGCCGATATCCTGGCCGACGCGCAGGCCGCCGGCTATGCCGAGGCCGACCCCGCCTTCGATGTCGGCGGCATCGACGCGGCGCAGAAGCTTGCGCTGCTGGCCGCCACGGCCTTCGGCACCCGGGTCGATTTCGGCGGTATGACGGTCGAGGGGATCGAACGGGTCACGTTGACCGATATCCGCTATGCCAATGATCTGGGCTTCAAGATCAAGCTTCTGGGCGTTGCCCGGCTGACCGATGCGGGGTTGGAGCAGCGCATGCAGCCCTGCCTGGTACCCGCCGGTTCGCCGATCGGGCAATTGCAGTCGGTCATCAATATGGTGATTCTGGAAGGCGACGCGGTCGGGCAGACGGTCTATCAGGGCGCCGGTGCTGGCGCTGGGCCCACCGCCTCGGCCGTGCTGGCCGATGTCATCGACATCGCCCGCGGGCTGCGCACGCCCGTCTTCGGCCGACCGGCGGAACAACTGACCGCCGCGGCGCGGGCCGAGGATGCCACGCCGGCGCCGTTCTACCTGCGCTTGTCGCTGGAGGATCGGCCCGGCACGCTGGCCCAGGTCGCCACGGCGCTGGGTGCGGCGGACATCTCCATCGACCGGATGCGGCAGGCCGAACATGCCGGCGATATCGCACCGGTGCTGATCGTCACCCATGCCTGCCCGCGCGCAGCACTCGACACAGCCCTCGCCCGCATCGCCGCGCTGGAGGTATGCGCCGCACCGCCCGTCGCCTATCGCATCGAACGCCTGTAACCGACCCGAGGATTTCGCCATGGCCGAGACCACCCTTTTCGCAGACCGCATGCTGTCGCTGGGCCTCGCGCGCGTGTCCGAGGCCGCCGCCATCGCCGCCGCCAGGCTGATCGGCTCGGGCGACGAAAAAGGCGCGGATCAGGCCGCCGTCGACGCGATGCGCACGCAACTCAACATGCTGGACATCTGCGGCCGCGTGGTCATCGGCGAAGGCGAACGCGACGAGGCGCCGATGCTTTACATCGGCGAGGAGGTCGGCACCGGCCAGGGCGTGGATGTCGATATCGCGCTCGACCCGTTGGAGGGCACGACGCTGACCGCCAAGGACATGCCGAACGCGCTGGCCGTGATCGCCATGGGGCCGCGGGGGTCGATGCTGCACGCGCCGGATGTCTATATGGACAAACTCGCCATCGGGCCGGGCTATCCCGACGGGCTGGTGCATCTGGACATGACGCCCACCGAACGCATCCGCGCCGTGGCCGATCACCGCGGCTGCCGATCCTCGGATCTGATGGTCTGCGTGCTGGAACGCCCGCGCCACAGCCAGATGGTCGAGGAAATCCGCGACACCGGCGCCCGCATCCGGCTGATCACCGACGGCGACGTGGCTGGGGTCATCCATACGGCCGAGGCGGGGAAGACCGGCATCGACCTTTACATGGGCGCCGGCGGCGCGCCCGAGGGCGTGCTGGCCGCGGCGGCGATGAAATGCATGGGTGGGCAGATCCAGGGCCGCCTGACCTTCCGCAACGACGATGAACGCGACCGCGCGGCCAAGGCCGGGATCACCGATCTGGACCGGATCTACAACCGCGACGACATGGTCAGCCAGGACGTGATCTTCGCCGCCACGGGCGTCACCGACGGCTCTTTGGTGCACGGCGCCCGCCGTGACGGCGATTTCCTGGAGACCGAGACGATCCTGATGCGCTCCAAGACCGGGTCCGTCCGACGGCTGTATTACCGCCAGAACAACCATTGAGCGATGCCGGCTTTTTGGGTGTCACCCGCTCGCTGACCGGGCGGCGCTGGGCCGGGCCGCCCGCGGAGCTGACCCGGCGCGCGGCGCAACTGGCGCAACAGACCGGCCTGCCCGATCCCGTGGCGCAGGTCCTGGCGCGCGCGGGCGTCTCGGCCGAGGCGGCGCCGGCCTATCTGGAGCCGCGCCTGCGCGATCTGCTGCCCGACCCCAGCGACCTGGCGGACATGGACCGGGCGGTGGCGCTACTGGCGGAGCATCTGAGCGCCGACCGTCCCATCGCGGTCTTCGCCGATTACGATGTCGATGGCGCGGCAAGTGCTGCGCTGTTGCATGATTGGCTGGCCGCCGTCCACCGGCCGCCCCGCATCTACATCCCCGACCGGATCGAAGAAGGGTATGGCCCGAATGTCGCGGCGATGACCGCACTGGCGGCCGATCATGGCCTGATCGTCTGCGTCGATTGCGGCACGCTGGCCTATGCGCCCATCACCGCGGCGCGCGCGGCGGGGGCGCAGGTGATCGTGCTGGATCATCATCTGGCCGCACCCGATTTGCCCGATGCGGTCGTGGTCAATCCCAACCGGCAGGACGCTGACGGCGCGTTGGCGCATCTGTGCGCGGCGGCGGTGGTGTTTCTGTTCCTGGTGGCCGCGAACCGCGCCCGCCGCGCCGCCGGGCTGACGGTGCCGGACCCGCTGGCGCTGCTCGATCTGGTCGCGTTGGCGACCGTTGCCGATGTCGCGCCGCTGATCGGTGTCAATCGGGCGCTGGTGCGTCAGGGACTGAAGGTGATGGCACGGCGCGGTCGGCCCGGGCTGGTGGCGCTGGCCGATACCGCGGGGCTCGACCGCGCGCCGGCGCCCTATCACCTGGGCTATGTGCTGGGGCCGCGGATCAATGCCGGCGGGCGGATCGGCCGCGCCGATCTGGGCGCGCGGCTGCTGACCGCCGCCGATGCCGCCGCTGCGGCGCCGCTGGCAGAGGAGTTGGAGCGCCTGAACGGAGAGCGGCGCGCGGTGGAAGCAGCGGTGAAGGAGGAGGCCCTCGCCCAGGTCGCGGCGCGCGGTGTCGACGGGCCGCTTGTCTGGGCCGCGGGTGCGGGCTGGCATCCGGGCGTCGTCGGCATCGTGGCGGCACGGCTGAAAGAGACGTTCCAGCGCCCGGCGGTGGTGATCGGGCTTGATGGCAACATCGGCAAGGGGTCGGGCCGCTCGGTCACCGGTATCGATCTTGGCGCGGCTGTGGCGCAATGCACCGGCGAGGGGCTGCTGACGGCCGGCGGCGGGCACAAAATGGCCGCCGGGCTGACAGTGGACGCGGCAGGGGTGGAGCCGGCGATGGCGCGGTTGGCCGGGCTGTTGGCCCGGCAAGGCGCGGATGCGCTCGGGCCCCCGGCGCTGCGCATCGACACGGCCTTGCGCCCAGGGGCCGCGAACGTGGACCTTTTGGAGACGCTCGACCGCGCCGGCCCGTTCGGCGCCGGCGCCCCTGCCCCGCGCTTCGCCTTCGCCGCGCTGTCCGTCGCCCATACCCGCCCGGTCGGTCAGGGCCATCTGGCACTAAGCTTCTTCGATGGTGACGCAAAATTGCCGGCGATCCTGTTCGGTGCCGACGAAACGCCCCTGGGCGCGGCACTGCGCGACGGCGCCGGTCGCGCGTTCCATGTCGCTGGGCACCTGGAACGCGACGACTGGCGCGGCCGGTCGCAGGTCAAACTGCGGCTTGAAGATGCGGCGCCGGCCGACTGAACCGCCAACCCGAGCCCGCCGCCGACGGGCACCGATGGCCCCGGACCCGCGCCCAGGACATGGGGCAGATGCGGCAAGTGCGGCAGTATCGGAGGCAGTATCGAAAGCGGTGTCGGAGGCAGCATCGGATCGGCACAAAATCCGCTTGAACCGGCTGCGCGAACCCGCTACGCCTCCAACCACCGCGCGATGCGCCCATCGTCTAGTGGTCTAGGACGCCGCCCTTTCACGGCGGAAACACGGGTTCGAGTCCCGTTGGGCGTGCCATTGCTCTCTATTCCATTTATGATTTCATAGTCTTGCGAGCTTCGTTGTCCCGCTTACTCTTTAGGTGGGACACAGGTTCTGCCGCGTCAGCTTTGCAAAGCCACTTCCGGCCAGACGAGTTCGGTCAGCGCGCTTGAAGGACGCGAACGTGGCGCATGGGCTGGAGCGCCAGACGACGCATGAACCTACAGCCGCAGCTCTTGACCGTAGCGGACACCCACCCGCGGTACTGCCCGGTCATCGATCCGCGGTTCTCGTATCGCGGCGAAGACGTCGTTCAGACCCTGGAACGCGTCTGCCAGATGGGCGGCTACCCGAAGACGATCCGCGTGGACAACGGCTCCGAGTTCATCTCCCGCGACCTCGACCTGTGGGCCTACGCCAACGACGTCGTCCTGGACTCCTCCCGTCCGGGGAAGCCCACGGATAACGGTTTCATCGAAGCGTTCAATTCGAAGCTGCGCGCCGAATGCCTGAACGCACACTGGTTCATGAGCCTTGCCGACAGCTGCGAAAAGCTGGATGCTTGGCGCAGGGACTACAACGAGGTCCGACCCCACAGCGCCATCGGGTACAACGTCCCGGCGGACATCCATAATCCCGACGGATCAGCCAGCCCACCGTCGTGATCAGAGGCCGGAAACTCCAAGCCTAGCCGGTCCAGAGAAAGGGCGCACTGGCCTAGGGTCAGGACCCATTGATTTCCGCGTATGGGCGTGATTCACGGTTCGAAAACGAGCGGTGAACATGTCTGATCATTTCTGGCTGACGGATGCGCAGATGGCGCGGCTTGAGCCCTTTTTTCCGAAGTCCCACGGCAAGCCTCGCGTTGATGACCGACGTGTATTGAGCGGGATTATCTTCATCAACCGCAATGGCTTACGTTGGCGCGATGCCCCTGCAGCATATGGGCCGCACAAGACGCTGTATAACCGTTGGAAG
>JBCDDF010000008.1:0-96811 GCA_039180525.1 Pseudomonadota bacterium
CCGCGCGCGCCGGGCGCGGCGGGCGCGGGTGCAGGGGGAGGGGAGACGATGCGCATTCTTTGCCTGAACGCCTGGGGTGGGCGGCTTTATGACGATCTGGTGGCCTATCTGGTGGCGACCGATCCGGACGTGGTGTGCCTGCAGGAGGTCGTGCATGCACCCGCGGCGCCGGGCGCGTGGCTGGACTATCGCGACGATGGCGCGCAACTGGTGCAGCGCGCGGATCTCTATCGCGATATCGGCCGGGCGCTGCCGGGGCATCTGGGGGTGTTTTCGGCCGCGGCGCAGGGGGAGTTGTGGGACGGCGAGGCGCGGGTGATGTCGCACTGGGGTTTGGCCAGTTATGTGCGCGCCAGCCTGCCGGTGTCGGCCCAGATGTCCGGCTTTGTGCATGGCGGCTTTCATCGCCGCGGCTTCGGTCCGCATCCGCGGGCGCGAACGGGCCAGGTGCTGCGGCTGCAGCATCCTGATCTTGGGCCTGTGACGGTGGCGCATATGCACGGTCTGCGCGATCCGGCCGCGGGAAAGCAGGACACTCCGGCGCGGGCGGCGCAGGCCGGGCGCTTCGCCGATCTGATCCGCGCGGTGGCCGGGCCCGATGATCCGGTCGTCGCCTGCGGCGATTTCAACGTGCTGCCGGACAGCGCGACCTTTGCGGTGCTGGCGCGGCTGGGGCTGCGCGATCTGGTCGCCGGGGGCGGCTTCACCGACACCCGCAGCAGCCACTACGCCAAAAGCCCGCGTTTCGCCGATTACATGCTGGTCAATGACGCGGTCGCGGTGCGGGACTTTCAGGTCGTCGCGGCGCCAGAGGTCTCCGACCACCGGCCGCTTCTGTTAACCCTCTAGGCGCCGCGCCGGATCAGCCAGATCTGCGCCGGAAAGCCGTCTTCTTGCCGGTCCAAGAGCGTGTGGCCCTGTTCGGCGCAGAAATGCGGCACGTCGACCAGGGCGGCGGGATCGTCGGTACGCGCGCGCAACACCGTCCCCTGGGGCAGTTCGCGCAGCCGTTTGCCGATTTTCAGCACCGGCAGCGGGCACAGCAGCCCGCTGGCGTCGATCTCCTGATCCCAGTTCATGATCTGGCGCGTAATCCGGGCTGTCACAAATGTCCACGCAGTTGTGACGCCCGGCCCCAGTGACCGGCGGTGCGATCCGGGGTAGGGCAGGGCGCAAGGAGTCGCAAATGTTCGGCATAGATGTCATAGACGGCGCTTTGGCGCCGGCCCTTTTCGTGGCCCTTATCGCCGGCGTTCTGAGCTTTCTCAGCCCCTGCGTGTTGCCGATCGTGCCGCCCTATCTGGCCTATATGGCCGGCACGACGCCCGATCGCGTCGGCCCGGCGCCGAACCGGGCGGTGATTACCGCGGCATCGTTCTTCGTGCTGGGCCTGTCGACGGTGTTTCTGCTGCTGGGGCTGGCGGCATCGTTTCTGGGGCAGATCTTCTTACAGTATCAAAGCACGATGGCGGTCATCGGCGGCGTGGTCATCCTGATCTTCGGGCTGCATTTCCTGCATGTCTTCCGCATCCCCATCCTGGACCGCGAGGCGCGGATCGACGCCGGCGCGGCGCAGGCGGGGACGGCGCTGGGCGCGTATGTCATGGGGCTGGCCTTCGCCTTTGGCTGGACGCCCTGTATCGGGCCGGTTCTGGGCATGATCCTGTCGCTTGCAGCGCAGGAGGATACGCTGAGCCGCGGCGTGGTGATGATGGCAGTCTATGCCGCGGGGCTGGGTTTGCCGTTTTTGCTGGCGGCGGTGTTTCTGCACCGGTTCCTGGGTCTGGTCGGGCGGCTGAAGGCGCAGATGGGCCGGATCGAGAAGGTCACCGGCGCGATGCTGGTCGCGGTCGGGCTGCTGCTGGTGACCGGGCTATTCACCGACATGTCCTTCTGGCTTTTGGAGACCTTCCCCGCGCTCGGACTGATCGGCTAGCCGGTCCTGATACCAGCGCAAAACATAGAGCCGGATCGCCGTCGCCAGGCCGCAGCCAAGGCCGCGCGCAGCGTCGATGTCGGCCGCCAGCGCCGCTTTGGCGCGGCCCTGCGCCGCCGCGATCTGCACGAACGCGTCCCAGAACGGATCTTCCAAGGACACCGACGTGCGGTGCCCCCGGATCGTCAGCGAGCGTTTGCGCGGGCGCCCGGGCGTCTGCGCCATGCCGGTCACACCACCGCTTCGATCAGGAACGGGCCGGGCTCTTTCAGGCCGGTGCGCAGGGCATCGGCGAAGCCGGCGCAATCCTCGGCCCGGGCGGAGGCGACCCCATGCGCCCGCGCCATCGCCTGCCAGTCGAGGTCGGGGTCCATGACGTCGAACATCCGCATCGCGTTCGGCCCCGGCTTGCCAAGGCCGAGGTTCATCCGTTCCAATCGCAGGATCTGATAGCCGCGGTTGGCGAAGACGATGATCACGACGTTCAGCCGTTCGTTCGCCATCGTCCATAGCGACTGGATCGTGTACATCGCGGAGCCGTCGCCGGTCAGCGCGATCACCGGCCGGTCGGGGCAGGCGACCGCGGCACCGACCGCATTGGGAAGCCCGCCGCCGATGGCGCCACCAGGCGTGTGCAGCCAGTCATGCGGCGCGGCGGCCACCGTTTCCATCGACGCGCCGCGGCTGGAGGTTATGCCCTCGTCGACCACGATTGCGCCGTCCGGCATCAGCGCGGCCAGGGTCCGGCCGACCCGATCCTGGGTCAGCGGGCCCTCGGGGATATCGGGCACGGCCTGGGTGATGGTCTGCGGCGCTGCCGACGCGCCCAACGCGTCCGCCAAAGCCTCTAGCGTGTGCACAACATCCCAGCCGGGCGGGCACAAATCGGTGATCGCGCAATCGGGCGGCTCGGGCAGGCTGGGCTTGCCGGGGTAGGCGAAAAAGCTGACGGGCCGGTCGGCGCCCACCAGAACCATGGCGCGGGTGTTGCCCAGCACCATGACGTTTTCCTCCACGACATAGGCCTGGCGGGTCAGCGGCGGCGTGCCGGCGCCGCGCCCGATGCGACCGACCAGCAGCGGCGCCATCAGCGTCGCGCCGGCGGCCTGCGCGACCCGGCCGGCGAGTTGCAGCCCGGGCCCATGCAGCGCGGGCCCGCCCACCATCAGCGCTGCGCCGTCCTGCCGCAGCGCATGGACTGCGGCGGCGATGCGTGCGGGATCGGGCCGGGGCAGCGCCGGCGGCGGTGCGGCGGTCGCGGCCGGGCCGCCATCGCCCCATGCGGTATCGGCCGGCAGGATCAGTGTGGAGATCTGCCCGCCCGCCATGCGCGCCGCGCGCAGCGCCCGCGAACCGTCCGCGGCAACGCCGCCGGCGTCCTGCGCGGTGATCACACTGTGGCTGATCGCGCCGCTGACCCCGGCCACGTCGCCGCGCAACGGGCTTTCATACCCCAGGTGATAGGTCGCATGATCGCCGACCACGTTCAGCACCCCCGCGCCGGCCTTGCGCGCGTTGTGCAGATTGGCGAACGCGTTGCCGAAGCCCGGCGCCAAGTGCAACAGCGTCGCCGCGACCTTGCCCGACATGCGGTGATAGGCATCCGCCGCACCGCTCGCCCCGCCCTCGAACAGACACAGCACGCAGCGCATGTCCGGCTGGTCGTCCAGGGCGGCGACGAAGTGCATTTCCGACGTGCCCGGATTGGTGAAACAGGTGTCCAGGCCCGACGCCAGAAACGTGGCCACCAAGGATTGCGCGCCGTTCATTGTGATCCCCCGTTGCTTTTGCGGCACTCTCCGCGCCGGGCGGCGGGCTGTCAAAGCCCTCACACGGGGAAGTGACCCGCGTCCGGCCCCCCCGATCGGATGGGGGTTGCAGGCCGAACAGGTCGGAAGCGGGTTTGGTCCGAATTCGACCGTCCGGGCCGAAACGCAGGATCTGGTTGTTTCAATCCGATCCGGTTTTGATCTAAAGCACGGGTCAGACGCCAACAGACCCCGGGTCCCCTATGTCCGCCGACACCCCCCGTTCGTTTCAGGAGATCATCCTGCGGCTGCAAACCTATTGGGCGGCGCGCGGCTGCGCCATCCTGCAGCCCTATGACATGGAGGTCGGCGCCGGCACGTTTCACCCTGCCACGACGCTGCGCGCGCTGGGCAGCCGGGCTTGGGCCGCGGCGTATGTGCAGCCCTCGCGCCGGCCCACGGACGGGCGCTATGGCGAGAACCCCAACCGGCTGCAGCACTATTACCAGTACCAAGTGCTGATCAAACCCAGCCCGCCCGATCTGCAGGAGCTGTATCTGGGCAGTCTGGAGGCGATCGGCATCGACATGGCGCTGCATGACATCCGTTTTGTGGAGGACGATTGGGAAAGCCCCACGCTGGGCGCCTGGGGCCTGGGCTGGGAGGTCTGGTGCGACGGGATGGAGGTCAGCCAGTACACCTATTTCCAGCAGGTCGGCGGGCTTGATTGCAAGCCGGTGTCGGGCGAGTTGACCTATGGGCTGGAGCGGCTGGCGATGTACGTGCTGGGCGTCGATCACGTTATGGACATGCCGTTCAATGATGCGCAAGCGCCGATTGCGCTGAGCTATGGCGATGTCTTCCGCCAGACCGAGCAGGAATACAGCCGCTGGAATTTCGATGTCGCCGACACCGACAAACTGCTGGAGGATTTCGACAAGGCCGAGGCCGAATGCGCGCGCATCCTCGCCGCGGCGGAGGTCGACCCGAAAACCGGCAGGCGGATCGTCATGGCCCACCCGGCTTACGACCAATGCATCAAGGCCAGCCATCTGTTCAACCTGCTCGACGCGCGCGGCGTGATCTCGGTCACCGAACGCCAGGCCTATATCGGCCGCGTGCGGGCGCTTGCCCGGTCCTGTGCCGATGCCTTCGTCCGGACCGAGGCCGGAGGATTTGAGCCATGACCATCGAAACCGCCACGCCCGTCTTTCGGGTCAGCGACTACCAGCGGGCGAAGGCGTTCTGGACCGACGCGCTGGGCTTTGCCTGTGTCGAAGAGGCCGGCGAGCCGGTCACCGGGTTCGGCATCTTCCGCCGCGACGGCGCGCGGGTGTTCCTGGTCGCCTGGAACGGGCCGGAGGCGGCTTACGACAAGTGGCGGGCCTATTTCCACGTGACCGATTTCGAGGCGCATCTGGCCGAGGTGCAGGGCCGGACCCCGCTGTCCTCCGACCCGGTGCTGACCGAATACGGCATGCGCGAGTTCGAGGTCACCGACCCCGATGGCAATGTCGTCTGCTTCGGTGCCGATCCGTGAGCGGGCGCGCCTTCGTCATCGGTCTGCTTGCGTCGCTGGCGCTGTTCGGCGGCGGGCTGTTCTATGCCCAAAACTATGCGTTCTACGACCGGGTCAGTGGGCTCGACAGCATCGTCGTGGCCGACAGCGCCATCGACGTCGCGGCCTATCGCGGCATCGATGCGACCTCCTCCGGGTTGAAGCGCCGCGGCTGTTTCACCGTCGACCCGGCCGCGTTCGACGGCCTGCCGGTGGCCAGCGCACCCGCGCCGCTGAACCCGCCCTTCTGGTTCGACTGTTTCGATGCCCGCGCGCTGGCCGAGGATCTGGAGGCCGGTCGCGCCACGGCCTATGTCGCGGCGATCGAGGAACTGGATGGGATCGACCGGCTGGTGGCGGTCTATCCGGATGGCCGCGGCTTTGAGTGGCGGCAATTGAACGAGAGATTTTCCAACTGATGCCCGATTTGCTGCTGGAGCTGTTCTCTGAAGAAATCCCCGCGCGGATGCAGGCCAAGGCCAGCGCGGACCTGAAGAAATTGGTCACCGACGGGCTGGTCGAGGCCGGGCTGACCTATGCAGGCGCGCAGAGTTTTGCCACGCCCCGCCGCCTGACGCTGGCGCTGGAAGGACTGCCCGCGATGTCGCCGGCGCAGCGCACGGAGCGCCGCGGGCCCCGGGTCGACGCGCCCGACAAGGCCATCGAAGGCTTCCTGCGGTCGACCGGCCTGACCCGCGACGCGCTGGAGGCGCGCGACGACAAGAAGGGCCAGATCTATTTCGCGGTCATTGACAGCCCCGGCCGCCCGGCGGCGGAGATCGTGGCCGAGGTGGTCACCGGCGTCATCCGCGCCTTTCCCTGGCCCAAATCCATGCGCTGGGGCGACGGCACCTTGCGATGGGTGCGCCCGCTGCAAACGATCCTGTGCGTGCTGAGCGACGAGACGGGCGCGACCGCCGTACCGTTGGAGATCGACGGGATCGTGGCGGGCGACACCACCGCCGGGCACCGGTTCATGGCGCCCGCGCGGTTTGCCGTTACCGGCCTGGAGGATTATCAGCGTAAGCTCGCCGCCGCCCATGTGATCCTGGACGCCGAGGTGCGCGCGGCGCAGATCCGCCACGATGCCGAACAACTCGCCTTCGCCCAGGGGCTGGAACTGGTCGAGGATGCGAGCCTTCTGGCCGAGGTTGCGGGTCTGGTCGAATGGCCCGTGGTGCTGATGGGCGCCATCGGGGCGGACTTCCTGGATCTGCCGGCGGAGGTACTGCAGACCTCCATGCGCGAACATCAGAAGTTCTTTTCGGTGCGCAACTCGAAATCGGGCCGGATCGAGCATTACATCACCGTGGCCAATCGCGAGACAGCGGACAACGGCGCCACGATCCTGGCCGGCAATGGCAGGGTGCTGGCGGCGCGGCTGTCGGACGCGAAATTCTTCTGGGAAAACGACCTGCGCACGGTGAAATCCGCCGGGCTGGAGGGTATGGCCGAACCGCTGGCCCAGGTGACCTTTCACGCCAAACTGGGCACGGTGGCCGACCGCATCGACCGCATCGCTGCCCTGGCGCGCGACATCGCGCCGATGGTTGGCGCGGACCCGGACCAGGCCGCCGCCGCGGCACGCGTGGTCAAGGCCGATCTGGCCTCGGAAATGGTTTATGAGTTCCCCGAACTGCAGGGCGTGATGGGCGGCTACTACGCCCAGGCGGCCGGGCTGGACGCGGCGGTGGCCGAGGCCTGCGCGGCGCATTACCGCCCGCTCGGCCCCTCAGACGCGGTGCCGACCGCGCCGGTCGCCATGGCCGTGGCGCTGGCCGACAAGATCGACACGCTGACCGGTTTTTGGGCCATCGACGAAAAACCCACCGGCTCCGGCGACCCGTTCGCGCTGCGCCGCGCGGCGCTGGGGGTCATTCGGATTGTTTTGGATGGCGAACTGCGGTTGCGTTTGATGCAGATCCTGGAAGCCGCGGCCAGCGCCCACCCTACGCCGTCTCCCCGAGTGCCGGAAAACGGGGGGGATCCTGCTTATTCGGTGGAGGCCATGGCGACCGAAAAGCTAGGGAACGGCCCTTGGTTTGTTGCGCGCGGGGTGTTGGATTTCTTCGTGGATCGGCTGAAGGTGCACCTTAGGGGCGAAGGCATGCGCCATGATGTGATCGACGCGTGTTTCAAGCCGGACCGCGACGACGACCTCACGCTTTTGGTCAACCGCGTGCGCGCGCTTCAAACCTTCCTCGACACCGAAGACGGCGCCAATCTGCTGGCCGGGTTCAAACGGGCCAACAACATCCTGGATGCCGAAGAAAAGAAGGACGGCGTCGAATACACGCTCGACCCCGATCCGAAATTCGCCGAAGACCCGGCGGAGACGGATCTGTTCGCGGCGCTGGATGCCGCGCAGGCGGCCATTTTCCCGGCGCTGAAAGCGGAGGATTTCGGTGCAGCCATGACCGCAATGGCGGATCTTCGCGCGCCGATTGATGCGTTTTTCGACCGGGTCAAAGTCAATGCCGACAGTGCCATTGTGCGGCGCAACCGCTTGTGTCTGCTCAACAGAATTCGGGTGGTGATGGCAGAAGTCGCGAATTTCGCCGCAATCGAGGGCTAAAAAACCCACAAGAGCGTGCAGAATTTGCTACATACAGTGGCGTCAATTCTGTTTATGCTGCGCCGCATCATGGATGATCTGCCAGGCGAAACGCTCAGCCCGGGCCTGACCCCGCTTCACGCCGCTGCCGGACAGGCGCGGCGGCTGGGCGCGCGCGCCGACCGGCTGGGCCAGATGCTGGCGCTGCGGCTGCCGGTGCCCGAGGGGCTGGTGCTGGATTTCGACACCGTCGCCGGGTTGGCGGCCGGGGCGGAGGCGCCCGAAATCGGCGATGGCCTGGGGGCGTTCGTGGCATTGCGTGGCTCGGCCGGGCAACGCGACTGGGGCGGTCCGCAGGCGATGCTGAACCTCGGCCTCACGGATGCCAGCCTGTCGACCCTGGCGGCGCGCATCGGCGAAGCCGGCGCGCTGGAGGCCTATCGCCGCGCGATCCGCGGCTATGCGGTGCGTGTCGCGGGTCTGGATCCGGAAGCGTTCGACAGTCTCTACTACGACCAGACAAAACTCACGCCCGAACCCGATGCCGGCGCGCTGGCCGAGGTGGTGGACGCGTCCAAGGCGCTCTATCGCGCGGCGACCGGCAGCGGCTTTCCGCAGGACCCGGCGACCCAATTGGCGGGCGCGCTGCGGGCGATGGCGCGCGAGTGGAACGCCCCCACGGCGCGGCTGCTGCGCGAGGCGCGCGGCGCCCCGCCGCAGGCCGGGCTGGCGCTAATCGTCCAACGCATGGTGTTCGGTCTGGGCGCGCGTTCCGGCGGTGCCGGCAGCTTCCAACCCGTGGACAGTCAAAGCGGGGTGGCGCAGCCGACCGGGCGCTACCTGCCCGCGGCGCAGGGTGCCGATGCGGGCCGGGGCGGACGCAGCCCCCAGATGATCACCGAGGCGGAACGGCAGGCGGCGGGACAGACCGCGCCGACGCTCGAGTCGTGCGAACCGCTGGCCTTCGAAGAGTTGGTCGCCGGCAGTGCTGCGATGACCAAGGGCCTGGGCGATGTCTTCGAAGTGCAGTTCACCGTCGAAGCCGGTGCGCTTTACATGCTGGACGCAGAACCCGTGCGCCGGTCGGCCGGTGCGGCGGTGCAGATCGCCGTCGATCTGGCCGAAGCCGGCGCGATCACCCGCGACCACGCGCTTTTGCGCATCGACCCGGCGGCGCTGATCGAAACCCTGCATCCGCGTATCGACCCGGCCGCGCGCCGGGATGTCTTTGCCACCGGACTGCCGGCCAGCCCGGGCGCGGCCACCGGGCAGATCTGTTTCACGCCTGCGGCTGCGATGACGCTGAAGGCCCAGGGCGGCATGCCGGTTCTGGTGCGCGGAGAGACCAGCCCCGAGGACATTCGCGGCATGCACGCGGCCGGCGCGGTGCTGACCGTGCGCGGCGGCATGACCAGCCACGCGGCGGTGATCGCCCGCGGCCTGGGCCTGCCCTGCGTCGTCGGCGCGCGCGATCTGACGCTGCAGCGGCGCAAGGGCAAGCTGACCGCCCCCGATGGCCGGGTGTTTCGAGAGGGCGACACGATCACCGTCGACGGCACCGCGGGCGAGGTTCTGGCCGGCGCGCCGCCGATGCTGCCGGCGCTGCCGACCGCGGCGATGGATCGGTTGATGGCCTGGGCCGACGACGTCCGCAGCCTGGGTGTGCGCGCCAACGCCGACACGCCCGCCGATGCCGCGCTGGCGCGCCGGTTCAACGTCGACGGGATCGGGCTGTGCCGGACCGAGCACATGTTCTTCGACGAAGGCCGGATCGAGGTCATGCGCGAGATGATCCTGGCCACCGACGCCGATCAGCGGCGGGCGGCGCTCGACCGGCTGTTGCCAATGCAGCGGTCCGATTTCCAGGCGCTGTTCCAGACCATGCCGGGCCTGCCGGTGACCATCCGCCTGCTCGACCCGCCGCTGCACGAGTTCCTGCCCAGCAGCGACGAGGGCATCGCGGCGCTGGCCGAGGCCATGGGGCTGAGCCAGGCCGAGATGCGCGAGCGCACCGCCGAGTTGCAGGAAGTGAACCCGATGCTGGGCAAGCGCGGGGTGCGCCTGGGCATCACGATGCCCGAGATTTATGACATGCAGGTCCGCGCCATCCTGGAGGCGGCGCTGGCGGCATCCGACATCGGCGGCGCGCCGGTCATCCCGGAGATTATGATCCCGCTGGTGTCGGCCAATCGCGAGGTCGAGTTGATCAAGACCCGGATCGAGGCGGTCGCGGCCCAGGTCGATGCGCAGTCCGACCGCCCGGTGCGCTATCGTGTCGGCGTCATGGTGGAGACCCCCCGCGGCGCGCTGCGCGCCGGCGATCTGGCAAGGTCGAGCGCGTTTCTGAGTTTTGGCACCAACGATCTGACCCAGATGACCTATGGCCTCAGCCGCGACGATGCCGGCAGCTTTATGCGCGACTATGTCGGCCATGGCGTGTTTCCCGAGGATCCGTTCCATTCGCTGGATCTGGAAGGGGTGGGGGAGCTTTTGCTGATGGCCACGCGCCGGGGCCGGGCGGAAAACCCGGATCTGACCCTGGGTCTGTGCGGCGAGCATGGCGGCGACCCGGAATCGATCCGGTTCTGCCAGGTGGCGGGTTTCGACTATGTTTCCTGTTCGGCGTTTCGCGTGCCGATCGCGCGGCTTGCAGCGGCACAGGCGATGATTCTGGCGGCGGGCTGAGCCGCGGCCATCGGCATAATTCTGCCACATTCCAAGCGGCCGATTCGGCGAACATGTCTGAATATGAAGGGGGACAAGCTCCGTTTTGCGACCTGGCGGCCGCAAAAAATCACTTTTCAACAAGTGTTTGAAAGCATCTGTGATCTTTCGTGAATTTCCGCTTCGCGGTTTATGTTGCAGTGCGACATGTTGCCTTAATCGCGTCAAGATCTCTCGACTCCGGCCACATGGATCGCGCATAACCCGGCGTCGCGAGTGATTGGATCGTGCGCGAGCGCGTGTTGGGGGCTCGGCTAAACATTGGAACAAGGGGCGCGGTCGCGGGCCGCGCCAAGGGTATGTGGTATGTCGCCATTCGTTTTTTTGGGATCATTCGGCCGGGCCCGCGCGTCGGCGCGCAGTGCGCTGCTGGCCGCCGGCATGGGACTGTCCTCTGTGGCGGCTTCGGCCAGCAGCACCGGTGACGTGGCCGGGATCAGTGCGCAGATCGCGGTGGTGATGGATCAGGAGGCGCAGCAGCGTGGCGTGATCGCGACGCCGCTGCTCACAAGTCTGGGCGGGGTCGCGACCCCGGCGCCGTCGCTTGCACCGCGGCCGACGCCGATGCCCTCGCTGACGCGGCGCGCGGATGGCGGCGATATGGTTCTGGCCAACGCGCTGGCCGCGCTCGACGCATCGGCGGCGCGCAAGGCGCATGATGCAAGGCTGACCACCGAGGATTTCAGCGCCGCACCCCCGCGCCAATATCTGCAGGACACGCTGATCGGCGATGCCAAGGCGGCGGGCGGCGATGAATGGGCCTGCCTGGCGGAAGCGCTCTACTTCGAGGCGCGTGGCGAAAGTCTGGAGGGTCAGATCGCGGTGGCGGAGGTGATCCTGAACCGCGTCGACAGCGGCCGCTATCCCGATACCATCTGCGGCGTGGTCACTCAGGGTGAACAGCGCCGGCACGCCTGCCAGTTCTCGTTCCGCTGCGATGGGCTGCCAGAGACGATCGCCGAGGAACGCGCCTATGACCATGTCGGGCGGGTCGCGCGGGCGATGCTGGACGGATCCGACCGGCTGTTCACCGATGGTGCCACGCATTACCACACCGTCGCCGTCAGCCCGCGCTGGTCGCGCAAACTCACGGAAACCGCGCGGATCGGGCGCCATATCTTCTACCGCTACCCGGTGCAGTCAGCGAGCCGCTAGGCTCGCCGCTTGGCGCACCCGGCCCGGTGCGCCGATCCTAAGCTAAGGGTTGAGCCACGCCGATCCGGCGGCGTCCAGCGACCGCCGCCGCACGTCGGCATCCGCAGGTCGGCAGGCGCGCGATCCGTTGCATCGGCGATGCGGTCTTTCGGCGTCGTTACCGCCGCGTCCCGCTGATGGCGTGCAAAGGCCGTTACGTGCATGGCGTGGCGGCCACTCTTCCGGCCATCGCCACGCGGCTGGCTGTCGCGCCGCGTCGTGTCGTGATATGAGCCGGAAAGACCGACAAACGGCATGGGGCGCGCGCGGGCGGGCGATGGGACGTAAACTCTTTGGCACGGACGGGGTTCGCGGCACCGCGAACACCGCACCGATGACCGCTGCGACCGTGTTGCAACTGGGTGCCGCGGCGGGGCAGTACTTCCGGTCCGGCGATCACCAGCACCGGGTGGTGATCGGCAAGGATACCCGGGTGTCGGGCTATATGATCGAAAACGCGCTGACCGCGGGGCTGACCAGCGTCGGCGCCGACGTGCTGCTGCTGGGGCCGGTGCCGACGCCGGCGGTGGGCATGCTGACCCGATCGATGCGGGCCGATCTGGGGGTCATGATCTCCGCCTCGCACAATCCCTATCAGGACAATGGCATCAAGTTCTTCGGGCCGGATGGCTACAAGCTGTCGGATGCCGCCGAAGAGGCGATAGAGGCGCTGATGGAGGCCCCGCCGCCCTTGGCTCCGGCGGATACGATCGGCAAGGCGGCGCGGATCGAGGGCGACCGTTCGCGCTATGTCGAATTCGCCAAGACCACGATCCCGCGCCAACAGACGCTTTCGGGGCTGAAAGTGGTGATCGATTGCGCCAATGGCGCCGCCTATCGCACCGCGCCCGAGGTTCTATGGGAACTGGGCGCCGATGTCGTACCGCTAGGCATTGCGCCCGATGGGTTCAACATCAACGCCGGATGCGGCTCGACCGACACGGCGGCGGCCGCGGCGGCGGTGGTGGCGCATGGGGCGGATCTGGGCATGGCGCTGGACGGCGATGCGGATCGGGTGATGATCCTCGATGAAACCGGCGCCCTGGCCGATGGCGACCAGCTGATGGCGCTGGTCGCCGGGCTGTGGGCCGATCAGGGGCGGCTGGCCAAGGGAACGCTGGTGGCCACCGTGATGTCCAATCTGGGGTTGGAGCGGCACCTGGAAGGCCGCGGGCTGAAATTGGCGCGCACCGCGGTCGGGGATCGCTATGTGGTGGAGGCGATGCGGCGCGAAGGGTTCAACCTGGGCGGCGAACAGTCGGGCCATGTGGTGATGACCGACTACGCGACCACCGGCGACGGGCTGATCGCAGGGCTTCAGTTTCTGTCGGCCATGGTGGCGACCGGGCAGCCGGCGAGTGCATTAAGCCGCAGTTTCGAGCCGGTGCCGCAGCTTTTGGAGAATGTGCGCTTCACGCCGGGTTCGGCGCCGCTGGAGGCTGACGCGGTGCGGGCCGCGATTGCCACGGCAGAGGCGCGGCTGGGCCGGACCGGGCGATTGTTGATCCGTAAATCCGGAACGGAGCCGTTGGTGCGGGTGATGGGCGAGGCCGAGGACGAGGCGCTCTTGGCCGATGTCGTTCATGGTGTCGCGGCAGAGATCGCCAACGCCTGCTGACCCTTTCGGCCAGTGCCGCGCCGGGGAACCGGCCCCGTTTCGGCATGCGCCGAAACCGCCGGGCGGCGGCCCGGCGCGCGGCCGTTTCCGGCCGCGGGGGCCTTTGCGCCGCGCTCGGGCCGGCGTTGGTACTGCCATCCGCCGGTGTGTCTGGGCGTTTCGCATCGGAAACACCGCCGGGCGCGAAACCGTGACGAAACCCATTGCCTCGCGACCCGTCCTCGGGCTACCCCCGATCCGGGCGCGTTCCCCGGATGACGGGTGAGCGGGGGCGGGCTCAGGAACCTCACCCGCGACGTCGGAGCCGTCCATGAGCCTCCCCGAACCGCACGCCCCGCGTGCGCCCGCAGACCTTTCCGAACCTGAAACGCGCCCGGCCCGGCCGGAGTTCTCCTCCGGCCCCTGTCCGAAACGCCCGGGCTGGTCGGCCGAGGCCGTCGCCGCCCAGGCGATGCTGGGCCGATCGCACCGCGCCAAGGGCCCCAAGGCGCAGTTGCGCGATGTGATCGACCGGTTCGCAGCCCTTCTGGAGATCCCCGCAGATTATCGCCTGGGCATCGTCCCGGCATCCGACACGGGCGCCTATGAGATGGCGATGTGGACCCTGCTGGGCGCCAGGCCCGTGGACATGCTGGTCTGGGAAAGCTTCGGCGCCGGCTGGGCCACGGACGCGACCAAGCAACTGCAACTCGACGATTGCCGCGTGCTGACGGCCGGGTACGGCGCGCTGCCCGATCTGACCGCGATCCGGCCCGAGGCCGATATCTGCTTCACCCAGAACGGCACGACCTCCGGCGCTCGGATCGCCGATTTCGACTGGATCCCCGCCGACCGGGCTGGGTTGACGCTGGTCGACGCCACCTCGGCGGTGTTCGCCCAGCCGGTCGATTGGGCCAAGGTCGATGTGCTGACATTCTCCTGGCAAAAGGTGTTGGGCGGAGAGGGGGCGCATGGCGTCCTGATCCTCAGCCCGCGCGCAGTGGCACGGCTGGAGAGCTACACGCCGCCGCGCCCGCTGCCCAAGATCTTTCGCCTGACCAAGGGCGGCAAGCTGATCGAGGGCATCTTTACCGGCGCCACGATCAACACGCCCTCGATGTGGTGCGTGGCCGACTGCCTGGACGCGCTGGATTGGGTCGAGGAGATCGGCGGCCTGCCCGCCGCCACTGCCCGCGCCGATGCCAATGCCGCGGCGCTGCAGGCCTGGGTCGATCGCACCGAATGGGTGGAAAACCTGGTGGGCGATCCGGCGATCCGGTCCAACACCTCGGTCTGTCTCAAGATCACCGACCCGCAGATCGCGGCGCAGGAGTGGGAGGCGCAGCGCACCTTTACCAAGGCGCTGACCGCGCTGCTGGAGAGCAAAGGCGTCGCCTATGACATCAACGGCTACCGCGACGCGCCGCCCGGTCTGCGGATCTGGTGCGGCGCGACGGTGGAGACCGCCGATATCGCTGCACTGACGCCGTGGCTCGACTGGGCCTTCGCCGAGACCAAACGCCGGATGCAAGGAGCCTGAAGATGTTGGACCAAGCACAAGCGCCCGAGGCGCAGACGAACAAGGACAAGACCATGGCGCGCGTATTAATCTCCGACAAACTCAGCGAAGCGGCGGTTCAGATCTTCCGCGACCGGGGGGTCGAGGTCGATTTCCAGCCCGATCTGGGCAAGGATCCGGAGAAACTGGCTCAGGTGATCGGCGAGTATGACGGGCTCGCGGTCCGCTCCGCCACAAAGGTCACCGCGGAACTGATCGCCAAGGCCGACCGGCTGCGGGTGGTGGGCCGGGCCGGGATCGGCGTGGACAATGTCGATATCGCCGCCGCATCCGCCCGCGGGGTCGTGGTGATGAACACGCCCTTCGGCAATTCGATCACCACCGCCGAACACGCCATCGCGATGATGTTCGCCGTGGCCCGGCAGATCCCTGCGGCGGATGTCTCCACCCAATCGGGCAAGTGGGAGAAGTCCCGCTTCATGGGCACGGAGATAACGGGCAAGACGCTGGGCCTGGTCGGCTGCGGCAATATCGGCTCGGTCGTGGCGGCGCGGGCTTTGGGGCTGCGCATGAAGGTGCTGGCCTATGACCCGTTTCTCAGCGCCGAGCGGGCGCTGGAGTTGGGGGTGGAGAAGATCGAGGCGCTGGAGGATGTGCTGGGCCGGGCCGATTTCATCTCGCTGCATCTGCCCAAGACCGAGAAGACGGCGAACATCCTGGATGCCGACCGGGTGGCGCAGATCAAACCGGGTGCGCGGCTGATCAACTGCGCGCGCGGCGGCCTGGTCGACGAGGCCGCGGTCGCGGCGGCGCTGACCTCTGGCCAGTTGGCCGGCGCGGCCTTCGACGTCTTTGCCGTGGAGCCGGCCAAGGATAGCCCGCTTTTCGGGCTACCCAACGTGGTCTGCACGCCGCATCTGGGGGCCGCGACGACCGAGGCGCAGGAGAATGTCGCGCTGCAAGTGGCCGAGCAGATGTCGGACTACCTGGTCAAGGGCGCGATCTCGAACGCGCTCAACGCACCCTCGGTCACGGCCGAGGAAGCGCCGGTGCTGAAGCCCTGGATCGAATTGTGCGAGCGGTTGGGGTCGTTCGCCGGCCAGGTGACCGAAAGTGCGATCGAAAAGATCGAGATCGACTATGTCGGCCGCGTCGGCGAGATGAACCTCAAGCCGCTGACCGCGGCGGTGACGGCGGCGCTTTTGCGGCCGCTGGTGGGCGAGGGCGGGGTCAACATGGTCTCTGCCCCGATCGTTGCGCGTGAGCGCGGGGTCAAGATCGCCGAGACGCGCAAGGATGCGCAGGGCGCTTTCGGATCATACGTCCGCTTGGTCGTGGTGACCGAGGCGCAGACGCGCAGTGTCGCCGGCACCATCTATTCCGACGGCCGGCCGCGTTTCATCCAGATCAAGGGCATCAACCTGGAGGCCGAACCGGCGCCACATATGCTCTATACGACCAACACCGACGAGCCGGGCTATATCGGCGCGCTGGGCACGGCGCTGGGGACGCTGGATATCAACATCGCAACCTTCGCGCTGGGGCGCGCGGCCAAGGGTGACGAGGCGATTGCGCTTCTGGGTGTGGACGAACCGGTGTCCGACGAGATGCTGGCCCGCATCGCCCGGCTGCCGCAGGTGCGCCAGGCCAAGGCGCTGCGGTTCTGACAGCACCACGCGTCCCGGGCCCCGACCCGGGACCGCGCCGCCGCCTTGCCGCCCGCCGAGAGGGCCCGGCGCGGCGGCCGGGGCGCGTGGTGCTTTTCCCCCCGCTCCGATCGCCTATGATGGCCATCGGGGCATCGCCCGCGTCGCCCGCGCGAAGCCGATGGCCCGAAGCATTTTGCGATGTCCTGCCAGAGGATCGCCACCGGTTCTCTGGCCATCGCTCTGGGGGGAGGCGCATATGTTCGACACACCGTTTCTGGGCTTCGGCCCCAAGGCGATCACGTTCTTCAAGGGACTGGAGAAGGACAATACCAAAGCCTATTTCACCGCCGAAAGGGGGGTGTTCGAAGACCATGTCAAGGCGCCGCTGACCCGGCTGTTGGACGAGGCCGCGGCGGAGTTCGGCGGGACGATCAAAGTGTTCCGCCAAAACCGTGACGTAAGGTTTTCCAAAGACAAAAGTTCCTATAAAACCAGCACTTACGGTCTGATCTTGACACCGGCGGGCCGGCACTACTACGCCGCGATCAGCAGTACCGGATTCTATGCCGGGACCGGGGTCTATGAGATGACCAAGGACCAGTTATCGGCCCAGCGTTCGGCCATCGACGGCCCCGCGGGGGCGGAACTTGAGGCGGCGCTGGCCGAAACGCAAGCCGCCGGGCTGACCCGGTGGACCGATGCGGACCTGAAATCCGCGCCGCGCGGGGTGGCAAAGGACCATCCGCGCATTGTTTTGATGCGGATGAAAAACATGGTCATCGGCGCCGGTATCGACCCGAAAGCGGCTCTGGATGAACGGCGCCCCCTGGATCACGCGCTGCGAACCTGGCACGCCGCCGCACCGGTGCTGGACTGGCTGGAGGAGTATGTCGGGTTGCAGACCGCCGGCTGAGACCGGCTACCGTGGGGCACTGCCGTGGCGGATTACGTGCCGCCTGGCTCGGGGTCCGTCGTGGCCCGGGCCCTGTCCGTGCAAGGCTCGGCCAGACAGTGCTGAGCGCCCGTGGCGGCCTGGGATGCCGGAGGCGGGGCGACGGCTGAGGAATTGCGGCCGATCTGTGGGCGCGCATGACCCGTTGGCGCAAATCGCGGCATATGTCTTACGGCCAAGAAGGCATAGTGACCTCTTAGCTTTGATCTATAAGTTACTGAGAAAATTCATCGATACCCAGTCAAGATCGGCGGGCGGCAAAGAAGGCCTTCAACAGATCGGCGGCGGCGCTGGCTTCTATTCCGCCATAGACCTGCGGGGCATGGTGCGCCTGGGGATGCGCGAAGATGCAGGGGCCCTGTTCGATCCCGCCTGACTTCGGATCCGCCGCGCCGTAATAGAGCCGCGCGATCCGCGCGGCGGCGATCGCGGCAGCGCACATCGGGCAGGGTTCCAGCGTGACGTAAAGATCGAGCCCGGTCAGCCGCTCCGCCCCGCGCAGGGCGCAGGCGGCGCGGATCGCCAGGATCTCTGCGTGGGCGGTGGGGTCGGGGCCGGCGCGGGTGGCGTTTCCCGCCCGCGCCACGATGCTGCCGTCGGCTGGGTCGACCACCACCGCGCCCACCGGCACCTCCCCGCGCGTGGCCGCGGCCCGTGCCTCCGCCAATGCCGCGCCCATATGCGACCGAAACTGCATCGCGCGACCATTGGGCATGGACGCGGCCCTGGCAAGGGCGCTAGGGCAGACGCCATGACCGGCTCCACACCAACCGAACGGATCGCGAAACGCCTGGCCCGCGCCGGGGTCGCCTCTCGCCGCGGGGCAGAGGATCTGGTGCGCGCGCGCCGCGTCGCGGTCAACGGCAAGATCATCGACAGCCCGGCGCTGAACGTATCGCCGGCCGATCGGGTCACGCTCGACGGCCGCCCCCTTGCAGAGCCGGAGCCGGTGCGGCTGTGGCGCTATCACAAACCCGCCGGTCTGGTCAGCACCACCTCGGACGAGAAGGGTCGGCCCACGGTTTTCGCGGCCCTGCCGCCGGAGATGCCGCGCGTGATGTCCGTCGGCCGGCTGGACATGAGCTCCGAGGGGCTGCTGCTGTTGACCAATGACGGTGCCGTCAAGCGGCGGCTGGAGTTGCCCGCCACCGGCTGGTCGCGTCGCTATCGCGTGAGGGTTCAGGGCCGCCCGAGCGCCGAGATGCTGCAGCCGCTGACCGATGGGCTGACCCTGGAGGGCGAGCGGTTTCAGCCCATGGAGGTGGCGTTAGACCGGCAGCAGGGTGCCAACGCCTGGCTGACGGTGGCGCTGCGCGAGGGCCGAAACCGAGAGATCCGCCGCGCGATGGAGGCGGTGGGTCTGCGGGTGAACAGGCTGATCCGCATCTCCTACGGGCCGTTCCAGCTGGGCGATCTGGCGCGGGGCGCGGTGGAGGAAGTGCGGCCCAAGATCGTGCGCGATCAGTTGGGGCTCAGCAATCCGGCGCGGAAGGATGCCAAACCGGCGCGTAGCCGGCGTTGAGCGCGGCGCAGGTCGCTTGCGGGGTCAGCAAGGCCAGCTTGCCCCGCGGCGCGGGCGCGGGGCGGTAGCCCTCCGGCCGCCACAGCAGCGCGCCGGAGGCGTGGCGCGCCCAGATCGCCGTGCCATCGGTCGCCATCGCGCCGACCGGCAGGTCGCCGAACGCGGCTTGTCGCCGGGGACCCAGCCGCTGGCGGTGCAGCACCCGGTCCATATCCGGCGCGCGGCTGCGGCCGGGGCTGGGGAAGGCGTGGGCAAAGGCCATCGCCGCGGCATGGCGGCATTCGAAACACGGGCGGTGGCCCGCGGCCAGCGCGGTGGGTTCGTCGAGAAAGAACAACTCGGTATATCCCGGCCCCATCACGCGGCGCTGGCGGCCCTTGAAATCCAGCACGCACACGATCCACTGCCGGCTGCGCCAGCGCGCGGTGCCCAGGCGACGCTGATCGTCATGCAGCCGTCCCCCGCGATTGCCAAACAAGGTGCCGCGCGCGGGATGCGCGCGGAGGCTGCCATCGGGCCAGACGCGGTTTTGCAAAGTCATGCCGCCGTCTTGCCATCGCGCCCGGCGCGGCGCAAACGGCGAAGATGGAGATCGCGGACCATCCATCGCCCAATTTCGGCCCAAGGCGCGACGGCGCCCGCCCGGAACTGGTCGTGCTGCACTACACGGCCATGGAGGCCGCGGCCGCGCGCGCCCGGTTATGCGCGCCGGAGCACAAGGTCTCGGCCCACTACCTGATCGATCCCGATGGTGCGATCTGGCGGCTGGTGGACGAAGACCGGCGCGCCTGGCATGCCGGCGCCGGGACCTGGCGGGGCAGGGGGGATGTCAACTCGCGCAGCATCGGGATCGAGTTGGCCAATTCCGGCGCGACCCCGTTCGCCGCCCCGCAGATGCGCGCGTTGGAGGCGCTGCTGCGCGACATCCTCGCCCGCTGGGCCATGCCCGCGCAGGCGGTGATCGGCCATGCCGATCTGGCGCCCGACCGCAAGCAGGACCCGGGGCCGCGGTTCGATTGGCGGGGTTTGGCGCGGCAACGTCTGGCGGTCTGGCCAGCGGCACACGCCCCGGCGCAGGCCGCGCCCGCGGCCTTTGCGGCGGCGGCGGCGCGGTTTGGCTATGATCCGGCATCCGCACAGGTTCTGCGCGCGTTCCGTCACCGCTTCCGGCCCTGGGCCGTCGGGTCGCTGGATGGCTGGGACGTGGCCGCTGCCCAGGATCTGGCGCGGCGGTTCGGCGGCGATTGACCGGCCGGGACGCGCGGCCTATCAGGGCGGGCGTGCGGAGGGCCGGATGGCCGCGGGCCCGGGCTTTTCCCGGGGTCGAGGAAAGTCCGGACTCCACGGAGGAACGGCGCCGGGTAACGCCCGGCCGGCGCAAGCCGCGGGACAGCGCCACAGAAATCAAACCGCCCCGTTCGCGGGGTAAGGGTGAAACGGTGGGGTAAGAGCCCACCGCGCCGGTGGCAACATCGGTGGCACGGCAAGCCCCGCCGGGAGCAAGGCCGAATAGGGATCGCGCGGGGGCAACCCCGGGGGCCCTCCGCCCCCAGCAGATCCGGGTAGGCTGCTAGAGCCGGTCCGCAAGGGCCGGCCCAGAGGAATGGCCATCGGGGCGCAAGCCCTACAGAATCCGGCTTACAGGCCGTCCGCACGCACTTATGGGAAATTCTGGTCCTGACACGGGATTTCCCGCCGATTCTCGCGTCACCACGGGCTTTTCGTGTGGATAAAGGTGGGGATTCCGATGGCGATGGAGCGTCCCGATGGCCTGGGCCATTGGTGAGCCGTGGCGAGCCACACGTTATTTCGTAGTCAAAAATCCTGCATCCACAAAATATGGACAGTAGAGCCATCTTATTCTCGTATATGAATATTTTGAATCGTCCATACCCGTGATGTGTATGATTATCCTATTGCTTCCCATGTATTCCCGTGGCATACCATATAGCGATGGAAGGGGCGTGACAGCATAAACGGACAAGATCCGGAAAATCGGACGCGGTCCTAGAGCAGGTTTCATACAGGCGCACGCCCCTTCCGTTGCGTACAGGCGTCCCGCAGCATCGGGATCCCGCGGAAACCGAAATGCGGGGCAGAGCCACCGAACTTCCCCCGACAGGCGGTCCGCGCAAGCTGGGTCGCCTTTCTCTTTTTTTCACCCCGGACCCCGGGGTGAGGGGCAGGAGCGAGACGCGTGGCACGGCGTTTCAGAGGCGAAAGCGTCCACAAGGTGGACGGCAAGGGGCGGGTGTCGATCCCGGCCCCGTTTCGCCGTGTCCTGGAAGACGGCGACCCGGATTGGAAGCCGGGCGAAAAGCCGAACTTGGTTCTGGTCTACGGCCGCAAGGGGCGCAATTGCCTGGAAGGGTATTCGGTGCGGTCCATGGAAAAGGTCGATGACATGATCTCCGCCCTGCCGCGCTTTGCGCCACAGCGCGAGGCGTTGGAGCGGATGCTGAACAGCCAGTCGGTCGACGGGCAGGTCGATGAAAACGGGCGCCTGGTGCTGAAGCCGCAACTGCGCGAACGCTTCGGGCTGTTCGATGAGGCGCTGTTCGCGGGCATGGGCGAGAAGTTTCAGATCTGGGAACCCGGCGCCTATGCCGAGGATCAGGCCCGGATCGAGGAGTGGGTCGAAGCGCAGGACGAGGAGAATGATCCTTTCGCGTTGCTGGATACCAGCCACGGACGCGGCTGAGACGATGGCCGAGGCGCCGCATGTCCCGGTTCTGCTTGAGCCGCTGCTGGCGCATGCCGCCCCAGTCGCGGGCATCTGGTTGGATGGCACTTTCGGGGCCGGCGGCTATGCGCGCGGGCTGCTGGATGCCGGCGCGGCGCAGGTGCTGGGGGTCGACCGCGACCCGGATGTGGCGGATCTGGCGGCCGCGTGGCGCGGCGCCTATGGCGACCGGCTGAGCTTGATCCAGGGCAATTTCGCCGATCTCGACCGACTGGCGGCGGCGGCGGGGCACGCGGCGCTCGACGGGATTGTGCTGGATCTGGGCGTCAGTTCGATGCAGCTCGACCAGGCAGAACGCGGCTTTTCATTCCGCCATGATGGGCCGCTGGACATGCGCATGGCGCAGGCTGGATCGAGCGCGGCGGATTTGGTAAACACATTGAGTGAGAAAGCGTTAGCCGATATTCTTTATATATTCGGCGAAGAGCGTGCCTCCCGCCGGATCGCCCGGGCCATTGTTGCCCGACGGCCCTTTACCCGCACCCGCGCGCTGGCCGAGGTGATCGAGGCCGCCCTCCCCCGCCCCCGGCCGGGGCAGGTGCACCCCGCGACCCGCAGCTTTCAGGCGCTGCGCATCGCGGTGAACGACGAGTTGGGCGCGCTGGCCCAGGGGCTGGCTGCCGCCGAACGGGCGCTGGCGCCCGGGGGCATCCTTGCCGTCGTCACCTTTCACTCACTGGAGGATCGGCTGGTCAAACGCTTCCTGCGCGACCGCTCCGGCGGTGCGGGGCGCGGCAGCCGCCATGCACCGGAAACCCAGCAGGACCCGCCCCGGTTCGCGTTAGTCACCCGCAAGGCGGTGGCCCCGGACGAGGCCGAGACCGTACGCAACCCCCGCGCCCGATCCGCCAAGCTTCGCATGGCCCGCCGCACTGCCGCCCCCGCCGGGGCGCTGCCCGATCTGGGCGCGCCCGATCTGTCCCGCATCATGGATGACCGCCGATGAGAACGCTGATCTATCTGTCCGCCGGCATGGCGGTGATCGCCTTTGCCTTCTGGGCCTATCAGGTGAACTACGCCACGCAGGAGGCGATGCGCGAGGTCGACGATCTGCGCCGCCAGATTGCGCTGGAGCGGGAGGCGATCGCGATGCTGAACGCGGAATGGGCCTATCTGAACCGCCCCGACCGGCTGCGCGTGCTGGCGGAGGCCTATTTCGATCAGTTGCAGCTTATGCCGATGACCGCCGATCACTTCGGCGACCCGGCGCTGGTCGCCTATCCGCCGGAGGATCCGCAGATGGCCGATGCCGTTTTGCAGGCGGTTCTGGGGGCAAGCCAATGATCCGCCGCCCGTTGCGCCCGCTGGCACGCATCATGACCGCGCGCGCGCGCGGCGAGAACCCCGACCGGATCGAGGCCGAGGCCCGCGCGGCCCGTATGCGGCAGCGGCACAAGGCCGAACGGCTGCGGGCCGAATACCGCCTGCTGCTGCTGGCGGCGACCTTCCTTCTGGCTTTTGGTACCGTGGCCACGCGCATGTCCGTTCTGGCCGCGTCCGACCCGCAAGAGCCGCGCGTGGCGTCCGCCGCCAGTCAGATCGTCGCGCAGCGCGCCGATATCGTGGACCGCAACGGCGCGATCCTGGCCACAAACATGATGACGGCCTCGCTTTATGCGCAGCCGCATCTGATGGTCGACAAGCCCGCCGCCGCCGCCGGGCTGGCGCGGATTTTCGAGGATCTGGACGAAACCGATCTGCTGCGCCGGTTTTCCGGCAAGCGCAAATTCATCTGGATCAAGCGCTCGCTCAGCCCCGAACAGCGCCAGGCGGTGCACGATCTGGGCGAGCCCGGCCTGCAACTCGGCCCGCGCGAGATGCGGCTTTACCCCAATGGCCGGCTGGCCGCGCATATCCTGGGCGGCTACGGCTTCGGGCGCGAGGGGGTGCATGCGGCGGAAGTGATCGGCTCTGCCGGGGTGGAATTCACGTTCGACCGTTATCTGCGCGACCCGGCGGAGGGCGGCGCGCCGCTGGAGTTGAGCATTGATCTGTCGGTCCAGGCGGCGGTGGAACGCGTGCTGGCCGGCGGCATGCGGCTGATGAACGCCAAGGGTGCCGCGGCGGTGCTGATGGAGGCCGATACCGGGCAGATCATCGCCATGACCTCCTTGCCCGATTTCGACCCCAACCAGCGCCCGAAGCCGCCCGTCAGCGGCGATCCCTCGGACAGCCCGATCTTCAACCGGGCGGCGCAGGGCGTTTATGAGTTGGGCTCGACGTTTAAGATCTTCACCGTCGCGCAGGCGATGGAACTGGGCCTGGTCGGCCCGGACACGATGATCGATACCAAGGGGCCGCTGACCTGGGGCCGGTTCCGCATTCGTGACTTTCGCGATTACGGGCCGCGGCTGAGCACGCGGGACGTGATCGTCAAATCCTCCAACATCGGCACGGCGCGGATCGCGGTGGAAATCGGTGCAGAGCGGCAGGCGGCTTTCCTGCGCTCGTTAGGCTTCCTCGATCCGGTGCCGGTGACGCTGCCCGAGGCGGGCAAGACCAAGCCGCTGGTACCCAAGCGCTGGTCGGAGATCTCGACGATGACGGTGTCCTACGGGCATGGGCTGGCGGCGACGCCGCTGCATCTGGCGACGGCCTATGCTTCGGTGGTCAATGGTGGGCTGCGGGTCACCCCGACGCTGCTGAAGTCCGACCGCCGCCCTGGGGAGGCCGACCGGATCCTGTCCGAAGGCACCTCTCGGATCCTGCGCGGGTTCCTGCGCGGCGTGGTCGAAGGCGGCACCGCGACCCTGGCGGATGTGGAAGGCTACCGGGTGGGCGGCAAGACCGGCACGGCCGACAAGCCCCGGCACACCGGCGGCTACTACGATGACAAGGTCATCGGCACCTTCGCCGCGATCTTTCCCGCGAACGAGCCGAAATACGTGCTGGTGGTCTCTCTCGACGAACCCGAAGACCGCACCGGGCGCGAGCCGCGCCGCACCGCCGGTTGGACCGCGGCGCCGGTGGCGGCGGAGATCATCCGGCGGATCGCGCCATTGATGAACCTTCGACCCTTGCCTAAAGAGGGCGGCGAGGGGATCAGCGCCGTTCACGCGGCGAACTGAGGGGGCGCATGGCCGCAGAACCGGCGCGCAAACTGGCCGATCTGGCGCTTTTGGACGGGGCCGAGCGGCGCGGCGATTGGGGCGCCTTGGGCCTGATCACCGGGCTGGCCGTCGACAGCCGGGACGTGCTGCCCGGCCATCTGTTTGCGGCGCTGCCCGGCAGCAATCTGCACGGCGCCGAATTCATCCCCTATGCGGTGCGCATGGGCGCCGCCGTGGTCCTGACCGATGCCGCCGGCGCCGATCTGGCGGGACCGGTCGATCTGCCGATGCTCGTTCATCCCGACCCGCGCCTGGCATTCGCCCGCGCCGCCGCGCGTTGGTACGCCGCCCAACCCGAAACCATGGTCGCGGCCACGGGGACGAATGGCAAGACATCCGTGGCCAGTTTCACCCGCCAGATCTGGGAGGCCGCGGATGCCCGCGCCGTCAACCTGGGCACGACCGGGGTCGACGGGGCTGTGGCCCGGCCCCTGAACCACACCACGCCCGAGCCGCTGACCCTGCACCGGCTGCTGGCCGATCTGACGACCGACGGCGTGACCCACGCGGCGATGGAGGCGTCGAGCCATGGCCTGGCGCAGCGGCGGCTGGACGGCGTGCGGCTGACCGCGGCGGCCTATACCAATATCAGCCGCGATCACCTGGATTATCACCCGACCTTCGACGACTATTTTTTCGCCAAGGCGGGGCTTTTCGCCCGCGTGCTGCCCGCAGATGGCACTGCGGTTATCAATATCGACGATCATATGGGCCCGACCCTGGCAGAGCAGGCCCGGGCACGGGGCCAGCGGGTGATCGCGGTCGGCCGACGCGAAACCGCCGACCTGCGGCTTTTGAACCAGCGTTTCGATGCCACCGGGCAGGACATCCGGTTTTCCTGGGGCGGGCAGGTGCACCTGGCGCGGCTGGATCTGATCGGCGGGTTTCAGGGGGAGAACGCGCTGATCGCTGCTGGGTTGGCGCTGGCCACCGGCTGCGCGGCGGCGCAGGTCTTTGACGCTTTGCCCGGTCTGAGCGCGGTGCGCGGGCGCATGCAGCGCGCGGCGATCCGTGACAATGGCGCGGCGGTTTTCGTGGATTACGCGCATACGCCAGACGCGCTCGACACCGCGCTTCGGGCGCTGCGCCCGCATGTGATGGGCCGGCTGCTGGTGGTGTTCGGCGCCGGCGGCGACCGGGATCCTGGCAAACGCCCGGCCATGGGTGCGGCGGCGCGAGGGGCGGCGGATGTCGTCTTTGTCACCGATGACAACCCGCGCAGCGAAGACCCGGCCAAGATCCGCGCCGCTATCCGCACGGGCGCGCCCGAGGCCAACGAGATCGGCGACCGGGCGGAGGCGATCCTGACCGCGGTGGATGCGCTTCAGCCCGGCGACACGCTTTTGATCGCGGGCAAGGGGCATGAGACGGGCCAGGTCGTGGGCGAAGATGTCCTGCCCTTTGACGATGCCGAACAGGCCAGCATCGCGGTTGCAGCGCTGGACGGGGGGCGCGCATGACGCCGCTGTGGCGCGCTGCAGAGGCGGCCCATGCCACTGGGGCGAAGCCGGACGGAGACTGGACGGCGACAGGCGTTTCCATCGATACGCGCAGCCTGGTCCCGGGCGATTTGTTTGTGGCCTTGCAGGCGGATCGCGACGGCCACGCCTTTGCGGCGAAGGCGGCAGAGGCCGGCGCGGCGGCCGCGCTGGTCACGCACCGGCCCCCGGATTGCCCACCGAACTTTCCGCTTCTGGTGGTGCCTGACACACTGGCCGGGCTGACCGCCCTGGGCGCTGCGGCCCGGGCGCGGGCGCGGGCCAAGGTGGTTGCGGTGACCGGGTCGGTCGGCAAGACCTCCAGCAAGGAGATGCTGCGCACCGGGCTGGCGGCGCAGGGGCGCACGCACGCGGCGGAGAAGTCTTTCAACAATCATTGGGGCGTGCCGCTGACCCTGGCGCGCCTGCCGCAGGATGCCGCGTTCGCGGTGATCGAGATCGGCATGAACGCCCCGGGAGAGATCGCCCCCCTGGCGCGGCTGGCCGCACCGCATGTGGCACTGATCACCACCGTCGCCGCGGTGCATCTGGAGGCGTTCGGAAGTGTCGCCGATATCGCCCGCGAAAAGGCATCGATCGCCGAGGGGCTGGGGCCGCAGGGCGTGCTGGTGCTGAACCGCGACTGCGACACCTATGCGATCCAGCGCGATTATGCCGCCGCGCGCGGCGTCTTTTGCCAGAGCTTCGGGCGCGACCCGGCGGCAGAGTATCGGCAGCTTTCGGTTCAGTTGAGCGACACCGCGACCACGGTGCGCGCGGAACATGCCGGCGCGCCGCTGTTTTTCAAACTGGCGCAGCCGGGCCGACATCTGGCTGACAATGCGATGGGCGTTCTGGCCGCCATCGACCAATTGGGCGCCGACGTTCCGCGCGCGGCCCTCGCCCTGGCTGGTTGGTCGGCGCCGGAGGGGCGCGGCTCTCGGTGGAACGTGGTCCTGGGCGACAGCGGCATCGACGGGCGCGTCCACCTGATCGATGAAAGCTACAACGCCAATCCGGCCTCCATGGCCGCGGCGCTGGAGGTGTTTGCCGCCGCCCGTCCGGAAGACGATATCGGCCGCGTCGCCCGGGGCCGGCGCATCGCCTTTTTGGGCGATATGCTGGAACTGGGCGGTGACGGCGCGGCGATGCATGCCGCACTGGCCGATCTGCCGGCGATGGACGCGATTGATATCGTCCACACCGCCGGCCCGCTGATGCACGCGCTGCACCAGGCGCTGCCGCACGCCCGTCGGGGCAAGTGGTTCGCCGACACCGCCGCGCTTGCCGCGCAAGTCCCGCGGCTGGTAGATGCGGGCGATGTGGTGATGTGCAAGGGCTCGCTGGGCTCCCGCGTGGGGATGCTGGTGGCGGCGATAAAAAAGCTGGGCGACGCGCAACCGGCAAAGGGGCAAGAGGCGGGATAAGATGTTGTATTTTCTGAGTGAATTGTCCGATGGCGGCGATGTGTTCAACCTGTTCCGCTATATCACGTTCCGTGCTGGCGGGGCGTTTCTGACGGCATTGATCTTCGGCTTTGTGTTCGGCCGCCCGCTGATCGACCTTCTCAAGCGCAAACAGAAGAAGGGCCAGCCGATCCGCGAGGATGGGCCGGAGGGCCACATCCTCGCCAAGGCCGGCACGCCCACCATGGGCGGGCTGCTGATCCTGTCGGCGCTTGTGTTTTCGACACTGCTTTGGGCGCGGATCGACAATGGTTATGTCTGGCTGGTTCTATTCGTGACAGCGGCCTTCGGGCTGATCGGGTTCGCCGACGACTATTCCAAGGTCACGAAACAGAATGTGAACGGGGTGTCGGGCCGGATGCGGCTGGCCATCGGCTTCGGCATCGCGGCCATTGCGGCGCTCTGGGCGATGGCGCTGCACCCCGAGGATCTGTCGGCGCATCTGGCGTTCCCGGTGTTCAAGGATGCGCTGTTGAACCTTTCGATCCTGTTCGTCCCCTTCGCGATGATCGTGATCGTGGGCGCGGCGAACGCCGTCAACATGACCGACGGGCTGGACGGGTTGGCGATCATGCCGGTGATGATCGCCGGCGGATCCTTCGGCATCATAGCCTATGTCGTGGGCCGCACCGATTTCACCGAGTATCTCGATGTCCACTATGTCGCCGGCACGGGAGAGATCACCATCTTCACCGCTGCGCTGATCGGCGGCGGTTTGGGCTTTCTGTGGTACAACGCCCCGCCGGCGGCGGTGTTCATGGGCGATACCGGCTCGCTGGCGCTGGGCGGGGCACTCGGCGCCATCGCCGTGGCCACCAAGCACGAGATCGTGCTGGCCATCATCGGCGGCCTGTTCGTGGTGGAGGCGCTGAGCGTCATAATCCAGGTCTTGTATTACAAGCGCACCAAGAAACGGATCTTTCTGATGGCCCCGATCCACCACCATTTCGAAAAGATGGGCTGGGCCGAAAGCCAGATCGTCATTCGGTTCTGGATCGTCAGCGTGATCCTGGCGCTGGTCGGCCTGGCGACGCTGAAGCTGCGATGACCCGCGCGCTGGTCACCGGCGGCAATCGCGGCATCGGGCGGGCCATCGCGGCCGGGTTGGCGGCGCAGGGGCTCGATGTGGTGATCGGCGCGCGCGATGCGGCCGCGAGCGCCGCGGCGGCGGCGGAGATCGGTTGCGAGGCGATGGCGCTGGATCTGGAGGCGGATTTGCCGGATCGCCTGGCGTTCGACGTGCTGGTCAACAATGCCGGAGTGCTGTTCGACCGGCCGATGTTCGAGGATCGGCAGGGCTTCGCGACCTCGATGCAGGTAATGCTGCATGCGCCCTATGCGCTGATCCGGGCGGCACTGCCGCATATGCGCGCGCGCGGCTATGGGCGCATCGTCAACGTCTCCTCCGGTTTGGGAAGTTTTACCGAAGGCCTGGGCGGCGGCGCCTACGGCGTGGCCAAGGCGGCGCTGAACGCGCTCACGGTGATCGCCGCGCGCGATCTGCCCGCCGGGATCAAGGTCAATTCGATGTGCCCGGGCTGGGTGCGCACGCGGATGGGCGGGGCCGGCGCCGCCCGCAGCCCGGAGGAGGGGGCGGACACGGGCGTCTGGCTCGCCACATTGCCGGGCGATGGCCCCACCGGCGGGTTCTTCCGCGACCGCGCCCCGATCCCCTGGTGAGCGGCCCCGCTCCAGCCGCCGAGAGGGCCCGGGTCAGGCCCGGGACGCCGTGCACCGGGCGGCGGGCTTTTGGCACAGTGCGAAACCGGATAAGCCGGCGCATATGTTGACCAGGCAGCAGCCATGATCCCTGTCCGCGGTTACGCCGACCACAAGGTGGCCGTGCTGGGCTTGGGCCGGTCCGGCCTTTCGACGGCGCGGGCGCTGCGCGCGGGCGGGGCGGTGCCGGTCTGTTGGGACGACGGCGCAGCGGCGCGCGCGGCGGCCGAGGCCGAGGGGTTCGCGCTGGCCGATCTGACCCGCGATGCGGGTTGGGAGGGGGTGGTGGCGCTGATCGTCTCGCCCGGGATCCCGCATCTCTATCCGCAGCCGCATCCCGTCGTCGCGCGCGCCTGGGCCTTGGGTGTGGCGGTCGACAACGATATCGGGCTGTTCTTCCGATCCTGCGGGACCGACGACTGGGATCTGATGGACCGCCCGCCGCGGATCGTCTGCGTCACCGGCTCGAACGGCAAGTCGACCACCACGGCGCTGATCCATCACTGTCTGACCCGGGCCGGTGTTGCGGCGCAGATGGGCGGCAATATCGGACGCGGCGTGCTGGATCTCGCCCCCCCGGGCGATGGCGGCGTGGTGGTGCTGGAGTTGAGTTCTTACCAGATCGAGCTCGCCCGCGCGTTGGCGCCGGATCTGGCGGTGTTTCTGAACTTCTCGCCCGACCATCTGGACCGGCATGGCGGCTTGGGCGGCTATTTCGCGGCCAAACGCCGCCTGTTCGCCGAAGGCGGGCCAGAGCGCAGCGTCATCGGCGTGGACACGGTGGAAGGCGCCTATCTGGCCAATCAGATGCGCGAAGAGGTCGGCAGCGGCGAGCCGGTGATCCGCGTGACCGCGGGCAAGGCGCGCGCGGGCTGGACGGTTGCGGCGCGCAAGGGATTTCTGGCCGAATGGCGGCGGGGGCGGCAGGCGGCATCTCTGGATCTGCGCGATATGGCGAACCTGCCGGGCGCGCACAATCATCAGAACGCCGCCGCCGCCTATGCCACGTTGCGCAGCCTTGGCTTGGCGCCGCGGGCGATCGAGGCGGGGCTGGCCGGCTTTCCCGGGCTGCCGCATCGCTGCCAGATCGTCGCCCGGCGCGGCGGCGTGATCTTCGTCAACGACAGCAAGGCGACCAATGCCGATGCCGCAGCGCAGGCTTTGGCGGCGTTCGACCGCATCCGCTGGATCGCCGGCGGGCGGGCAAAGGCCGGCGGCATCGCGCCCCTGAGCGGGTTCTTTTCCAAGATCGCCAAGGCCTATCTGATCGGCGAGGCGGCGTCGGATTTCGCCCGCACGCTGGCCGACACACCGCACGCGATTTGCGGTGATCTGGACAGCGCCGTCCGCACCGCATCGGCGGAGTCCGAGCCGGGGGACACGGTTCTTCTGGCCCCGGCCTGCGCGAGTTTCGACCAATTCGACAGTTTCGAGGCGCGGGGCGATGCCTTTGTCGCGGCCGTCGGCCTGGAGATGGGTGAAGAACCGTAGCGCGCCTGCCGGGCGGCGCGCACGCCCTGCGGCCGGCCATTTTCCGACGCGGTTGCCGGGCGAAAACGCGTCCGCGCCCTGCAAAGCGATCCACGGATTTGCCCAACTCGCGCGCCCGCGCGATCGCTGGGGGAGCCCCGCCGCAGGGGTCGGGGCCGGCGGCAAACCGCAGCCGACGCCCGCGCCCTGCCGCCCCAGTCGGCCGCCGCAGTCGAGCCGACGGCTATTCGTTCACCGCATCCTCGATCGGGGCGTCGTTGTCTTCGATGGGGTCGCCATCGGCCTCTGCCAGCCGGGCGCGGAAACGGTCGGCCGCCTCGTCGGACAGCGCGAACTGGCTGGCGTCGAGCCGCAGCAACTCGCCCGTGCGCACGAGTTTGCCAAAAGCCTTGACCTTTGCCTCGGCGGTGATCTTGGCATCTCCGGCGATGGTTTGGATCACGCCCATGATGTCGGCGCGCGAGACGGTTTCCTTGTGTTCGAACATCGCCAGATACGCCGCCGCTGCGGCCATCAACTCGGGCAGCTCACGCGCGCCGACCTTGCGCGCGAAGCCGCGGGGGGAGCGGGTGTCCAGGTCCTGTTCCTCGCTGTCGTCCAGGCTAAAGTCGGCGGCCTTCGGCGCCTTGCCATAGCTGGCGTGAAGCCGGTCGCTGATCCGTTGTGCCGCCTGATCGGCGCTTTCAGAGCGGGATTTGCGCCCCTTCGGTTCGGCCGCCTCGGCCGCGGCCGGTTCGGGTGCCGCTGCCGGCGAAGCCGCGGGTTCGGGGCTGCTTTCCACCACGCGCAGCGTGCGGGCGCCGCCGGGCTTGGCCGCCGGCTCTTCCGCCATCGGTTCCTCGGCCACTGGGCCATCGTCGTCGGATCCGGCATCGGGCTTGCGCCGCAAAAGATTGCGCAGCGGCAGCGCGCCGAGCCCTCGCCGCGCCGGTTTCGCGTCGCCCTCGGCGGGCGTGTCCGCTCCTTCCGGCGCGCCGGGCTCCGCCGCAGGCGGTTCCGCCGCGACTTCGGGGGTTTCGGCCGCGGGTTTCTGGGGCTCCAGCCGGAACAGCTTACGCGCCTCCGGCTGCTGAGCGACCGCGTCGATGAAGCCGGCGGCGGGCGCGTCGTCCATCTGGTCGTCCGTCTCGTTGGTATCGTCGTCGGCGCTTGCGGGTGGCTCATCGGTGACCGGTTTCAGCATTTCCGGTCCCAACCGCAGTGCCGCCGCGGCGGGTTTGGACGCGGGTTCGGGCTCCTCCTCCAGCGGGGCTTGGGCGTTTTCGAACATCAGCACATCGGCCACTGCGGCCTCGATCGCGGCGTGTTCCACCGCCGGATCCCGGGCCGGGATCTCCTCCGCTTTCGCCGCGGCGAGGTCCTCTGGCTCCGCGCTGTCCTTCGGCGTGTCCTCAAGGTCCGGCGCCGGGGTTTCTGGCGCGTCATCCTCCGGCGTTTGCTGGGCTTCGGCGGTTGCCGGCGGCTCCTGTGCGTCCGCCTCCTCCATGGGTTCCGCCTCGGCGCCGGACTGTTCCGGCGCCTCGTCCTCCAGCGATGCTGGTTCCTCCGTATGGTGTTCCATGCCGCTGCCAAAAATCGACAGCGCGGGTGCCTCCGGTGCGGGTTCGGCCGGCGCCGCATCTTCCGATGCGGTTTCGTTCGACGTGGTTTGGTCCGACGCGTCGGCATCTTCGGACACGCGGCCGGAAAAGATCGACAGCGGATCCTCGGTGTCGCCGCTCAGCGGCGCGTTAGCATCGCCGCTCAGCGGCGCGTCAACACTATCGCTCAGCGGCGCGTCAATATCATTATCGAGCGGCGCATCCGCATCGCCGTCGAGCGATACCTCGGCGCGGTCTGACGAAGAGCCGTCCGCAGTCTCATCCTGGAGGCTTTCCGTTCGATCATCCGCTGGCATGTCTTCGGTCGCGCCGAAAATCGCTTCGCGCACCAGGGTTTCCGGCGCGTTCTCTGCCATGTCCTCGGTGAGGTCGTCCGCGGCCTCCTCAACCTGCTCGGCGTGTTCATCCAGCGTGTCGTCGGCCGTGTCGAATGCTTCCAACCGCGCCAGGAACGCGTCATCGACGTCGTCGGAACCTGCCGCGTCGGAGCCGTCTTGCGCCTCTGCCGCCGCATCGTCGTCCGCTGCCGGGCGCGGCTCCGCGTCCAGTTCCGCCGGATCTTCGCCATAATCTGCGTTGGTCAGCGAATCTTCGTCCCGTGCTGCGAGGTCGTCCGGCCCCGCATCCGCCCCGGCAGGCATCAGGGTCATCGCCGGCGCGGTCTCGTCCACTGCCGCTGCGGCGGGCATATCGATCCGGCGCACATAGACCCCGCCGGCGATCGGTTCCAACGTGATCTCGGTCCCGTCGCGGTTGCGCAGCATCTGCGCCAGTGCGTCGAAATCCGCGATGCTGTTGTGCTGGCCCAGCGTGCTGCCTTCGGCCGCGCGTTTGCCGAAATAGGCGACGACGTCTTGCATCAGAGGGAACGGATCGTCGAAACCTTCCAAAACACAGGCGAAACTGCCGAAAGAGACGGCCATTTTCTTGTTCGGATCCATACCACTCTCCTGCCTTCGGGCCGTTCGGGCCCGGAAATCTGTCAACCGCCGGGGCCGCACCGGCCCGGCCCTGGAAATCGCCCCGGCGACCGGCTAGGACGGCGCGGATGCCCGATCCGCTGTTTCATACCGACCGACCGACGACGCTGATCGGCGGTTCCGAGACCGCGCGCTTCGTCCTGGAGACGGCCCTTTCGCATGCCCCCGTTCTGGTGGCGGCCGATGGCGGCGCCGACAAGGCGCTGACGCTGAATCACCGGCCCGTCGCCATAATGGGTGACATGGATTCGTTAACTAATCGGCAAACTTGGCGTAATTCAGACATTAAGATGTATCCGATAGGCGATCAGGATACGACCGATTTCGAAAAGTGTCTGGAATATGTGCAGGCGCCGTTGCTGCTGGCCTGCGGGTTCACCGGCGGGCGGGTGGATCACACGCTGGCGGTGATGGCGGCGCTGTATCGGTATCGCGCGCGGCCCGTCATCGTGCTGTCGCGGACCGATCTGGTGCTGCACTGGCCGGATGATCTGGTGCTGGATCTGCCGACCGGCACCCGGGTGTCGTTTCATCCGGTGGTGCCGGTGGCGGGGTTGGGATCGACCGGGCTGGCCTGGGATCTGGCCGGGCTGCACCTGGCGCCGGGCGGCCTGTTGGGCACCTCGAACCGGGCCACTGGCGGGCCGGTAAGCGCGCGCTTCGAGGCGCCCGGGGCGCTGGGCATCCTGCCGCTGGAGCATCTGCCGCAGGTGGTGGCGGCGCTCAGCATTCGGGCACGTTGACCGCCAGCCCGCCCTGAGAGGTTTCCTTGTATTTGGTGTCCATGTCGCGCCCGGTCTGGCGCATGGTTTCGATGCAGGCATCGAGCGACACCAGGTGCCGCCCGTCGCCGCGCAGCGCCAGAGAAGCCGCCGCCACCGCCTTTACCGCCCCCAAACCGTTGCGCTCGATACACGGCGCCTGGACCAGACCCCGGATCGGGTCGCAGGTCATGCCCAGGTGATGTTCCAACGCGATCTCGGCGGCGTTTTCGCACTGCGCCGGGGTGCCGCCCAGAACCGCGCAAAGCCCGGCCGCGGCCATCGCCGCGGCGGCGCCGACCTCGCCCTGGCAGCCGACCTCGGCCCCCGAGATCGACGCGTTGGTCTTTATAAGCGCGCCGATGGCGGCGGCGGTCAGCAGGAAATCGGGCACTCGCGTCGGCGCAGCACCCGGCACATGGCGCAAGTAATAGGTCAGAACCGCCGGCACCACGCCCGCGGCACCATTGGTGGGTGCGGTGACGATCTGGCCGCCGGCGGCGTTGACCTCGTTCACCGCCATCGCATAGGCGCCGATCCAATCGTTCACGGTATGCGGCGCGGTCAGGTTCTGACCACGCTCGCGCAGCAGCGCGTCGTGCAGGGCCGCGGCCCGCCGGCGCAGGTTCAGTCCGCCGGGCAGCACGCCCCGGGTCGCCAGCCCCTCTTCGACGCTGGCCTCCATCACCGACCAAATTTTGTGCAGCCGCGGCCGCGGGTCGCGCCCGGAACGCGCGCGTTCGTTGGCGCGCGCGACATCGGCGATGGAAAGCGCGGCGGCCCGGGCACGCTCCAGCAGCTCGGCGGCGGTCGCGAACGGGTGCGGAAGGTCCACCGCTTCTGCCTCTGGCCCGCGATCGGCCATTTCGCGGTCGGTCAGAACGAAGCCGCCGCCGATGGAATAATAGACCTCGTCGGCATGGAGCGCGCCGCGTGCGTCCATGGCCTGAAACCGCAATGCGTTGGGATGGCCCGGCAGCGCGGGCCCGTGGTCGAAGATGACGTCCGCCTGGGGATCGAAACGCAGGGGCGGCAGATCGTCCGGCGTCAGGCGGCAGTGCGCGCGCAGGTCGCGCAGCGCCGCCTCGGCCGCCGACAGATCGAACCGGTCGGGACGAAACCCGGCCAGGCCCAGAATCACCGCCCGGTCGGTGGCGTGGCCCTTGCCGGTCAACGCCAGAGAGCCATAGAGCCGGCACGTCACGCCCGCCGGCGCGCCGGCCCCGGGGATCAGCGCGGCCCCACTGCGCAGCAGATCCAGAAACCGCGCCGCGGCCACCATCGGCCCCATCGTATGCGACGAGGACGGTCCTATCCCCACCTTGAAGATGTCAAAAACGCTGAGCGGCATGCGCTGTCTCCGATCGGGCGGGCAGTGCCCGGCCGCAATTCCCCTCGTCGCCGTCTGCAAAACCGCCTATAAGCCCGGGACGCAACCACAAACAGCGGAAAGAACATGCTTGCGCGGCTGGATCAGGCGGACACGGCGAAGCTCACTGCGGCCTATTTTGCCTCTTACCTGGTGGAAAGCGGTATGCGCGTGGGTTTGGGAACCGGCAGCACGGCGGCCTGGCTGGTGAAGCTTTTGGGCGCGCGCCGCCAGGCCGAGGGGTTGTCGATCCAGGCCGTGGCGACATCGGAGGCGACCGAGGCGCTGGCCCGGTCCTGCGGGTTGCCGACCGCCTCGCTTGAGGACACCGGCTGGCTGGATCTGACCATCGACGGTGCGGACGAAATCGATCCGCAACTGTCGCTGATCAAGGGTGCGGGCGGCGCGCTGTTGCGCGAAAAGATCGTCGCCAGCGCCTCGGACCGGATGGTGGTGATCGCCGATCCGGGCAAGATGGTGCAGACCCTGGGCGAATTCCCCCTTTCCGTGGAAATCGTGGGTTTCGGTGACAGCGCCACGCGGACGATGATCCACGACGTGTTGGAAACCTCGGATGTCGACGGGTTGGATATGCGGTTGCGCGAACGCGCCGGCCTGCCGTTCGTCACCGACGAGGGCCACTATATCCTGGATCTGCATCTGGAACGCATCGGCGACCCCGAACGCCTGCATGCCGCGCTGATCGGGGTGCCCGGGGTGGTCGAGACCGGACTTTTCTGCGACATCGCCGAGATGGCGGTGATCGGCGCGGCCTCGGGCGAGGTCGAATACATCACCCAGGGCGATGCCGAATACGTCATCGACACGCCCCAAGACGACCGGCTGCAGCATCTGCTGAGCTATATCGACTGACCGAGGAAGGGCGCCCGCAATGGCCGAATTCGACTACGATCTTTTCGTCATCGGCGGCGGCTCGGGCGGGGTGCGCGCGGCGCGCTGGACCGCGATGACCGGCGCCAGGGTAGGGCTGTGCGAGGAGTACCGTTTCGGCGGCACCTGCGTCATTCGCGGCTGCGTGCCGAAAAAGCTCATGGTCTTTGCCTCGCAATTTTCCGAAGCGGTGGAGGATGCCGCGGGCTTTGGCTGGAACCACGAGGGCAGCGATTTTGACTGGACCTTTTTCAACGAGAAGAAGGATCGGGAGATCGACCGCCTAGAAGAGGTCTATCAAGAGAACATGAAAAAGGCCGGGGTGGCACTGTACCGCGGCCGCGGCGTCATCGAGGATCCGCACACGGTGGCGCTGTCGACCGGAGAGCGGTTCACCGCCCGCCACATCCTGATCGCCACCGGCGGCGCGCCGTTCATGCCCGAGGTGCCAGGCGTGGAGCATGCGATATCCTCCAACGAGATCTTCCATCTGCCCGAACAGCCCGCGCGGATGCTGATCGTGGGCGGCGGCTACATCGCGTGCGAGTTCGCGGGCATCATGAACGGTCTGGGCACCAAGGTGACGCAGTTCTATCGCGGCGCGCAGATCCTGCGTGGCTTCGATGACGAAGTGCGCGGCCATATCGCCGAAGAGATGCGCAAGAAGGGCGTGGATCTGCATGTCGGCCGCGACCTGGTGCATATCGAAAAGAAAAACTCGGGGTTGGAGGTTAAATGCACCGACGGCACCTTCAGCGAGTACGACGTGATCCTCTATGCCACCGGCCGGCGCCCCGCGACGGAGGGGCTGGGGCTTGAGGAACTGGGCGTGAAGCTGGGCCGACAGGGCGCGGTGGAGGTCGATGCCTACTCGCAGACCGCCGTGCCCTCGATCTATGCCATAGGCGATGTCACCGACCGGGTCGCCCTGACGCCGGTGGCGATTCACGAGGGGATGGCCTTTGCCGACACCGTCTTCAAGGGCCAGCCGCGTCCCGTCGACCACACGCTTATCCCGACCGCTGTCTTTACCCAGCCGGAGATCGGGACCGTCGGCCTGACTCAAGAGGACGCCCGCGAAAGCCATGATATCGAAGTCTATCGTGCAACCTTCCGGCCGATGTTCCACGCCTTTGCCGACCGCGACCAGCGCATGCTGATGAAGGTGATCGTCGAAAAGGCGTCCCGCCGCGTTCTGGGCGTCCATATCGTTGGCCCCGGCGCGGCGGAAATGATCCAGATGCTGGGCATCGCCGTGAAGATGGGCGCGACCAAAGAGGACTTCGACCGCACCATGCCGGTCCACCCGACGGCTGCGGAAGAGATCGTGACCATGCGCGACGCGTTGCCCGGGTGACGGAGCGCCGCATCTTGATTTTCCCGCCCCTCTCTACACCTATGGGGCAGGTTTCTGACCGGGCTTTAAAAACAGAGGTTTGACGGGCGTATGCCATATCAGAACAATTCCGGCGGCCCCTGGGGCGGCAGTGGCGGCGGCAACAAGGGCGGCGGCGGCCGCGGACCCTGGGGCGGCGGTGGCGGCGGTGACGACCGCGGTCGCGGCGGCGGCGGTGGCAACGGGCCCAACGGCCCGGGCCGCGGCCCCGGTGGCAACGGTTCGGATATCGACCGGATCGTGCGCCGCGGCCAGGAACAACTGCGCGTGCTCATGGGCGGTCGCGGCGGTGGCGGCGGTCGCGGCATCGGCCCCGAGGGGTTGGGTCGCGGCGGCGCCATCCTTCTGATCATCGCGGCGCTGGGCACGTGGGCCTTTCTGTCTTTCTATTCGGTGCGTCCCGAACAGCGCTCGGTCGAGTTGTTCCTGGGCGAGTTTTCCTCGGTCGGTCAGCCCGGCCTCAACTTCGCGCCCTGGCCCTTCGTGACCCAGGAAAAGGTCGAGGTGACGCGCGAGCGCACCGTGCGCATCGGCTCCGGCGGGCGCGGCGACGAGGGGCTGATGCTGACCGGTGACGAGAACATCGTCGACATCGATTTCGAGGTGGTCTGGAACATAACCGACCCTGCGCAGTATCTCTTCAACCTGGCCGAACCCGAACTGACAATCGACGCGGTCGCCGAAGCGGCGATGCGCGAGGTGATCAGCCGGTCGGAACTGGCGCCGGTGTTGAACCGCGACCGCGGTTTGATTGCCAGCGAGGTCGAAACCTTGGTGCAAAGCACGCTCGACAGCTATCAAAGCGGCGTCAACGTGGTGCGCGTGAACTTCGACCGGGCCGATCCGCCGCGCGAGGTCATCGACGCGTTCCGCGACGTCCAGGCCGCGGAACAGGAGCGCGACCGGTTCGAAAACGAGGCCGACGCCTATGCCAACCGCCGGCTGGCCGAGGCTCGCGGTGAAGCGGCCGAGCTGTTGGAGCGCGCCGAAGCCTATCGCGCCCAGGTGGTCAACCAGGCCACCGGTGAGGCCAGCCGGTTCGTCGCCGTCTATGACGAATATGCCAAGGCCACCGAGGTGACCCGCAAACGCCTGTATCTGGAGACGCTGGAGCGTGTGTTGGCCGGCGTCGACAAGATCGTCATCGACGAAAGCGTCAGCGAAGGCGGGCAGGGCGTGGTGCCCTATCTGCCGCTGAACGAATTGCGCAACCCTACACCCGCCCGGACCGCAGGAGAGAGCCAATGACGCGCGTCGGTATTCTGGTCATCGTCCTCTTCGCGGCGTTGCTCGTGGCGCTGTCCTCGATCTTTCGCGTCGATGAACGGCAGAAGGCACTGGTCCTGCAATTCGGTCAGATCCGGGACGTGAAGGAGGATCCGGGCCTGGCCTTCAAGCTGCCCTTCATCCAGAACGTCGTGACCTATGACGACCGCATTCAGTCGCTGGACACCGAACAGCAGGAGGTCACGCCGCTGGATGATCGCCGTCTGGTGGTCGATGCCTTCGCGCGTTGGCGGATCTCCGACGTGGTTCAGTTCCGTCAGGCGGTGGGGGCTGGCGGCATCCAGGCCGCTGAGGACCGGTTGGACGGCATCCTGCGGGCGCAGTTGCGCGAGGTGCTGGGGTCGGTGACGTCGAATACGATCCTTTCGGCCGACCGGGTGGCGCTGATGAACCGCATCCGCGACGCTTCGATCATCCGCGCGCGTGCGCTGGGGATCGAGGTCATCGACGTGCGCATCAAGCGCACCGAGTTGCCGAGCCAGAACCTGGAAGCGACCTTCCAGCGGATGGAGGCGGAACGCGCGCGGGAGGCGGCCGACGAACGCGCCCGCGGGCAGGAGGCGGCGCAGCGGGTGCGCGCCCAGGCCGACCGCACCGCGGTCGAACTGGTGTCCGAGGCGCAGCGCGACAGCGACATCATCCGCGGTGAGGCGGATGCGGAACGCAACGCCATCTTCGCCGAAGCGTTTGGCCGCGATCCGGAATTCTTCGCCTTCTACCGCAGCTTGGCCGCCTATGAGACCGCTCTGGACGGGGAAAACTCCACACTGGTGATCACGCCCAATAGCGAGTTCTTCGACTATCTGAAGTCCGACCAGCTTCAGTGAGCTGGTCGGACCTTGCGACAGCGCTGGCCCTCGTCGCGGTGATCGAAGGGCTGGCGCTGGCGCTTTTGCCGAAACGGCTGGACGACATGCTGGAAGTGCTGCGTGCGATGCCGCTGGAGACGCGCCGCACCCTGGGGCTGGGTCTGGCAGCGTTCGGCGTGGCGCTGCTGTGGGTGATGCTCTGATCGGGTAGGCTTGGCCGCTCGGTCGGGTGTGGGTGCGCGCGGGACCATCGCAGCACCGCGACCGCCACACATTCGACCCGGCGCCACCCGAACCAAGCCCAATGCGCCGGCGCCTTGTCTTTTTGTTCGGCGCACCGGATCGAGCCGCGACCGCCGTCCCGGTGTCGTCCTTGTGCCGTCACCTTGGCGGCGAAAGCCTGGGGTGCCGTGCGGCTGCCGCCGGCGCGCGCCCCGTGCGACTATTCCGCGTCGATCATCTGCTGGCGCTCCCCACCTTGCCGCGCCAGCATCCAGCCGGGATACTCTCCCGGCAGCGCGCTGACGGCGGCCAGCGCCGCCAATTCATCATCGCCGAGGGTTAGGTCGGTTGCGCCGATATTGTCGTTCAACTGATCCAGCCGTTTCGCGCCGATGATGACGGTGCTCACGACCGGCTGATGCAACAGCCAGGCCAGCGCAACCTGCGGCACGCTGCACCCACGATCGGTCGCGATGCCGCGCATGACATCGATCACGTCATAGGCGCGGTCCTTGTCGATGGGCGGGAAGTCGAACGTGGCACGGCGGCCTTCCGCCCCCGTGCCGTCACGTTGAAACTTGCCCGACAGAAAGCCGCCGGCCAGCGGGCTCCACACCATCAAACCGATCCGTTCCGAAAGCAGCATCGGCACCAGTTCGCGTTCCAGATCGCGCCCGGCCAGACTGTAATAGGCCTGCAGCGAGATGATCGGTGCCAGGCGCCGCGCCTCGGCGATGCCGACCGCCTTGACGATTTGCCACGCCGCCCAGTTCGACAGCCCCAGATATCGCACGCGGCCCTGCCGCACGAGTTGGTCGAGCGCCTCCAGCGTCTCCGCGATCGGGGTCGCCGGGTCGAACCCGTGGATCTGATAGAGATCGATGTGATCGAGTTGCAGCCGCGCCAGGCTCGCCTCCACCTGGCTGAGGATGTGTCCGCGCGACGTGCCGCGCGCGTTCGGCCCCGCGCCCATCGGCCCATGCACTTTGGTCGCGATCACCACATCGTCGCGCGCCACCCCCAAGTTTCGCAGGGCTTGGCCCAGGATCTCTTCGCTGCGCCCTTCGGCATAGATGTTGGCCGTGTCGATGAAGTTGATCCCGGCATCGAGCGCGGCCCTGGTCAGATCGTCGGCCTCCTGCTGCTGCAATTGCCCAATGGTGCCCCACATGCCCTCGGACCCGCCGAAGGTCATGGTCCCGAGGCACAGTTCAGAGATGAACAGACCGCTGTTTCCAAGGCGACGGTATCGCATGAGAAGTATCCTTGTGCTTTGGGTGTGGGTGGCGTGGCGGTCGTGGATCGACCCCGGGAACCAAAACAGAAGTTCACGCGGCAATTCAAGGCGGCGCGGCCGCGCGCCGGTCAGGCCCCGACGGATCGGCCGGGAACAAAGCCGTGACCGACGGACCGCGGTGCATTAGCGGTCACCGAGTTGCGCGGTGATATAGTCGATGAAGGCATTCGTCGTGTTGCTCAATTCGCGGCGCCGGCGGCTGAGGATCCCCAGCAGGCGCCGCGGCGTGACCGCATCGATTTCGACGATCTGAATGTCGAACAGCGCGCCCATCGACGCCACCGTCCATTTCGGCAAAACGGTCAGGCAGTCGGTACCGGCCAGAAAGCTCAGCACACTGGCCAGCGACCCGCCGGCAAAGACGATGTCCGCATCCTGCATCTCCAGATCGGACAGGACGAGTTCCATATCCGCCCGCAGCGGGCTGCCCATCGGCGGGACGATCCAGCCGTAGTCGAGCAGCGCCAGCGGCCGCGGCCGTGTGAGTTGAAGCAGCGGATGCCCGGCGCGACAGGCGATCACGTTGCGAACCGAAGCCAGCGGTGTGAAGTGCAGATCATCCTCGATCTCCCCCACGCCGCGCGGGTAGAAGGCGATATCGGCGGGCCCGAAGCGCACCGCATCGATCAGCTTGTCGGCATAGCCGCTGTCGATTTCGAAGGAAACGCCGGGATGCCGATCCCGGAACGCGGGCAACAGGCGCGCGATCACGCCATCGGTCAGAAACTGAGGGCCGATCATGCGGATCGCGGCGCCGGTGCCGAACTTGAACTGTTCAAGATCGCGCGCCGCCTGTTGCTGGGCGCGGATCACCGAAGCCCCCTGCGTCGCCAGCGATGCGCCCAGCGCGGTCAGCGCCCAGGGCCGGCTGGACCGGTCGAAGATCGGTGCGTCGAGCCGGATCTCCAGGTCGCTGATCATCCGCGAAGGGGCGGGCTGCGAAGTGCGCAAAACCGACGCGGCGCGGGTCAGCCCCCCTTCGCGGCGGATGATCTCGACCGCCGAGAGGTGTTTCGCGTCGATATTCATATCTTTTTGATGTGATAAAGGGCCAAGATGATATTTCCAGATCAATTGTCGCACCCCTACCTTTTTTCGCATCGCAAGCGGGGGGCGTATGGGCCTGCAGGAATTCGAATTCATCGGAAGCCCTGCGCGTATCGTTTTCGGTCGCGGCTCCTCGGCCCGCGCGTCGGAGGCCATCGAGGCGCTGAATTGCAAACGTGCGCTGGTGCTGTCGACCGATGCGCAAAAAGACAGCGCCGACAAACTGGCCTGTTCGCTGGGCCGCAAGTGCCTGGGCGTCTATGCCAAAGCGGCGATGCACACGCCGGTGGAGGTGACGGCCGCCGCGATGGAGGTTGTGGAGACCCAGCGGGTGGACTGCCTGGTGTCCTACGGCGGCGGGTCGACGACCGGGCTTGGCAAGGCGATCGCCTATCGCACCGATCTGCCGCATATCGCAATCCCCACGACCTATGCGGGGTCGGAGGTTACCCCGATCCTGGGCCAGACCGAGAACGGCCGGAAAACCACGCTGCGCAGCGACCGCGTGTTGCCGGAAATGGTGCTCTATGACCCCGATCTGACCTTTTCGCTGCCGCTGTCGATGAGCGTGACCAGCGGGATCAATGCGATCGCCCATGGGGTGGAGGCGCTTTACGCCCGCGACCGCAACCCGATCTCCACGATGATGGCGGCCGAGGGCATCCGCGCGCTTTGCGCTGCGCTGCCCGATCTGGTGCGCCGGTCCAACGATCCGGAGGCGCGCGACCGGGCGCTTTACGGCGCTTGGCTGTGCGGGGCGGTGCTGGGCCAGGTCGGCATGGCGCTGCATCACAAGCTGTGCCACGCGCTGGGCGGCCTGTTCGATCTGCCGCATGCGGAAACGCACGCGGTCATCCTGCCCCATGCCACCGCCTTCAACGCCGCCGAGGTGCCTGACCTGCTGCGCCCCGTGGCGGCGGCGGTCGGCGCCGATCGGCCTGGGCGCGGCCTTTACGATCTTGCCACGCGGCTGGGTGCCCCGGTGTCGCCGCGCGATCTTGGCATGCCAAAGGCGGGCATCGACCGCGCGGCCGAACAGGCGCTGGCCAACCCGTACTGGAACCCGCGCCCGTTTCAGCGCGAAGACATCGCGGCGCTGTTGCGCGCCGCCTATTTCGGAGAGCCAGCGCAAGAGTGAGCCCCGCAACATCACCCAGGCGCGAGGAATGCGTGCCGAGGTTCTATGGGAGGAAAGACCATGGTCAAGTTTTCAGACACCCGGCGGCGCTTTCTAAAAACCTCCGCGGCGGCCGGCACGGTCGCGACGGCCGGGCTTTACGCGCCCGCCGTGCAGGCACAGGCGCGCGATGTGCGTATCGGCTATGTCACGCCGCAAACCGGGCCGCTGGCCGCCTTTGCCGAGGTGGACGGTTTCATCATCGACGGCTTCCTCGAAGCGGTCTCGGGCAGCATTCAGTCTGGCGGACGGACATTCAATGTGGAGGTCCTGGTCAAGGACAGCCAGTCAAACCCGAACCGCGCGGCCCAAGTGGCGCAGGAGCTGATCGTCGACGACGAAATCGACATAATGGTCGTCGCCCACACGCCGGAGACGGTGAACCCGGTCGCCACCATCTGCGAGATCGAGGAGATCCCCTGCATTTCCACCCTGGCACCTTGGCAGCCTTATTTCATCGGCCGGCAAGGCAATCCGGGCGATCCGGGCACCTGGCAACCGTTCAACTACACCTATCATTTCCTCTGGGGGCTGGAGGACCTGATCGCCGTCTTCACCAATATGTGGGGCCAGTTGGACACCAACAGAAATGTCGGCGGGCTGTTCCCCAACGATGCCGACGGCAATGCCTGGGGCGACCCCAATCTGGGCATGCCGCCGGCGTTGAACGAGATGGGGTTCTCGCTGACCGATCCCGGCCGCTATCAGAACCTGCAGGACGATTTCTCCGCCCAGATCTCCGCCTTTCGCAACGCCGACTGCGACATCGTTACCGGTGTCGTGCTGCCGCCCGACTTCGCGACCTTCTGGACCCAGGCGGCGCAGCAGGGATTTCGGCCCAAGGTCGCCTCGGTGGGCAAGGCGATCCTGTTCCCGTCGGCCGTCAACGCCATCGGCGACGCCGCCGAGAACCTGAGCTGCGAGGTCTGGTGGTCGAACGTGCATCCCTTCGCCTCATCGATCAACGGGCTGACGGCGGGCCAGGTCTGCGACGCCTATGAAGGCACCACCGGGCGGCAATGGACCCAGCCGCTGGGCTTTGTCCATGCGCTGTTCGAGGTGGTGACGGACACGCTCAAACGCGTCGACAGCCTGCGCGACCCCGACGAGGTCGCCGCCGCCGTCGCCGCAACTGACCTTCAGACCATCGTCGGGCCCATCAAATGGGACGGCGCCGGCCTGCCGCCCTTTGCGCAGAAGAACGTCGCCAAGACGCCGCTGGTGGGCGGGCAGTGGCGCAAATCCGACGACGGCAATTTTCGCATCACCATCGTCGACAACCAGACCTATCCCGACATCCCGCTGGGCGGAGAGCTTCTGCCCATCGCCTGACCGCCACCCGGCAGGGCCGGCACGCTTAGCCGGCCCGACCCAAGGAAGCCAATCGATGCTGCTAGACATTCGAAATTTAAGCCGGGCCTTCGGTGCGGTGGTCGTGGCCGACGACATCACCCTCACCGTGGCCGAAGGCGAGGCGCTGGGTATCATCGGGCCGAACGGGGCCGGCAAGTCGTCGCTTTTCAACCTGATCGCCGGTCGGCTGACGCCCGATGCCGGCGCGATCTTTCTGGACGGGCAGGACATCACGCATCTGGCGGCGCGCAAGCGGGTGCATCGCGGCATCGGGCGCAGTTTTCAGATCCCGCAGCCCTTCGATGGGATGACAACCTTTGAAAACGTGTCCGTCGCCGCCTGTTTCGGCGCCGGCGGGTCCGAGCGCGAGGAACAGGACCATGTGATCGACGTGCTTCACCGCACCGGGCTCTTGCCCAAGGCCAACATGCCCGCCGGAGCGCTGTCGCTGCTGGAGCGCAAGCGGCTGGAGATGGCGCGCGCCCTGGCCACCAAACCTCGGGTGCTGCTGCTGGACGAGATCGCCGGCGGGCTGACGGAGGCGGAGTGCCAATCACTGATCGCCACCATTCGGGACATCAACGCCGCGGGCACCACGATCATCTGGATCGAACACGTCACCCACGCGTTGCTGGCCGTCGTCACGCGCCTGGTCGCCATCGACTTCGGCAGGGTCATCGGCCAGGGAGCGCCGCAGGCGGTGATGGAAAGCGACGCCGTGCGCCAGATCTATTTCGGGATCGAGGTATGAGCCTGCTCGCCACCCACGCGCTGACCGCTTTCTACGGTGACTTTCAGGCGCTTTACGGGGTCGATGCCCATATCGACGAGGGCGAGACGGTGGCGATCGTCGGCGCCAACGGCGCGGGCAAATCCACGCTGATGGCCGCGATCACCGGCCGCCGCCAGACCCCGGCGGAGATGATCGAGTTCGACGGGCGCGCCATCGGCGGCCTGCGCCCGGCGCAGATCATGGGCCGCGGCATCGCGCTGGTCCCCGAGGGCCGGCAACTGTTCCCGTCGCTGACGGTGGAGGAGAACCTTCAGGTCGGCAACTACGGCCGCAAGGTCCGTGGGCCCTGGTCGCTGGACCGGGTCTATGCGCTGTTCCCGATCCTGAAGGAACGCCGCCGCCAGGCCTCCACCTCTCTGTCGGGCGGGCAGCAGCAGATGGTCGCGCTTGGCCGCGCGCTGATGTCGAACCCAAGGCTGCTTTTATGCGACGAGATATCGCTCGGCCTCGCGCCCGCGGTCATCAAGGACATCTACCGCGCCATCGACGATATCCGTGGCGAGGGCGCCAGCGTGGTCATCGTTGAACAGAACATCAACCAGGCGCTGACCGTGTCCGACCGCATCTATTGCCTGCTTGAGGGCCGGGTGACGCTGACCGGCCGCCCGGGCGATCTGTCGCCCGACGCGATCAGTCGCGCGTATTTCGGGGGCTGAGCGATGGTGGTGGCCGACACTCTTCTGCAAGGCATCCTGCTGGGCGGGCTCTATGCGCTTTTTGCCACCGGGCTCAGCCTGATCTTCGGAGTGATGCGGCTGGTGAACCTGGCGCATGGCGATTTCATTGTGCTCGGCGCCTTTGCCGTTTTGATCGGGGTGGAGACCCTGGGGCTGCCGGTCCTGCTGTCGGCGATCGTCGCGGCGGTTTTCATGTTCGCCGTAGGCTACGTCCTGCAACGGGCGCTTTTGAACCGGACGTTGGGCAAGGACATCCTGCCGCCGCTTCTGGTTACGTTCGGTCTGTCGATCATCCTGCAAAACGGCATGCTGGAGACATTCTCCGCCGACACGCAGCGGCTGAACTTCGGCGGGCTGAGCGAGGCGTCGGTACCTCTGGGCGGCGGGCTGGCGGTGGGGGTGGTGCCGCTGATGACCTTTGCCTCCGCGATCCTGGTGATCCTGTTTCTCAATTGGCTGTTCTATCGGACAGAGACGGGGCGTGCCTTTCGCGCCACTTCCGACAACCCCGAGATCGCCCAGCTGATGGGGATCGACAATAACCGTATCTTCGCCCTGGCCATGGCGATTGCGTTGGTGGTGGTGGCCATCGCGGGGCTTTACCTGGGCGCGCGGGCCACATTCGACCCGCTGATCGGCCCATCGCGGCTGATCTTCGCTTTCGAAGCGGTGATCATCGGCGGCCTGGGCTCTTTCTGGGGCACCTTGGTGGGCGGCATCGTGCTGGGCCTGGCACAGACCGTGGGCGCGCAGATCTCGCCGGAATGGCAGACGCTGTCGGGGCATATCGTGTTTCTGGTCATCCTGGTGCTGCGGCCGCGCGGACTGTTCCCCAGGCATGTCGACTGATGGCAGATTTCTCCGCATATCGGGTGGCCAAATCCACCCGCGCGTCGTCGGTCGCGATGCTGGTGCTGGCGGTGGTCGTCGTGGTGCTGTTTCTGGCCCCGGCCGTGATCTCCCGTTCCTTGCTGCGCGATCTTTTCTTCGTGCTGACCATGATCACGCTGGCGCAGTGCTGGAACCTGCTGGCGGGTTATGGCGGGCTGGTGAGCATCGGCCAGCAGGCCTATGTCGGGCTGGGTGCGTATATGGGCTTCGCCCTTGCCATTCTGGGCGGTGTGAACCCGCTGTTCGCCATTCTGCTTGCCGGCGTGGTCGGCGCGATCCTGTCCATCCCCACGGCCTATGTCGTCTTTCGCCTGCAGGGCGCGTATTTCGCCATCGGCACTTGGGTGGCGGCAGAGGTCTATCGCCTGCTGTTCGCCCAATAGAAGGCGCTGGGCGGGGGCACCGGCACGTCGCTGCCATCCGACGTCGCGCGCTCGATCCACGGCATCGATCTGGTCGGCGCGCTGTTCGATGTCCGCTCTTCGACTGCGCGCGATATCATCGCCTATTGGTGCGCGCTGGTGCTTGCGGTGGTGGTGATCGGCGCGATGTATCTGTTCCTGCGCTCGCGCAGCGGGCTGGCGTTGGCGGCCATCCGCGACAACCAGGGTGCGGCCGAGAGCGTGGGCGTGGACACGCAGCGCGCCAAATTCGCCGTCTATGTCTTCGCCGCCACCGGCGCGAGCCTCGCCGGTGCGCTGATCTTTTTCCAGTCGGCCTCGATCACCCCGCAATCGGCTTTTTCGGTGATCGAATGGACCGCGTTCGTGCTGTTCATCGTCGTCATCGGCGGCATTGGCACGCTGGAGGGTCCGATCATCGGCGCGCTGATCCTGTTCGCGCTGCAGAACTGGCTGTCGGATTACGGCACTTGGTACCTCATGGCGCTGGGCGCGCTGGCCATCGCGGTGATGCTCGTGGCGCCCAAGGGCATCTGGGGCTGGGTTCAGGCGCGCTACGACTTTTCGATCTTTCCCACGCGTCGCCGGCTGATCGGCCCTGACACGCCGGTGCCCGATTACACGCAGCCGGTGCAGGAAATAGCCGCCGCCGCGCCCATGGGCGTCAGCGGCGCGGATGTGCCCAGCGAGGTGACCACCATGTTCGATATCGAAACCGATGTGCTGATCGTGGGCTCCGGCCCGGCGGGCGGGGCTTCCGCCGCGCTGCTGTCGAGCTATGGCATCTCGAACATCATGATCGAGAAATACGGCTGGCTGGCCAACACGCCGCGCGCCCATATCACCAACCAGCGCACGATGGAGATCCTGCGCGAGTTGGGCGTCGAACAGGACGCCATCGACAAATCCGTCCCGCAGGAGTTGATGGGCAACAATGTCTTCTGCACCTCGCTTGCCGGGGAAGAGATCGGCCGGCTTCTGACCTGGGGCAACCATCCCAGCCGCAAGGCCGACTACGATCTCGCCTCGCCCAGCCGCATCTGCGACATTCCGCAAACGCTGCTGGAACCCATTATCGTCGGCAAGGCGATGGAGACGGGCACGATCACCCGGTTCAAGACCGAGTATATCAGCCACATGCAGGATGCGGGCGGCGTGGTGGCCACGGTGCGCGACCGGGTCGCGAACCAGACCTACCGCATCCGCGCGAAATACATGATCGGGGCCGACGGCGCGCGTTCGGTTATCGCGGAACAGCTCGGGCTTCCGATGGAAGGCGAGATGGGCCTCGAAGGATCCATGAACATCGAGTTCACTGCCGATCTTTCGCGCTATGTCGCGCATCGGCCGTCCGTTCTGTACTGGATCTTTCAGCCCGGCTCCAACATCGGCGGCATCGGCGCGGGGGTCATCCGCATGGTGCGGCCCTGGCACAAGTGGCTGTCGATCTATGGCTATGACGCCAAGGACGGCCCCCCGAACATCAGCCACGCCGAGGCCGCCGACATCGTGCGCGGGCTGATCGGCGACCCGGATATCGACGTCAAAGTCGAAAAGCTGAGCTTTTAGACCGTTAACAACATGGTCGCCCGCCGCTATGCCAAGGGGCGGGTGTTCTGCATGGGCGATGCCGTCCACCGCCACCCGCCGACCAACGGGCTGGGGTCGAACACCTCGATCCAGGATGCCTATAATCTGTGCTGGAAACTGAAGCTGGTGCTTGAAGGCCATGCCGATGACAGCCTGCTCGACACGTACAACGCCGAACGCCAGCCGGTGGGCCGGCAGATCGTCACGCGCGCGAACAAATCCATCAAGGATTACGGGCCGATCTTCGAGACGCTGGGCCTGCTGCACCCCGGCAGCCCCGAAGACGTCAAGCGGCGCATGGATGTGCGCAAGGAGGCGACGGCCGAGGCGGAGGCCCGCCGCCAAGCGTTGAACAAGTACATCCGGCACAAATCCTATGAGTTCAACTGCCACGGCGTAGAGATGGGGCAGCGCTATGCCTCTCAGGCGGTGGTGTCGGATGGCTCGCCGCAGCCGGAATACACCCGCGACAAGGAACTCTATTATCACCCTACCACCTGGCCGGGCGCGCGGATCCCGCATGTCTGGCTGGAAAGGGCGCAGCGAAAGGTCTCCACCCTCGATCTGGTGGGTCGCGGCCGCTTCACCCTGCTGACCGGCGTGCAGGGCGCCGGCTGGGTGGAGGCCGCCGCCCGTGTCAGCGCGGAAACCGGGGTCGAGATACGCGCGTTCCAGATCGGCCCGGGCTGCGAGGTGACCGACACGTTCGGCGACTGGGCCCTGCAATCGGAGGTCAGCGACGCCGGCTGCGTCCTGGTGCGCCCCGATGGCCACGTCGCCTGGCGCGCACGGTCGCTTAGCGCCGAACCGACCAAGGATCTGCACCGCACCATGAACCGCATACTGGGGAGGGACCATGAACGATCTGTCGCCTAAATCCATCGCCGACTATGTTGCCGCAGCGAACAAAGGCCTAACCGATCCGGCCCTGAACCGTCAGATCGGCTCGGGGCGCGCGATCTTCGAATTGTACCATTTCGGGCTGTCGGTCTGTTCGCAAAAGGTGCGTATGACGCTGTTTGAGAAGGGCGCCCCCTTCATCAGCCACGACATCAATATCTTTCCACCCATCAACCAGAATTATCAGCCCGATTACGTGCGGCTGCGGATGCAGGGCGGCCGCGGGCGCGATTTCGTGGGCGGTTACACCGGGCGGTCCTCGACCGGGACCGAGGGGTTCGATCCTTGCGTCGTGCCGACCCTGGTCGATCTGGATGCCGAAAAGGTCTTGGTCGACAGCCAGGCGATCTGTGCCCATATCGACGCCGCGCATCAAGGCGGGCCGGAGCTGATCCCCGCGCGTCTGAAGTCCGAGATCGCGCGCGAGATCGCCATCGTCGATACCTCGCCCCATCCCGCGATCCTTTACGGCGCGCATCCCGATGGCGACTATCGTCCCAAGATGTTGCAGCAGCAAATGCCCGGCATCCATGACAAGAAGATCATGAAGCTTATGGAGGGCCGGTCGCTGTCGGTGGGTCATCCGCGTCTGCAGGCCGCCTATGACGCCAAGATCCGCAAAGAGGCGGCGGCCAAGAAATATGTCGCCACCGATGAAATGATGCGCGGCGCCGTCCGCGAGGTGATCGCCATGATCGAGGCGCTGGACCAGCGCCTTGCGGATGGCCGCACCTGGATTTGCGGCGACGATTTCACCATGGCCGATATCCAATGGGCGATCTCGCTCTTCCGGTTTAAGTGGCTTGGCATGGCTTTTGTCTGGGACGGCGGGCACACGCTCAACGCGCGGGAACACCCCCATGTCGCCGCCTATGGCACGCGGCTTTTTCAGCGGGAGAGTTTTCTGGAGGCCATCATTCGCTGGCCGACCAACCCGCCCAACGAGTTTGTGATGGATCACTATCCGCAAGCCCCAGAGGCCGCGCCCGCCAGCGCCGCGCGGGACGACAGGCTGGGCGGCCATGGCCGCGATCTGCGGGAGGAAACGCTGACCGATGCGGTATTGGCCACGATGCGCGGGGCCGGCAACCCGCGTGCCAAGCAGGTGCTGGGTGCGTTCACCCGCCACCTGCACGCCTTTCTGGAAGAGGTTCAACCGACCGAGGAGGAATGGGAATACGGCATCGAGTTCCTCACCCGCACCGGGCATCTGTCGACCGGCGGGCGCCAGGAGTTCATTCTGCTCTCCGATGTCATGGGCGCCACCGCGCGGGTCGACATGATCAACAACCGCTTCCCCGACGGGGCGACCGAAAACTCGGTCCTTGGGCCGTTCTTCGTCGAAAATCGCCCCGCCTTCGACAATGGCGCGCAGATCTCCCCCGGCGTCAAAGGCGCGCCGATGTTTTTCAACGCGCGCGTGCTCGACACCGATGGACAGCCCATCGTCGGGGCGCGCGTGGATGTCTGGCATTCCGATGATCAGGGCCACTACGACATCATGATGCAGGACCAAAGCGAGCCGGTGATGCGTGGCCTGTTCCGCTCTGACGCGCATGGGCGCGTGTGGTTCAATTCGGTTCTGCCCGAAAGCTATCCGATCCCCGATGACGGCACGGTGGGCGATCTGTTGAAAGCCGCGCGGCGGTCGGTCATGCGCCCGGCCCATGTGCATGTGCGGATCGAGGCGCCAGGTTATCGGCGGCTGACCACGATGCTGTTTCTGGATGGCGACCGCTATCTCGACAGCGATCCGGTCTTTGGCGTCAAGCAGTCCTTGGTCATGAACTTCGAAAAGAAAGAGGGCCAGCGTGCGCCCGATGGCAAGGCGGTGGCGTCGCCGGCGTATTGCGTCGACTATGATTTCGTCCTTGCGCGGGCGTCCTAGGAACTAGCCAGGGAGGAACCCCATGTCCGGCCTCATCACAACCCTCGTCATCCTTGTCATCGTCGCGGTCGTCGTGATCGTCGTCCTGGCGCGGCTTTACCGCAAAGCCACGCGCGAGGTCAGCCTGATCCGCACCGGCGTCGGCGGCCAGCGCGTGCTGATGGCCGGTGGTGCGTTGGCGCTGCCCTATTTCCACGAAGTGACCGAGGTGAACATGCGCACCCTGCGCATCGAAGTGGCCCGGTCGGGCGAGGCGAGCCTGATCACAAAGGACCGGCTGCGCGTCGATATCGGCGCCAGCTTCTCCGTCGCGGTCGATTCCAGCGAGGATGCGGTCGCCCGGGCCGCGCAGACGCTGGGGGACCGCACCTTCGATTCCGGCAAGGTCCGCGAGATCGTGGAGGGTAAGCTGATCGATGCGCTACGCTCGGTGGCTGCGCAGATGACGCTGGACGAATTGCACGAGGGGCGCTCGGATTTCGTACGGCAGGTGCGCGAGTTGATCGCCGACGACTTCGCCGAGAACGGCTTGCGGGTGCAGTCGGTCTCGCTGACCACGCTGGACCAGACCCCGTTTGCATCGCTCGACGAGAACAACGCCTTCAACGCGGTCGGCATGCGTAAGCTGGCGGAGGTCATCGCGAAATCCAAGAAGGAGCGGGCCGAGATCGATGCCGATGCGGAAGTGTCCGTCAGCCTTTCGGCCATGGAAGCGACCAGGCGCAAGCTTGAGATCGAGCGCGACGAGGAACAGGCGCGTATCGCTCAGCATCAGGAAATCGAAACCCTGAAGGCCGGGCAGCAGGCCGAAATCGCGCGCCAGCGCGCCGACGCAGACCGCGAGGCGGAGGCCGCGCGCATCGCCAAGGAGCGGGCCGTGCGCGAGGCGGAAGTGGCCCGCGACCGCGCGATCCGCGCGGCCGAGATCGCCCGCGACCTGGAAGTCCAGGCCTCGGAGATCGCCAAAGAGCAGGATCTGCAACTGAAGCAGCAGGACCGCCAGATCGCCGTTTCCGAAAAGGCCAGGGCGGAAAGTGCGGCCCGCGCGGCCGCCGACATTGCCAAGGCCGAGGCGGCCAAGGCCGAAGCTTCAATTGCGACGGCGCAGCGTCTGGCCGAAGCGCAACGCGACAAGGATCTGGCACTTTTGGCGGCCGAGGAACGCGCCGAAGCCGAGGGCGCGCGGCTGAAGATGCTGGCCAGGGCCGAGAAGGACGCGTCCGTCGACCATGCCGCGGCGCGTCTGCAGGCGGCCAAGGCGGAGGCGGATTCAGACCGCGAACGCGCCGCGGCCAAACGCGAGGCATTGCTTGCCGAAGCCGATGGCCAAAAGGCGCTGCACGAGGCCGAGAACACGCTGGATGCGCGCCTGATCGCCATGAAGGAGGAACTTGCCCGGATCGAGACGCTGCCCAAGGCGATCTCGGAACTGGTCAAGCCCGCCGAGAAGATCGAGACCATCAAGATCCATAACGTGACCGGCCTGGGCACCGGCGCGATGGGCGGGTCGGCGGGCGCCGGGGATGGCGGCAAGACCCCGGTCAATCAGGCGCTCGATTCCATTCTGGGCATGGCGGTCCAACTGCCGGCGCTGAAGTCGCTGGGCGATGAATTGGGCCTGTCGATGGGGTCGGCGATCGATCAGGTGAAGGGCGATGACGACAAGAAGACCTAAGCCGGCGCCGATCGCGCGCCGCGCACCGACCGAGACCCCGGCCAGCAGGGGCCGGCGGTCAGCCTGGTCCGCGCCGGGCGCAACTACGCCACCGCCGGCCGGGTGCGCGTCGCCGGTTCATCGCGGCGGGTGACCGAGCGCGGTCGGCCAAAGCCTTGCGTTCAAAACAGAAAGACATCCGCGTCCTGCAAGGCCGCCAGGGCGGTATCCTCGATGCGGACACCATCGCCCGGCGCCCAAAGGACCAGGGTGTCGTCGCCGATCTGCTCAAACATCGGATCCGCGCCCCCGCGGATGCGGATGAAATCCTCGTTCAGGTCCAGATCGGTGATCGTGTCGACCCCGGCATGCGCGCCATTGAAGACGAACACATCCGCCCCGAACCCGCCGGTCAGGATGTCTTCGCCCTTTCCGCCGCGCAGGATGTCGTCGCCGCCACCGCCCTTCAGCCGGTCCTGGCCGGTTTGCCCCACCAGCACATCGTCGCCGTTTCCGCCCGCCAGCCGGTCGTCGCCGCGATTGCCCAGCAGCCGGTCGTCGCCGTTCGAGGACCGCACGTGATCATCGCCGCGCCCCCCGCGCGCGGTGCTGCCGGAGGACCACTGCCCGATATCCAGCCGGTCGTCGCCCGTGCCGCCGAACAGCAGCCCGTTTCCCCCGGCGACAGCCAGCATATCGTCCCCCGCGCCCCCGCGCAGCACCGCGTCGGCCCGACCGGCGGAGAGCACGTCATCTCCATCCCGGCCAAGCAACCGCACGGGCCCGTAAACCGGCGGCAATACCGCGCCGGCATCGAAAACGTCCGCACCCGATCCGCCGCGAAACACGATCCCGCCCTGGGCGGTGTCGCTCAGCGCATCCGCAGCGGCGACACGCCAGACAGCGGCGTCGTCCTGCCAGTCCGGGGTGCTGTCCAGGCGCAGCGGCGTGTCCAGCGTCAGGCGACCGATCTCCACCGCGCCGTCATCCTGTTGGCGGCTGAAGCGGATGCTATCGACCGACACGACATCCGCATCCGGACCGTCGCCATAGAGCAGGATCTCACCGTTCACCGTCGCCAGCCGCCAGACCCCCTCTTGATCGTCATACGTGGCCACACCGTCCCGCCGCGGGCCGGTCTGCAGGAACGCCGCCGCGTCGATCGGCGTCGCCACGCCCGACAGCGTGTGAAAGCCGTGATCTGTGGCGGAATAGTGCAGCACTTGCGAACCTCGAACCCAACAACTCGGTCCGCAAAAAATCTGCTAAAATGCGATCCAAATCAAAGCATTCATTAAGGAATGGTTAACCTCTGCCTGTCAGCCGGCTGCGCGGCGACTCAGGGTTGGAATTCGTCCTGCCGCCAGTCTATGTATCCGCGAGCAGCAGCAAGGAGCGGCCAGGCACCATGGCGAAGATCACGTATATCGAGCACAATGGGACCGAGCATGTCGTCGAGGTGCGCAATGGTCTCAGCGTCATGGAGGGCGCGCGCGACAACAACATCCCCGGGATCGAGGCCGATTGCGGCGGCGCCTGCGCGTGTTCCACGTGCCATGTCTATGTTCATCCGGACTGGGTTTCGAAACTGCCCGCGCGGGAGCCGATGGAAGAAGACATGCTGGATTTCGCGTGGGAGCCGGACCCGCAAAGGTCGCGGCTGACCTGCCAGATCAAGGTCAGCGATGATCTGGACGGCTTGGTCGTCAACATGCCGGAGCGGCAGATTTGAACCGGTTCATCGCCGCCGCTCTTCTGGCGCTGTCTTCCGTCATGCCCGCGGCGGCAGCGGAGTGCGTGAACCCGCCAGAGATCGGACAGGTCGTGCTGGCGCCAACCGATTGTGACGGGCTTTCGGCCGTCTACAGCGGGGAAACCCGCGCCTATCCCCATGGCGTGCTGGGCGATCGCATCGAGTATACCACGCTTTCGGTCAAGCGCGGCAGGACCACGGTCAACCTGCGACTGCCCTCGTCGCGCGTGTTCGAGGATCTGGCGCCGCGGTTGGCGGATGTCGACGGCGCGCCGGGGCCGGAGATCGTGGTGGTCGAAAGCTTCGACACCTCCGGCGCATCGCTGGTGGTCTACAAGCCGGAATTCTCTGCCGATGGCGCCCGGGTCCGCCGCTTTGCCGCGGTGCCGCCCATCGGGCAGCGGTTTCGCTGGCTCGGGCCTGTGGGCATTGCCGATTTCGACGGCGACGGTCAGAACGACATCGCTTATGTGGAAACGCCGCATCTTGGGCAGATCCTGAAGATCGTGACGCTGCGCGAAGGTCGGCTGGAGTTGATCGCCGAGGCGCCCGGGTTTTCCAATCACCGCATTGGCGAGGCGTTCATCTCTGGCGGCGTGCGCGAGTGCGGATCGGGGCCCGAAACGGTCACTGCCAGCGGCGACTGGACCCGGGTACTGGCCGCGCGGTTGGAAGATGGGGCCATCGCGACCAATGATCTGGGTGCGTTTTCGGGCCCCGAAAGCTTCGCCGCCGTGCTCGCCTGCGACCCGCTTTAGGGCCCCGCCCCGCCGGCGGTGCGGGGGGAAGGGCTTGCGCGCTCAACCGCGCGCCAACGCCCGCCAGCCGATATCCTGCCGGACCCGCCCCCCAGGCCAGTCGATCTGAGCGAGCGCCGCATAGGCCCGATCCCGCGCCTCCCGCAGCGACGCACCCCGCGCGGTCACGTTCAACACGCGCCCGCCGGCAGAGACGACATCGTCGCCGCGTCGGCGCGTGCCGGCGTGAAACACCTCGACGAACGGGTCTTCGGCGCTGGTCTGCCAGCCGGTGATCGTCTCGCCGGTTTCATAGGCACCCGGATAGCCCTGGGCCGCAATCACGACCGTCAGCGCGTGATCCGCCGCCCAGTTCACGTTTGCCTGCGCCAACGCGCCCCCGGCGCAGGCGAGCAGCAGATCCAGCAGTTGCGCGCCCAGGCGCAGGGCCAGCACCTGCGCCTCCGGATCGCCCAGCCGGACGTTGTATTCGACCAGCTCAGGTCCCTCCGCGCCGATCATCAGCCCGGCGTAAAGCACACCCTGATAGGGCATGCCGCGGGCCGCCATCTCGGCCAGGGTCGGGCGGATGATGCGATCCATCGCCGCCTGGATCTGGACCTCTGTCAGCACCGGCGCGGGGGAATAGGCGCCCATGCCGCCGGTGTTCGGCCCGGTGTCGCCGTCAAAGGCGCGCTTGTGATCCTGCGCGGTGCCGATGACCAGCGCCTCGGCCCCATCGCAAAGCACGAAAAGCGAGGCCTCTTCGCCCTCCAGAACCTCTTCGATCACCACCCGCGCACCGGGAGGGTCGGCGAATATCGCCGCCAGTGCCGCCTCGGCGCTGGCCAGATCCGGCGCCACGGTCACGCCCTTGCCGGCGGCCAATCCGTCGGCCTTGACCACGATGGGCGCGCCGCGCGCCCGGACATAGGCCCGAGCTTCGGCTAGATCGTCGAACACGGCCGCGGCCGCTGTCGGCGCACCGCAGGCGGCGCAGATATCCTTGGTGAACGCTTTCGAACCCTCAAGCTGCGCCGCCGCCGCGGAACAGCCCAGCGTCAGGATCCCGGCCGCGCGCAGCGCATCGGCGACGCCGGCGACCAGCGGCGCCTCGGGCCCGACGATCGCGAAGTCGATGGCGTGGTCGCAGGCCGCCGCGACCACGGCGTCGGGGTCGGTGGGGTCGAGATCCAGACAGTCTGCCAATTCGGCGATGCCGGCATTGCCCGGTGCGGCGAAAAGCCGGTCGCATTTCGGGTTCTGCGCCGCCGCCCAGGCCAGCGCATGTTCGCGCCCGCCGCCGCCCAGGATCAGGATGTTCATAGGCCGCATGTCCCCGCTTGGCGCCCGCCCGTGCGCGTTCTAAGGTGGCGGCCGCGCCATCGCAAGCGAGCCCGATGTCAGATCTGATCGACGACGCCCCCGCCGGGGCCAACGCGCCGGAGTTTACCGTCTCGGAAATCTCGGGCGCGGTGAAACGCACCGTGGAGGGCGCGTTCGCCCATGTCCGTGTGCGCGGCGAACTGGGCCGCGTATCGCGGCCGAAAAGCGGGCATGTCTATCTGGATCTGAAGGACGAACGCGCGGTGCTGTCCGGGGTCATCTGGAAGGGCACCGCCCAGCGGCTGCGCACCCCGCCCGAAGAGGGGATGGAGGTGGTCGCCACCGGCCGTCTGACGACCTTTCCGGGCCAGAGCCGGTATCAGATCGTGATCGAGGATCTGGCGCCCGCGGGCGTCGGCGCGCTGATGGCGATGCTGGACAAACGCCGCAAGGCGCTGGCGGCGGAGGGGCTGTTCGATGAGGGCCGCAAGCGCCCGCTGCCGTTTCTGCCGGAGGTCATCGGCGTCGTCACTTCGCCGTCGGGCGCGGTGATCCGCGACATCCTGCACCGGCTGCGCGATCGGTTCCCGCGCCGGGTGCTGCTGTGGCCGGTGACCGTCCAGGGCGAACGTTCGGCGGGCGAGGTCGCGGCGGCGATCCGCGGCTTCAACGCGATGCCACCGGGACTGGCGCGCCCGGATGTGCTGATCGTGGCCCGCGGCGGCGGGTCGCTGGAGGATCTATGGGGGTTCAACGAGGAAATCGTCGTCCGGGCTGCGGCGGAAAGCGCGATCCCGCTGATTTCCGCCGTGGGGCACGAAACCGACACTACCCTGATCGATTTTGCCGCCGACCGGCGCGCGCCGACGCCGACCGCGGCGGCGGAGATGGCGGTGCCCGTGCGGGCCGATCTGCTGGCGCATGTCGCCGGGCTGGAAGAACGCCGCCGCCGCGCCGTGGCGCAGGCTTTGCAGGTGCGCGGGCAACGGTTGCGCGATCTGGCGCGGGCGCTGCCCCAGCCGCAGGCGCTGGTGGCCGAGCGTCAGCAGCGGCTGGACACGGTGGGCCTGCGCCTGCCGCTGGCGCTGACCGGGCGGGCACAGCGGGCGCGGCTGCAGATGTCCTCCGGCGTGGCGGGGCGGTTCGGGCCGGCGGTGCTGACCGCGCGGCTGGACCGGCAACGCGCAAGGCTGGGCGAAGCGGCGCGCGGCCTGCCGAGAGGGCTGGGGCGCCGCATTGAGACCGCGCGGGCGGCTCTGACGTCCCAACGTGTCAGCGCCGCCGCACTTTCCGGGCGGCTGGGCCAGGGCGCGGATCGGCTGGCGCGGGCGGCGACAGGTCTGGACGGCGCCGGCGGGCGCGCAATGACGGACCGGCGCCGGGCACTTGGTGCGCTGGCCCGCATGTTGCACTCGTTGGGTTACACCGAAACGCTGCGCCGCGGATTTGCGGTGGTGCGCGACGGGGGCGGCGGCCGCGTGCTGGCCGATGCCGCTCAGGCGCGCGCGGCGCCGGCGCTGGAGATCGAGTTTCGCGACGGGCGCGTGGCGCTGGGCGCGGCGCAAAAGCGTGGCAAGAAACCGGCGCAAGACGACCCGCAGGGCAGTCTTTTCTGAGGCCGAGAGGGCCCGGGTCGGGGCCCAGGACGCGTGGTTAGAGCAAAACGGATCAGATTTAAACAATGTGATCCTAGGATTTTTCTCAAGCTATTGAATCTGGAACAAAATCCTCTTTCAGACTGATTCAGTCCGAAACGGTTTTGGTCTAGAGGATCAGCCCCATTACCACGCAGGCCAGACCCAGCCCCGCGATCGACACCGACGCCAGGTTCAGCGCCACCAGCCCCTGCAGCCGGGCGCGCGCATCCTCGGGCTTTTCTGTTCGGATCGCCGGGGCTTTGCGGATGCACACGACCAGCCCCGCCAGACCGATGCCGACCACCACCACACCCAGGATCACAAGCCATGTCATGGCTGCGCAGCTAGCCCATCCGCCGCGCCGCCACAAGCCCTTGCCGCCCGTCAAAGCCGCCACTAGGGTGCCGCCGATTTTCCGATCCCAAGCTCAAAGGATGCCCATGGACGACGCCCAAGAAGGCACCCCCGACAGCCACCGCGTGGCCGCCGCGGAACTGCGCCAATTCATCGAACGCTTTGAACGACTTGAGGCGGAAAAGCAGGATCTGGCCGACCAGCAGAAAGAAGTCATGGCCGAGGCCAAGGGCCGCGGTTACGACGTCAAGATCATGCGCCGGGTCATCGCGCTGCGCAAGAAAGACCCGCAAGATGTCTCCGAGGAAGAGGCGGTGCTGGAACTCTACAAAGACGCGCTGGGCATGTGAGGATGCGCGCGCGCTTCCACCTGGCCTATCACGTGCACGATCTGCAGGCTGCGCGGCACTTCTATGGCGCCACGCTGGGCTGTGCCGAGGGGCGCAGCACCGACACCTGGGTCGATTTCGACTTCTTCGGCCACCAGATCTCGCTGCATCTGGGCCCGCCCTTCGCCACCGCGAATACCGGCAAGGTGGGCGATCATGCGGTGCCGATGCCGCATCTGGGCGTGATCCTGCCCCTGGCGGATTGGCGCGCGCTGGCCGACCGGCTGACCGCGGCGGGCACGGATTTCGACCTGGCGCCCAGCGTCCGCTTCGAGGGTCAGCCGGGGGAGCAATGGACGATGTTCTTCCGCGATCCCTCCGGCAACCCGATCGAGGTCAAGGGCTTTGCCGACACGGCCCGGATTTTTGACGCCTGACCCCTTTCAAACCGCTTTGACACGCGTATTTCTTCGGCTAACCCCACGCCGGTCCCGCCCCTTATACGACAGATTCACATGACCTCCGACACGCTTCAGGCAGAGATCCTGCGCCATCTTCAGTTTTCCATGGGTAAGACCCCGGCCAGCGCGCGGCTGCGCGACTGGCGGCTGGCGCTGTCCCTGGCGGTGCGCGACCAAATCATCGCGCCCTGGTTCGAGGCCACGCGGCGGACCTATGACGGTCAGCACAAGCGGGTCTATTACCTGTCGCTGGAGTTTCTGATCGGCCGCCTGCTGGAAGACGCTATCGTAAATCTGGGCTTGGGCGATGCGGCACGCGCCGCTTGCGCCGCGCTCGACCAGGATCTGGACGCGCTTTTGGCCGATGAACCCGACGCAGCACTTGGCAATGGCGGGCTTGGGCGGCTGGCGGCGTGTTTTCTGGACAGCCTGTCGACCCTGGCGATCCCGGCCTATGGCTATGGCATCCGCTACGAACACGGGCTGTTCCAGCAATCCTTCCACAACGGCCAACAGGTGGAACGGCCCGAAGCCTGGTTGGAACAGCCCCATGCCTGGGAGTTCGAGCGCGAAGAAGCGACCTATGAGATCGGCTTTTACGGCCATGTCGAGGAACAGGGCACCAGTGCTGTCTGGCACCCAGGCGATGCGGTGCGGGCGCGGGCCTATGACACGCCCATCATCGGCTGGCAGGGGCGCTGGGCCAACACGCTGCGCCTGTGGAGCGCCAAGCCCACGCGGGCCTTCGATCTGGAACGCTTCAACGCCGGTGACTTCACCCATGCCGCGGAGGCGGAGGCGCAGGCGCGCACGATCAGCCGGGTGCTTTATCCCAACGACACCACCGATGCCGGGCGCGAGTTGCGGCTGAAACAGGAATATTTCTTCACCGCCGCCAGCATGCGCGACATCCTGCGCCGCTATTTGACCGAATATTCCGATATCCGGGCGCTGCCCGCCAAGGTTTCGATCCAGTTGAACGACACCCATCCCGCCATCGCCGGGCCGGAACTGGTGCGGATCCTGCATGACGAACACGCGCTGCCCTTTGACGAGGCCGTCAACACCGCCCGCGCGACATTGAACTACACCAACCACACGCTGCTGCCCGAGGCGCTGGAGCGCTGGTCCGAGGGACTGATGCGCCACCTGCTGCCGCGCCATATGCGCTTGATCGAACAGATCGACGATTGGCACGCGCGCAGCACCAAGGGCCGCACGCAATCGGCCATCGACAACGGCCAGGTCAAGATGGGCGAGTTGAGCTTTATCATGGCGAACCGCGTCAACGGTGTGTCCGCCCTGCACACCGATCTGGTCAAGACCACCGTGTTTGCCGAGTTGCACCGGCTGCACCCCGACCGCATCGTGAACCAGACCAACGGCGTCACGCCGCGGCGCTGGCTGCTGGGCTGCAATCCGCGGCTGAGCGGTCTGGTGACCGAGGCGATCGGGACAGGTTGGGAGGACGATCTGGACCGTCTGGACGATCTGGAGCCGCTGGAGGCGGGTTTCGTGGACCGGTTTGCGGCCGTGAAGCGCGACAACAAGGTGCAACTGGCGGCTTGGCTGTCTGAAGAAATAGGCATGTCGACCGATCCGGATGCGATTTTCGATATCCAGATCAAGCGGATCCACGAGTACAAGCGCCAGCTGATGAACGTGCTGGAGGCCATCGCACTGTGGGACGCGATGCGCGAAGAACCGGGCCGCGATTGGACCACGCGGGTGAAAATCTTCGGCGGCAAGGCGGCGCCCGGTTATCATACCGCCAAGGCGATCGTCCGGCTGATCAACGACGTCGCCGCGCATGTCAATGACGACCCGTTGCTGAAGGGCCGGCTAAAGATCGCCTTTCCGCCCAACTACAACGTCACCATGGCGGAACGGCTGATTCCGGCCGCGGATCTAAGCCAGCAGATCTCCACCGCCGGGAAAGAGGCGTCGGGCACCGGCAACATGAAATTCGCCATGAACGGCGCGCCCACCATCGGGACGCTGGACGGGGCGAACGTGGAAATCCGCGAGCGGGTGGGGGCGGAGAACTTCTTTCTTTTTGGCATGACCGCCGCGGAGGCGGAGGCGCGTCGAGCCGTCGCCGATCACGCCGGTCAGGCGATTGCTGCCTGCCCGGAATTGGCGACGGCCATCGGGCATTTGGAACGCGGCAGCTTCACGCCATGGGAGCCGGACCGGCATCTGGGTCTAGCGCAGCTTTTGCGCGGCGGCGACTATTTCCTGGTGTGTTCGGACTTCGCCGACTATTGGGCCGCCAGCCGCAGGGTCGATGCCGCCTTCGGGGACCGCGCCGCCTGGGCGCGGATCGCGGCGCTGAACACCGCCCGGTCGGGCTGGTTTTCGTCGGATCGCACCATTCGGGGCTATGCGAACACGGTCTGGAACACCGCAGCGGTCGCGACACCGGCGTGACGCGCCCGGAACGGCTCTTGAGTTTTTGTCGGGGTGCCATAGGCTTACATCCATGTCCGTGTCCGACACTGCGCTCCCCGGCGACCTGACGCCCGAAGAGGCCGCCGCCATCGCGAAGGGGCGCCACCCCGATCCGTTCGCCGTGCTCGGGCCCCATGATGGGCCGGCGGGCCGCGTCTTGCGGGTGTTCGATCCCGGCGCCGAACACATGATGGCGGCCATGACCGATGGCGCGGAGGTGCCGCTCGATCCCGTGCCGGGCGCGCGCGGGCTGTTCGGCGGCGCGATCCCCGCGGGCGACTATCGCCTGCAAGGCCAGGGCTATGGTGGTGTCTGGGCGTTCGACGACGCCTATCGCTTCGGCCCGGTTCTGGGCGAGATGGATGAATACCTGCTGGGCGAGGGCACGCATCAGCGCCTGTGGCACGCGCTGGGCGCGCATGTGATGGCGCATGAGGGTACCCATGGGACCCATTTCGCCGTCTGGGCCCCGAATGCCCGCCGGGTGTCTGTCGTGGGCGATTTCAACGGCTGGAACGGCCGCCGGCATGTGATGCGCAGCCGCGGCACGACCGGCGTGTGGGAGATCTTTCTGCCCGGCGTCGGCGAGGGCACGACCTATAAGTACGAGATCATCGGCGGCGATGGCGCGCTGCTGCCGCTCAAGGCCGACCCTGTCGGGTTCGGGGCACAGCACGCGCCGGAAACCGCCTCCATCGTCCGCGATCTGGGCGGCTATGGCTGGCGCGATGGCGCCTGGATGGACGAACGAGAGGCGCGCCACACCGTGCGCGCGCCGATTTCGATCTATGAGGTGCATCTTGGGTCCTGGCGCCGGCTGGCGGAGGACGGGAACCGCCCGCTGAGCTACAAGGAACATGCTGAAGCCCTGGTCGACTACGCCGTCGATATGGGATTCACGCATATCGAATTGCTGCCCGTGTCGGAACATCCTTTTGACGGGTCATGGGGCTATCAGCCGGTTGGGCTTTATGCGCCGACGATCCGGTTCGGCCCGGCGCAGGAATTCCGCGACCTGATCGATGCGGCGCATGGCCGGGGTCTGGGCGTGATCCTCGACTGGGTGCCCGGGCACTTCCCGACGGATGCGCACGGGCTGGCGCGGTTTGACGGCACGCCGCTTTACGAGCATGCCGACCCGAAGGAGGGATTCCACCAGGACTGGAACACCCTGATCTATAACTTTGGTCGAACGGAAGTTCAGAATTATCTGATATCAAACGCTCTTTACTGGTTGGAGGAGTATCATATCGACGGCCTGCGCGTGGATGCGGTCGCCTCGATGCTGTATCGCGACTACAGCCGCAAAGACGGTGAATGGGTTCCGAATGCCGATGGCGGGCGGGAGAATCTGGAGGCCATCGACCTGTTCAAGCGCATGAATACCCAGGCCTATGCCGAGGCGCCGGGCATCCTGACCGCGGCCGAGGAAAGCACCGCCTTTCCCGCCGTGTCCCGCCCCGTGGACATGGGCGGCCTGGGGTTCGGGTTCAAATGGAACATGGGCTGGATGAACGACACGCTGGACTACATCGGCCGTGCGCCGATCCACCGGTCGCACCATCATCACCAAATGACCTTTGGCATCCACTACGCGTATTCGGAGAACTTCATCCTGCCAATCAGCCATGACGAAGTCGTGCATGGCAAGGGCTCGATGCTGGCCAAGATGCCGGGTGACGAATGGGAACGGTTCGCCAATCTGCGCGCCTATTACGGGTTCATGTGGGGCCATCCGGGCAAGAAGCTGCTGTTTATGGGCTGCGAGTTCGCGCAGGGCACCGAATGGGCGCATGGCGGGCAGTTGGACTGGTACTTGATGGATTATCCGCTGCACCGGGGCGTGCAGGCGTTGGTGCGCGATCTGAACCGGCTCTATCGCGACACGCCGGCGCTGCACGTGAAGGATTGCGACCCCGACGGGTTTCGCTGGCTGGAGGCCAATGCCGGCGATATCTCGGTCTTTGCCTGGGCGCGGTTCGGCGAACCCGGCGACGCGCCGGTCGTGGTCATCTGCAACTTCACGCCGGTCGAGCGCCGCGACTGGGTCTGCGGCCTGCCCGAACCCGGACATTGGGCAGAGGTTCTGAACACCGACGCCGAAACCTATGGCGGCGGGAACCGCGGCAATATGGGCGGCGTTAAAGCGACTGGGCCGGCGGCGCATGGTCAGGCGCAATCCGCGACCGTCACGCTGCCGCCGCTCAGCACAGTCATTCTGCGCCACACCGGCGCCAAATAAGACCGAGGGGAGGATACTCATGAACCCGGCCAATCCCAGGCTGACCAACCGCACGATGGCCTTTGTTCTGGCCGGCGGGCGCGGGTCGCGCCTGAAAGAACTGACCGACAAGCGCGCCAAGCCGGCCGTCTATTTCGGTGGCAAGGCGCGGATCATCGATTTCGCCCTGTCGAACGCGCTGAACTCGGGCGTGCGCAAGATGGCCATCGCGACCCAGTACAAGGCGCACAGCCTGATCCGGCACATGCAGCGCGGCTGGAACTTCTTCCGCGCCGAGCGCAACGAGTATCTCGACGTGCTGCCCGCCAGCCAGCGGGTGGCGGAAAACAAATGGTATCTGGGCACCGCCGACGCGGTGACCCAGAACATCGACATCGTCGACAGCTATGACGTGGATTACGTGCTGATCCTGGCCGGCGATCATATCTATAAAATGGATTACGAGATCATGCTGCGCCAGCATGTGGAAACCGGCGCCGATGTGACCGTGGGCTGCCTCACCGTTCCGCGGGAAGAAGCCTCCGCTTTCGGAGTGATGGCCGTCGACGCCGACCTGCGCGTAACCTCGTTCCTGGAAAAACCGCAGAACCCGCCGGGGATGCCGGGTGATGACACCCAGACGCTCGCCTCGATGGGTATTTACGTGTTTGCCTGGCCGTTTCTGCGGGATCTGCTGCGCAAGGACGCCGCCGACCCGAACTCCGCGCATGATTTCGGCGGCGATATCATCCCCGAGATCGTCAAGAGCGGCAAAGCCATGGCGCATAAGTTCGACGAAAGCTGCGTTCGCCACAGTCCCGACGCACCGGCCTATTGGCGCGATGTGGGCACGGTGGATGCGTTTCACCAGGCGAATGTGGACCTGACCAATTTCCTGCCCGAACTCGATCTGTGGGACCGCGGTTGGCCGATCTGGACCTATTCCGAAGCGACCCCGCCGGCCAAGTTCATCCATGACGAAGAGAACCGCCGCGGGTCGGCAGTGAGTTCGATGGTGTCGGGCGGCTGCATTATCTCGGGCACCGAGGTTCGCAACTCGTTGTTGTTCACCGGGGTCAAGACCAACTCCTTTGCCGTGCTCGACCATGTCGTGGCGCTGCCGCAGGTGGTCATCAACCGGTCCGCCAGATTGAGCAACGCGGTCATCGATCGCGGCGTGGAGATCCCGGAGGGCTTGGTGGTCGGCGATGACCCGACCGAGGATGGCACGTACTTCCGCGTGACGGAGACGGGTGTGACGCTGATCACCCAGGCCATGGTCGATAAATGGTCCGCCGCACAATAAGGCGATGACCCGCGCCGCGCTGTCCGTTGCATCCGAATGCGCACCGTTGGTGAAAACCGGCGGGCTGGCGGATGTCGTGGGGGCGCTGCCTGCGGCGCTGGCCGGGCAGGGGTGGCACCTGCGCACGCTGCTTCCGGGCTATCCCGCGGTTCAGGAGGCGTTGGGTGGGGAGGGCGACGTCGTCTGGCAGGACCCGGCGCTTTTCGGCGGCCCCGCGCGGCTGCGCGCGGGCCGGGTTGCGGGGCTGGATCTGCTGGTCCTGGACGCGCCGCATCTTTTTGCGCGCGAGGGCGCGATCTATCTGGGTCCGGACGGGCGCGACTGGCCCGACAACCCGGAACGTTTCGCAGCGCTGTGTTGGGCGGCAATGCGTGTGGCCCAGGGTGCGGTCGACGGCTGGCGGCCTGAAATCGTGCACGCCCATGACTGGCAGGCGGGGCTGTTGCCGACCTATCTGGACCTGCAGGGCATCGCCACCCCGACGCTGTTCACCGTCCACAACATCGCCTTTCACGGCTTCGCGCCCGCCGATCGGCTGGCCGGGCTGCGCCTTCCAGCGGCGCGGTTCAATCCCGGCGGGTTGGAATATTACGGCCAACTGAGCGCGCTGAAGGCGGGGCTGCTCGACGCCACCGCGATCTCCACCGTCAGCCCGACCTACGCCGCGGAGCTGACCACGCCCGAATTCGGCATGGGGCTGGAGGGCGTGGTCGCGGGGCGCGGTGCCGATCTGCACGGTATTCTGAATGGCATCGACACCGATGCTTGGTCGCCGGCCACCGACCCCTTGATCCAGCGCTTCAAGACCCCGCGCGGCAAGGCCAAGAACCGAAAGGCGCTGCTGCAGGAGTTCGGCCTGACCGATGCCGGCGGCCCGCTTTGCGTGGTGGTCACGCGGCTGACGGCGCAGAAGGGTTTGGATCTGTTGGCCGAGGCCCTGCCGCGGCTGCTGGCGCAGGGCGGCATGCTGGCGCTACTCGGGTCCGGCGATCCGGGGCTTGAGGACCGGTTTCGCGGCCTGGCCGCGCAGTCGGGCCAGGTGGCCGCGCATATCGGTTATGACGAGGCGCTCAGCCACCGCATGTTCGCCGGCGGCGATGCGGTGCTGGTGCCGTCACGGTTCGAACCTTGCGGTCTTACGCAGATGTATGGGCTGCGTTACGGCGCAGTGCCGCTGGTGGCGCGCACCGGCGGGTTGGCCGATGCGGTGATCGACGCCAACGAGGCGGCGCTGCGTGCCGGCGTCGCCACCGGCATCGTCTTCGCCCCGGTGACGGCCGCAGCACTGGCCCATGCCTTCGACCGGCTGGGGGCGCTTTATGCCGACCGGGAGGGTTGGGCGCGGCTACAGGCAAACGCGATGGCGCACCCCGTCGGCTGGGACCGCTCTGCCGCGAGCTATGCCGCGCTTTACGACCGCCTGACCGCATGAACCGCGCGATCGGCCCCGGGCGCCCGCATCTGCTGGGCGCGACCGTCACCGCCGATGGCGTGAACTTCGCGCTGTTCTCCGCCCATGCCGAGGCGGTGGAGTTATGCCTGTTCGACGACGGTGGCGCGCAGACCGCGACGCTGGTTTTGCCCGAACGCAGCGGCGATATCTGGCATGGTGAGATCGCCGGGCTGGCCGCGGGTCAACGCTATGCCTACCGCGTCCACGGGCCCTATGCGCCCAATCAGGGCCACCGGTTCAATGCGCGAAAGCTTCTGATCGACCCCTATGCCCGCGCGCTGGACGGGCCGCTGGTCTGGAACCCCGCGCTGATGGGGTATTGCGCCGGCACCTCCTCGCACGACCTCTGCGCCGATGACCGCGACAGCGCGGCTTTCGTGCCGAAATCCATGGTCACCGCGCCCGCCGCTTTGGCCGAGGAACCGCGCCCGAACACGCCCTGGGCCGATACGGTGATTTACGAGGCGCATGCCAAGGGGCTGACCATGCGCCACCCCGATGTGCAGGCGAAGGGCACCTATCTGGGGCTTTGCGAGCCGCCGATCCTTGATCATCTGCACCGCGTGGGCATCACCGCGATCGAGTTTTTGCCCGTGCAGGGCTTCATCGAAGACGCCTATCTGGCGGAGGCCGGGCGCACCAATTATTGGGGCTATCAGACGCTGACCTTCTTCGCCCCGGAACGCCGCTATGCTGCCGCCGATCCGGCGGCCGAGTTCCGCGAGATGACACGCCGGTTCCACGAAGCCGGGATCGAGGTCATCCTCGATGTGGTCTACAACCATTCCTGCGAGGGCGACTGGCCGGGCCCGACGCTGATGTTTCGCGGCATCGACAATGCCAGCTACTACCGGCTGGGCCCGGACGGGCATTCCTATCTGAACGACACCGGCACCGGCAACACGCTCAACGCCGCGCATCCGGCGATGCAGCGGCTGATCCTGGACAGCCTGCGGTACTGGGTGGAGGTCATGGGCGTCGACGGCTTCCGGTTCGATCTGGCCGCCGTGCTGGGGCGCGAGGGGCGCGGGTTTGACCCCGGCGCCGGCCTGCTGGACGCGTTGCGTCAGGACCCGGTGCTGGCGGGCGTCAAGCTGATCGCGGAGCCCTGGGATATCGGGCCCGGCGGCTACCAGTTGGGTGGATTCCCACCGCCCTTTGCGGAATGGAACGATCTGTTCCGCGACACCGCGCGGCGCTATTGGCGCGGCGATGCGGGGGAGACGCGGCACGTGTCGGCCGCGGTCGCCGGCAGCGCTGCACAGTTCGATCATTCCGGGCGGAAAGCCACGGCTTCGGTCAATTTCCTTACCGCCCATGACGGGTTCACGCTTGCCGATGTCACCAGCTATACCCAGCGCCACAACGAGGCCAATGGCGAGGGCAATCGCGACGGTCACGACCCGAATTTTTCTGACAATCTGGGCGTCGAAGGGCCGACCGAGGACACCGCGATCCGGGCCGCGCGTGCCGGCCGCCGCCGCAACCTGCTGGCCACGCTTCTGCTGTCCCAGGGCACGCCGATGCTGCTGGCCGGCGACGAGATGGGTAACAGCCAGTCGGGCAATAACAACGCCTATGTTCAGGACAATGACATCGGCTGGGTCGACTGGTCCGCCGATCCGGGTTTCGTCGATTATGTGGCCGAATTGACCGGATTGCGTCGAGATCTGCCGATGCTGCGCCAGTCGCGCTTTCTGCACGGCCAGACCCGCGCCGATGGCCGGCCCGATCTGGTTTGGCGCCGGGCCGACGGCGCCCAGATGCAGGCCGTCGATTGGGATGCGGCGCCGGATATTCTGTGCGTCGAAAAACGCATGGCAGCCGGCGCGCCCGACTATGCCGATACCGCCGATGCCGCCTATCTTATCTTCAATCGCGGCGGGCCGGGTCAGGCCAGCCTGCCGCCGGGCAACTGGACCCATGTCTTCACCAGCGCCGGGCGGTCCGTGCTGGGCGATGATCATGTGCGGCTGCCCGGACCGTGTGTCTGTGTCCTCCACCAGAAGGGATAATTCGATGTCCATCGCCACCCACGCCACGCAACCCATCGACGGACAGAAACCGGGCACCTCGGGCCTGCGCAAAAAGACTGCCGTCTTCATGGCGCCGCACTATCTGGAAAACTTCGTCCAGAGCATCTTCGATGGGATCGGCGCCGCCGCGGGTAAGACGTTCGTCCTTGGCGGGGACGGGCGTTACTTCAACGACCGAGCGGCGCAGGTGATCCTGCGCATGGCTGCCGCCAACGGTGCTGCGCGGGTGATCGTCGGGCGCGCTGGGCTTCTGTCCACCCCCGCCGCGTCTCACCTGATCCGCCTGCGGGAGACGGATGGCGGCATCATCCTTTCGGCCAGCCACAACCCTGGCGGCCCGCAGGAGGATTTCGGCGTAAAGTTCAATACCCCCAATGGCGGCCCTGCGCCCGAAGAGGTGACGGGCCGGATCCACGCGGCGACGCAGGCGATTTCGGAGTACCGGATCTTGGAGACGCACGACGCCGATCTGGGGGCCTTGGGCGAAAGCCGGATGGGCGATATGGTGGTCGAGGTTGTCGACCCCGTGGGCGACTATGCCGATCTGATGCAGTCGCTGTTCGACTTCGATGCGATCCGCCGGCTGTTCGCGGGCGGGTTCACCATGCGGTTCGACGCCATGCATGCGGTCACCGGCCCTTATGCGATGCACATCCTGGAGGGGCTTTTGGGCGCGCCGGAGGGCACCGTGGCGAATGGTCGGCCAAGCCCCGATTTCGGCGGTGGTCATCCCGACCCGAACCCGGTCTGGGCCAAGCCGCTGATGGATCTGATGATGGGCGACACTGCGCCGGATTTCGGCGCCGCCTCCGACGGTGACGGGGATCGCAACATGATCGTCGGCCGCGGCGCGTATGTGACGCCGTCGGACAGCCTTGCGCTTCTGGCCGCGCATGCGCATTTGGCCCCGGGCTATCGCGACGGTCTGGCCGGTGTGGCGCGGTCGATGCCGACCTCGGCGGCGGTGGATCGCGTGGCCGCGGCAAAGGGGATCGCGGTCTATGAGACGCCCACGGGCTGGAAGTTCTTCGGCTCGTTGCTCGATGCCGGTCGCGCGACGCTGTGCGGCGAGGAAAGCGCCGGCACTGGGTCCAACCATGTGCGCGAGAAGGACGGGCTTTGGGCGGTGCTTCTGTGGCTCAACATCCTGGCTGCGACCGGCAAATCGGTGGCGGAATTGCTGCGCGATCATTGGGCGGAATACGGGCGCAACTATTACTCGCGCCACGATTACGAAGGCGTCGATGCCGGCGGCGCCGGGGCGTTGATGGAGGCGGTGCGCGGCAAGCTGGCCGATCTGCCCGGACAGTCCTTTGCCGGGTTGACCATCGAGGCCGCCGACGAGTTCGCCTATACCGATCCGGTGGACGGCTCGCAAAGCGCAGGCCAGGGGCTGAGGGTGATGTTTCAGGGTGGCAGCCGGATCGTCTATCGCCTGTCGGGCACCGGCACGGTGGGCGCGACGCTCAGGGTCTATCTGGAACGCTACGAGCCCGACCCGGCGCGCCAGCACGACGACCCGCAAGAGGCACTGGCCGAGATCATCCGCGCGGCGGAGCAGATCGCCGGCATATCCGACCATTGCGGGCGGGACGCACCGGACGTGCGAACGTGACGGGGGATGGGGTGAAACCCCATCCTACGGCGGCGCGTGAGCGAGGCTTAGAGCAGATGTTTGAGATGCGGCCGTAATTCCGGGTACTTCGTTCTAGCTTCTTCCAGATAGTCCCGGAAACGCGGCAGAGCATCTACGATCAAGCATTGGGCATCGCGTTGGTCCTGAAACAGCCTCGCCACGGCATCTTCGGGCATCGGACCGCGTGTCCACCTCATCGAGTCTTTAAAAAGCAGGTCTTTGTTGTCTTCCAGCAGTTGAATAGCGCGGCGATGGGTCCATTCAGGCTTGATTGGTGGCGGCTCATCGTCGGGCAAAAGCACGGAGAAGGCAATTGGCATATCCTGGTCGTCAATTTCATCAACTGAGGCGGGCCAGGTTACGAAGTCGTTGAAGTAAGAGTGTAGTAGGAGGCCGCTGATCGGGGATCGTATCGTTGCGGTTTCCCGATCGGACCCGAAGAAGTGGCGAAAAGGCCCATTTGCGACCTTCGGCCGGTCGACGTGATAGCGTGCGATAATGTCTTCACGCTGGATCCAGCCATAGACCTGCCCGGAAAGGTACTGCCATTCGATATGTCCGGCATGTGTGAACAGACCTTGCTGCAGCCCGGGGACGATCACCACCTTGTCGCCGAAAACCACGCCCTCCGGCACCGGTTTGCGCCGGCTGCGCGGTTTCGCCTCTGCGGTGGCGGCTGCAACGGGTTCAGCGGCGTTTGGTTTTGACGCGCCGCCCGATGCTTTCGCAGGCTGGGCGCCGGCCGGATGGCGAGGGTACTGCCATGCCATGTAAGCGACGACGACCCCCACAGCCGCAATCCCGAGGGCGATCAAGTCCATTGCCAAAGTCCTTTTCTGGTAAGCGTCGCCAGACCGGCTCGCTTACCAAAGACAATCCGAGGCTGTATGTCGACACCCGATGCGCGCCAGGGGCGTAGCGCCGGGGGATGCGTCTGCCATGTCAAAGAGGCGACGCCGTAGGATGGGGTTTCACCCCATCCCCACTCACACTTTCCAAAAGCAGAACACGCCCCAGGCGACCGCAATGCCCAGCGGTGTCCAGAGTGCGGCATCCGACAGGGCCAGCCAGGCCAGGAAGATATAGACCGTCCCCAACAGCGTGATGAACAGCCGATCGCCGCGCGTCGTCTCCAACCCCCGGATGCCGCGGCGCGCCGCGCCGCCGGGGCGCAGGATCTCGATCGCCGTCAGCAGGCCGAGTGCGCTGAAGATGCCGATGAAAATTAGCGCTGTCGGCCAGGTCCAGGCCATCCATCCCAGCATGCTACACCCGCCCCAGGGCGAAGCCCTTAGCAATGTAGTTGCGCACGAAATAGATCACCACGGCGCCGGGAATGATCGTCAGCGTGCCCGCCGCCGCCAGCAGCCCCAATTCGTACCCGGCGCTTGAGGCGGTCTTGGTCATCTCTGCCGCGATGGGTTTGGCCTGCACCGCGGTCAGCGTCTTGGCCAGCAAAAGCTCCACCCAGGAGAACATGAAGCAGAAAAACGCGGTCACACCCACACCCGCCTTGATCGTCGGCAGGAAGATGGTGACGAAGAAACGCGGGAAGGAGTAGCCGTCGACATAGGCTGTTTCGTCCAACTCCTTGGGCACGCCCGACATGAACCCCTCCAAGATCCAGACCGCCAGCGGGATGTTGAACAGGCAATGCGCCAGCGCCACCGCCAGATGCGTGTCGAACATCCCCACCGCCGAATAAAGCTGGAAGAAGGGCAGGGCGAAGACCGCCGCCGGCGCCATGCGGTTGGTCAGCAGCCAGAAGAACAGATGCTTGTCACCGAGGAACCGGTAGCGGGAAAACGCATAGGCCGCGGGCAGGGCGACGGCCAGGGAAATCACCGTATTTATAGAGACATAGATGATCGAGTTGATATAGCCCCAATACCAGGACGGATCGTTGAAGATGGTCGCGTAGTTCTCGGTCGTGAATGTCTGTGGGAACAGCGAGAACCCGGCCAGGATCTCGTTCGTCGTCTTGAACGACATCGCCACCAGCCAATAGATCGGCAGCAGCAGGAACAGGATATAGACGATCGGGATCAGCGCGCGCAGTCTCATGTCAACTCTCCTCCCGGGTCATGACGGTGTAGAAAATCCAGCTGACCAGCAGCGTGATGGCGAAATAGATCAGGCTCATCGCCGCCGCGGGTCCCAGGTCGAACTGCCCCAGTGCGATTTTGACCAGGTCGATGGACAGCAGCGTCGTGGAATTGCCCGGGCCGCCGCCGGTCAGCACGAAGGGCTCGGTGTAGATGTTGAAGCTGTCCATGAAGCGCAGCAGGATCGCGATGGTCAGCACGCGGCGCATCTTGGGCAACTGGATATAACGGAACACCGACCAGTTCGACGCGCCATCGATCCGCGCCGCCTGGTAATAGGCATCCGGGATCGACACCAACCCGGCATAGCACAGCAGCACCACCAGCGACGTCCAGTGCCAGACATCCATCACGATGATGGTGATCCAGGCCGCCAGCGGGTCCTGGGTCATGTCATAGGAAATCCCCAGGACCTCGTTCATGAAATAGCCCAACAGGCCGATGCCGGGCAGGGTGAAGATGTTCCACATCGCCCCCACCACGTTCCAGGGGATCAGCATGGGCAGCGCCATCAGCACCAGGCAGACCGAGACCCAAGGCCCCTTGCGCGGCATCGCCAGCGCGATGGCGATGCCCAGCGGCACCTCGATGGCCAGGATCAGCGCGGTAAACAGGAACTGCCGGCCCAGGGCGGCGTGGAACCGGTCGGACCGCAGGATCTGCTGGAACCAGTCCAACCCCTGCCAGAAAAAGACGTTGTCGCCAAAGGTCTCCTGCACCGAGTAGTTGACGACGGTCATCATCGGGATCAGCGCATTGAACGCCACCAGCGCCACGACCGGCGCGACCAGCCACCAGGCGCGGTGATTGACGGACTTCATCGCGCGGCCTCCGTGGCCAGCCAGCCGTCGGCATAAAGCCGGGTCTGGTCGGGGCGGAAGGCCAGGTGCACGGTTTCGCCCTGCGCCGGCACCGGGCCATCGACGATGGCGGCGACACGGGCCTCACCTCCGGCCACCGCCTCGACCAGGTTATAGCGGCCCAGATCGGCGACCTTGCGCACCTGTGCTGGCAGGCCGGTGTCGGACAGGGTCACGAATTCCGGCCGCACGCCGATCTCCGTCCGCCCCGCCGCGGGTTTGACGATTTCGCCTTCCAGCGCCACCGGCGCGCCGTTCAAGAACGCGGCTCCGTCGCGCACCTCGCAGGGCAGGATATTCATGCCCGGGCTGCCGATGAAATGGCCCACGAACGTATGCTCGGGCCGTTCGAACAACTCCTGCGGCGTGCCGGTCTGCACCACCGTGCCCAGATCCATCACCACAACCGTATCGGCGAAGGTCAGCGCCTCGGTTTGATCATGGGTGACATAGATCATGGTGGTCCGGGTGCGTTGATGCAGCTCTTTAAGTTTGGACCGCAGCTTCCATTTCAGATGCGGGTCGATCACGGTCAGCGGTTCGTCGAACATCACCACGTTGACATCGTCGCGCACCAGCCCCCGACCCATGGAGATCTTTTGTTTGTTGTCGGGCGACAGATGCGCGGCGCGGGTGGCCAGCATCGGCTCCACCTCCAGCATCGCGGCGATCTCGCGCACGCGCGCATCGACCGTCTGCGCCGCCACCCCGCGATTGCGCAGTGGAAAGGCCAGATTGTCGTAGACGGTCATCGTGTCGTAGATCACCGGGAACTGGAACACCTGCGCGATGTTGCGCGCATCCGGCGCGCGGGCCGTCACATCCACGCCGTCGAACAGGATCTGCCCTTCCGACGGCGTGACCAGGCCAGAGATGATGTTGAGCAGCGTCGACTTCCCGCAGCCGGACGGGCCCAGCAGCGCATAGGCGCCGCCGTCGCGCCATTCCAGGTCGATCCGCTTCAGCGCGTAATCGTCCGGCCCGGTGGGATTGGCGTCGTAGGAATGGCGCAGGTTCGAAAGCGTGATTGTCGCCATCAGGCTGCCCGCGCCCCATCTGCGCCAAAATAGAGGCAATGCCGCGGGTCGAGGAAGAACTCGTGTTCGGCGCCCAACTGATAGGGATGGGTGCCATGGGCCAGCGATACCCAGTTGTCGCCACCCATGCTGAAATGGGCGCTGCTCTCCGATCCGCTGAGTTCGGTCACCTGCACCGTGCCGCGCACGGGCACGGTGGCCGTTTCGCTGCGCTGGGGCAGCACGTGATGCGGGCGGATGGCGACGGTATAGGTGCCATCGGCCAGGCCCGCCGGCGCGCCCTCCAGCGGCCAAGCGGTGGCGCCCAGCCGCGCCTCGCCACCAGCTTTCGTGACCTGGGCGCTGTTGATCGGCGGGTTTGAGAACACCTGCGCCGCGCGCAGGGTGGCGGGCGCGCGATAGATCTCGGCCGTAGGCCCGGTTTGCACCACCGCGCCGTCATGCATCAGCACCGTATGCCCGCCAAGCAGCAGCGCCTCCTCCGGCTCGGAGGTCGCATAGACCACCACCGCGCCGCGCCCGGCGAAGAGTTCTGGCAACTGGTCGCGCAATTCCTCGCGCAGCTTGTAATCCAGGTTGGCCAGCGGCTCGTCCAGAAACACCGCGCGGCTTTCCTTCGCGATGGCGCGCGCCAGCGCGGTCCGCTGCTGTTGCCCGCCCGACAATTCCTGCGGGCGGCGGTTCAGCATCGGGCGCAGTTGCAGAATGTCCGCCGCCTCTTCGACCCGGCGCTTGACCTCGGCCCGGCCCATCCGGGCGACGCGCAGCGGGGAGGCGATATTGTCGAACACCGTCATATGCGGGTAGTTGACGAAGAACTGGTGCACCAGGCTGATATTGCGCTTCTGCGTGTTCACCCGGGTCACATCCGCCCCGTCGAACAGCACCTGGCCACCGGCTGCGGGGTCGAGCCCGGCCATCAGCTTTATCAGCGATGTCTTTCCCGCGCCGGTCTCGCCCAACAGCACATTGAACCGGCCCGGCTCCAGCGTCAGAGAGGTCGGTTTGATATGGGTCACCGGGCCGACCCGCTTGGTGATGTCGCGCAATTCGATCATGGGGTGCGCGCGGGGCGGCGGTCACCGCGCCCCGCGCCTTGGCCTTATTGGACTTCGGCCCAGCGGGCGACCAGATCGTCATAGTTGACGGTCTCGCCCTGCGGCTTTTCGTTGTCGAGCGGCGGCTTGGCACCGCCATTGGCGTACCAGAACTCCGCATCCTGCGGCTCGTTCAGCCGCGGGCCGCAGCCGCCATAGACGTTGGCCTGTTCGTCGGCCCGCTGCATCCGGGCCATGGTGACGTCCATCTCCTCGGCCAGCCGGTCCATCGCCTCTTGCGGGGTGAAGGCGCCGGAGTTCACGTCGCCGATCTGCTGCCACCAGATCTGCGCCAGCTTGGGATAATCCGGCACGTTGATGCCCGTGGGCGACCAGCGCACGCGGTCGGGCGAGCGGTAGAATTCCACCAGACCGCCCAGTTTCGGCGCCCGTTCGGTAAAGCTTTCATGCCGCACGGTGCTGTCGCGGATGAAGGTCAGACCGACATGGGATTTGCGCGTGTCCACCGTCTTGGAGGTGACGAATTGCGCATAGAGCCAGGCCGCCTGCGCCCGGTCGAGCGGGGTGGATTTCAGGATCGTCCACGACCCCACATCCTGATAGCCGACCTTTTGACCTTCCTCCCAGTAGGGTCCATGCGGGCTGGGGGCCATCCGCCACAGCGGGTTGCCGTCGGCATCCACCGTGTTGTTGCCTTCCGACTGCGGTTTGACCATGTCGGCGGTAAAGGCGGTGTACCAAAAGATCTGCTGCGCCACATTGCCTTGGCTGAGTGCGGGCAGTGACTGGTAGAAGTCGAAGGAGGCCGATCCCGGCGGCGCGTACTTGCGCAGCCATTCGTCCCATTTGCGGATCGCATAGACTGCGGCCGGCCCGTTCGCGGCCCCGCCGCGGCTGACGCTGGCGCCGGCCGGGTTGCAGGAGCCTTCCTCCATGCGGATGCCCCATTCGTCGATGGGAATGCCGTTGGGCTCGCCCACCGAGCCTGCGCCGGCCATCGACAGCCAGGCATCGGTCATGCGCCAGCCCAGATCGGGCGCGCGTTTGCCGTAGTCCATGTGGCCATAGATCCGGACGCCGTCGATTTCCTGCACGTCTTCGGTGAAGAACTCGGCGATATCCTCATAGGCCGACCAATTCACTGGCACGCCCAGGTCGTAGCCGTACTTCTCTTTGAACTGCGCCTGCAGATCCTCGCGGTCGAACCAATCCTTGCGGAACCAGTAGAGGTTGGCGAATTGCTGATCCGGCAACTGGTACAGATCGCCATCGGGCCCGGTGGTGAACTTGATACCCATGAAATCGTCCAGATCCAGCGTCGGGCTGGTCACGTCGGCGAAATCGCCGGCCATCATCTCGGTCAAGTTATAGGCCAGTTGCAGCCGCGAATGGGTGCCGATCAGATCGCTGTCGTTGACATAGGCATCGTACAGATTGCGCTGGGTCTGCATCTGGGTCTGCACCGCCTGCACGACCTCGCCCTCGCCCAGGATCTGGTGATTGACCGTGATGCCGGTGATTTCCTCGAACGCGCGGGTCAGCACTTCCGACTCGTAGGAATGGGTCGGTATGCCCTCACTGAGGACGTTGATTTCCATGCCCGAAAAGGGCGCGGCGGCGTCGATGAACCATTGCATCTCGGCCATCTGTTCGTCCGTGGACAGGACGGAGGGCTGGAATTCCTCGTCGATCCATTTCTGCGCCGCGGCGGCATCGGCCCAGGCCGCACCGGCGGTGCCCGCCACCACGGCCACAGCCGCGACGGCGCCGAGAAGATACTTGCGCATCTCTCACCTCCCTAAGAATTTTGTATCGGGTTTTCCCCCAAACATTGATCGAATGAAATAAAACGAAAGTCAAACGAAATGCTTTTTCTGGATTTCGCCCCTTCCTGTCCCTAGTATGTCGCGCCAGCGAAAGGTGGAACCGATGATGCTTGAAGGCCGTAAGGAGGCCATTCTGACCATGTTGCGCGCCGCCGGGCAGGTGGAGGTGGAGGCGCTGGCGCGCCAGTTCGGCGTATCGACGCAGACCATCCGGGCGGATCTGCGCGGCCTGTGCGATCTGGGCCTGGCCGCGCGCACCCATGGCGGTGCGCGGCGGCTGGTGTCGCTGTCGGATCAGGACTATGCAGCCCGCCGCCGCTTTCGCGCGCCAGAGAAAGAGGCGATCGCGGCCCTGGCCGCCGATCTGATCCCCGACGATTGCTCGATCACGCTGAATATCGGCACCACGACCGAACAGGTCGCCCGCGCGCTGACCGCGCATCGCGATCTGGTGGTGGTGTCCAACAACATCAACATTATCCATCTGATGATGGGTGCGCGCGTGAAAGAACTGATCCTGGTCGGCGGCAGCGTGCGGCAAAGCGACGGTGCCGTGGTCGGGGAAGAGGCGGTCGATTTCATCTCTCGCTACAAGGTCGATTTCGCGGTGATCGGCGCCTCGGCGCTCGACCCGGATGGATCGGTGCTGGATTTCGATGCCCGGGAAGTGTCCGTCGCCCGTGCCATTCTGCGCAATGCCCGCACGCGCATCTTGGTCTGTGACGCCTCCAAATTCGACCGCGCCGCGCCGGTGCGGATCTGCGATGTCGCGGACCTGGACATGGTCGTCACCGACACTGCCCCGCCGGCCGAGTTTCAGGCCGCCGCCCGACGCGGGGGAACTCAAATACTGACACTGGATGCAAGCCATGCCCGACAGCGCCAATCCGCCTGACACGACCGATTTGTTCATCATCGGCGGCGGCATCAACGGATGCGGCATCGCCCGCGACGCCGCCGGGCGCGGTCTGTCCGTCACCCTGGCCGAGATGCATGACTTGGCGTCGGCCACGTCGTCGGCCTCGACCAAGCTGTTCCATGGCGGGCTGCGCTATCTGGAGTATTTCGAGTTCCGGCTGGTGCGCGAGGCGCTGATCGAGCGGGAGGTGCTGTTGCGCGCCATGCCGCACATAAGTTGGCCCATGCGGTTTGTGGTGCCCTATCACCGGGACATGCGGTTCGACAGCGAAACGCCGACCTCACGTCTGTTGACCCGGGTGATGCCGTGGATGAAGGGTCGGCGCCCGGCCTGGCTGATCCGGCTGGGGCTGTTTTTGTACGACAATCTGGGCGGACGGGCGATCCTGCCGGGAACGCGCACGGTCGATCTGACCCGCGATCCGGTGGGCGCGCCCTTGGACGACAGGTTCCAGCGTGCATACGAATATTCGGATTGTTGGGTGGAGGATTCGCGCCTGGTGGTGCTGAACGCCCGCGATGCGCAGGCCAAGGGCGCGCGGATCCTGACCCGGACCAAGGTGCTGTCGGCGGAGCGCACCGGCGACCATTGGGCGGTCACGGTGCAGGATGGCGCCAGCGGCGTCACCACCACCCATCATGCGCGCATGATGGTCAATGCCGGCGGCCCCTGGGTCGGGGACATCATCCACAACACCGTGCGCATCAATTCCAGCGAAGGCGTGCGGCTGGTCCGCGGTAGCCACATTGTCACCCGCCGGCTCTATGATCACGACAAGTGCTATTTCTTCCAAGGCACCGATGGGCGGATCATCTTTGCGATCCCCTACGAGACCGATTTCACGCTGATCGGCACCACCGACGCCGAACACGGCGATCCGGGGCAGAGGCCGGAATGCACGCCGGAAGAACAGGCTTATTTGCTGAACTTCGCCTCGCAATACTTCAAGCGGACGCTGACCGAAGAGGATGTCGTCTGGACCTATTCCGGTGTCCGCCCGCTATACGATGATGGCGCGAAATCGGCGACTGCGGCGACACGGGACTATGTCATAAAGGTCGACAATGCCGGCGGCGCGCCGCTTTTGAACGTGTTCGGCGGCAAGATCACGACCTATCGTAAGCTGGCCGAGGCCGCCCTGGCGAAGATCGTGCCGTTCTTTCCGGCCGCCAAACCCGCCTGGACCGCCGGCGCGGCCTTGCCGGGCGGGGATTTTCCGGTCACCGGCGTGGCCGACATGGTCGCGCAACTGATGGCGCGTCACCCATTTCTGACCGACCGATGGGCCCGCCGGCTGGTCCGCGCCTATGGCAGTGAGGCGGCTCAGATGTTGGCCGGGGCCGCCCGGGCGGAGGACCTGGGCCTCGATTTCGGCGCCACCATCACGGCGCGGGAACTGGACTGGGCGGTGGCCAAGGAATGGGTGCGTTCGGCCGAGGATTTCGTCTGGCGCCGGACCAAGCTGGGCCTGAGGCTTGATGGCGATCAGATCGCCCGCATCGATGCGCATATCCGCGCCACCGTGCAATCCACGGCCCAGGCGGCGGAGTAGCGCGAAGCGCATCGCGCCAGGGCGCGGTCGCTTTAGTACATCTGTGTAGAGAATTGTATTTATAGAATAAATACTATACCATGGCGGTGATGGAAGCTCTTTACGACGCAGGTTCGTCGGTGTGGAACGTTTCCGCGAACCAATCCACCATTTCGGGCACCATGCGGTCGCCCCAGCCCTGCGCCTTGGCCAGCCCCAGCGCGTTCGCGGCGCCGAGCGAGATCTGCGTCGGCGCCCCCAGCGCTTCCGCCATGGAGATGTAGTATCCGACATCTTTGCGGGCATTGGCGACCGAGAACGCCAACTCGATCCGATCTTCCAGGGCATGCGCCTTCATGAAATCCATCATCCCCGACCGCAACGGACCGGCGGCCATCACATCGTAAAGCACCTGTCGGGGCAGGCCCGCGCGATCGGCCATGGCAAAGGCCTCCGCCATCGCCGTGGCTGTGGTCATCGCGAAGAAATTGTTGATCAGCTTGAGCGTATGGCCGGTGCCCGGAGGACCGACATGAAAGACGTTTTCGCCCAGATCGCGCAGCACCGGCATGGCCCGGGCATAGGCGGCGTCCGTCCCCGCGGCCATGATGTTGAGCAGACCGTCGCGCGCATGGGCGGGCGTGCGGCCCAGGGGCGCATCCAGCATCGCGGCCCCGGTATCCGCGACCTCCGCCCCAAGCATCCGGGTGGAGTCCGGCAGCGAGGTGCCGAAATCGATCACCAGCGCGTCCGGTCCCAGCCCCGCGATGATCCCTTCGGGCCCGCGCATCCGCGCCTCGACCGAGGCGGAGGTATCCACGCACAACATAACGATGTCGACCCAAGCGGCCAGATCGCGCGCCGTCGCGGCTTCGCGCGCCCCGCGGGCCACCGCGGCCTCCACCGCGGTCCGGGACCGGTGCGCGAGCACCGTCAGCGGATAGTCAAGGTCTTGCAGCCGCGCGACCATCGCGCTGCCCATCAGGCCAAGCCCGATGAACCCGATTCTCGGCCTGTCGGTCATATCGAAACTCCTTCGCTCAGTCGTGTCTCTGCCAGAACCGGGTCCTCGGGTGCGATTACCAACCGTGCCGCGCGCCGCCCCAACTCGTCGGAACACTTCGCCCCTGCGCCATTGCCGCCCGAGGCGATGGCGATCCGCGGCGTCAGCCAGTCGATCACTGGCCTGCCACTGGGGGTGAACGTCGTCACACAGGCTGCCATCCGCACCGCGCGGATCGCGACGCTTGGCATCAGCCGCCGGAACACGCGCTCCAGATGATCGCGCACCGCGGGTTCGCCGCCGCCGCGAAACCAGTCACCGATTTCCTTTGCGCTTTGCAGCGTCCGATCCACCGGATCGCCGCCGAGCTTCAGATAATACCGCCCATCGGGATAGCGGATTGGCGGCAGCAGATACGGGGCCGCGCCATCACGCAGGCGGAACACAAGCGAGGGCATGCCGTCCAGCGTCGCCGCCTGCGCTGCGGACACTTCGAAGAACGCGACCGTCCGCGCATAGACCCGCTGGCCCAGCGGGCGGGGCGCCAAGTGATCGGCCATGGCGCCGGTCGCGATCAAAGCCGTATCGCAGCGCACGCGGTCGGTAAGGGTCTCGATCTCGACGCTGCCGGTCTCGCCCAGCGCGGTGACCTCCGCCCGGATCACCGCCGCCCCTGCTGCCTCGGCCAGCGCGGTTTGGGCGGCGACCAGCCGCCGCGGGCTGATATGCCCGCCGCCGGGTTCGTGAAAGCCGACGAATTCGTCCGGAAAGGCGAAGAACGGAAAGGCGGAGGCAAGTTCAGGGCCGCCATAAACCCGTCCAAAATCCCCGAAATCCGCCCGGAGGGTCCGAACGGCGTCCACGAAACCACCCTCCTCCGGTCCCGCCATCATCGCGCCGCAGGCGGTGAAAAAGCCGATCCCGCTGCGCGCCTCGATATCCCGATAGCGCGCGATCGAGGCATGGCTGACCTCGGACCAGAACCGATCCGTCGCCAGAACTCGCGTGATCCGCCCCTCATCGTAATGGCTGCCAAAAACGCCCAGATGCCGCGCCTTGTCCGCCGGCTCATCGGGGCCTATCAGAACCACATCCGCGCCCGCTTCGGCCAGATGTCGCGCCGCGGCGGCACCGATCAGGCCGCGTCCGATCACGGCGATCCGGGTCATGGGGCAGGGCGGTTCGGTGCGGTCATCCTCCGTACCCTACGCAGCAATCCGGCGAGCCCCAACCGCTGAATCGCTCCCGCTTCTTCGTTCCATAAATACTCCACCGCACCGGTAGCCCCTGGGCAACGCGCAGAACCGCTAGCACAATGCCTCCCCCGCGCGGCGGGCCCCGCCTGCGCCGGCACGGCGCGGGTGGGGAGCTTGTCTCGGCCCGGAACGGGCCTCCGCCGGGTCAGTAGCCGGTCATCTCCAGATACCCCACACCGTCATGGCTGCCGGAATACCGGATCGGTCCCTCCCAATAGGGAAACGCCATCTCCATATAGCTTTGCGCATTCAGCGGCGCGGTTCGGATGTCGATGTCATAGGCCGGCAGTTGCAGCCGCCACTCGGTGGGAATGTCGCGGCCGCGGACCTGTGTTGTGCGCAATACCTCGAACGTGAATGCCCCGTGTTCCAGCGGCGTCGGCGTTCCGTCGGCGTCGATATAGGTTCCGGGCGCATGCGCGCTGCCATCGGCGTGGCGCAGGCGATAGGCCATCAGTTTCGCGCCATCGGGCAGGTGCAGCGCGAACCAGTCCCAGCCGGTCTGGTCTTCGCTCAGGGCCTGGCTCGACCATTCGCGGTCCAGCCAGGCACGCCCGGTCACTTCGCGCGTCTCGCCGGCAAGCGTTACCTGGCCCGTCACGTCGTAGAAGGGCTGGCTATAGTAGTAAGACGCCTGACCCTCGGGCGACTTCACCGAAAACCCGTTCGCGCCCTGCGGCACCAGCGGCCCCTGCGCGCGCAGGCGCAAATCATAGTCAAACCGATCGCCGCGCGCGCGCAGCCGCACATCCTCGACCCCCGCGCCGGCGCTTTCCATTGCCCAATCGTCGATCCAGGCGCGAAACGGCGCGGCGGCCACGCCGGCCTGGCCGATGCCGCCGCGCGCAAAGATCTCTGCCGTGGCATGGTCGTCTGCCGTGGTCACCGCGGCATGGCCCATCCAGATCTGATCGGCATCCCAGCCCGCCGCGGGCCGCGCGCCCGGGATCATGGCCTGGCGGAACAACGTCCATTGCACGCCCAGATCTGCGCCGGTGGCGTCGGTCAGATTGGCGGTGATGTACCACCATTCGATGCGAAAGCCCGGATGCGGCTGATGGTCCCGCGGAAAGCGGAACTCGGGATCCGGGCGCACCTGTTCGTAGTCCCGCGCCGCACTGCCCATCCCGGCGAAGCCCTGCGCCGCCGCGGCGCCGGCCCAAGTCACCAGCGCCAGGACTGCGCCGAGAATGCCCATGCCCATGCCCAGGCTCCTAGCGTTCATCTGCAAACACCCTCAGCAATACCGCCGGCGGCACCCGGCGCAGGCGCCGCGCGGGGATCAGTGCCGCCGCCGCGGCGGTGGCAACCGCCAGCGCCAGAAGCGCGGCCCACTGGCCCGGGTAGTGACGCAAGGGGATGCGCCAGCCGAAGGCCTCCACATTGACCACCGCCAGCAGGATCCAGGCGACCAGGATGCCCAGCGGCACGGCGATCACCGCCGTCAAGACCGCCAGAAACACCGCCCGCAACACTTCCAGTCGCGCCAGCCGCCCGCGCGTCAGCCCCAGCGCCCAGATCGGTGCCACCTGGGGCAGGCGCATCTCTGCCAGCGTCAGCAGCCCGGTCAGCAGCGCCAGACCCGCGACGGCAAAGGTCAGGACGTTCAGCGCGAGCGTCACGGCAAAAGTGCGTTCGAAGATGTCGCGGCTGAACGCTTTCAGCGAGGCCTGGTCGATGGCCTGGTCGGGGCGCAGATCAAAGCTGTCCCGCAACGCCCCCAGGACCGTCCCCGCCGCGCCCGGGTCTGTGGTCAGCACCGCATAGCGCAGCCGCGGCGTTTCCGGCCAACGTGCGGTCAATTCGGCGTTGGCCACGATCGCCTGGCCCACCGGATTGCCGTAGTCGGGGTACAGCGCCACGACCTGCGGCGCCCAATCTGCCGATCCCGGCGCGAACGTGTCGCCCGGGCGCAGTTCGAGACGCCGGGCGAATTGCTCTGAAATCATGATCCCCGATCCGTCGGCGACCCGGTCCCAGGCCCGGGGCAGGGGGGCGATCAGCGGCCAGTTGCCGCGATACATCGCATCGTCGACGATGCCGTACAGATCGAATGGTCCCGCGCCGGTCGTCTGTAGCGCCACCGACTGAATCGGCAGCAGCCGGTCGACGCTTGCCATCCCGTCCAGCGCCGCGGCCATCGCCGTGGCCTGTTCGGTATCCTGCCCCCGGATATACAGATCCGCCGACAGGCGTTGGTCGAGCCAGCCGAGAAAGGTCACGCGGAAGCTCGACACCATCGAGCCGACGCCGATATTGACCGCAAGTGCCAGCAAAAGCGCCATTAACGCCAGCGAGATCCCGCCAAGCTGCGCCCGCGCCTCGGCCAGGAACCACTCGACCACGGGCGTGCGCGCGCGCCAGGTCAGGCCGGCGATCGCCAGCGCCAGCAGGCCCGGCAGTGCAAGCGCTGCGGCCATCAAAACGGCCCCCATGGTCGCAAACCCCGCCGCCAGCCCGGCGCCCTGCCACAGCAGCAGTCCGCCCCCCAGCGCCAGACCCGCCGCCAGCCCGGCCTGCAGGCGCAGGCCGCGCAGATGGGCGGTGCGCCAGGCCTCGGTCTGCGCCGTCGCCAAGACCGGCATTCGGTGCTGCCGCCACAGCGCAGAGACGGCGGCGACCGCGGTGCCGCCCAGGGCCATGCCGATGCCGGCCAGCCACCATTCCGGGCGTAGCGACAATTGCCCCGGCACTTGGGCACCGTAGAGCCCGCGCAGACTGGCCGCCACATCGGGCAGCAGGGCCGCCGCAAGCCCATAGCCCAACAGCATGCCTATCGCCCCGGCGCCGACGGCAAAAAGCGTCAGTTCGACCAGAATCGCCAGGGTCACCTGGCGTTCGCTGGCGCCCCGCGCGCGCAGCGTGCGTACCGCGCCCCGGCGTTGTTCGAAGGCCAGGCCGATGGTTGCGTGCACGATGAACAGGCCCACGACGAAAGACAGCAGACCGAAGGCGGTCAGGTTCAGGTGAAAGCTGTCGGTCAGCTGCGCGAGTCCGGTATCCTCGGCCGGCTGCAACCGGTCCAGGCGGTCGCCGGTGATCCGATCTATCGGCGGGATACCTGGTTTCTGGGTCGGCGCGACGATCAGATGGGTCAGCCGGCCCGGCTGATCCAGCAGCCGCTCGGCCAGCCCGATATCGGCAATCACCACGCCGGGCGGCAGATCCTCGGCCGGTTGTCCGGCGCCGAGTTCGGAGGCATCGCGCAGCCGCGCCAGCGTTGCGGGTGCGGCGATGACACTGTGGGGCGGATTGAGAAAGTCGCGCAGCGCCTCTGCCCCGTCGATGGCACCGCCGCCCAGGGCCTGCGGGGGAACGGTCAGCGGGTCGATGCCCAATAGCCGCACTCGGACATCGCCGAGCTGCGTCGTCCCCTCCAGAACCGGCGCGACCCGCCAGCCGGCTCGGCGCAGCGCCACATAATCCTCCACCGCAAGCGTCGTGCCCGCGCGCGGCACCAACCGGTCAAGCTGGTCACCGCCCAGAACCGCCGCCGCGCGGGCATAGGCGGCGCGGGCCTCGGCATTCAGCGCCTGAACCCCGCTCCACAGTGCGGTCGCGACCGCAAGGCCCAGCAGCAGCGCGGCCAATTGCAGGGGCTTGCGGCGCCAGTGCGCCAGCAATGTGCGCAGCACGACCGCCCACGCCGCGGTCATGCCAGCCGCCCGGCCTGGAGCTGCAAGGTGGTGTCGAGCCGCGCCGCCAGACGCGGGGAATGGGTGACCATCACCAGCGTCGTGCCGGCTTCTGCCACCAGATCCAGCATCAGATCCAAGACCGCGTCGCCCGACGCCTCGTCCAGATTTCCAGTGGGTTCGTCGGCCAGCAGCAGCGGCGGTTTCGCAGCCAGCGCGCGGGCGATGGCGACGCGCTGCTGCTGTCCGCCGGACAGCTGTTCGGGGTAGCGCCGCTCTAGCCCGCCGAGGCCCAGACGATCGACCAGATGAGCATCGCGTCCTGGGTCGTGGTGGCCGGCCAGCCGCGCCTGGAGCGCGATATTCTGCGCCACGGTCAGGCTTTGCACCAGGTTGAATTGCTGGAACACAAGCCCGATCCGGTCGCGGCGCAGGGCCGCACGGTCGGCATCGCTGAGTGTCTGGACCTCTGCGCCGGCGACCATGATCCGTCCGGCATCGGGCCGGTCGAGCCCTGCGATCAGGTGCAAAAGCGTGCTTTTGCCCGACCCGCTTTCGCCCACCAGGGCCAGGCTGCGGCCCGTGGCGAGCGTCAGGTCGACGCTGTCCAGGATGGTCAGCGGGCCGAACCGCTTGGTCACGCCGGTCAGGGCCAGCATGGGCGCGGAACCTGGCGGAGCGCTATGCGCCGGTGCGGCGCGAAGGGGGTCGGTCATGGGCGGGCGAGGGCTGTTTGCATCAGAGCCGGGAGCCTAGCGCCAGCCGCCCCGCTGCCAAGCGGTGGCTTTGCCGCAGGCGGTTAGCTTTCCCGCCCGCGCTGCGCGACCATGCGGCCGATCAGCCCTGGCGCCCTTGCAACCGCAGTGACTGCGGCATCCAGGGGCGTGCCGTCGATCATAAGCGGCGCCCGCATCAAGGCGGCGCCGCCGCCGATAGCCAGAACCTTACGATTGCGCGACCGGGCGCGCAGATCGCCCACCAGACGTGCCGCCGCCGGCATGGCTTCTTCCCGGCCCAGCGACAGCCCCAGCACGTCGATATCGTTGGTTTCCACGATCCGGCGCAGTTTCTGGATGTCGCTGTCGGGCACATAGTGCACCTGCCAGCCCGCGCGGCGGAAGAAGTTCGCGGCCATGCCGGCGCCGAAGATGTGTTCGGCTCCGGGTTCGGGAAAGACCAGGATCGCGCGTGCCTTTGCGCCCAGCAGCGGCGCGCCGGCCAGGTCCACTGATACGAAATGCATCAGCCGTTGCAGGGTGCCGGTGGCGATCGTGACATCGACAAAGCTCAGGCTGTCGTTTTCCCACAGAACGCCCAGCTTCTCCGCCGCCGGCGCCAGCAGCCCTAGTTCCATATCGCCCGGGGCGAGTCCGCCGTCGAACAACTGGCGCAACTCGTCGCGCGCCTCTTCCTCGCGGCCCTGCAGCGCCATCGCCATCAGCGCATCTGCCTGCCCGCTCAATGTCGTGTGAGGGCTGCCGGGCGGCACCAAGGCGCTTCCATCCAGCAACAGGGATGGCATCACCCGGCGCTCCAGGATGCGTTGTACTCGCAAGAGATGTTGCCGCGGGTCGTCGCCGATCCCGCGGCCCATGGAGGCAGCTGGCATTTGGTCGTCCGCAAAGCATGGCCGAAGCCTGCCAGTACTATAGGCGTTTTTCGTCAAAAACGAAAGCGGCGCGGCCGCTCGCGTGTCGCTGTGACCGGAAGCCATCGCAATTTGTGGCGAAAAACAGGGTCCCAAAAGAGAGACACCGGGCCCATACCCCCGGGCCCGGTGTCTCCGACTTGTTGAAGATCGCAACGGGAGCTACGCCGACCTGGACCTCCTGGACACCCTAGAGCAACCCCACTCGCGCTCTGTACTACGCAACGCTCCAGTCCGGCGACGGTTGTGACCCCTACACGGTCCGACACCGTCCCATCTGTCCTACGTTCGGTTCCCGGCCCCCACCGGAAGATCCGAACGCTGACGGCCCACCCCCCGGTCGCCGTCAGAAATCGGTTTGCCTATCCGTTCCTTTCCTCAAGCACGAACAAACTGGCCATGGGAACCCCCAGAACATTCACAAGACGCGCCAGTTTATCCAACCCAATACGCTCTACCGCGCGTTCGAACCGATCCAGCTCCCGGGCTGTAACGCCGATCCGCGAGGCGAGTTGGTCCAGTTCCATGGATCGGGACTCGCGGATAGACTTCGCCCGCGCCCCCACAATCTTGAATACGTCGACATCCATGCAGCTGTCCTACCAACTGCAGCGAGTATACAGATTGGCGCTTTCGCCGCTAGAATGTGCAAAAATGCATCAGCCTATAGTGGTAGTACTTAGTAAGTAAATGTATCTGTTTCAAGTATCGTCTGTTTGAGCCTCGAACCGTCTTTCAGTACTTTCAATAATCTCATCAATCTTTCTCGCCTCTTCGTCGAGGTTGTAACGCGCAAGTTCGTACTTGATGTAGATCATCATTCGTACGATCGCGTCTTTTTCTTTTTTGCTCGACGGCGCCATTGGCGAATTCTACCTTGTTACTCGATCAGACACATAGTCTTTTCCCAACTGTCAAAGCTCAGTTCGCGATGATGGTCGGAGTATGGCGAACTGCGGACCAAGCGGGGAAAACCTGCGCCCGTCGTGCTGCAATTTTGCAGCGGGTGGGTCGGCATGATGACCTGGATCGGGCGATCCAAGGCGTCTGCGGCGGACACGGTGGCCCGCATGGACGAATCGTTCCGCGGCCCCACCGCGAAGAATTCGCCATGATGCAGGTTCATGAACACCGCCACGAAGATGTCGTTGGCCAGGGCCGAGCCGCGCGCGTGTTCGAAAACCCGATCGCACACACGCGGTCGGCAGCCAGGCAGCCATGTGCCACTGTTGCTATCCTCATCGCCCGTCAGGCGCAGAAACGCCAAGGGTATGCTCAGACGGCGCGCCCAGCGCACGGTGTCGACGATGGTTTCGGTATCCGCCCGGTCGAGAAGTGGATCCCGACCGGGAATTCGGCAGGCGCCGAAAACCAGCGTAAGCGGCATCGTCCGCCGGAACACCTCCGGCGATGGCCGAATAATGATGCTCAACAACTACTCCCTAATAAACTGTCTGCTATTCCGCTGCCATGGCGTAGCCGCCCGCGCTCGACGCGGTCGCGCTGCGATCCACAGAGGCTTCCAACACACCGGGCGTGTCCCAGTCTCCCTCCGGCCGGATCAACGCATAGGGGTCCGCCTCAAGCGTGATCGCGTTCTCAGGCAACGCCTCTTCCCGGACCATCTCTGTGTAGGAGTAGTCCGAGAACACCAACGACCTGGCATTTTCCTCCACGGCAAATCCAAACATCCGGTAAAGAGGGATCAACTCATCGCGGGCATGGCCGATGATTTTGGAGAACCCCTTCCGGGCGCAGTGTTCGATACCGGCGCGGATCATCTTGAAGGCGATCCGTGATTTCCGGTGCGACTGCCGCACTGCGACGCGTTCCATCTTGGCAAAGCCGCCGAAATAGCGCAGCCGCAGACAAGCGACGGGTTCGCCATCGACCCAGCCGATCATATGCGTGGCGCAGAAATCGTTGCCGTCGAATTCCTCTTCGTAGGGGCAGTCCTGTTCGGCCATGTAGACCGCGGCGCGGATGGTGACGACGCGCATGATGTCTTCGATCGACTTCGCGGTCGTCACCTTCAACACGGGGCGCCGGGCGGCTGTGGTTCCGGCTTCGGTCAGGCGCGCTTGGCCATCGGGCATTGATCGTCTCCTAGTCAACTTTTGGTGGGGGTTTTCGGCTGAAACTCAGCGACATCGAAGAGCCCTCGCTTGGCGAGGCGCTCATATTTATAAAGCAGCGGTGTGCGCGGGGCGCCGGCCTTTACGAAACCGACGGAAACCATGATCCGCCGACCGGCAGCGGTGGACCCGTTGCCGTAAAGATCGACGTCCCGGTAGTCCGGTGTCAGCAACTGCTCTGCGATCAGGGGGATCGCCGCGACCGCGGTCTTGGGCGCGTAGACCCCCCATTTGTAGATCGCCGATACCGGTTCACCGGTGGCGGCGACATGCGACAGCCGGGGGTCGTTCGCCTCGAACGTGCCGTCCAGCACGGCCGCATGACCATCCCGGGTCAGCATCGCCATGGCGTAGAGCCCGATCTGACGCCCGTCGCGGCGGTCGAAGATCGACCATATGTTATCGCGATGCCGGCGCCGGATGTTCTGGCAGGTGTTCAGGGTGGCGATATGCTGCGCTAAAGAGACGGCGATGCGTGGATAGATCACCTCCATCTCCTGGGCGGTCGCGCGGGCGATACGCACCCGGGCGGCCGCTGCGCTGGGGTCCAACGCGTCGAACTCTTTAGAAAAATGCTTCATCACTTTGCCGTGTGGGCGAATTTCCGCCCGGCTCCCCTGTGCTGCTGGTCGTTTACTCACTTTTAAGTGGAATTTTTATCGCGCTCACGTCATGTTGACAGGGCATAGAATCAGCAGCGGGCCGCTGCAGAAACGCAGCGGAACACCATGAAGAAGCCGATAGCTGACCCCTCTTGGGACGATTTGAAGGTCTTTTTAGCGTGCGCTCGCGCGTTAAGCTTTCGTGCCGCTTCGAAAAATCTGAATTTGACGTCTTCGACCGTCGTGCGCCGAATCAGCGCCTTGGAAGAAGAACTCGGCTTCGCGCTGTTCGATCGGCTGCCGAATGGCGTTCAACTCACGCGCGAAGGTGCGCGTCTGGTTTCGAGCGCAAACCAAATCGAACAAGGCGCGTTCGACTTCGCCCGCCGGATCGAGACATTCGACTCCAACCGCCGCGGCATCGTGCGCGTGTCGGCGACCGAAGGGCTGGGCACCTATTGGCTGATGCCGCGCATCATCGATTTCCAGCGCGGCAACCCGATGATGGTCGTCGATCTCAAGGCGTCCGAGAACGTGGTCGACGTCTCCCGAATGGAAGCCGATGTCGCGATCCAGTTCGAAGAACCGCGTAACCCGCATGTGATGCGCCGTAAGCTGGCGGCACTGCATGTCTATCCGTTTGCGGCCAACCGTTATCTTGACGTATACGGTACGCCTCAGACGAAGGCGGACATGCTGGAGCATCGCCTGGTCGATCAGGTCGGTCCGCAATTGGACGAAGGTGCTTGGCCGCGGTATCTGGGCATCGAGAATGTCGAGGGTGTGGTGGGCATTCGCACGAATTCCTCAGCCGCGCATTTTGCGGCGGTGCATGGCGGCGCGGGCATCGGCGGCCTGCCGACCTTTGCCACCGCGCTGTTCAGCGGCCTTGTCCCGATCGATATCGGGATCCATCACCGCATCGACATCTGGATGACCTATCACCCGGATGCGCGGCGCACCCCCCGAGTGGCCACCATGATCGACTGGCTTATTGAATCCTTCGATCCGGCCCGGTACCCGTGGTTTAGAGACGAGTTTATTCATCCCAGCGCATTTAAGGATTTCGACGCTCGGCATTGGCAAGACAGCCACACCCGCGGCGGATCGGGAGCGGGGTACATTCAAGAGATCGGTTAGCCCCGGTGACAAACAAACACACTGCGACGCCGGGCCGGGGCGTTCCCTTTATTCTGGCCGCCTGCACCGCGGTCAGCATCCTGTCCACGGATATGATCACCCCCAGCATTCCGGACCTGCCGGAAGCGCTTGGCACGACCGTTAATGCCGCGCAGCTGACGGTCAGCGTCAACCTGGCCGCGTATGCGCTGGCGCAACTGGTTCATGGCCCGGTGGCGGATGCGATCGGCCGGCGCCGGCTGCTGATTTCGGCCTTTATGATATTCGCGGTCTTTTCGGCCTATTGCGCGACGCGAACCAGCATCGACCAGCTATTGTTTGGCCGCTTTCTGCAGGGGCTGACGTCGAGCGTGCCGTCGGTCGTGATCGTGTTGATCATCCGCGAGCTTTACGACCCCCGGCGCGCCCTGCGGGTGATGACGCTTTATGGCGCGACGCTGGGCATCGCCCCGGCCGTAGGGCCGCTGCTGGGCGGCTATCTGCATGTCGGTTTCGGTTGGACCGCCGGCTTCTGGTTCGTCGCCGGGCTGGCGCTGATCGTGGCCGGGCTGGTCTGGCGGAACGTCCCGGAATCGCTGATGGAGCAAGCCCCGCTGAACCTGCGCGCGTCGATGCGCGCCTATGGTGGGTTGTTGCGGCGACCGCAGTTCATCGGTTCGGTCCTGGCGGTGTCGCTGCTGTTTGCGGCCTATTTCTGCTACATCACCGCCGCGCCGGTCGTCTTCATCGATCTGATCGGTCTGCCGACGCAGCATTACGGTCTGACCAGCCTGGTGATCGTGGGCGCGTTCATCCTGGGCAATATCGTCGCCTCGCGGCTTAGTAAGTCGATCGGCGCGCCGACACTGCTGCGCTGGGGGGCGTATCTGATGACCGGCGCGATGGCGGTACTGACCGTCCCGATCCTGTTCGGCGTCCTAAGCATTCCGCTGATCCTGACCGCGATGGGGATCTATGGCGGATGCCTGGCCATCATCCTGGCCGCAGGACCATTGGTGGTATTGAACCACGCCAGCGGGGCCGCCCAGGGGCCCGCCTCGGCACTGTTGGGGTCGGTTCAACTGGGTCTGTCGGCGGTGGCGGGCTATGTCGCCGCAATGCTATTCAACGGAACCGCGATCCCGATGGTGCTGGTGATGAGCACCGCGGTCGTGATGGGCACCGTGCTGCTGGTGATGCTGAACGGCTCGCGAGAACTGGGCGCGACCGGCGATTTGCAGCAGGATCCGGCGGAGCGGTAGCCCGCGCGGTGGGGTGGGAGCGGTAACCCGCGGTCCCGCCTCTAGACCAAAGCCGTTTCAGACTGAATCAATCTGATCCGTTTTTGCTCTAGCGCCGCCGCTCGGGGATCAGCCCGCGCGGGCTGAACCGCAGAACCGTCAGCAGGATAAGCCCCATGAGGAACAGCCGCAGATGCGGTGCCGCCTCGGTCAGATGGGCGCCCAAAGCGCTGCCCGCGGGCAGCATGTTGGCGATGCCGCCTATCAGCGCCGCCCCGGCGGTTTCCGCCTCGATCCAGACGAACCAGACCAGAAATGCCCCCAGGATGGCGCCGGCATTGTTGCCAGAGCCGCCGACGATCACCATCACCCAGATCAGGAAGGTATAGCGCAGCGGCTGATAGCTGCTTGGTGTGAACTGCCCGTCGAGTGTCACCAGCATCGCGCCGGCGATGCCGATCACGGCCGAACCCAGCACAAAGACCTGCAAATGCCGGGCGGTGACGTCCTTACCCATCGCCTCTGCCGCGTCGCGATTGTCGCGGATCGCGCGCATCATCCGACCCCAGGGCGACCGCAGGGCGCGTTCTGCCAGCGCATAGAGAATGACCAGCACCACCAAAAAAAGCAGCGCATACAGCAGTTTCACATAGATGCCGGAGAACACCACCGGATCCTGGCCCAGCCGGGCCGCCAGATCCTGGAACCAGGCCGCGCGCTGCAGATCGACCTCGTAAGGTACCGGTCGCGGCAGACCGGTGACATTCTTGACCCCGCGCGTCAGCCAATCCTCGTTCTTAACCACGGCGATCAGGATTTCCGAGATCCCCAGCGTCGCGATGGCCAGATAGTCCGACCGAAGCCCCAGGCTGATCTTGCCCACGATCCAGGCGGCACCCGCGGCGAACAGCCCGCCGGCAATCCATGCGGTCAGTATCGGCAGGCCCAGTCCGCCCAGAAACCCGGTCGCCGCCGGGTCCACTGCCTCGATCGCCGCCACGGCCGGATCGTAAAGCCAGCGGATCAGGGCATAGCCGCCGATCACCGCCGTCGCCGTCGCCAGTGCACGGCCCCGCCTCAGCCGCCGGGCCAGGATGACCGCGCCGATCGTGGCCAGCAGCGCCAGCCCCGCCAGCGCCATCCGCCCGCCGCCCGCGCTCCATGCGCCGCCGACCGGCGGCATGGCCACCAGCACCGCGGCCACTCCGCCCAGCGCCGCAAACCCCATGATCCCGACATTGAAGAGGCCCGCATAGCCCCATTGGATATTCACGCCCAGCGCCATCACCGCCGAGATCAGCGACAGGTTCAGGATCGCCAGCGCGACGTTCCAGCTTTGGGACATGCCCACCGCGATCAGCGCGAACGCCATGGCGGCATAGAGAAAGGGCACCCTCATATGACCCGCCCCCGAAAGATGCCCGTGGGCCGGATCAAGAGCACCAGGACCAGAATGACGAAGCTGACCGCGAATTTATAGTCGGTGGACAGAAGCTGCATCAACCCATCGGTCTGCCAGCCCAGATAGCCCAGGAATTTCTTATAGGCATAGGTCACCGTGACCTCGGAGAAGGCGATCACGAACCCGCCGGCGACCGCGCCCACCGGATTGCCGATCCCGCCGACGATGGCGGCGGCAAAGATCGGCAGCAGCAGCTGGAAGTAGGTGAAGGGCTTGAAGGATTTGTCCAGGCCATAAAGCGTGCCGGCGATCGTCGCCAGCGCCGCCGCGATCACCCACGCATAGAACACCACCCTGTCGGGATTGATGCCGGACAGAAGCGCCAGATCCTCGTTGTCGGAATAGGCCCGCATCGCCTTGCCCATCCGCGTGCGGTTCAGGAAATAGAACAGCGCAATGACCACCGCTATGGCGACCACGACCGTGATCACCTGTGTGGTGCGCAGGGCAAGCCCCTCGGCCAGCCCGGTCATCTCGCGAAATTCCCGCGCTCTGATGACAAAGCGCTCGCCATCGGCGAAACGCTGGTCATCGGGGCCGATGATCAGCCGCACGATCCCGTTGGTCATGAACATCACACCGACCGAGGCGATCACGAAAACGACCGGCGCCGCCTTTTGCCGCCGGTAGAAGCGATAGACGCCGCGGTCGAATGCCAGGCTCAGCGCGACGGCGCCGAGGATTGCCAACGGCAAAGCCAACAGCGCCGTCGGCAAAGGCCCGGCCGAGATGCCCGCCCCCTGCAACGCCCAGGTCACCAGGATCGTACACATCGCCCCGAACGCCATCAGATCGCCATGCGCGAAATTGGAAAACCGCAGCACCGCATAGATCAGCGTGACCCCAAGCGCGCCGAGCGCTAGCTGCGCGCCATAGGCGAGGCCGGGGACCAGCACAAAGTTCGACAGGAGAACGAAGGCGTTTAGGAGGTCTGTCATAGGACTGACCGTATCAGCCAGAGAAACGCAACAATAACAACCGACCCAAGCCCAAGCCAAGTCAACATACGGCGGGCCACAGCATCACGCCCTGAAGCGATGGAATCCCGCTTTCCTCGCATAAATTCTTGGATATGCAGGAGATTTCCGCCTTCACTTTTGTACTTGTATGAAAGGACGCAAAATCCGCCGAACCACACGACAAACAGAAAAAGGATAAGCACTGCTAGCACGTGCTGCACTTTGACACTCCCAGTTTTCGCTGCTCACCCACCCAGAAAACTCCGCCGCACATCAGCATCCGCCAACAGCGCCGCCCCGGTATCCGTGAACCGGTTGCGTCCCTGCACCAGTACGAACCCCTTGTCGGCGATATTCAACGCCTGTTTCGCGTTCTGCTCCACCATCAAAACCGCGATGCCCGTCGCGGCCACTTCCAGGATCCGGTCGAAAAGCTCGTCCATCACGATGGGCGACACCCCGGCGGTCGGCTCGTCCAGCATCAGCACCTTGGGCTCGGTCATCAGCGCCCGGCCCACCGCCACCTGCTGGCGTTGCCCGCCCGACAACTCGCCCGCCGGCTGCCCGGCCTTCTCCGCCAGCACCGGAAACAGCGCGAAGACCTGGTCCAGCGTGGCCGAGAAATCCTCGCGCCGCAGATACGCGCCCATCTCCAGGTTTTCGCGCACGGTCAAAGTCGTAAACACATTCGCCGTCTGCGGCACGAACCCCATGCCCGCCGCCACCCGGTCCTGCGGGCTCAGCCCGGTGATATCGCGCCCATCCAGCCGC
>JBCDDF010000009.1:0-85985 GCA_039180525.1 Pseudomonadota bacterium
CCGTCGATGATGGCGCTTTCCAGACTGTCCTGATTGACCGTCTGCAACCCGGCATAGAAGACGACGAAGGCGAAGGGCGCCACATGCCAGACCCGGAAGAACAGCATCATCAACTCGATCGTCCAGCCCTGCGCGAACAGCGCCACATCGCGGGCCAGAAGCCATTCGATATAGGTGGTCAGGATGCCATCGCCGATGAACAGCCAGCGGATCGCCAGCGCGCCAATCACCGGCGTGATGATGAAGGGCAGCAGCGTGATAAAGATGATCGGGCCGCGGATCGACTTGACCGCGTTGTTGACCGCCAGCGCAAGCGCCAGGCCGACCAGCACCACCAGCGGCAGCGTGATCAGACAAAAGGTCAGCGTGAAGCGCAGCGCCTTCCAGAAGTCGATGGCCAGGATCTCTGCCGGGCGGCCCGCCGACAATGCCGCGCCCACGCGGTCAAGCTGCAGGACGTTGGCATAGCTCTGCAGGCCCACGAAGGTCGTCGTCGTCTGGATCTTGCCGCTGTCATCCAGCACCGGCTGGGTCTTGAGTTCGGTGGTGCAGGTCTGTTCCAGGAACCCCGCGGTGCAGGTCTCCACCTCCACCTGCTGTGTCACTGGCTGGGTCAGATAAAACGATTGCGTCAGCACGCTGATCAGGGGGAAGGCGATGAACAGCAGCATCAGAAAGACCGACGGGCCCACGAACACGGCGAAGGTGCGGAATTTCATGCGGCTCTAACCCCCCAAGGTTTCGGCGAAGGGACCGCAGCCCCTTCGCCCGCTGTTCAGACCCGTCTTACAGCAGGCCGGCTTCCTCGGCCGCGGTCGTGTAGGCGGCCTCGACCGCCTCCAGCGTCGCGGCCGCGTCGCGCTCTCCGGTGAAGAAGGCGGGCAGTTCGTTGCCCAGCGCGGTGTGCATCAGCCCCATCTGGGTGGTCGAGGGGTAGGAGGGCGGCGCCGGGCTGGCGGTCGCGGTGGCCACCGCGCCTTCGGACAGGCGCCCCGGTGTGTAGCCTTCGATCAGCCAGATCGCATCGTCGTTGTTGGCGGTGACCATTTCGGTGTCGATCCCCTCAAGCGCCACCTGGAACGCGGCCTCCGCCTCGGCGTCGGACATGTTCTTGGCCAGGACGATCCCGTCCCACCAAAGCGTGGTCGCCGGCGGCCCGTCGGCGGTGGCGCGCGGTGCGGCCGCCATGTTGACCTGACCCACGACGCTCGATTCCGCGGCATCGTCCATCGCCGCCGCGCGGCTGGCCCACAGGTTGGCCATGGCGATCTTGCCCTGTTGGAACTGCTGCTGGACGTAGGTGGAATCGCTGACCAGGTATTCCGGATCCATATAGGCGGTCAGCGTCTTCATCATCTCCAGCGCCGCGACGCCGGCCTCGGAATTGACCGCCGGCGTGTTGTCGTCGTTCACGAACGTGCCGCCGAAGCCGATGAACATGTTGTTGAATTCCTGCGCCAGGTTCCAGCCCGACTGCATGGTCGCGCCCAGCGGATAGTCGACCACGCCGGCGGCCTGGATCGCCTCTGCCGCGGTTGCGACCTCGTCCCAGGTCGTGGGCACTTCAAGCCCCAGATCGCTGAAGATGTCGGCGCGGTACATCATGTGCTGGGTGTTGACCATCATCGCCACGGCCATGGTCTGACCGTCGACCTTGATCAGTTGGTTCGGCTTCAGATCCTGGCCATAGGCGGCGATCAGATCGTCCAGCGGGCGGATCGTGCCTTCGTTCAGCAGCGGTGTCAGCGTCCCGTTCGACACGCCGCCGATCTGATAGAGCGACGGGTCGGCAGCAAAGGCGGACGGCTGTTTCTGGCGAAACTCCTGGTCCAGTTCGGCCTCGAAGCTTCCGCATTCCGCCATCGCGTCGGTGGCCGCCTTCCAGGCTTCGAACCCGGCGGTCAGCGATTTCAGCGGCGTGGTGTTTTCGAATTCACAGGCCCAGGCGCCGGTGCCGATCACCGCGACCGCGCCCGTCAGCGCCAGTGTGGTCAGTTTCATGGACTTCTTCTCCCTGTTTTAGGAGCGCTTGCGCGCGCCCCGATCATGGTGGTCAGACAGCGACCCGCGCGACGGCGTCGCCCGCGATGCGCGCGCCGGTGTCGCGGTCGAACGGATGACAAATCTCGGGCGGAATGGCGAAATGCACGACCTGGCCGATCTCTGCCCGAAAGCTCTTGTCAGCCTTGACCGACACCAGCGCCCCGCCGACGCGGACGGAGATCATGGTGGCATCGCCCAGCAACTCCATCGTATAAACCGGCGCCGCGATCTGGCCGTCGCTTGCGACCACGCGCGCATCCTCGGCGCGAAAGCCCAGCACCGCCGGGCCGTCGGGCGCGGCCAATCCCTCGACCCGTGTGCCGTCCGCGCTGAACACGCCGCCCGCGATATCGCCCTCGATCAGGTTCATGGCCGGCGAGCCGATGAAGCCGGCCACGAAGGTATTCGCCGGCGTGTCGTAGATTTCCGTCGGGCTGCCGACCTGCTGCACCACGCCGGCTTTCATCACCACGACCCGGTCGGCCAGCGTCATCGCCTCGATCTGGTCATGGGTCACGTAGATCGTGGTGACCGCCAATTCGTGGCTCAGGTTCTTGATCTGCGCCCGGGTGGAAACGCGCAGCTTCGCGTCCAGGTTCGACAGCGGCTCGTCCATTAGAAAGACGTTGGGTTCGCGCACGATGGCGCGGGCCAGCGCCACGCGCTGCCGCTGCCCGCCGGACAGGGCGGCGGGCTTGCGCTCCAGAAACGGCTCCAACTCCACCATCGCCGCGGCGCGCATGACCCGGTCATGGTGCTGATCCTCGGCCACGCCACGGACCATCAGCGGGAAGCGGATGTTCTCATAGACGTTCATGTTGGGGTAGAGCGCGTAGGACTGGAACACCATGGCGACGTCGCGGTCCTTGGGTTCCAGGTCGTTGACCACGCGGCCATCGATCTTGATCTCACCGCCGGTAGGATCCTCCAGCCCCGCGATCATGCGCATCGTCGTGGTCTTGCCACAGCCGGACGGGCCCAGCAGCACCAGGAATTCCCGATCCGCAATCGTCAGGTTGAAATTGTCCACGCCGACGAAACTGCCCCAGCGCTTGCTGACATTCTCCAGATGAATCTCTGCCAATGCGCCCCCCGGTTCACCTTCACAAACCGTAGACCGCGCCGAAAGCGTCTGGCAAGGAGGTTTTGCAAACGAATGCAAAGGCCCCCATGACCGATTTCCGCGCCGCCGCCCATACCGCCCTGAACGCGCTGCATCATGCCAGCGATGCCGCACTTGCAAACCAACTCGCCCAGATGTCGACGCCCGACACGATATGGGATTTCGCCCATCCGATCGGTCGGGTGACCGGGCCGCAGGCGGTGGAGGCGTTCTACCTGCCGCTGCGCCTGGGGCTGACCGCTGTGCGGCGGCGCGACGAGTTCTTCATCGGCGGTCCGAACCGCCGCGCCAATGGCGGGCAGTGGATCGCCAGCCTGACCCATTACGTCGGCACCCACAGCGCGCCGCTTTTCGGCGTGCCGCCCTCGCATCGGCTGGCATTTCTGCGGTCGGGCGAATTCTACCGAATCGAAGAGGGCCGCATCACCGAGGCCAAGATCCTGTTCGACCTGCTGGATCTGATGCGCCAGGCGGGCCGGTCCCCCCTGCCCCGGCTCTTGGGTACCGAGATGCTGTTTCCCGGCCCCGCGACGCATGATGGCGTCTTGCCCATGGGCGATCACGGAGAGGCGACGCTGGATCTGGTCGAGGCGATGCTCGCAGATCTGCACACTTTCGACCCGGACACCAACGACAGCGCCGGGCAGACCGGCGCCGGCGGCTATTGGCACGAGGACATGCTGTGGTACGGGCCCGGCGGGATCGGGTCGAACTATCGCTGGGACGGCTTCGTCAAGGACCACCGCGCCGACTTCCTGCGCGCCTTCCCCGACCGCAAGGGCGGCGATCACTACTGCCGCATCGGCGACGGCGACTTTGCCGCCGTGTCCGGCTGGCCGTCGATGACGATGACGCATCAGGGCGCCTATCTGGGCCAGCCCGCGGATGGCCGCGCGCTGACGCTGCGGGTGATGGATTTCTATCGCTGTGCGGGGGGGCAGATCCACGAAAACTGGGTCTGTCTGGATTATCTGGACCTGTTCGCCCAAATGGGCCGCGACCTGATCGCCGAGGCGCAATCGACCACGGCCGCCTTTTAGCGGCCGCGGTCGGCCGCTTTACGGCCGGTCGACGCGCACCTTCATCTGCACGGTGCCGCGCGCCGCCTGGCTCCATTTGAGGTTGACCAGGTTGTTCTGCGCGCCCTGCCGAACCTCCACGTAAGGTGTGGTCCAAAGCGTGTTGCCGTTGGACGTGCGGATCGGCCCGTGTGCGGTGACGTTGTCGACGCCCAGCGCCTGCCCGCCGAAGGGCAGCAAGTCCGAGGCATCCGCGGTCCAGGTCGCCGCCGCGGAACTGCGGGTGACCTCGATTAATGCCGGAGAGGCGGTGCGGACGTCGATGGCGACATAGGAATTGCCCTCCCACACCAGATCCCGCGTCTGGCTGAGGTCGAACGTCCCCAGCGAATCATCGATCCCCTCGACCCGGTCGATCTGCGCGCCGCCGAACAACTCAAAGGCATTTGCGACCACGTTCAGGCCTTCGATCCGGTGATTGTTGCCCAGGGGCGTCAGCACGATGAACCGGAACCAGTTCGGGATCTTGGTGCCCGTCCAGATATTGCCGCTGAAGGTCACCGACCCGAACGGCTGGCCGTTGGTGTTGGCCGCATTCGTCTGATGTTCGTTGGTCAGCTCGACGAACATGTTGTCGATGTAGTTGCCGGTTACCGCGGTTTTCGACTGCCGTTCGGTCAGGATCAGGCCGGCGGTGCGTTCGCCGGGATCTTCAGGATCGTCCTGCCAGAAGTGGTTGCCCAGGACCAGGTTGCCGGTGCCCGCGATGATCGCAAAATGCAGAAAGTTGACACACCTGTTGTGGCGTAGCTTGGCGTCGTTCTTGTTGACGTTCAGCGCCACCGACCTGCGGTTCTCCACCAACTCCGAGGCATCAGAGGCCAGGAACTCGCACTGGTCGATGCTGATACCCTGGCAGGCGTCGCCAGGGCTGGAGATCGCGCGCAGCCCGGTGCGGGTGAACCAGCAGTTGCGGATCGTCCACCAGATCCCGTCCTTGGGCAGCAATACGCCGCAAGCCTGTCGGTTGCCGTCGAGTTCCACGCCATCGATCGTGAAGCTCGACACCCGCTCAAAGCCGGAAAAGTCGAGCATGTACTTGAACCGCGTGAACGTATAGCTTTGCTGCGCACCCGCGCGAGACAGGTTGTTGCTGAGCATGATCTCCCTGGCCCCGACATCCACATCCCTGACAAAGACCTCGCGGCCGACGCCGAAGCCCTGGACCAACGACCCGGGCGCGATGGCCCCCGCATTGGTGACATTGGTCAGCTTCCGCGGATCGGCCGGGTCGTAGTCGGCGCTGGTGATGACGACATCGGGATCCCAGGCACCCGAATCCGTGGCCGAGATCCGCCCATTGCGGATGCCGCGCCGATTGGTCAGCTGATCGACATTGGCCACCACCGCATGCACGTCGATCGGCTCGGTCAGATCGACCGTTCGCCCGGCCAGGTCGAACCCGTCATGGTCGGCGAAGTTGAACAGCGCCTGCAAGCCCTTCTTCAGTCCCTCAGTCTCTCCGCCGAATGCATCCGCATAGGTCGGCAGATCGAAATTCGACCGCAGGATCAGCCGATCCTCCTGCGCCTGCAGGATCTGGCCCTCGAACCGCACCGGTGACACCATCGTGATGTCGCGGCCCAGGAAATAGGTGCCTTCGGACACCAGGACCGCCCGTCCGTCGGCCGCCGCGTCGGCATCCAGAAAGGCCCTGAAGTCATCGGTCACGCCATCGCCCAGCGCGCCGAAGTCGCGCACGTCCACCCAGTCCATCAGGTCGCGGTGGAAGTATGACGTGCGATCCTCGACCCGGATCGATTCGACCCGAACGACCGCGCCGGGGCTGCCCAGGATGTCCAACCCGACATGGGCGAACACGGGCCGCCGGCCCCAAGGCATGTCCACGCCGGTGCGGGTGCCGCTGCCGATGATCGCGCGGATGGTGTAGATCTGGAACGCGTTGTCCAACTGCGTCGCCGGACCCTCGGTGATCACGCTGAAGATCGGCTCGCCGGTGTCGCTACCGGCAAGCGCGGCGATGCGGACCGAGGGGAAAACCTGGTTCGACACCAGCTTCACCCGCGCCGTCACCTCCAGGTAGCAGCCCTGCTGGATCGGCGTCTGACCCATATAGCGCAGGCGTTGCGGCCATGTGCTGGTGACGATCTCAAGGCAGTCGCCGAAATCGGGATCGGCGGCGGTCAGGGTGCCGTCGGGGTTTGTTTCATAGGTTTCCGAGCCTTGCTGGCCATCTTCGGAAGACCACACTGCCAGGCCCTCAACGAAGGCCGGCGGCATCAAATCAAGGCCCTCGGTCACTGCCTTGTTCATCGGCTATGTCCTCGTGTCAGATGCCGCCAAGCCCCCGCTTGCGGACCGCGCACGCGGATGCGGCGGGCCCGCCGGGGCGAGGAAGAAACGGCGATGTCTCATGGGGATGACCGGTCCCGCCCGTGTCGGCGCGCCGGTCGCCGCGTTCTTTAGGTGATCACGGTTAAGATCCGTTTAACCGCGGCATTGAAACAACATGAAGGAATCTGTGCATGGCGGGGGCAGTTGCCCGATTTTGGGTGCGCTGCTACCTTCGACATGGGTCAAATCTTGGGGGACGGTATGGCAGCGCGCACGCGTGGGGCTTTGCTGTTAACGGTTTTGGGGCTGTGCATCGGCGCGCAGCCGATCGCGGCACAGGACGCCGCGGCGATCGCAGCGGATGTGCGTGCGGCTCTTGGGCTGCCCGCGGAAGCCGCCGCGGAACCCGCCGATCAGCACGCCGGCACCGTCTGCCTGCCGGCGCTGGCGCCGGATGCGCCGGCCCATAGCGACGTCACCTTCGCCGTGCAGCTTGACGGCAACGGCCTGCCGGCCGCCGCGGCAGAACTTGTGCAACCCATTGCCGAAGCTGCCGACCTTCCGCATTTGCGCCAGCTGCTGCGCGCAGAGGCCGCTTTGACGACGTGCAAGGAATTCCTGACCTTGCCCGGCGGGGCGCTGCTTTTGGTCCAGACGGTCGGCGATACCGTCCATGTCGCGGCCGTGGAACCCGAACCTGAGGCGCAAGTCGCCGCGACCGAGTTCGAGGCAATCACCGACGCCGCGCTGCCGCTCGACGAAGCTTCGCTGCGCCTGACCCGGGCAGAGATGCGCGAGTTGCAGGTCCGCTTGGCGCTGGCCGGTCACGATCCCGGCCGCGCCGACGGCGTGTTCGGCCGCCGCACCCGCGCCGCCATCGCGGCCTGGCAAGAGACGAACCAACTCCCGGTGTCGGGCTATCTGAACGCGCCGCAACGCACGCAATTGTCGAACGAGACCCAGGATGCGTTTGCCGCGTATCGCGCCGACCGCTCCGTCACCAGCCGCAGCAGCCGCACCTATATCGGCCGCGATGGCTGTCTGCGCGGCCGGGGCGGCCAGATCATCCAAGGCCGGTCATTCCGCTGCGACTTCCGCAAGCTGATGGAAGGACCCGGACGCTAGGGTTCGCGCCACCAAACATCAAAGAGACTACGGGGCGGGACAGCGTGTGTCGCGCCACCATGCGCGGCAAAACGCGACCGCCCCCGAACACCACCGGCCAAGGTTTGTAGACCTCATCCGACGCCCATGCCGGTCGCGCGAACGCCGTGCGCGCCGAACGCCAGGCCGATAAGCGCCGGCGGACTTACGCGCCGAAACCGCTCTGCGGCTTAAAGCGGACGCCGTTGATTTCCCAGCCGGCCTCGGTCTGGACCATCTCGTATTCCAGCAGATGCGACCGACCCGCCTGGTCGGTGAACAGCACATCCTGGTAGATGCGGCCTTCGACCTCCCGCATCCCGACAAAGGACAACTCGGCGGGGCGCCAAACCATGGGATAGCCTTGCCGCACCATGCGTCCGAACCGGTCTGGGGTGCCGAACATGGCCTCGATCATCGGGCTGGCATACCCGAATGCCTTGTCGACATCATCGGCCCGGAACGCCTCCACCTGAGCCGCGATCACATCGCGCACCGCGGTGCTGGTATCCTGCGCCTGCGCGCCGCCTTGCGCCAACACCACTCCCGCTGCGACAAGCGCTACCCGAAAAACCGTCATCGCCACGTTCCTTCGTCTTAGACAACTCTACACTTAGCCCAACCGTATCGACCGCCCAGCCGGGCGTCGAGCGCTGGCGACGCTTTTGGTCAAAAATAGTCAGCCCCATGGCCCGCCCGAACGCCGCACCGGATCAGCGGGCGGGTGCGGCGGGCCGCATGACGGCGACCGGCCCCGGATCTATGCCGCGGCCAGCCTCCCCGCCAGCGCGTCCTCGATAAGGGTCACCGTCTCCGGCACCCCGAAAAGCGCAATGAACCCGCCGAAACGCGGCCCCTGCGACGCGCCCAAAAGCACCTCGTATATCGCCGAGAACCAGGCGCGCAGCGGCTCGAACCCATGCGCCTTGCCGACCGCGAAAACCAGGCTTTGCAGCGCCTCCGCCTCGACCGGCGCGTCCCAGCCGCGCAGTTGCGCCGCCAGATCCTGCAACGCCGCGCGCTCGCGCGCGTCCGGGGCGCGGAACACCTTTGTCGGTTTCACCACGTCCTGAAAATATCGCACTGCCCGAGCGACCGCCGCATCCAGCCCCGGATGGGTCTCGGGCTTCGCCGCTGGCGCATATTTGCGGATAAAGCCCCACAGCACCGCCGCATCGTCCGCCCCGGCGGCAGAGGCCAGGTTCAACAGCATCGAAAACGGCACCTCCATATCGCTGCGCGGCACGTCGGTCCCATGGATGTGGAACACCGGATTGGCCAGCCGCGCCGCCGCGTCCTGACCGTTCCAGGCGCGCAACTGCTGGTGATACTCGTCCACCGTCTTGGGGATCACGTCCAGATACAGTCGTTTCGCAGTGCGCGGCTTTTGATACATAAAGTATTGCAGGCTTTCGGGCGGGGCATAGGCAAGCCATTCCTCCATGCTCAGCCCGTTGCCCTTGGATTTGGAGATCTTTTGACCGTCGGCATCCAGGAACAGCTCGTAAATCGGCGCCTCCGGCGCGGGTTTGCCCAGCGCGCGGCAGATTTTGGCCGCCTGCGTCACGCTGTCGGTCAGATCCTTGCCCGACATCTCGTAATCGACGCCCAACGCGGCCCAGCGCATCGCCCAATCGGGCTTCCACTGCATCTTTACCGCGCCGCCGGTCACCGGCACCTCCACCCGCTCTCCATCGGGTTCCTCATAGACAATCGTGCCGGCGGACACGTTGCGCTCCAGCGTCGGCACCTGCAACACGTGACCGCTTTTGGGACTGATCGGCAGGAACGGGCTATAGGTCGCGCGACGCTCCGGCCCCAGGGTCGGCAGCATGATCTCCATGATCGGGTCGAACCGCTCCAGCGCGGTCAAGAGCATCGCGTCGAAACGGCCCGAGCGGTAGTACTCCGTCGAAGACACGAAGTCATAGTCGAAACCATATTCGTCTAGAAATGCCCTCAGCCGGGCATTGTTGTGATGCGCGAAGCTCTCATACGCGTCGAACGGGTCACGCACCTGCGTCAGCGGCAGGTTCAGATCCTCTTCCATGCGCGCGCGGTTGGGGACGTTGCCGGGCACTTTGCGCAACCCATCCATATCGTCGGAAAATGCGATCAGCTTGGTCGGAATATCGCTGATCAACTCGAACGCGCGGCGCACCATCGTCGGGCGGGCCACCTCACCGAACGTGCCGATATGCGGCAGCCCGCTGGGGCCATATCCGGTCTCGAACAGCACATAGCCCTTCTCTGGCGGCGCCTTTTGAAAGCGTTTGACCAGCTTGCGCGCCTCCTCGAACGGCCAAGCCTTCGCCGTCTCCGCCGCTGCACGCATTGCCTCGTCCATCGCTGTCGCTCCCTTGCTGATGCCGCCGCGGCCCTAGACCGCGGGCCGGGCGCGGTCAACCGCCACCCCTTGCCCCACACGGCGCCGCCCCCCTATATCGGGCGCAACGCCGCGAATTGAAAGCTTACCCGATGTCCGACACCGATCCCGTTCACGCCTTTTCCGCCCAGGACGCGCTGGTCGCCGTCATGGTCGTGGCCTCCGCCTCCGACGAAAGCGTATCGGCGCCAGAGCTTTTGTGGATCATGCGCATCATCGAAAGCCTGCCGATCTTTGAGGGCTATGACCGCGAGCGCATCGCGCCGGTGTCGCGCACCGTGTTCGATCTGTTGGAAGAGGAGGAGGGGCTAGATGCGCTTTTCGGCCTGGTGCGCGAGGCGCTGCCCGAGAGCCTGTTCGAGACCGCCTATGCGCTGGCCTGCGACGTGATCGCGGCGGACGGCAAGGCCGCGGGGCCGGAACTGCGCCTGCTGGAGGAGTTTCGCCACGAGTTCGACATCGAGCGTCTGCACGCCGCCGCCATCGAACGCGGCGCCCGCGCGCGGTTCGCCCATGCCGGGCCACATGGGCTGAGCTGACGCAGCGCCTCTTCGGCACACCCCGCCCAAAAGTACCGCCCGTCGGCCCCGCGGACCGGCGGGGTTCCTCCCCCAGACGGCTCGCTCCGGTCGCGCTGGGTTGAGGGCAGCCTTGCGACCAACTGACCGGAAAAAGTCATCCAGCGGCTGTGTCTTGCAGCATGAGCACGCGCACCGCGAATGCCGTGAAATACTGATTTATAAATTTATTTTTGGGCTGTCCTAGCTAACCGAGGATCGAGGTATCTAGGAAAACATGAGAAAGAGCCGGCTTCCTCGAAGCAAACAGCTGCGGCGGATCGAGCTTTTCGTTGCAGGCGCAACGGCACGGACGGCCGGGCGATTGGTCGATGTTCACCGCAATAGCGCGGCGCTTTACTTCCATCGCCTGCGCCTGATCATTGCCACCGAGTTGGAAGTGGAGAGCCAGGCGATCTTCGGCGGCGAGATCGAGGTGGATGAGAGCTATATCGGCGGCCACAGGAAGGGCAAGCGCGGGCGTGGAGCTGCCGGGAAAGTGCCTATATTCGGCCTGTTTAAGCGCGGCGGTAGGGTCCACGCGCAGATCATACCCAATGCATCGGGCGCCACTCTGATCCCCATCATCGCGCGCAAGGTTGCGCCCGACAGAATCGTCTATTCAGATACCTGGGCGGGGTATAACGCACTGGATGTGACCGGCTTCAGCCATGTGCGCATCAATCACAAAGAAGCCTTTGCGGAGGCTCGGAACCACATCAACGGCATTGAGAACTTCTGGTCTCAGACCAAGCGTCACCTGCGCCGTTTCAACGGTGTTCCCAAGCAGAATCTGGGGCTCTATGTGAAAGAGTGTGAATGGCGTTTCAACAATCCAGACCCAAAGGCCCAGGCCCTAAAGCTGCGCCAATGGGTTAGCAAGCATATGGGATGATTATCTAGGACAGCCCCTTTATTTTTTGCGCACAACCCCAGTTACGCCGGATCGCATATTAACCTTGATTCTTTTGAAGACATTTTTATGACACTTTTTTAGGCAAATTTTCAAAGCGTTGTAATTCGGGTGTGGCGAACGGAGGGAGTACATGCTTTTTAAGGGATCAATTTTTCGTCTGCTGACGCGTACAAGCATGGCGTGTCTGGCGATAGCGGGCACCGCCCAAGCACAGCAGGTTGTGCTGGAATCGCCCGACAAGGCGATTCGTGTCCAGGGACAATTGCTTTCGCATTCCGATATCTCCTACGTGGTGCAGACCGCGATCGGTGTCATGGAAGTCCAGAAAGCGTCGGTCGGCTGCACCGGCGATGGCTGCCCGCAGGCCACTGTCGATGGGGCGGATCTGGTCGTCAGGGGGTCCGACACGATCGGCGAGGAACTGCTGCCGCTGCTGGTCGAAGGCTATGCCAACTCGATGGAGGCTGGCGTGCGCGACCGCAGCGAGGTTGGCGAAGACACCTCGCGCCTGAAGATCCATGAAGAGTTCGGGGCGGGCGAGACGATGATGAGCGTCGATGTCCAGGCCGCCGGCTCCAGCACCGGGTTCCGCAGCCTTCTGGCCGGAGAGGCCGATATCGCCATGTCCTCCCGCCCGGCACGCGCCGATGAATTGCGCGCAGCGCGCGAGGCGGGATTGGGCAATCTGACCGATCTCGACCAGGAATACATCATTGCGGTCGACAGCATCCTGACCATTGTCTCGCCGGACAATCCGGTGAACGAACTCAGCGTCGGGCAGATGGCGGATATCTTTTCGGGCCGGGTTTCGAACTGGTCCGAGATCGGCGGGCCGAACCTGCCTGTGACGGTGTTCACGCGGCCGGAGGCCTCCGGTACCCGCGGCGTGTTCGCCACGCAGATCCTCAGCCCCGCCAATGCTCAGATGTCCGCCGACGCGGTCGTCGTCGGCTCCAACGCAGAGATGGCGGACCGGGTCACGGAAACGGCCGGCGGTATCGGCTATGTCGGTTTCGCCAGCGTCCGCGGCGCCAAACCGGTGGATCTGATCGCCAGTTGCGGCATCCGCATGCCGGCCACGGAGTTCTCGGCCAAGACCGAGGAATACCCGCTGGAACGGCGGCTGCGCCTCTACGTCGACAATCGCCCAGGTTCCGAACATCGTCGCAATCTGCTGAATTTCGCGATCTCGACCGAAGCCGAGGGCTTGGTGCGCAAAGCCGGTTTCATCGACCTAGGCGTGGTGCGCAACCCCGACCCGCTGCAGGCCGAACGCCTGATCGATGCGGCGACCGAAGCCAACGATCCCTTCGCGCTGTCCGCCCTGCGTGACATGCTGGTGGATCTGAACGGCGCCAGCCGGCTTTCGACCACATTCCGGTTCGCCTCGGGCTCGGCGGCGTTGGACAACAAGGCGGTGCGCGATCTGGGCCGGATGATCGCGTTCTTGGGCCGCGAGGAAAACGCCGGAAGCGAGGTTCTGGTGGTCGGCTTCACCGATGCCGACGGGGCGTTTTCGGCCAATGACGCGCTGTCAGAGGCGCGCGCCGCGGTGGTGCTGCAAGCCCTGCTTGACCATCCCGATGCCGGCAAGCTGGCCAATGTCCGCCTGCGCTCGACCGGATATGGCGAACTGTCTCCGGTGGGATGCAATACCGATTTTCTTGGCAAGAAACGCAACCGGCGGGTCGAGGTCTGGATCCGCTAGACAGGCACAAAAAGACGAGCACAAGGGGCCGCATGCGGCCCCTTTTTCGTTTGCGCGGGAGCAAAACGGGTCAGTCTGAAACGGTTTTGGCCTGGCCCGGCGACGGCACAAGCAGCCGCCCGCTTGCGCGCGGCCGCGCCAGCCGCGATAACGCGCAGACACTCCCCGGAAAGGCGCCGATGATCTGGACCCTGCCGAACCTGCTGACCATTGCGCGGCTGCTCGCGGCGCTGGCCTTTGCGCTGGTCTTCGCCGTTCTGCCGCGCCCGCTGGCTGACATGATCGCGCTGGCTCTGTTCATCGCAGCCGCGCTGACTGACTTTTTGGACGGCTATCTGGCGCGGCGCTGGAACCAGATCTCGCCCTTCGGCCGTATGCTCGATCCGATTGCGGACAAGGCGATCGTGGTGATCGCGCTGGCCGTCATTCTGGGGCTCAGCGGGCTGAACCCGCTGGTGCTGATCCCCGCCACGGTGATCCTGTTTCGCGAGGTCTTCGTCTCTGGCCTGCGCGAGTATCTGGGGGCCGATGCCAGCCGCCTGCACGCAACGCGGCTGGCGAAGTGGAAGACCACGGTTCAGATGGTGGCGATCCCGCTCTTGCTGTTGACCGGGATTTTTCAGGCGCAATACGAGGCCATATATTACGCCAACGACCCGGCGCTTTTGGATGAGATCGCGGCGGGGGCGGAGCCCGATACGCTGGGCCTGGTCAATACGCTCTGGCGCTATGACGCGGCGCGGATCGTGGGCGTGGCGGCGCTGTGGCTTGCGGCCGTGCTGACATTCATCACCGGGGCGGATTATTTCCTCAAGGCGGTGCCCTATCTGCGGGGGAAGACGCCATGACGCTCGATGTGCTCTATTTCGCCTGGGTCCGCGAACGTGTCGGTCTGCCCAAGGAACGGGTCGAGACGGCGGCGACGACGGTCGCAGAACTGGTCGAAGAACTCAAAGCGCGAGAGCCGCGCTACGCCGTGGCCTTCGCCGATATGAGCGCGATCCGCGTGGCCGTGGACCAGACGCTGGCACCGGCCGAGGCCTCGCTTTCCGGCGCGCGGGAGGTTGCGTTCTTCCCGCCGATGACCGGCGGATAGGCGGCAATGGCGGTGCGCGTGCAGACGGCGGATTTCGACCCCGGCGCCGAATTGGCCGCGTTGAGCGCGGGGCGCACGGATATCGGTGCGGTGGTCAGCTTCACCGGGCTGGTCCGGGGCGCGGAAGGCGCGGTGACCGGGCTGACGCTGGAACATTACCCCGGCATGACTGAGGCCGCACTGGAAGCGATCGAGGCCAAGGCCGCGACCCGGTGGGCGTTGTCCGCAAGCCTGATCCTGCATCGGGTCGGGGCATTGCGGCCCGGGGATCGGATCGTCTTTGTCGCCGCCGCGGCGCCGCATCGCGGTGCCGCCTTCGCCGCGGCGGATTTCATGATGGACTTCCTGAAGTCCCGGGCGCCGTTCTGGAAGAAAGAACGCGGCCCGGACGGAGAGATCTGGGTTGACGCGCGTGACAGCGACACGGCGGCTCTGGAACGCTGGTCCGACGCCGCCGACCGCTGAGAAGGCCCAGCCCCGACACGCACCGCCATGGCGCGGCCAATTCCAAGGCGGGGGCCAGGGCATGCCGCAGGGTGGCACCGATACGGCGAAACCAAACCACCGGGCGGGGACTGGCGCGACGACTGCTGCCGCTGCTCTTGCTACAACGGGCGCGCGTGTCGGGCCGCGGGCTCCGGTCGCAGACACGCCAAGCCGCTGACAAAACCGGGGGGCGGCACCAGCGGTTCACAAGGAGCGGGATCTTTCGCCGAAACGGCAACGGGTCGGTCGGCCCCCCCCCGGCTCGCCATGGCGCGTCGCCCGGAGGCCCGGGCGTCGCAAAGGGCCCCCGCGTGCGTCCCGCACGCGCGCCGGGCCAGTGCCCGGCGGTTTCGGCCGTGCCGAAACGGGGCCGGGCCGCCGGCGTCGGCATCAACCGCTTTTGCGCAGACCGTCGAGTTCCTGTTGCAGCGCTTCCGCCGCCCGGCGCGCATCGCCCAGGCCGTCCATCGCCGCATCGCGTTCGGCGCGGGCCTCCGACAACTGGCCCGAAAGCTGCGCCTCGACCTCCGTCAACCGCGCCACCGCCGCATCCCGTTCGGCCTCGCAAGCCTTGGCGTACTCGGCCCATTCGCTGTCGGCCGGTGCCTCCGGCGTCGGCGGTGGATTGAACAGCCCATAAATCCAGCGCAATGCCCACCCCAGCACCACTGCAACCAACAGCGCCGTCGCCGCGATCAGTGTCAGGCCCGTGCGGTCCATCACCGCGCCCCGTTCATTCGCCGGTCGCGGGCCGGGGTAGCGGCCGTATCTTCACCGGCGCCACGGCCTCCGCATCGACCGCCAGCGGGTCCGAACCCAGATCGCTCACCGGTTCGGTCGCAGTCCGCGTTGGGATCGCATCCGGCGCGACCGCGCCATCCGACGCCGTATCCGCCGTCCTCCCCCCGGTCGCCGGATCGGCGCTTTCCACCGGCAACGCGGCTTCCTCGTCGACCGGTGGGCGCGCCGACCCTGTCGACCAGTCTTCCTCCGACACCAGCCCGAACGCGATGCGCCGGTTCAGGGCGCGCCCGGCTTCGGTGTCGTTCGACGCGATCGGCTCCGTCTCGCCATACCCCGTCGCGCGCAGAAACACCGAATCCACCCCACGCATGAGCAAGGCCCCCATCACCGCATCCGCGCGCGCCTGGCTCAGCGCCATGTTGCTGCTTTCGCGACCCTGGGCATCGGTATGGCCGGCGATCTCGAACCGCGCGCCGGGGCACATGGCCAAGATCTCCGCGATGCGGTCGAGGATCGGCGCACTGTCGGCGTCTATGGTGCTTTCGGAGGGTGGAAACACGATCTGCCCACCCTCCAACAGAACCGCGATCTGTTCCGAACACAGCGCGGCCGGCACGACGACGCGGGGGCCGGCGCCGGCCGCCACCGGCACCTCTTCGATGGAAAGCTCCACTTGCGTCGAGGCCAGCAGATGCGCGGCCAGAACCGTGCGGATCTCGCTTTCCACCCGAATGCTGCCGGCCGCACCGCTCAGCCGCAAGGCGTTTTCGGTGATTTCCAAGCGCCCGTGCTGTAACAGCGCCAACGCTTCCAGCCCGGCAACCACATGGCCCGACCATCCCGGCGGCAGCGCGGCCTGAACCTGCGTCTCGTCGCGCACCCGTGCCCCACCGAACCGTGCCAGAGCAAGCGTCGCCGCGGCCTCCTGCACCTGGCGGTCGGGCAGCGCACCCTCCAGCAGCAGGCCGCTCTCCTGGGCCAGCACGGCGACGAACCGCGCGGTGGCGCCGGCATCCGCCGGTGCCTCCTCCTCCGCAGTTGACGGCGCCAGCAGCGGCAAGTCCGGCGGCACCAGCGCGGTCAGCGCGAACAACGCCGGCAGCGCCGCCTCGAACTCCGCCACCCGCGCCCGGAACGGTGCCTCGGGCGCGCCGGGCAGCGCGATCACCGCCACATCCGCATCGACAACATCCAGCATCCCACCGCCCAGATCGCGCAACACCGCCAGCCCGCCGGTCACCACATCGGCCCAGGCCGGATCCGGGGCACCCAGACCGACCCGGCAATGATCGCCGGCGGTCGCCGCAATAGCCGCGCCCTGGCGGGCGATCGCATTTGCGTCCTCGACGGACCCGGCCGAACAGCGCGTGACGGTCAGATGACCCGCCTCCAGTCGGGCGCGATAGGTGAACGGGCTTAAAACAGGCATCGGGATCTGGATATCGGTGTCCACCGCCACAGAGCCCGGCTGCGCCGCGGCAAGATCCTCCCGCAGCCTGTGCGCCGTGCGCGCATCGGCGACTTGGGCGGTGATGCTCAGCGCACCGGGTTCCAGACGCAGGCTTCCGCGATCGATCCGCGGCAGCATACGCAGGGCGAACTCCAACGTGTCGCGCCAACCGGCCGGCGGGGTCTCGGCCGCGCTGTCCAGCAGATCGAGCGCGGCATCGGGTGGCAGCCGGTCGCGCAGGCGGCCGGCGGTCAGGTCTTCCGCCGCGACCGTGCCGATCAGCGACACGCCTTCGGGCGCCACCAGGATTTCCAGTGCCCAGTCCACCGCCGCAGCCTCCGGCGCCGCAGGCGCCGCGCTTTCGCGCAGGCCAGTGGCATCGACGATGCGCAGGCCGGTTTCGGCCGCGGCCAACCGTACCAGCGCAGCGGCACGCGCGGTCGCGTCCGGCGCGTCACCCGACAGCCGCAGTTGCATGCCCGAGACATCCATGCGCAGCCAGGTATCCGATTCAATCAGCACCGCGCCGGCCTGCGCCGCCATCTGGCGTTCGAACAGCCGCACTCCACCGATGGCGACCGCCCCCGACAGGCCCAGGGCGGCCAGCGCGCAGGCGGCGAGGGTCAGCGCCGGGCGGCGGGTCAACGGCGGTCCTCCTCCGCTTTGGGGAATATGGCCGGCAAACTAGGCGGTTGTCCCCGCCGGTTCAAGCCGCCCCAAAGAGCGACGCGACGGCAAATGCAAGCGCCGGGATCTGGCCGGACGTGCTGTTGCTGCGGAACAGGCGCAGGCAATTGGCCGGGTCGTCGATATTCAATTGCCGCATCTGCCAGGCCAGATGCCAGCCGAAAGCCCAAACGCCGGCCAGTGCGACGACCAGCGCCACCCGCGCCCCGGCCGGCGCCAGCGCGCCAATGACGGCCACGCCCATCAGGCTGACCGCCGCGACCAGAAATCCGAGCAGCCAGCGGCCGGTGTCGCGCCCAAACAGCCGCGCGGTGGATTTCACGCCGATCAGCGCGTCATCCTCTTTGTCCTGATGGGCATAGATCGTGTCGTAGAACAGCGTCCAGGCGATGCCCGCGGTGTAAAGATAGAGCGCCGGCGCGCCGACGCTGCCGGTATGCGCCGACCATCCCACCAGCGCGCCCCAATTGAAGGCCAACCCCAGAAAGAACTGCGGCCACCAGGTGAACCGCTTCGCGAAGGGATAGATCGCCACCAGGATCAGCGCGGCGCAGGCCAGCAGGATCGTGGGGAGGTTGAAGGTCAGCAGGATCGCAAAGGCCAACAGCGCCTGCGCACACATCCAAATCGCCGCCGCCCGGCGCGAAACCTGGCCGGAGGGCAAGGGCCGGGAGCGCGTGCGTTCCACGGCGGCGTCGAAGTCATGGTCGGTCAGGTCGTTCCAAGTGCACCCGGCGCCGCGCATCAGAAACGCGCCCAGCGCACAGGCGACCGCGATCCACAGATCGTAAAGCGTTGGGCCGCCCGGGGTCGCGGCCACGGCCAGGGCCAGCCCCCACCAGCAGGGCAACAGCAACAGCCAGGTTCCGATCGGCCGGTCGGCGCGCGACAGGCGCAGAAAGGGGCGCGTGGCAGCCGGCGCGAACCGGTCGACCCAGTTCAGCGCCGTCGCGTCGGCGACCCTTCCGTCCGCGGCGGGGCCGTGGTTAACCTGCGGCTCGGTCATGGAGCGGTTATGGCAGAGCGGGCGGCGAAAATCAGGGTCTTTGTCGACGCACCTTTGGCGCCGGGGCAAAGCGTGGCGCTGACCGCACAGGCCCATTACCTGGTCAATGTCATGCGGCTCGGCCCCGGCGCGGCGGTGGCGCTGTTCAACGGGCGCGACGGCGAATGGCGGGCCGAGGTGACGGTGGCGCAGAAGCGGCGTGTGGACCTGACCTGCCAAACCCGGACCGCGCCGCAGATGGATCCGCCGGATCTGTGGCTGTGCTTTGCACCGATCAAAAAGGCACGTACCGATTTCATCGTTGAAAAGGCGGCGGAGCTGGGCGCGCGCCGGATCCAGCCAGTGATCACGCAATTCACGAATGCCGAACGGGTGCGCATCGACCGACTGCAGGCCCATGCGGTCGAGGCTGCCGAGCAATGCGGCGGAACCTTCGTTCCCGATGTCGCGCCACCGGCGCGGCTTTCGGCGCTGCTCGACAGTTGGCCCGCGGGCCGGTCGCTGATGTTCTGCGACGAAACCCGCGATGCGGCCCCGGCAACCCGGGCGTTGGCCGCGGCCGCGCCGGGCCCTTGGGCAATCCTGATCGGGCCAGAGGGCGGGTTTACCACCCAGGAAGCCGCGCGGCTGCGGGCGATGCCCGCCGTTCTGCCCGTCACGCTGGGGCCGCGTGTGCTTCGGGCGGACACAGCGGCGGCCGCGGCAATCGCAGTGTGGCAAAGCGTCCTGGGGGACTGGGGCGCGTGACCGGCGATGCGCGCGGCCCGGGCTTTCTGCGCCCCGAAGCGGTGGCGCTGCTGGTACGCTGGCGGGAAGCCATCATCGGCGGTTGTCTTTTGTTTTTCGGCCTGGGCTGGGCGCTGATCGATCCCAAGCTGGGGCTGCTGATCGGCGTGCTGGCGGGGCTGATTGGGCTGGCATTCCTGATCGAGGGCATCCAGCGGGCGCGGTTCGCCGCCGGCGGCGGCGGCGCCGGCGTGGTGGAGTTGGACGAACGCCTGATCACCTATTTCGGCCCGCAGGGCGGCGGCGCGGTGTCCCTGGACGACGTCACCCGCATTCAGGTCCTCACAACCGATGCCGGGCCCCACGCCTCTGACATGTTCTGGTTATTCGAGGCCACCGACGGCGCCATCCTGCAGATCCCCGGCGATGCCGAGGGTGCGGCGGCGATCTTTGACGCGCTGACGGTGCTGAAGGATGTCGACTATGGCGCTGCCATCGCCGCATCGGGCAGCGTGGAACCGGCGCGCTTTCTGATCTGGGAACGCCCGCGGCACCGCTTGGGGTGACACCGCGTTGACACGCCCCGCGTAATCTCTCAACTCTGCGGCGCGAGTGCCGAGCAAACCGGAGCCAGCCCGATGTCCATCCCCCAATCCGGCGGCGGCCCGATCGAGCATTTCGACCAATTGGCCGGTTACCTGGAAGCGGGCTGCAAGCCGCGCGCGGATTGGCGCATCGGCACCGAACACGAGAAGTTCGGCTATTGCTACGCCCAGATGCTGCCCCTGCCCTATGACGGCGCCTGTTCGATCCACGCGGTTCTGTCGGGGCTGCGCGACCGGTTCGGTTGGGCCCCGGTGGAAGAGGCCGGGCAGTTGATCGGGCTGCAGAAAGGCGGCGCCAATGTCAGCCTGGAACCCGGCGGTCAGCTGGAACTGAGCGGCGCGCCCTTGGAGACAATCCATGAGACCTGCGACGAGGTAAACGCGCATCTGCGCGAGGTGAAGGAGATCGCCGATGCGATCGGGGCCGGGTTCATCGGCCTGGGCGCCGCACCGATCTGGACCCATGAGCAGATGCCGCTGATGCCCAAGGGGCGCTACAAGCTGATGGATGCCTACATGCAAACGGTCGGCAGCCTGGGCACCCAGATGATGCGGCGGACCTGCACGGTGCAGGTGAACCTGGATTTCGCCTCCGAAGCGGACATGGTGCAGAAGTTTCGCGTGGCCCTGGCGCTGCAACCGGTGGCGACCGCGCTGTTCGCCAACTCTCCGTTCCTGGATGGTAAACCGAACGGGCATCTAAGCTGGCGGTCGCGGATCTGGCGCGATCTGGACCCGGATCGGACCGGGATGCTGCCCTTCGTCTTCGAGGACGGGATGGGGTTCCAGAGATATGTCGATTACGCGCTCGATGTGCCGATGTACTTCGTCTATCGCGACGGGCGCTATGTCGATGCGCTGGGCCAGTCGTTCCGGGACTTTCTCGATGGCCGATTGCCGGCGCTGCCGGGCGAGAAGCCGACGCTGAGCGACTGGGCAGATCATCTGACCACGATCTTTCCCGAAGCGCGGATCAAGAAATTCATGGAGATGCGCGGCGCCGATGGGGGCCCGTGGCGGCGGCTGTGTGCGCTGCCGGCGTTCTGGGTCGGGCTGCTTTACGATCAGGCCGCGCTGGACGCGGCCTGGGATCTGACCAAGGACTGGACCGCCGAGGAACGGGAGACGCTGCGGATCGATGCCTCGCGGTCGGGATTGCGGGCCGAGTTGCGCGGCCGGACGATGCGCGATCTGGCGGCGGACGTGCTGGAGATCGCCCAGGCCGGGCTGGTGGCACGGGCCCGCGCTGGCGCGGGTGGGCTGATCGGCGACGAGACGCATTTCCTGAACGCGTTGCACGAGACGGTGGAAAGCGGGCTGACCCCGGCCGACGAATTGCTGGGCGCTTATCATGGACCCTGGGCTGGCGATCTGACCCGGATCTATCCCGAATATAGTTATTGAACGGCTGTTAAGTTGAACGGCTGTTAAGCGGAGGCCGCGTGCCGCGGCCAGGATTTCACCCCCATCGCCTGCTTACGCCGGCGACGGGGCCCATGGACCCGGCCGGCACCGATGTGCTCAAAAGACCTCGATATCGGGATTGGCCAACGGGTCGGGGCCGTATTTGTTGGGCCCGCGTTGACCCGGCAGGCAGAGCAGAAGCAGCAGCAGGGCGATGCCGATCAGGCTGGCCGCGGCACCGATATCCTGGCCGAAGATGAACAGCGGGAGGCTGGCCAATGGTATCGCCAGCAGATACCCGGGCCGGCCGGTGTCGTGCAGCCGCCGTGCCCCGACGGCGAGCGTGGGCAGCAGGAACGCCACGTTGACCCCCGTAGAGATCATCGTGGTCTGCAGCACATATTCCAATGGCGCCGTCGCAAAGCCAATGATCAGCGTGAACAGAAAAAACCACCAAAACTCAGCACGCGGTGCGCGGCCTTGAAAAATCAAGAATTTTTCAAAGCATGTGAGGATCGCCGTCCCAAATCCCATGCGTCGACGCTTTCCCATAGAACCCCATAAAAACGCGAAGGTTTAGAGAAGGTGAATACGGCGAAGATATGGTGTCAGCGGCGGGAAAAGGAGATCTGCGACTCGGTGCCGTTACGTAAGCGGGCGATGTTCTCGCGATGGGTCCACCAGACCAGCGCCGACATGGCGATCACCGGCAGGAACGCCGGCCAGGCGCCGGTCAGCGCGACCCAGACGGGGGCAAGACTCGCGGCCGCCAGCGCCGCGCGGGAGGAGATCCGCCCCGCCACCGCCACTGCCAGCCAGGTGGCGCAGGCAAGCACCATCGCCAGCGGCGCCATTGCCAACATCGTGCCCAGAAAAGTCGCCACGCCCTTGCCGCCGCGAAACCCAAGCCAGACCGGGTACACATGGCCGACAAACGCCGCCAGCCCGGCCCAGGGCGCCGCCGCCGGCGCGAAGATGCCCACGATCAGCACCGCGATCGCGCCCTTGCCGCTGTCGAGCAACAGGGTGCCCAGCGCCGCACCTTTGTGCCCGGTGCGCAGAACGTTTGTGGCGCCGATATTGCCCGACCCGATCTTGCGCAGATCCCCCAGGCCGAAGGCGCGGGCGATCACGATGCCGAAGGGGATGGACCCCAGAAGGTAGCCGAGCAGAAGCGCCAGGATCCAGGTCATGCGGCGAATACCTCCTGCCCGCCGACCCAGGTGCGCAGCACACGGCCCTGCATGCGCCGGCCGTCATAGGGCGTGTTCTTCGATTTGGACCGCAGCGCGGCCCGGTCGAGCACGAACGGCGCGTCCGGATCGAACAGCACCAGATCGGCCGGTGCGCCCGGCGCCAGCCGCCCGGCATCCAGCCCCAGCAGTCGGGCCGGGTTCAGCGCCAGCGCGCGGAACAGGGTCGGCAAGTCCAGATGCCCCGCATGCACCAGTTGCAGGCACGCCGGCAGCAACGTCTCCAGCGCCACAGCGCCCGAGGCCGCCTGCTCGAAGGGCAGGCGTTTGCTCTCTTCGTCCTGGGGCGTGTGCATCGAACTGACGAGGTCGATCAGACCTTCGGCCAACGCCTCCACGGTTGCCATCCGGTCGTCTTCGCTGCGCAAGGGCGGCTTGACCTTGAAAAAGGTGCGATAGTCGTCGACGTCGAAGGTGTTGAGCGTCAGGTGGTGGACCGACGTGCCGGCGGTGACCGGCAGGCTCTGCGCCTTGGCCCGGCGCAGGGCGGCAAGCGCGGCCGCGCAGGTCACCTGGTCGGCATGGTAGCGCACGCCCGTCATCTCTACGAGGGCCAGGTCGCGCTCAAGTTGCATCCGCTCTGCCATCGGGCTGACGGCGGGCAGGCCCAGCTTGGTCGCGAACGGGCCGGCGCTCATCGCCGCCCCTTGCGACAGGGCCGGTTCCTGCGGATGAGCGATGATCAGCGCGTCGAGCCCGGCGGCGTATTGCATCGCCCGGCTGAGGACTTTCGGGTCCTGGACGGGACGGTCTGCATCGGAAAAGGCGACCGCGCCGGCATCGCGCAGAAAGCCGATCTCTGTCATCTCGCGGCCCTCGAAGCCCTTGGTCAGCGCGGCGGTGGGCAGAACGCGGACCGCCGATGCCTCGGCCGCGCGGCGCATCGCGAAGCTCAGCGTCTCGGGCGTGTCTGTGACGGGCGTGGTGTCGGGGCGCGTGACCATGGTGGTCACACCGCCCGCGGCGGCCGCCGCACTGGCGGATTTATAGCTTTCCTTGTGCCGCTCGCCGGGTTCGCCAATCTTGACGCCGATATCGATGATCCCGGGCGCCAGGCATTTGCCGTCGCAGTCGATGGACGGCCCTGGCGGGGGTGCCTCTGTTCCCACACCTGTAATCTGCCCCGCATCAATCAAAAGCCACCCAAAGACCTCGCGACGGTTCTCTGGGTCGATCAATCGGGTGTTGGTGAAGATGGTTCGCATGCTCACAACAGCTTAACCGTGTCTCGGTCGATATTTGCGATGCGAGGCCTGAAAATGTCGTTCAGCGCAGAAAGCTTATCTGCCAGCCAGGCATGCTGTCTTGGCCAATCGTCCTCGTTGGCCGGGTCAGCATCGTCTAGCCTCACAAAAACTCTGCTCTGCAGTCTGCCCGGTAGCTCATCCCACTGGAGCTCGAACGGTGCTTCACCCTGGATATCTTCTCTGTCCTGTTGAAGCAGCCAGAAGTAGCCCTTTCCTTCCGGCCCTCCAAGCGCCAGTTCGGCCCTGATCCACTTCTCCTGGCTGTTGACGCTCGCATTCAACTCGCATCCCGTACGGCCGATCCCGAAGCCCGTCCATTGCTGAGGCGCCGCTTTGCGCGGCCGCAGGTTTGTCGGCTGATCGGTCATAAGTTCGCCAAGTGCAGTCCAATACCGGAGATAGGTTTGCCGAAGATCCGTCAGTCCGTCCGCAACCAATCGCGCAGCGGAATCAATCGCGCGGGCCCAGCCATTGGGCTGGACAACCACCTCAAATCGCGGTGCCGGCAAGCTTTCGCCAATGCGCCACAACTCGACTTTGACCGCAAAGAACCGGTGTGCATCACTGGTGATTCTGTTTAACCAGTCGATCGCGGAGCGATGTTCTTCCCGTATCTCCTCCGAGATTAGCAAGACAGTGTGTGCGTCCAGCCCGCTCGCGTAGGTGATCAGTTTTCCAAGATGATCGTGGTCCGAGCGACCGAATTGATTTTCGATCAGAACACGTTCGCCGGCCGGACTGTTTGTATCGCGCGCAAGAATATCGGCGCGAAAGGCACCAACATTCGCCTCCACCGCTTCAAGTTCCAGCCCATCGCGGCCATAACCCATGGATTGCGAAAGCAGGGAAAGATTCTCGGGTTGCGCTAGCCAAGGGGTAAAATGGTCCGCCTCGCCCGGCCAGATCGAACGAATATCCGTGATCCTATCGAGTGTACCAAGCTCTTTCACCGTTCTCCCCTAGTCTGGATTCGAGTTACCAGCCAACAACTCCATCGCCGCCATTCTGACCGCGACGCCCATCTCGACCTGCTCTTGGATGACGCTCACGTTGATGTCGTCGGCCAGCAGGCCGTCGATCTCTACCCCGCGGTTCATGGGCCCGGGATGCATGACGATGGCGTCGGGTTTGGCATGGGCGAGCTTAGCCGCGTCCAGGCCAAAGCGATGGTAATACTCCCGCTCTGAGGGGATGAACCCGCCATCCATGCGTTCGCGCTGCAGGCGCAGCATCATCACCACATCGGCATCCTTCAACCCCTCGGTCATGTCATCGGTGACCTCGGCGGCCATGTGGTCCACGCCGCCGGGCATCAGCGTGCGCGGGCCGACCAGGCGCACGCGGTTTTCCATCAGCCCCAGCAGGATCATGTTCGACCGCGCCACGCGGGAATGGGCGATGTCGCCGCAGATCGCGATGGTCAGCCGGTGCAGCCGGCCCTTGCGGCGGCGGATCGTCAGGGCATCGAGCAGCGCCTGCGTGGGGTGTTCGTGACGCCCGTCACCCGCGTTCAGCACCGCGCAGTTGACCTTTGAGGCCAGCAGGTTGACCGCGCCCGATTGCGGATGCCGCACCACCAGGATGTCGGGGTGCATGGCGTTCAGCGTCAACGCGGTGTCGATCAGCGTCTCGCCCTTCGACAGGCTGGAGGCCTGCATCGCCATCGACATCACGTCCGCGCCCAGCCGTTTGCCCGCCAGTTCGAAACTGGCCTGGGTGCGGGTGGAGTTCTCGAAGAACATGTTGATCTGCGTCAGCCCGGCCAGCGGTTTCTCGGACGGTCCGCCCTGCCGGTTGATCTGGGCATAGTGTTCGGCGCGGTCGAGCAGCGTCTCGATGTCGGGCGGGCTGAGCCCCTCGATCCCCAGAAGGTGGCGGTGGCGGAACATGGCGCGCGTTCTGGCATGGCGCGGCACCTGCGGCAAGACTGCCTCCGGCGGGGATATTTTGGGATCGAAGAAGCGCGGGCGCAGATTGCCGGGGCGCGGCGCGGGTGGTTAGGTGAGGTCATGGCGAATCCGGATGCGACCCCGACGCGCGACGATCTGATCGCGGCTCTGGCTTGGCAGTTGGAGTTGGGGGCGGATGAGGCGCTGGAGGAGGCGCCGGTGGACCGGCGGCTGTCCGCGGCGCCGGCTGAGGCGGTGGCGGCGCCTGTGCCCGCACCCGCGCAAACAGGATCGGGCAGCGCCGATCTGGCCGGCGCGGCGGCGGATCTGCCGGCGCTGCGCGCGGCCATGGCCGGCTTCGAGGGCTGTGCGCTGAAGAAGGGTGCGCGCAATCTGGTCTTTGCCGATGGCCGGCCCGGCGCGCATGTGATGATCGTGGGCGAGGCGCCGGGGCGCGAGGAGGATGCGCAAGGCAAGCCCTTTGTCGGGCGGTCGGGCCAGCTTTTGGACCGGATGTTCGCCGCCATCGGGCTGGCGCGCGGGGCGGAGGCGCCGAAGGCGGCGCTTTACATCACCAACACCCTGCCCTGGCGGCCACCGCAGAACCGCGACCCGTCAACCGAGGAAATCGCGATCATGATGCCGTTTCTGGAACGCCATATCGCGCTCGCCGCGCCCCGCGTTCTGGTCACCATGGGCAATGCGGCGACCAAGACGCTGCTGCGCACCTCCACCGGGATCACACGGCTGCGCGGCACATGGGCGGAGGCGCAGGGCCTGCCGGTTCTGCCCATGTTCCACCCCGCCGCGCTGTTGCGCGACCCGTTGAAAAAGCGCGCCGCCTGGGCCGATCTGTTGACGCTCAAGGCACGGCTGGAGGCGCCGTGACCCGGGTTCTGGCATTTTCCGATCTGCACCACAGCCGGACCAAGGCTGAGGATCTGGTCGCCGCGGCGGCGGAGGCCGATCTGGTCATCGGGGCCGGCGATTTCTGCAATATGCGCAGCGATCTGCCCGGCGCGATGACGCTGCTTGCGGGCATCAGGGCGCCGATGGTGCTGGTGCCCGGCAATGCCGAGAGTGCCGAGGAGTTGTCCGACGCGGCGCCGGCCGGGGCCACGGTTCTGCATGGTGGAACGGCGGAACAAGCCGGGCTGAAGCTGGCCGGGCTGGGCTATGCCGTGCCGCGCACGCCCTTCGGCGACTGGTCCTGCGATCTGGACGAGGCGGAGGCCGCGGCGCTGCTGACGGGCGTAGACGCGGCTGATGTGCTGATATCCCATTCGCCGCCCAAAGGCGTGGGCGACCGGACCTCGGCGGGACAATCGGTCGGGTCGACGGCCGTGCGCGACTGGATCGAACGGGTGCAACCGCGGCTGGCGGTGTGCGGCCATGTGCATGACAGTTGGGGCGTGCGCGGGCGGATCGGGGCGACGGAGGTGGTCAATCTGGGCCCGACCCCGAATTGGTTCGATCTGTGATGGCGCGGATCGACGAAACCCGGGCCTTCATCCCCGTGCGGATCGCGGTCCTGACCGTGTCGGACACGCGCAAGCCCGAAGATGACCGTTCCGGCGAGACGCTGGTCGAACGGCTGCAGGCGGCGGGCCATGTCCTGGCCGACCGCCGCATCGTCCCCGACGACCGGGCGGAGATTGCCGCGGCCTTGCGCGGCTGGATCGCCGATCCGGGGGTCGATGTGGTGCTGAGCACCGGCGGCACCGGGCTGACCGGGCGCGATGTCACCGTGGAGGCGCATCGCGATGTCTATGACAAGGAAATCGACGCCTTCGGCACCGTCTTCACCCATGTCTCGATGGCCAAGATCGGCACCTCGGCGTTGCAAAGCCGGGCCTGCGGCGGGGTGGCGAACGGCACCTATCTGTTCGCGCTGCCGGGCTCTCCCGGCGCCTGCCGCGATGCCTGGGACGAGATCCTGGCGTTTCAGCTCGACTACCGCCACCGCCCCTGCAACTTCGTGGAGATCCTGCCGCGGCTGACCGAACATCAGCGCCGCAAGTGAGCGGGTTTCGCGCCTTCGGCGACACGCGGGACGTGGGCCCCCGGCGCGGGGCACTGTCGCTGATCGCGGACGGGCGGGGCCGACTGTTGCTGCAGTTGCGCGATGCCGACCCGACCGTGACGCATCCGGGCCTGTGGGGGCTCTTCGGCGGTGGCGTCGAACCGGGCGAAAGTCTGAAGGCGGCCGCGATCCGCGAATTGGACGAAGAACTGGGCATCGCCCCTGCGCCGACCGCTTTGCAGCCTTTCGGCTGGGTCGCCTCGGACAGCGCCCGCAAGGCGGCGCTTTACGTCTTTGCGGCGCACTGGAACCTGGCGCCCGCACAGATACGGCTGGGCGAAGGCGCGGGCTTTGGCTTCTTCACGCCCGATCAAGCCCGCACGCTGCCCTTCGTAGCGGTCTTGAAACCCGTCCTGGACGCCTACATCGCCGAACACCTAACTTAGCGACGGAGCCGAGCGACCCGTGCGTATGATATGAACGCCCCGGCAGCCGAGACCGAAGGATCCGCATGCGCTTTCTGACCCGTTCCCTGCTGGGTGTCTTCCTTGCGGCGCTGTCGCTTGGGCTGCTGGCGATGGCCGTGTCCAATGTCTATCGCGGGCTGGAGGCACGCCAGGCGGACCAAAGCCGTGGCCGGCCGGCACAGGAGCGTTTGTTCCCGGTGAATGTCGATACGCTGGCGCTGGCGCCGGCGACGCCGGTCATCACGGCCTTTGGTGAGGCGTCCAGCCGCCGCACCCTGGAAATCCGCACCGCCGCCCCGGGCCGCATCGTAGAGCTGGCCGAGGCGTTTCGCGATGGCGGCCGGGTGGCGGCGGGCGATGTGCTGGTTCGGATCGACCCCGCGGATGCAGGCTCCGCCTTGGATCTGGCGCGGGCCGAACTGGCGGAGGCGCGGGCGCAGCGGGTGGAGGCGGAAACCACGCTGGAACTGGCGCGCATCGACCTGCAGGGCGCCGAACAGACGCGCACGTTGCGCATGAGCGCAATGGTGCGCCAGCAGGATCTGCGCGCCCGCGGCGCCGGCACCCGTGCGGCGGAAGAGGACGCGGAGATTTCGCTGTCGAGCGCCGATCAGGCCGTGGTCTCGCGCCGTCAGGCGCTGGCGCAGGCCGAGGCGCAGCTCGAACGCACCGCCATCACCGTGGAGCGGCGCGAGATTGCGGTGCGCGAGGCCGAACGCACATTGGCCGACACCACGGTCACCGCGCCGTTCGGCGGGCTTCTGACCGCTGCGGATGCCAGTGCCGGCGCGATTATGGCCAGCAACGAACGCATCGGCACGCTGATCGACCCGGCGGCGCTGGAGGTGGCGTTCCGGGTCACCAACGCGCAGTTCACCCGGCTTTTGGACGCCGAGGGCCGGCTGACCCTGCAGGAGGTCCGCGTGGCCTTGCCGCTGGCGGAGTTTCCCATCGTCGCGACCGGCCGGCTGGACCGGGCCGGCGCCGAAGTCGGCGACGGGCAGACCGGGCGGTTACTATACGCCGCGCTCGACCCCGGCAGCGCCACCGCGCTGCGGCCCGGGGATTTCCTGACCGTGGAAATCGCCGAACCGGAACTGGCCGATGTGGCCGTGATCCCGGCGGTCGCGGCCGATCCCAGCGGAGAGATCCTGCTCTTGGCCGAGGACGACCGGCTGGAGGCACATCCGGCGCGCATCCTGCGGCGGCAGGGCGATGACCTGATCGTCGCCGATGTCCCAGCGGGCCGCGAATATGTCCGCGAACGGGTGCCGCAACTGGGCGCGGGCGTCAAAGTCCGCCCGATCCGCCCGGATGCTGAGATGGCCGCGCCGGAATTGGTGGCCCTGACCGACGCGGAACGCGCCCGCCTGGTCGCCGCGGTGGAGGCCAACACCCAGATACCGGCGGAGGCGCGGGCGCGGGTTCTGGACCGTCTGGCCCAGGATCGGGTGCCGAAATCGCTGATCGACCGGCTGGCGCCGCAAGCACCGCGCGAAACCGCGGAGACCACGCTGGTTCTGGAGCCCGAACGCCGGGCGCGGCTGATCGCCTTTGTCGAGGGCAACGCCCGCATGTCGGCGGAGGTCAAGGAACGGCTGCTGGGGCAGTTGAACGGCGAGACCGTGCCGGTTGCGGTCGTGGAACGGCTGGAAGGCCGGATGGGGGGCTAAGGTGATGGGGCGCGGTGCCGGCGACATCCTGAGCTATTTCACGCGCCACCGCACCGCGGCCAACCTGATCCTGGTCATTATGGTGGCGCTGGGCACTGCCGCGATCACGCAGTTGCGGTCGCAGTTCTTCCCCGATGTCGTCATCAACACCGTGCGCGTCGACGTCTCCTGGGAAGGGGCGGGACCCGAGGACGTGGATGGCGGCATCGTCGCGGTGATGGAACCCGCGCTGCGCGCCGTCGAGGGGATCGAGGGCACCCGGTCCGTCGCCTATGAGGGCACGGCCCGGATCACGCTCGATTTCGAACCGGGCTGGGACATGGGCCGCGCGGTCGACGAGATCTCGGCCGCCGTCGATGCGGTGACCAATCTGCCCGAGGGGGCGGAGGACCCGGAGATCGTGCGCGGCGCCTGGCGCGATCGGGTGACCGATGTGGTGATCTCCGGCCCGGTCTCGCCCGATCAGTTGGGTCGCTATGCCGACGAATTCGTCGCGCGCCTGTTCCGTGAGGGCATCACCCGCACCACGATCCGCGGCATCGAGGCGCCGGTGATCGAGGTCACGACGCCCGAGGCGGCGCTGATCCGCAACGACGTGACCTTGAGCGAGATCGCCGATGCCATCGCGGCCGAGGCGGAGGCCAACCCGGCCGGCGACGTGGCCGGCGGCACCGCGCGCGTGCGCACCGGCGTCGAAAAACGCTCGGCGGAAGATATCGCGCGCATCGTCGTGCGCTCGAACCCCGACGGCTCGAAGCTGTACGTCGCCGATGTCGCTCAGGTCACCGTCTCGGGCGCCGATAGCGGGCGGGCCTATTTCAAGGGCGGCGACCCCGCGGTATCGATCCGTGTCGATCGTGCGGATCGGGGCGATGCCATCGACATGCAGCAATTGGTGGAGGAGGCAGCGGCGGAATTGAACCCGCTGCTGCCCGCAGGCGTGGAGATCGAGTTGATCCGAACGCGGGCCGAGGCGATCACGGCGCGGCTCGACATCCTGTTCGACAACGGACTGCTGGGTCTGGCGTTGGTGGTCGGCCTGTTGTTCCTGTTCCTTTCCGCGCGAACCGCCTTTTGGGTCGCGGCCGGCATCCCGGCGGCAATGTTCGGCGCGCTGGCGCTGATGTATGCGGCCGGGCTGACGATCAACATGATTTCGCTTTTCACGCTGATCATCTGCCTAGGCATCGTCGTCGACGACGCCATTGTCGTCGGCGAACACGCCGACTTTCGCCGCAACCAGTTGGGCGAAAGCCCGGTCGAGGCGGCGGAAAACGCGGCCCGGCGCATGGCTTTGCCGGTGTTTTCTGCCACGGTGACCACGGTGATCGCGTTTTTCGCGCTGACCGCGGTGGGCGGGCGGTTCGGCAGCCTGATCGGCGACATCCCCTTTACCGTTGTCGTGGTCTTGATCGCCTCTTTGGTCGAATGCTTCCTGATCCTGCCCAACCACATGTATCACGCGCTGGCCGCGCAGACCCAGCAGCGCTGGTACGATTGGCCGAGCCGGGTGGTCAATCTGGGCTTTGGCTGGGTGCGCGATCGGCTGTTCCGCCCCGCCATGGGCTGGGTGATCCGGCTGCGCTATCCGGTGCTGGCGGGCGCGGTGCTGATCCTTTCGCTGAGCCTGGCCGGTTTCCTGCGCGGCGACGTCACCTGGCGGTTCTTCAACGCGCCCGAACAGGGATCGATTTCCGGCAATATCGCCATGCTGCCCGGCGCGCAGCGGTCCGACACGATGGAGATGGTGCGCGAGTTGCAGCGCGCGGTGGAGGCCACCGCGGCCCGCTATGAGGAAGAGCATGGGCTCAACCCGGTTACCTTTGCCCTGGCCGAGATCGGCGGCACCACCGGCCGCGGTCTGTCGGGGCAGGAGACCAAGGAGCCGGACCAGTTGGGTTCGATCGCGGTCGAACTCATCGATGCCGATCTGCGACCCTATTCCTCCTTCGCCTTCGTCGCCGCCCTCCAGGACGAGGTCCGCCGCCACCCGATGCTGGAGACGATGAGCTTTCGCGGCTGGCGCTCCGGCCCCGGCGGCGATGCGCTGCATGTGCGGCTTTTCGGGGCGGAGGCGACCACGCTGAAAGCCGCCGCCGAAGATCTGAAGACCGCCCTTGCCCCGTTTCCCGAGGTGAGCGCGGTCGAGGACAACCTGCCCTTCGACAAGACCGAATTGGTTCTGGACCTGACCCCGCTGGGCACGGCGCTGGGCTTCACCATCGACGATGTCGGCCGCGAATTGCGCCAGCGCCTGGGCGGGATCGAGGCGGCGGAGTTTCCCATCGGCAGCCGCACCGGCACGGTGGAGGTCGCCCTGCCCGAGGCCGAGTTGACCGCCGATTTCCTGGATCGCACCCGCCTGCGCGCGCCCGAGGGCGCCTATGTGCAGCTGTCCGATATCGTCACGGTCGACAATCAACTGGGTTTTTCGACCGCGCGCCGTGAAAACGGGCTGCGCGTGGTGGAGGTCACCGGCGACATCTCCGAGGACGATCCCGAACAGGCGCAGGCCATCGTGACGGCGCTGCGCACCGACATCCTGCCCGTGATCGCCGCGACCCACGGCATAGGCTTTGAACTCGCGGGGCTGGCAGAGCAGGAACGCGCCTTTCTCAGCGATGCGCTGCTGGGTTTCGCGCTGTGCCTGCTGGGGATCTATCTGACGCTCGCCTGGATCTTTGCCAGTTGGACCCGGCCCATGGTGATCATGGCGATCATACCGTTCGGGCTGACCGGGGTGATCTATGGCCATGCCGTATGGGACGTGCCGCTTTCGATGTTCTCGGTGGTTGGGCTGTTGGGCATGACGGGGATCATCATCAACGATTCCATTGTCTTGATCACCACCATCGACGAATACGCCGAACGCCGCGGGCTGATCCCGGCGATCGTGGACGCCGCGACCGACCGGCTGCGGCCGATCCTCTTGACCACGCTGACAACGGTGCTGGGGCTGGCGCCACTGTTGTTCGAGACCTCGCAGGCCGCGCAGTTCCTGCGCCCCACGGTGATAACCCTTTGCTATGGCCTTGGCTTTGGCATGTTTCTGGTGTTGCTGATCGTGCCGGCGCTGGTCGCCTTGCAACTGGATGTCGGCCGCATCATGCGCTCGACCCGGCGTCTGTCGCGCGGGCGCCAGGCCATCGCCGCGCGCGTCGCGTTGGGCGCGGCGGCGCTGGGCAGCCTGGGCGTGCTGGCCGCGACCGCCGGCGTCTGGATCCTACGCAGGGAGATCTCGGCCCCTGTCGCGGCATTGCAGGCGGCGCTGCCGGCCCTGCCCGACCAGGTCGCGGTCCTGGTGGCGATGGTCGCGGGGCTGGTGGCGGTGTTTGCGGCCGTGCTGGTGGCAGCCGCACTGGCGATGCCGCGACGGCGGTCAGGCGGGGCAGCCCTCTAACACGATCGCACCCTCGGCATCGAACAGCGTCAGGCGGATGTCGCTGCGGTCGAAGGCAAAGGCGCCGTCGCCGAAATACTCCAGCGTCGCATGCACGGTCAGCCCAGCCGCATCGCCCTCGACCCGCTCGGTGGTGATCCAGATCTGGTCGGAGCGGGTGTCGAACATCGCGAATTCGGCACCCGCCACGCGGCCCGTCAACGTAGCCGTCAAGGCGAAGACCTCTCCGTCCGGGCGGATGCGGCAGCGATGCCGCGCGATCCCGACATCCGCGCCGCTGCGCGGCCGCGCGTCCAGCGCCGCCCGGATCGCTTCTTCCCCTTCGGCATCGCCGGGCGCCAGGCGGGCGACGAAATCGGTTTGTACCGGAATGCAGACTTCCTCGCAGACGCCGTAGAAGAAAGACAGCGCCACATCGACCGGCGCACCCGGGGTCTGGGGGGTCAGCGCGACGGGAAAGACCACGCGGTCCTTGTAGCCGATCGCCCGCATGCCGTAATCGTAATAGACGCTGGGCGCGGGATAATAGACCTCTGTCTGCTGGATGTTCGCCGACCCGGTCCAGTCGAACTGGGGTGGAATGCCGCCTTCCCCGGGGTGACGCCAATAGGTCTTCCATCCTGGTTCCAGCAGGATCTCCACCCCGATCATGCGCTGGCCGTTTTCCGTCTGCCAGCCGGGCAGCAGCCGCGCCGCCGACTGCGCAGACGCCGGGCCGGAGAGCGCGAGGCCCAGGAGCGCGGCCAGAAGTGCACAGGATTTCAACATTCCGCAGCCATACCCGCAGCCGAAGGAATGCGGAAATCACAACTCGGCGAAGCCGTGCTTGATCCCGCCGCCCCTTCCCGCCATCTCTAGGCGCATGGCCCAGAAACCGACCTTTCTGACCGGCAAATTGGTGGTCGCCATGCCCAGCATCGGCGACCCGCGTTTCGACCGCGCGGTGATCTTCATGTGCGACCATTCCGCCAAGGGTGCGATGGGGCTGATGGTCAACAAGCCCGCCGACGCGCTGGATTTCGCAGAGCTTCTGGATCAGTTGGACATCGAGGTCGAGGCGCCCCATGCCAGCCCGCCGATCTATTTCGGTGGCCCGGTGGAAAACGGCCGCGGTTTTGTGCTGCACACCGGCGACTATGCCTCTGACGGTGCGACGATGGAGGTCGAGGGCGGGTTCGGGATGACCGCCAGCCAGGACATCCTGCGCGACATCGCCAAGGGCGAAGGCCCACGTGCGGCGCTTTTGGCGCTGGGCTATGCCGGTTGGGGACCGGGCCAGTTGGAGGCGGAGTTCCAGGCCAATGGCTGGCTCAGCTGCGACGCCGACGAGGCCATCGTCTTCGCCACCGATCCATCCGCGCGCTGGTCGGCCGCGCTGGCGCGTATCGGCATCGATCCGCGGCTTCTGTCCGGCGAGGGCGGGCGGGCATAGCCCCGTAGGATGGGTTTCCAACCCATCCCGGCATGTCGTGGGAGATGGGTTGGAAACCCATCCTACGCCAACCCCTACTCCGGGCCGACGATCGGGCCCAGCACCCGGCCGCCGAGGACATGCACGTGAAAATGCGGCACCTCCTGCACACCTGCGTCGCCGGAATTAGAGATCAGCCGATAGCCCGAGCCGCCTTCCGCCACCGCAGCGCCGGTCTGGCGGCAGACGGTCGCGACCGCGCGGGTGAAGGCCACGATCTCGGCCTCTGACGCGGCGCCGGCGAAGTGGTCGTAATTCACATAGGCGCCCTTGGGGATGACCAACACGTGGATCGGTGCGCGCGGCTGGATATCGTGAAAGGCCAGGACGTGATCGTCCTCATATGCCGTCTTGTTCGGGATCTCCCCGCGCAGGATCTTGGCGAAGATGTTCTGGTCGTCGTAGTCGTACATGGCCCCTCTCAGATCAGCCCGGATGTGCGGAACAATGCGCCCAGATCGGCTTCGGGCCGCGCGCCGATATGGGAGATGACCTCCGCCGCCGCCACCGCCCCCATGCGCCCGCACGTCTCTGCGTCGCGCCCGGTGGCGTAGCCGTAAAGATAGCCGGTGGCGAACTGGTCGCCAGCACCGGTCGCATCCACCGGGGTCACCGAGGTCACCGGCACCTCGACCCGCTCGCCGCCGCGGATCAGCAGGATGGGATCGCCGCTTCGGGTGCACGCAATCTCGCCGCACTCGGCCGCTGCCTGGGTCAGCGCCGTCTCCAAGTCTTCGGTCTGGTAAAGCGACTGCCATTCGGCCTGGTTGCCGATCGCAAAGTCCAACCGGTCACGCACGAGCGTTCGGAAATCGTCGCGGTGCCGGTCGACGCAGAACGGATCGGACAGGGTGATACCCGCCTTGCCGCCGCCGCGCCGGCAGGCCTCGGCCGCGGTCTCGAAAGCGCGCTTGCCGTCCGCGCGGTCGTAGAGATACCCTTCCAGGAACAACACCTCGCTATCGACCACCGACGCCTGCGGCACGTCGCGCTCGCCGACCTCGGAGGAAATCCCAAGATAGGTGTTCATCGACCGCTCCCCATCTGGGGTCACGAAGATCATCGAGCGCGAGGTCGGCAGCGCATCGCCGGCCACCGGCGGGTTCAAGAACCGCGTGCCGCCCTCCTCCATCTCCTCCGAATAATACCGCCCCAGCGCATCGTCGCGCACGCGGCCGATGAAGCCCGTCGCCAGGCCCAGCCCGCCCAGGCCCGCCAGTGTATTGGCCACCGACCCGCCCGCGATTTCTCGCCGGGTGTCCATCGCGGCATAGAGAGTCTCCGCCCGCGGGCGGTCCACAAGCTGCATGATGCCCTTCTGGATCCCCATATGGTCCAGAAAGTGATCGTCTGTCTGGCACAGCACATCGACAATCGCATTGCCGATGCCGACCACCTGGTACGTCTTGGTCAAACGGTCTTCTCCTCGAAAGCGCAAAGATCCTCGATGATGCAGACGCGGCAATTCGGCTTGCGCGCCTTGCAGACATAGCGCCCATGCAGGATCAGCCAGTGATGGGCGTGGTTTTGATAAGCCACGGGCACATGGTCCTCGATGGCGCGTTCGACGGCGACCACGTCCTTGCCGGGGGCGATCCCGGTGCGGTTACCGACGCGGAAGATGTGCGTGTCGACCGCCTGCGCAGGGTGGCCGAACCACATGTTCAGCACCACGTTGGCGGTCTTGCGGCCGACGCCGGGCAGACTTTGCAATGCCGCGCGCGAGGACGGGACCTCGCCGCCATACGCGTCGATCAGGATCCGGCACAGCTTGATGACGTTCTTGGCCTTGTTGCGGTAGAGCCCGATCGTCTTGATATGCTCGATCAGCTTGGCCTCGCCAAGCGCCAGCATTTTTTGGGGCGTGTCGGCAATGGCGAACAGACTGCGCGTGGCGGCGTTCACGCCCTTGTCGGTGGCCTGGGCGCTGAGCGCCACGGCGACGACCAGGGTAAAGGCGTTCACATGCTCCAACTCGCCCTTCGGTTCGGGCTCGTGATCCTTGAACCGGGCAAAGATCTGCTCGATCCGATCATAGGAAAGCTGGGGCGTCATCCGCGCCCCTTGGCACGGGGCGCGGCAATCCGCAAGAACCGGGTGGGAGAGTGCGCGGCGCCTGCCTATTCTAGCGTCAAACAGCATAGGAAGGAGCGGTTCGATGCAGACGGATCCCTATCATCACGGCGTCATCGCGCGCGCGATCGACCATATCGGCGACACCGTTCAGGACCAGCCCAGCCTTGAGGAAATCGCTGCCGCGGTGAACTTGAGCCCGGCGCATTTCCAACGTGTGTTCACGCAATGGGTGGGGGTAAGTCCGAAGCGGTATCAGCAATATCTGACGCTGGATCACGCCAAGCGGATGCTGGAACAGCGCTTCACCGTGCTGGATGCGACCGACGGCACGGGGCTGAGCGGGTCGAGCCGCCTACACGATCTGTTCCTGCGGTGGGAGGCGATGACGCCGGGCGACTACGCAAAGGGCGGCGCCGGGCTGACCGTGCGCTGGGGCTGGGTGCCCTCGCCCTTTGGCGAGGCGCTGGTGATGGCCACGTCGCGCGGCATCTGCGGGCTGGCCTTCGCGGCGGAGGTCGGGCGCGGCCCGGCGATGGCCGATATGCGCGCGCGCTGGCCGAATGCGGTCTATGTCGAAGACACCGACGCGGTGGCGGCGATGGCGGCGGACCTGTTCGCAGGCCGGGGCGAGGCGGCGCTGCATCTGATCGGCGCGCCGTTCCAGATCAAGGTCTGGGAGGCGCTGATGCAAATCCCCTCGGGCAGCGTCACCACCTATTCCGAGATCGCGCAGACCATCGGCAACCCAAAGGCCGTGCGCGCCGTGGGCACGGCGGTGGGCCGCAACCCGATCAGTTTCCTGATCCCCTGCCACCGGGCGCTTCGTAAATCCGGTGGCCTGGGCGGTTATCATTGGGGTCTGGGTATCAAACGCGCCATGCTGGCCTGGGAAGCCGCCCGGGCGGAGGCGCTTTGACGTGCCCTGTAACGATCGGTAAAACTCGGGCGCGTGGGGGCACGGTTTCGTGAGCGACCGGTGCGGACGATTGCGCCCGGGTCCGGCTTTCGCCTAGCTGCCCTAGAAGCAGAACTGCACAACGAAAAACGAGGGACCGTCATGCGTCTTACCAAACTCGCCCTGGCCGGTGCGGCAGGCTTTGCCCTGGCCGGCTGTGCGCTGGATCCGAATACCGACGATACCGCCACCGGCGCCATTCTAGGCGGCGCGTTCGGCGCGATCGCGGGTGAGGCGATCGGCGACGGGCGCGGCGCGATCGTCGGCGGTCTGATCGGCGCGGGCGTCGGCGGCGCGATCGGCAACGCCATCGACCAGCAGGAAGCCGCGCTGCGTCAGGATCTGGCCGGGACCGGCGCCCGGATCATCAACACGGGCAGCGAATTGGTCGTCAGCCTTCCCGAAGCGATCCTGTTCGACATCGAAAGCGCCATCGTGCGCCCGAATTCCCGGCAGAACATCGGCGCCATCGCGCGAAACCTGCAGCAGTTCCCGAACACCGTCGTCCAAGTTGTCGGTCATACGGACAATACCGGCACCCGTGCCTTCAACCAGGGCCTGTCCATCGATCGGGCGACGGCGGTCGCCAATATCCTGATCGGCAACGGCGTGAACCCGGGCCGGATCCAGGCCTTTGGCCGCGGCGAGGATCAGCCGGTGGCCAGCAACGCCACGCCCGCCGGACGCCAGGCCAACCGCCGGACCGAGATCATCATCCGTCCCACCGCCTGACCGCACACCGCCGTCGAGAGGGCCGGGCGCTCGGCCCGGGATGGCGCAAAAGCGAAAGGCCGCAAAACCGCAGGCGTTTGACTTTGGCGCCTGTGGAAACGCACCGGGCAACGGGGCAGATCAGACCTGATTCCGTGTCCGCCGCGCTTGTGTTGGACGCCGCGCGCACGCGCACCGGCCGCAGCGCCCGGGCCTTGTCGGCGTTCCGCGCCGACGATGTGGCGGCCAAGACGACCCGCTCATATCCCGCGCGGCCAAGATCGATGGCACCAGCATCGGCTGGCGGTTCCTGCGGCCCGCGTTTGAGGCGACATTGGGGGCCGACGCGATGCCGCGGTCGACCGACAACGTCGCTACTGCGTAAGGGCAGCGCGCGGCGAGATGGATGCGGGCGTCGAACCGGGCGCGCCAGAGAAGAGTGTCACCACCCGGTCGAATGCGCCGTCGCTCTTGACCGCATGCGCCCGGCCCGGCACTTGGCGGGGCATGACGCAAGATACTCCGATCGCACTTGTCACAGGGGCCTCGCGGGGGCTTGGTTATGCCACCGCGCTGGCGCTGGGGACCGCCGGCCATCATGTGATCGCCGTCGCGCGCACGGTGGGCGGTTTGGAAGAACTGGCTGATGGGATCGCTGCCGCAGGCGGCGCGTCGACGCTGGTGCCTCTCGACATCACCGACGATGAGGGGCTGGCGCGCATGGGTGCGGCGATCAACGCGCGTTGGGGGCGCCTGGATCTGCTGGTACACGCCGCCGCCCATGCACCGCCTTGCGCCCCGTTGGCGCAGACCGCGGAAAAGGACCTCGACCGCAGCTTTGCGGTCAACGCGCGCGCGACCGCGCGGCTGATACTGATGCTCGATCCTCTGCTGAAGGCTGCACCCGCAGGCCAGGCGGTGATCGTCACCGACGATCGCGCCGATCAACCTTTCTTCGGCGCCTATGCCGCCAGCAAAGCCGCGGCCCGCGCGTTCGCCACCGCCTGGCGGGCCGAGACGCGCCGCACCGGCCCGGAGGTGACGCTCTTCACCCCCGCCGCGATGGCCACGGCACTGCACGCCCGGTTCTATCCGGGTCAGGACGCTGCCGGGCTGGCCACCCCCTTGGATCAGGCGCAGGCGCTTTTGAGACACGTGCCGGGCCATGGCCGGGCCGGTGCCGTGCCCTCAAGCCCGGGGACATGAAATGCTGAAAACCTGTTTCGTCCATGTCGGCCACCCCAAGACCGGCAGTTCCTCGATCGAGGCTTCTTTCGGCAAGAACCGAAAGCTGCTCGGCCGTGCCGGGCTGCTTTTTCCAAAGCCGGGCTCCGATCACTTCATGGTCGGCGCGGCGCTAAGGGAAAACCCAAAGCCGCTTCGCGCCTATCGATGGGTGCCTGGGCGCGCAGAGGCGTTTCATGCCGATCTTGAGGCCACGCTGAAAGGACTCGAACACCAAATCAACACGTCAGAGGCGCAAGACCTGCTACTGGCCAGCGAGTCGTTTTTCTCGCTTTCCTCCCAACTTACCGATGTCGTGCGCATGCGGGATTATCTGCAGCGCTTCGCCGAACGGGTCGTGTTCATCGCCTATGTCCGGCATCCGGCGATGTATGTGGCCAGCAGTCTTCAGCAGTCGGTGAAGATGGGGCGATGCAGGTTGGAACAATTCGGCCGCCACATAAAGCTCGCGGCACAGATCCCCCAGCGACTGGAGGTGTTTCGTCAGGCGCTGGGCGAAGACGGCTTGGTCGTTCGGCCTTTCGAGCGCGCCCAACTCGCGCATGGCGACGTGGTGCGCGATCTGTTGGAACTCATCGGCTACGGCCATCTGGCGCCGGACCCGTTCGAGGTTGTTCAGACCAATGAAAGCCTTTCGCTGGAGGCCGTCCATCTTGCGGATGCGTTGAACAAGGCCATCACCGCGAAAACCGGCAAAAGTCCCCGGGCAAGCCGTGTGCCGCAACTCACCATCTTTCTGCAGCACATCCGCGGCAAGAAATTTGCCGTACCGCCCAAGGCGCGGCAGAGGATCGAAAAAAGATGCGCGCCGGTCGAAGCGCAACTGCGTGACATGTTCGGCATCGCGTTTCACGCCGGCCTGCCGCCAGAGATGTCGGGCGCCGCAGAACCGGATTGGACCGAACAGACGCTGGCCGACATCATGCTGGGCGTTTGCGGCCTGATCGAGGAAAACCAGGCCCTCAGCCTGGCGTTGGAGCAGTCAAAGGCGCGCGAAAAGACCTAAACCGGCGGCTTCAAGCCGGCTTTCGCTTGCCCAGGTGCTTGTCCAGCGCCGTCGCCCGGCGCTTTTTCTTCCCGCTGTAGGGATTGTCGCCGCCGCGCAGCATCAGCCGGATCGGGGTGCCCTTGAGGTCGAAATCGCGGCGCAGGCCGTTGACCAGAAACCGACGGTAGGCCGCCGGAAGTGCCTGCGGGTTGGAACAGAACAGCGCGAAACTGGGGGGGCGGGTCTTCACCTGGGTCATATAGCGCAGCTTGATGCGCCGCCCGCCCGGCGCCGGCGGCGGGTGGGCCGCGATCTCGCCCGCCAGCCAGCGGTTCAGCGCCCCGGTCGAGACGCGGGCGTTCCAGACCTCGTGCGCGGCAAGGATCGCGCGGCGCAGGCCGCCCAACCCGGCGCCGGTCAGACCCGAAACCTGGACCAATGGCGCCCCGGAGAGTTGCGGCAAAAGCCGGCCAAAGGCTTCTTCCAGCCCCGCCGCCACCGCCTTGCGGTCATGCACCTGATCCCATTTGCTCGCCGCCACCACGACCGCGCGTCCCTCGCGCTCGGCCAGATCGGCGATGCGCAGATCCTGTTGGTCGAAGGGCTGTGCCGGGTCGATGACCAGCACCACGACCTCGGCGAAGCGGACGGCGCGCAAACCGTCGGCGACCGACAGTTTCTCCAGCTTTTCCTGCACCCGCGCCTTTTTGCGCATGCCCGCGGTGTCAAAGATGCGAAACGCCTGCCCGCCCCAATCCACGTTGACCGATATCGCGTCGCGGGTGATCCCCGCCTCCGGGCCCGTCAACAGCCGGTCCATGCCCAGGATGCGGTTGATCAGCGTAGACTTGCCCGCATTGGGCCGCCCCACCACGGCGATCTGGATCGGCGCATCGGCGCCCCGTTCCGCGGGGGCGACTTGTCCGATCAGCGGCTCCAGGTGACCGTAAAGCTCGGGCAAGCCTTCCCCATGTTCCGCCGAAAGCGCCACCGGGTCGCCAAGTCCAAGCCGATAGGCGTCATAGGCACCGTCGCCGCCGCGGCCCTCGGCCTTGTTGGCGGCCAGGATCACCGGTTTGCCGGACTTGCGCAGCATTTCGGCCAGGGTCTGGTCGGCGGCGGTCACGCCGGTGCGCGCGTCGACCATGAAAAGCGCCGCATCCGCCTGGGCGATGGCGCGTTCGGTCAGCGCCCGCATGCGGCCGGTCAGGCTGGCGGCGTCGGCCTCTTCCACCCCGGCGGTATCGATCACCGTGAAGCGCAGATCGACCAGCCTCGCATCGCCTTCGCGCAGGTCACGGGTGACCCCGGGACGGTCGTCGACCAGGGCCAGGCGTTTGCCGACCAGGCGGTTGAACAGGGTGGACTTACCCACATTGGGCCGACCGACGATGGCAAGGGTGAAACTCATGGCCGCGGCCCTAACACCCTTTGGAGCCTACCGAAAGGCGTGCAGGCGGCCGTCGGTGGTGATCAGATAAAGCGTGCCACCCGCGATCGCGGGCTGCGCGGCGGCCCGGCCCGGTAGTTCCAACGTGCCCAGATCGGCGCCGGTCGTGGGATCGAAATACCGCAGCCGCGCATCGCCCGAGGCGACCATCAGCCGCCCACCTGCCAGCAGCGGGCCGAAATGCGGCAGCGCCTCGCGCCGGCGACGCAGGCCGATGCGGCGCAGGGTGCGGAACCCCGGCAGCGCCGTGCGCCACAACTCGGTGCCGTCGGCGGCCGCCAGCCGCACCAGTTCGGCCTGGTCTGTGACCAGAAACAGCGATCCGCCCACCGACAGCGCCGGGCCATAGGCGCCGTCCTGCTGGGTCCAGATCCGATTGCCCGAACGCCGGTCCAGCGCAACCAGCCGGCCGGCCTGATTGGCGGCATAGACCACGTCATTGTCGATCACCGGATCGCCCGAGATGTCGCTGATCGTGGCCCGGGCAATGTCGCGCCGCCCCCCGGTGACCGCGGCGGTCCATACCGTCAGGCCGCTGCGCACCAACACCGCGCGCAATTCGCCGGACTGAAACGGCAGGACGGCGACCGGGCCGCGCACCGCAGCGCTGGAGCCGCCGATCAGCCCCGCGCCCTCGCCGATGCCTTCCAACTGCCAGTCGATGCCGCCGGTCTCCAGATCGACGCCATAGGCCAGATCGCCGCGTGTCACCACGATGGCGCGGCTGCCCGCCACGGTCGGCGCTGCGCGGGCGGCGCCGGCCAGTTGCGTGCGCCAGAAGATGCCGCCATTGCCGGGATCCAGCCGCGCCACCTCTCCGAACCCGGTGGTCACGACGACGGCGCCACTGCCCACCGAAACGCCGCCGCCGAAGCCCTCGGCCCCGCGTTCGCCCAGGGGCGTCAGCCCGGTGCGCCACAACACGCGGCCATCGGCGGCGGAAATCGCGCTGACGGTTGTGGCCGCATCCAGCGCATAGACCACGCCACCCGACACGACCGGCGCTGCGGTCAGCCTTTGCCGCCGCCCGGCGCCGGTTCCGATGGAGGCCGACCAGGCGCGCCTGAGGTCGCCGTTCAGTTGCACATGCGGTGCCAGGTGGGTCGTATCGCCGTTCAGGTGGGTCCATTCGGTCACCGCGCGGGCGGGCGGCAGCCGCAGCGGCGGTACCGTAGCGGGCACCTCGGACGCCTCTGCCGCGGTCGGTGTCAGGCGGATCGGTTCCCGTTCTCCGGGCAGTGGACGTTGGTTGTCGCCACAGGCGGCCAGCGTGACCAGCGCCCCGCAGGAGGCCATGAGCCGGCGGCGGCTGGTGTCAGCCATCTTGATCGGCAGGCACCGCCGGCGCCGATCCGGCCCCCGGCAAGCTGATCGCCTGCATCAACTGCGCCGCGCGCTGTTTGACGCCGTAACCGGCGCGTTCGTCGCCCGCTATCGCGGCCAGATCCGTCGCCGCGGCCTGGCCGTCGCCTTCAACGATGTGGATCAATGCGCGTTGTTCCAGCGCCAGACCGCGCATCGCGTGGCCGGGGTTCATCATCTGTTCGAGGATATCCAGCCGCTCCGCCACCGGCATCTCGCCGGCGCCTGCGGCCACCAGTTTCAGCCGAGCCAGATCGCGCAGCGGCACAGAGACGGCGCCATCTGCAGCGATCCCGCGTAGCAGTTCGACCGCCTGCGCCGCATCCTCGGCATCCACCGCCACGGCTGCGCGGGTCATCGCCAGATAGGCCGCGCCATCGGCGCCCGCCATCTCGATCCCCTCAAGCCCCGCCGCCTGTGCCGCCGGGTCCGCGGCGCTCAGCGCCGCGCGGATTGCGTCGCCGCGGGCTTCGGCCGCGGTGCGCGCCGCGAACTTGCGGTACTCCAGCACCGCCGCGCCGCCGACGGCCAGAACCACAACACCGCCGATCCACAACGCATTGCGGCGCAAATACTGCACCAGCCGGTCGCGCCGGACCTCCTCGGTCACCTCGGCCAGAAAGGAATCGGGTTCGCTCACGCGCCTCTCCGCATCGAATGTGGCGCGGACATTAATCAGCCCAGCAAAGGCTTGCCAAGCGGTATTGCCGTGAACGCATAACCGCTGTGACGCATTGCGCGGGAAGTTATGACCCCTTACATTGAGAGTTGGCGTATCTTGGCCCGGTGCGCCGGCTGGAACTTTTGGGGACATGCGCGCCATGCGCCTTGGTTCAATCCTGACTGCTGTGATCGTCGCGGCGGCGCTGTATATGGTCATCGTGGAACGCGATACGCTGCTGGCCGTGGCCGGCGCGGATGCGCCTGCGGCGCCGGAAAGTGCCGCGGCCGAAACCGCCGACACGCTGTCGCCGCAGGATGCCAACGCCCCGGTCAGCGTAGTCGTGCGCCGGTCCGCCGCGCAGCCGGTGCAGAACGGCCTGGTTCTGGCCGGCCGAACCGAGGCCGACCGCAAGGTCGAAATCCGGTCCGAGACCACGGGCCTGGTCATTTCCGAACCGATCCTGAAGGGCAGCACCATCACCGCCGGCGACACGCTGTGCCAGCTTGATCCCGGGGTCAGCAACGCGATGCTGACCGAAGCGCGCGCGCGGCTGCAAGAAGCCGAGACGATCTATACCACCGCCCAGCGGCTGATGGAGCGCGGCTTCAACGCCGAAACGGACGCGATTTCCAAACAGGCCGCGCTGGAAGGCGCCGCGGCCGCGGTGGAACAGGCCGAAAAGGAAATCGATCGGCTGACGATCACCGCGCCCTTCGACGGTATCCTGGAAACCAACACCGCCGATCTGGGCACGCTGCTGCAGCCCGGCAGTGCCTGTGCGACGCTGATCTCGCTCGACCCGATCCATCTGGTGGGTTTCGTGCCGGAACAGGAGATCGAGCGCCTGACCATCGGCAGCCCGGCCGGCGCGCGGCTGATCACCGGTCAGGTCGTGTCCGGCCAGGTGTCGTTCATCGGCCGTTCGGCGGAGGAGGTGACGCGCACCTTCCGGGTCGAGGTACGGGTGCCCAACCCCGATCTGTCGATCCGCGACGGGGTCAGCGCGGAAATACTCGTGGGTCTGGAAGGCGAGGAGGGGCATCTGCTGCCGCAATCCTCGCTGACGCTGAATGACGAGGGCCGGCTGGGCGTGCGCGTCAACGACGGCGGCGTGGCGCGCTTCCTGCCCGTGGACCCGATCCGCGACCAGCCTGACGGCATCTGGGTTTCGGGCCTGCCGCCGACGGCCGAGATCATCGTGGTGGGTCAGGATTTCGTGCGCGAAGGCCGCCCGATCGAAGTTGCCTATGAGGACGACCCATGACCGGCATCGTCGATTGGGCCTCTGGCCGGGCGCGGATGATCCTCGCCTTTGTGTTGTTGTCGATCACCGCCGGGGTGGTGGCCTATGTCGGCCTGCCCAAGGAAGGCGAGCCGGATATCGAGATCCCGGCACTGTTCGTCTCCGTCCCGTTCCCGGGTATTTCCGCCGAAGACAGCGAGAAACTGCTGGTCCGACCGCTGGAAACCGAGTTGCGCGACATCGACGGGCTCAAGACCATGTCTGCCGTCGCGGCCGAGGGCTATGCCGGCGTGGCGTTGGAGTTCGAATTCGGCTGGGATCGCGGCGCGACGCTGGCGGATGTGCGCGACAAGGTGAACCAGGCCGAGGCCGAGTTTCCCGACGGCGCCGAGCAGTACTCGATCAACGAATTGAACTTCTCGGAGTTTCCGATCCTCGTCATCTCGCTTTCAGGGGCGGTGCCGGAGCGGGCGATGCTGCGTGTCGTCAAGGAACTGCAAGATCGGGTCGAAGGGCTGTCCGCGGTGCTGGAGGCGCCGCTTGCCGGGCACCGGGACGAGATGCTGGAAGTGCTGATCGATCCGCTGAGCCTGGAGGCTTATGACATCACCGCTGCCGAACTTCTGGCGGTGGTGACCAACAACAACCAATTGATCGCCGCCGGTCAGGTGGAATCCGAAAGCGGCGCGTTTTCGGTCAAGATCCCATCGGCATTCGACGACGCGCAGGACGTCTATGCCTTGCCGGTCAAGGTGAACGGCGACCGGGTGGTGACGCTGGGCGAACTGGCCGACATTCGCCTGACATTCGAGGATCAGGAAGGCACCGCGCGCTATAACGGGGAAACCACGCTGGCGCTGCAGGTGGTCAAGCGCAAGGGTTTCAACGTCATCGATACGACGGCAGAGGTGCGCGAAATCGTAACCGCCGCGGTCGCCGACTGGCCGCCGGAACTGCGCGATGCGATCCGGGTCGATTTCTCGATGGATCTGTCGCGCGACGTCGCCTCGATGGTCAGCCAGTTGGAGGCATCGGTGCTGACCGCGATCGCGCTGGTGATGATCGTTGTGCTCAGCGCCCTGGGCCTGCGCTCCGCGCTGCTGGTGGGCTTTGCGATCCCGACATCCTTCCTGTTGTGTTTCGCGCTGCTGGCGGTGTTCGGGATCTCGATTTCCAACATCGTGATGTTCGGGCTGATCCTTGCCGTGGGCATGCTGGTCGACGGTGCCATCGTCGTGGTCGAATACGCCGACAAACGCATTCAGGCCGGCTGCGGCCCGATGACCGCCTATCGCGAGGCGGCCAAACGGATGTTCTGGCCGATTATCTCATCCACCGCGACCACGCTGTGCGCGTTTCTGCCGATGCTGTTCTGGCCCGGCGTGGCGGGCGAGTTCATGGGCAATCTGCCGGTCACGCTGATCTTCGTGCTGTCGGCCTCGCTGATCGTGGCGCTGGTCTATCTGCCGGTGGTCGGCGGCGTGGCTGGGCGCATCTCCCGCCAAATGAACAACGGCGCCGCCGCGCTGCGCCGCAACGTGCCCCTGTTGCTGCGGCTGCTGTTTTTGGGCGTGCCGGCTACGGGGCTTTACGGTGCGTTCCTGATGATCCTCCAACCGGGCGGTCAGGCGGTTTTACCGGGCGTCGGGTTGTTTCTGATTTCCTGGTTCGCACTTACGCTGATCGGTGCCTCGCTGCGGCGCGATCCGGCCCAGAAGGTGGAACGGGCCGGTTATCGCCGGTCCCCGTTCGGGCATTTCATCCACCTGATTTCCGGTAACCCGATCATGCCGTTCGTGTCGATCGCGCTGGTGGTGATCTTTGTGATGAGCGTGTTCAACTATTTCGGCGAGAACAACAACGGGGTGGAATTCTTCGTCGAAACCGAGCCCGAACGCGCCATCGCCTATGTCCGCGCGCGCGGCAACCTGAGCCTGGAGGAAAAGGACGCTCTGGTCGGCCAGGTCGAAGAGATCATCGCCTCGATGGACGGTGTGAAGTCGATTTTCGCCTTTGCCGGCGCGGGTGGGCTGAACCAGAATGTCGGCGGCACCTCCGCGCCGCGGGATTCCATTGGCCAGGTCCAGATCGAACTGGACGATTGGAAAGCGCGCTATGCGCTGGGCCCCGAGGGCCGTGGCAAGGAAATCCTCGCCCGCATCAACGAACGCCTGGCCGCGGTACCGGGGTTGGAGGCGGAGATCACCGAAGACGCGGGCGGCCCGGCCCAGGGCAAACCCGTGCATCTGCGCCTGTCCGGCACCGATTGGGATGACCTTTTGGCCGCCACCACAACCGCACGGGCGCATTTCGACAGTCTCGACGGCCTACGCGATATCGAGGATACGCGCCCCCTGCCCGGCATCGATTGGCAGATCGATGTGGATGTGGAAACTGCAGGGCGTTTCGACGCCAATGTCGCGGCGGTGGGCACGATGGTGCAACTGGTCACGCTGGGCCTGACGCTCGACACCATGCGCACCGATACCTCCGACGAGGAAATCGACATCCGCGTGCGCCTGCCCGAGGAAGACCGCGTGCTGTCGACGCTCGACACCCTGCGCGTGCGCACCTCCAGCGGTCTGGTGCCTTTGTCCAATTTCATCTCGCGCCAGCCGGTGCCCAAACTGGGCCAGATCGACCGCGTCGACGGCGCCCGGCATTTCGACGTCAAGGCCGATGTCGCCCTCGGCGGCAACCCGACGGCGGAAATCGAGGCCATCACGGCCTGGCTGGAGACGGAGGCCGGCCTGCCCGGCACCGTGCGGTTCGAATGGACAGGCGAGCAGGAAGATCAGGCAGAAAGCATGGCGTTCCTGGGCCAGGCCTTCATCGGCGCGCTGGGGCTGATGTTCGTGATCCTGCTGGCGCAGTTCAACTCGATCTACAATTCGATCCTGGTGCTGCTGGCGGTCGTGCTGTCGGTCACCGGGTCGCTGATCGGCATGCTGGTGATGGATCAGCCGTTTTCGGTGATCATGACCGGAACGGGAATCGTCGCGCTGGCGGGGATCGTGGTGAACAACAATATCGTCCTGATCGATACCTATCAGGAATACGCCAAATACATGCCCCGGCTGGAGGCGATCACCCACACGGCAGAGGCGCGCATCCGCCCCGTTCTGCTGACCACCATCACCACCATGGCCGGGCTGGCGCCGATGATGTTCGGGCTGTCGGTCGATTTCCTGGGCGGCGGCTACACGATCGATTCGCCCACCTCGCTGTGGTGGAAGCAATTGGCCACGGCTGTCGTCTTCGGCCTCGGCCTCGCCACGGTTCTGACCCTGGTGGTCACGCCGGCGCTGCTGTCGGTGCGGGTCTGGGCAACCAAGGGCGCTTATGGCGCGTGGATCCTGATGCTGGCCAGCCTGCGCAGCGGCCAAAGCGCCACGGTGCGCGACCGCCGCCTGCGCCGCGCCGCGCGCAAGGCCAAGGCGGAGGAAGTGCTGTGGGACGATGCTCGCCAGCCGATCCGCCTGATGCGGACGCCACCGCGCGCCGCGGAGTAGGTCGCACGACCGCTCTCGCTTCAGTGGCCGAACACGGTTGTCAAAGGCCCAGCGAGGCGGGGTCGTGATCCGTTTCCCCCAAAGAAAGCCGACCAGCGCGGATCACGGCGAAGACCGGCGACCAACCCTGATGACGCGGAACCGGCGGCAAGCCGGCCCCGACCGGTTGCACGGGCGGTGGGGTCCTCGTCAGTAGGCGGTCGGTGCTCTTCTCGCGCATCCGCCGCAGGGCACCGCCGCATACCCACGACAACCGTGCCGGCCGCAGGCGCTGTCTTGTGAAACGTATCGTTTGCCGCGTCGCGGCTTTCCGCAGAATGGGCGCCTGTGACGACAGACAAACCCATACCCTTCTTTCGGACGTCAGCTCCGCCGCGGCAGCATGATGGGCGAAGACACCCTGGCTGCCCGAGCCGTCGGCCTTGCGCCTTGGTGCATTGCACATAATAGGCCGGCTGTTGGCCCCAAGTACTTACCGTTCCCACGACGCCACAGCTGCGTGCTTCGGTGTAAGAAATGAGTGGAAGCGCCCCGATCCGGTCTCCCGCGCGATCGACAGCCGCTCAGTGCAGCCGGGCGCGTACGGTTTCGATCGCATCGTCGATCAGTTTATCCGACCGCTCACCATCCATTTTTTGCGCAATCACCGCCGCTGCGGCTTGGGTCGCGACGGACACCGCGCGGTCGCGTACCTCGCGCACCGCCGATTGCTCAGCAGAGGCGATCTGATCGGTTGCGGCCTGCAGACGCCGCTTGATCGTCTCCTGAAGATCGTCCTTGGCCGCCTCCAAGGCCGACTCGGCCTCGGATTTGGCCGATGCTATGATGCTCTGCGCCTGGTCGGAAACTTCCTTCTGCTTACGCTCGAAGGACGCCAACAACGTCTGCGCCTCTTCGCGCAGCGCCCGCGCCTCGTCCAGTTCCTTGGAGATGGCGGCCGCGCGCGCATCCAAAGCCGCGTTGATCCGGCCCGGCACCCTGAAATAGAGCAGCACGCCAATGAACACGAGGAAACCCAGCACCACCACGAAATCGGTGTTGTTGAGGCTGAAGAAGGGGCCAGAGGCCAGCGGCAGCACTATCATCGCGTCACTCCTTCACCGCCGAGGATACGGCCGTCTTCACCGCGCCCGCATCATCGATCCCGGGCATCACCGCCGCGACCAGCGCCTGCGCCACATCTTCGGCCACGGTCTCGACGCTTTGCGCGGCGCTGTCGCGGATCTCGCGAATGCGGGTCTCGGATTCGGCGGATTTCGCAGAGATCTCCGCATCCGCCTTGGCCGTCGCCGCATCCAACTGCTTTTGTATGTCGGCCTTGGCCTCGGCCCCGATCCGCTGTGCCTCCGCCCGCGCCTCGGCCAGGGCCTTTTCATAGGCTGCCTCGGCCTCCACCGCCTTTTGGCGCAGTTCCGCCGCCGCTTCCAGATCGTTGGAGATCACCTCATGCCGGTCCTCGATCGTCCCGGCGATCCGCGGCATCGCGACCCGGGTGATGATCCAGTAAAGCACGCCCATGGTGACCACCAACCAGAAGATCTGGTTGGGGAAGGTGGAAAAATCCAGCTGCGGCATGCCCGCCGCTTCAGCGCCGTCCGTGGGTTCGGCCATGGCTTTCGGTCCTCGGGTTTAGACGGCAAACATCAGCAGCAAGGCAACCAGGAACGAAAAGATGCCAAGTGCCTCGGCGAATGCGATGCCGATGAACAGCGTCGCGGTCTGTTCGCCGGCAGCGGCCGGGTTGCGTAGCGCGCCGGCCAGGAAGTTACCGGCCACATGACCCACGCCGATGCCGGCGCCGCCCATGCCGATACAGGCCAGGCCCGCACCGATGAATTGGCCCATTTGTGCGATATCGCCTTCCATGATCGTACTCCTTTTGGAATGGAATTCAGGTGTTTCTAGTGAGAAGGATGCAACGCGTCGTTCAGGTAGACGACGGTCAGAATTGTGAACACATAAGCCTGGATGCAGGCGACCAGCACCTCCAACCCATAGATCGCGGTGATGCCCAGGATCGGCAGCACGGCACCGACGCCCAGCGCGCCGGCAAAGCCTGCGAACACCTTCAGAACCGCATGGCCGGCCATCAGATTGCCGGCCAATCGGATCGAATGGCTCACCGGCCGCACGAAGTAGGAAATGATCTCGATCAGCGCCAGCACCGGCCGCAATGGCAGGGGCGCGCTCGACACCCAGAACAGTTTCAGAAAGCCAACCCCATGCTTCGCGAAGCCGATCACGGTGACGCTGATGAACACCGTCAGCGCCAATACGGCGGTTACCGCGATATGCGAGGTCGTGGAAAACGACATCGGGATCAGGGCCAGCAAGTTGGCGAACAGCACGAACATGAACAGCGTCAGGATATAGGGCAGGTATTTCAGCCCCTCCTTGCCGGTCACGTCCTCGACCATTTTCCGGGTAAAGCCATAGGTCAGTTCGGCCAAAGACTGGCCGCGGGTAGGGATCAAGGCGCGCCCGCGCGCGCCAAAGACCAGCAATAGCGTCACGGCGGCGATGGTCAGCGCCATCCACAGCGTGACATTTGTGACGGTGTACCAATGCACCGCGCCATCGCCGAACAGCGGCTTGACCTCGAACTGATCCATCGGGTGGATGTTGAACGGGCTTCCTTCGCCCGCGCCGTCAACCGGATCCGCCATCTCTCTCCTCGCGCGGCCGCTGCCGCCTTGCTTCCTCAGCCGAACGCATCATGGTGCGTACCCCGGCAATAAATCCCAGCACCGCGAACACCATCAGGAAAATTGGCAAGGTGCCGAACAGGGTGTCGAGCCCGTACCCGATGGCGCAGCCCAGCACCATGCCGATGACCAGCTCCAAAACCATACGCCAGGCCAGCGAGGTGGCCTCGTACTTGTTCGGTCCGGACCGCTTCGGCACCCGCGCGTCTTTCGCGGCGTCGATCCGGTCCTGCAGCGCGTCCAGGTCGCGCCGGTCTGGGTCTTCGGACATGGGTTTGTCCTGCGGTTTCCACGCCGGATATCCTGCGTGGTCGCGTATGCACTACCCAAGCCAGCCAAGGGATGTCAACCGCCTACGCTCGCATTGCAGCCACCTCAAACCTTTGTTTCTAATGTATTAAATCCTGGGTCTTGCTGCGCTGCACAGGTTTTTTTGCGCCACTGACGCGCCGCGCTGTGCCGCCGGTATTTATTCAACCGCATGGTTGACGGTCGCCCCCAGCTGACCGATGAGATCCCATGGATGACCCGCGCCGCCTGGACACGCTTTTCGCCGCGCTCGCCGACCCCACGCGCCGGGCGCTGGTCACGCAATTGCTCGATGGCGACCGCAGCGTCTCCGCGCTCGCCGCACCGTTCGACATGTCGCTGGCGGCCGTCTCGAAGCATATCGCCGTGCTCAGCCAGGCCGGGCTCGTCATTCAGACCCGCACCGGGCGCAGCAAAACCTGCCGGCTGGATACCGACGCACTGCGCCCGGTCCTGCTGTGGCTGGAAACCTGCGGCGCCAGCACCGCTTCGGACTTCGATCGACTCGAAGACACACTTGCTGCAGCCGGCCTCATCGCAGAACCCGACCCGACCGGCGACGCGGTCACAAGAGCCGACGGAACGAGCATCAAGTCCTAGCGCCGCCGGAAGGGCGCGAAGCACACGGGCCGCACCCGCCGCCAGCTTCTTCGGTCTCAAAATATCCAAACGCCGCCGCCGGCAAACTGCCGACGCTCGGGCCATCCCGCGATGCCGCCGGCCCCGGCACCCGGACCCGCGCAGCGGGCCGGGCCCAACGGGGCCAGGCCGGCAGCAGCCGGCCTGGCCCGGGCGGGAGCGCTACTCTCCCATCACCACGCCTTCGCGCCGCGGGTCAGCGCCGCCGATCAACTGCCCGTCGACGATCTGGATCGCGTGCAGCCCGGAGTTCAGATCGCGCACATTCACCTCATGGCCCAGAGCCGTCAGTGCATCGGCCAGGCCCTCGGCATCCGTCCCGACCTCCAGATCGGTGGCGCCGTTGCGGTTGACCACGTGGCCCAGGCTGATTGCGGTCTGCGGATCCAACCCCCAGTCCAGCACGCCGATGATCGACAGCGCAACGTAGTTGATGATCCGCGACCCACCGGGCGAGCCTGTCAGCAGCACCGGCGCGCCGTCCTGGAACACGATGGTCGGAGACATCGACGACCGGGGCCGCTTGCCGCCTTCGACCCGGTTGGCGATCTTGCGGCCGTCCTCAGATTCCGGCGCGCGGGAGAAATCGGTCAACTCGTTGTTCAACAAGAACCCGCCCGTCATCACCCGGCTGCCGAAGCCGGTCTCGATCGTCGTGGTCATCGACACCATGTCGCCGTAGCTGTCGACGATCACGAAATGAGAGGTGCCCGGCCGCTCCAATTGGGTGTCGGGCGCCCAGATCGAGCCGTCCTGGAACGGCGGCGTGCCCGGCTCGGCGCTTTCCATCGCCGCCGCGGGATCGATCAATTCCGCGCGCGAGGCCAGGTAAAGCGGATCGACCAGCCCCTCGGTCGGCATGGCGACATAATCGGCATCGGCCATGTAGAGCCCGCGATCGGCATAGGCCAGCTTCGCGGCCTCGGCGAAATGGTGATAGGCGGTGGCCGATGGCCCCAGCGCGGCCAGATCGAATTCCGACAGCATGCCCAGGATCTGCCCCACGGTCAGTCCGCCGCTGGTCGGCGGGCCCATGCCGCAGACCTCATAGCTGCGATAGGGCACGCAGATCGGGTCGCGTTCGACAACCCGGTACGCGGCCATGTCCTGCAGCGTCAGGATGCCGCCATTGGTTTCGGTCCGCACCGCCTCCACGATATCCCCGGCGATGGCACCGAAATAGAACGGCGCCGAGCCTTCGGAGGCGATCAGCCGAAGCGTGCGCGCGAAATCCGGGTTGGTCAGCACGGTTCCGGCCGGTTTCGGCGCACCATCGTCAAAAAAGTAGCTCGCCGTGGGTTCGAAATTGGTCAGCCCCCGCTCCGCCGCGCCCTCGATGGAACCGGCCAGGCGCGGCGAGATCTCGAACCCCGCCTCCGCCAGGTCGATGGTCGGCGCGAACAGATCCGCCCAGGGCGTGCGGCCGTGGCGGGCGTGGATCTCTTCGAGCAGCTTCAGCGTCCCGGGCACGCCCACGGACCGGCCGCCGACCACCGCATCCCACCAGCCGATAGGTTCGCCATCCGCGCCGAGCCAGTAGGTCTCGTCGGCGGCCAACGGCGCCCGCTCGCGGCCGTCCAGGGTCATCAGCCGGCCCTCGGACGCGTCCCAATGCAGCAGGAACGCCCCGCCGCCGATGCCCGAGCTTTGCGGCTCCACCAGGTTCAGCATGATCTGCACCGCCACCGCGGCATCGGCAGCAGAGCCGCCCGCTGCCAGCACGTCGCGGCCCACCTGGGTCGCGATCGGGTTGGCCGCGGCAACCATGAAGGTCTGCGCCACCACCGGCTCTTTCGGTGTCACCTCGATCGTGGCCTCGGGCTGCTGCGCCTCCTGCGCAGTCGCCGCGCCGGCGGCGATCACGCCGGCTATCGCAAATCGTTTCATGGTCTTGTCCCCCTGTTGAATGTCCTGAACTTTACGATGCGCCCGTTCCCAGCCCCAGCGCGAACCGGGCGGTGTCGTCCCAGACCCGCGCCGCCTGCCGGTCGCGAAACACCCAATGCCAGCCCTGCGGATAGGTGATCACCTGGGCCGGCCCGCCGATGCGTCGCTGAACCCGCGCCATCGCCCGTGGGCTGAGGATCTGATCGTTGGCGCCGATCAGCGTCAGTGACGGCATCGGGATGTCCGGCGCCGCCGCCAGGGCCTTGTCCATGATCAGCACCAGGCCGAACAATTCGCGGGGGCTGGCATCGGCGATATAGCGCGGATGGCGCACGACCTCACGCGCCAGTTCCAGGTTGTCGGTCGGATAGAACCGTACCACACCGCGCCCGGTCAGCCGCCGGTCGGGGAACAAGAGCGCCCCGGTAAAGGCACTGGCCCGCAACAGCGGGTTCAACTCGCCATAGCCCAGCATCGCCGGCGCGCCCAGCACGATCCCGTCGGCCTGCAACCCCGACCCGGCCGCCGCCGCGACCAGCCCGCCGCCCATGGAATGGCCCAGCACCACCAGCGGCACGCCGGGATGCGCCGCCTTGATGCTGCGCGCGACCGTGCGCACATCGTCGATCAGCACCCGCGCCCCCGGCCAACGCTTCCAGTCATCGTTGCGCCCGAAACCGCGCTGGTCATAGGCATAGGTGGTGATCCCCTGCCCCGCCCAGGCCCGCGCCGCCGGCTCGAACGTCGAGGGCCCGAACCCGCCGAACCCGTGCACCGCCAGGATCACCGCGCGTTCCGCGCCCTCCGCCCGCCACTGCGACACCGGCAGCGCCCGCCCGGTGGAACCCACGATCATCGGCGGGTTCAGCACCGCCTTGCCCAAGGGCTGCGCATCGCCCAGCGGCCCCCCGGCGCAACCGGCCAGGATCAGGGCGCACATTGCAACAATCTGTCGGGGTAGCCTTCTGGCGGTCATTCCATGAACGATAGGCGGCTGACCAAGCGGTGCAACCGCAGAATTCAGGAATTTGAAGTGGCCACGCATAGGCGTAGCGACACTTCTATCGCTTAAGCCGCTGCACCAGTTCGTTAATGATGATCGCCGAGGCCGTGTCCGGATGCGCGTCGGGGTCACCGGCACAATCCTCGATCAGTGCAGTGTTCCCCGCCCAAAGACCGAACCGGTTTTTGATGCCGGTGCCAAACCCATCGTGCGGCAGGATAATCTCACCCTGATCATGTCCGGCAAGCGTCTGTTTGTCGGCGTCCGCGAGAGGCTCGATCAGGTTCGAAAAGGCAGCATCGCAGGTTTGCGGCCAACGATCGTCCGAGACCACCGGCCCCACCAGGAATACAGCGACCACGCATGAACCCACTCGCATACTCATGCTCACCGCCCCCCGCCCGCAACCTAAAGCGAAGTAAGACGGCAATGCTTCGGGTTACAGTCCCACCACTCGAATGGCTTGCGCTCTTACGCGTCCACCAGATCCTCGGCTTGGCGCAGATCGACCGAGACCAGTTGACTGACGCCCAGTTCCGCCATGGTCACGCCGAACAGGCGGTCCATGCGTGCCATCGTCACCGCGTGGTGGGTGATGATCAGGAACCGCGTGTCGGTGCGATTGATCATCTCGTCCAGCAGATCGCAGAACCGGGTCACGTTGGCGTCGTCCAGCGGCGCGTCGACCTCGTCCAGTACGCAGATCGGCGACGGGTTGGCCAGGAACACCGCAAATATCAGGCTCAGCGCGGTCAGCGTCTGCTCGCCGCCGGATAGCAGGCTGAGCGTCGACAACTTCTTGCCCGGCGGCTGGCACATAATCTCCAGCCCCGCTTCCAGCGGGTCCTCGCTTTCCACCAGCACAAGGCTGGCATCGCCGCCGCCGAACAGCGTGCGGAACAGCGTGGAGAAGTTCTTGTTCACCTCGTCGAAAGCGGCCAGCAGACGCTGCCGCCCTTCGCGGTTCAGCGCGCCGATGCCCTGGCGCAGCTTGGCCACCGCCTCTTCCAGGTCGGCCTTTTCGCTGTGCAGTGTGTCGCGTTCGGTGCGGATCTCGGCCGCGTCTTCCTCGGCGCGCAGGTTGACCGCGCCCAGCGCGTCGCGCTGGCGGCGCGCCCGGTCGATCTGGGTTTGCAGATCCTCGGCGCTGGCGACCGCGTCGGCGGCGGTTTCCAGTTGTGCCAGCAGCCCCTCGGCATCGGTATCGCGTTCCGCGCGGATCCGGTCCACCGCCGTCTGGGCACGGTCGCCCGCGGCCTCGGCCAGCGCCTCGACGCGGGCCTTGGCCTCGCGCGCCTCGCCGGCGGTGCGTTCGGTAGCGCGGGCCTCGGTATCCGCGGCGCGCAGGGCGGTTTCACCGGCGGCCAGCGCATCGGCGGCTGCCTTGCAGCGGGTTTCGGCGGCAGCGATCTGTTCGACCAGGCCGTTGCGTTCCGTGCCGATCTGGTCGGGCAGGCTCTCTGCCTGGGTCAGCGCGGCACGGGTCTCTGCGATGCGGGCGCCAAGCTCCCCAGCGCGGGTTTCGGCGGTCTCTAGCCGGTTACGCCATTCGCCGGTTTCGCGGGTGATCTCCTGCGCGCGTTTGGCGCGGTCGGCGATCTCGCGTGCCAGCGCATCCTGCGCCCCGCGCGCCGCAAGCATCGCCGCACGCGCATCCTCGACCCGCTGCCGCAATGCCTCCACCCCGGCGCGCGCTTCTTCCGGGTCGGCCAGGTCGATATCGGCGGCGGCGGCAACCTCTGCCTGTGCTGCGACCAGTTCCTCGGCCTGGCGCGCGCGCGCCGCGGTGACGGTTTCCAGCCGGCCGGCCAGGGTGCCCAGCGCGGTTTCCGCCTGACCCGCCGCGCGGATCGCCTCGCTCAAGCTCGCCTCGGCGCCGCGGCGGGTCTGGCGGCAGGCGCCCTCCGCCTCCTGCGCCGCGGTCAGCGCCGTGCGCGCGACGTCATGCGCCGCAACCGCCGTTTCCGCCCGTGCGGCGGCTTCGCCGTGAGCGGCCTGAAGCGCCGACAGCCGGTTGACCTGCTGCAGATGCAGCGCAGTGGCGCTGGGCGCGTCATCGGCCTGGCGCACGAACCCGTCCCAGCGCCACATGTCGCCGGCGCGGCTGACCAGGCGCTGGCCGGGCCGCAATTGGGCCTGCAGGGCCGCGCCTTGAGCCTGCTCGACCACGCCGGTCTGTGCCAGCCGCGCACCCAGGGCCACGGGTGCGGTCACGTGATCCGCCAGCGACGGGGCCGCACCGGGCAAGGGCGCATCGACCGGCGCGGTCCGGCTGCGCCAGCCGGTGCCGTCCTCGGTTTCCGGGGCCTTGAGGTCTTCGCCCAGCGCCGCGCCCAACGCGGACTCGAATCCCGGCGCGGCGCGGACATCGTCCAGGATCTCGGGCCCCTCGCCGGCCGATCGGGCCAGCACACGTTCCAGCGCCGCCGCCTCCGACCGCAACCCAGCGGCCTCGCCTTCGGCTTCGGCGCGGATGCCGCGTGCCTCCGCCTCCGCGGCCTGAGCGGCGACGCGGTCCGCCTCCGCCTCGGTCAAGGCCGTATCCGCGGCCGCCTGATCCTTGCGTGCCGCGGCCAACGCCGCATCGGCCGTCGCGCGGGTGGCGGCGGCGGCGTCATGCTCTTCGGTCAGGCGTGCAGCGGTCGCGTCGGTCTCTTCCACCGTCGCGCGCAACCGGCCGAGCCGCGTCTCCGCCTCCTGCCGACGCCGCTCCGCCGCCTGATGCCGCGCGACCAGCCGGGCCAGATCCTCGCCCGCGCGGTCCGCCGCCGTTTCCTGGGTCTTCAGGCTCGCCGCGGCATCGGCCGCATCCCGTTCCGCCGCGGCCAGCGCAGCATCCTGACCTTCCGAGGCTTCGGCGATGGCCGTCCGCTCCCAGTCGAGCTTCGCCAGCCGTTCCTCCGCATCGCGGTTCAGCCCAGCCTCGCGCTCAGCATCCCGTTGCAATTGAGCCAAGCGCGCGGTCAGCCCGGCGACATCCTCCCGCGCGCGTTGCTCGCGCTGATCCAGCGCGTCGCGCGCGACTTTCAGCCGCTGGAAAACGGCACCGGCCACGGTTTCCTCCTCGCGCAGCGGCGGCATCGCGGCTGCGGCCGCTTCGCGCGCCGCCTGCGCCCGGCCAGCCGCACCCTGGGCCTGCGCCGCCGCCGCAACCGCCTCTGTCAGGGCCGCGACCGCCGCCAGCCGCTCCGCATCCGCGTCGGCCCAGTGCCGAAACAACAGCAGCCCTTCCGCCTGACGCAGCGCAGCGCCCAAGGCCCGATATTTCGCCGCTTGCCGCGCCTGGCGTTCGAGCAGCGCAAGCTGGCCGGTCAGCGCCTCCAGCACATCGTCGACCCGGGTCAGGTTGGTCTCCGTCCCGCGCAGCTTCAACTCGGCCTCGTGGCGCCGTTGGTAGAGGCCGGAAATCCCCGCCGCCTCCTCCAGCACGCGCCGGCGGGCCTTTGGCTTGGCGTTGATCAATTCGCTGATCTGGCCCTGCCGCACCAAAGCCGGCGAATGCGCGCCGGTGGAGGCATCGGCGAACAGCATCTGCACGTCGCGGGCACGCACCTCCTTGCCATTGGCCTTATAGACGCTGCCGGCATCGCGGGTGATGCGGCGGACGATATCCAGCGTCTCGGAGTTTTCGAACGCCGGCGGCGCCTGGCGGTCGGCATTGTCGAGCAGCAGGCCCACCTCGGCATGGTTGCGTGCGGGCCGGGCGGCGGCGCCGGCGAAGATGACGTCCTCCATTCCGCCGCCGCGCATGGCAGAGGCACGGTTTTCGCCCATCACCCAGCGCAGCGCCTCCAGCAGGTTCGACTTGCCGCAGCCATTGGGCCCCACCACACCGGTCAGCCCCGGCGCGATCACCAGTTCGGTCGGGTCTACAAAGCTCTTGAACCCTTGGAGCCGAAGCCGGGTGAAATGCATGGGGCGACCTGCTCTTTATGTTGCCCTGGGGCCGATTCTCACCCCAACACAGCTTCGGGCCGACCTCGCGCTGAGTCAAGCGATGCCACAGCATCTTGGGGCACGCCTCGGTCAGCACACTACACCAAGTCGGAAAACCAAAGCGCGCATGCAGGCATAGACCGGGCGGGCGCGCGCCCCTAGGCCCGGGCGTGATGGCTGACCGAGAAGCTGTCCGGCAGGTCAGGGTCGCCGCCGGTCAGCATTTCGGCCACGGCCCGGCCCGCGTGATGCGCGATCCCCAGCCCGATCTTGAACCCGCCACCCGCGACCCAGACCCCGGGCAGCCCCGGCACCGGCCCCAGCATCGGATCGCGCCGCCGGGCCTTGGGCCGGAGCCCGGCCCAGCGTTCCACGACCGCGGCACCGCGCAAGGCCGGGCACAGTGCGCGCGCCCTGGCCAGAAGCGGATCCAGCCGGCTATCCAGGCTGTCGGGGTCGGCGAAGTCCCGTTCGGATGTCGACCCGACCGCCACCCGACCGCCACCCTGCGGCACAACATAGACCCCATCGTCGAAGATCACCGGCGCATGGCCCGGCACCGGGGCGCGCAACAGCGCCGCCTGCCCCTTGACCGCGCTGCCCAAATCGCCGGGTTCCGCCGCCAGCAGGCCGAACGCCGCCGCACCCGCCGCCACGACGATACGATCGGCCGTTATCTCCGCACCGCGAAGTGTCTCGACCCGCCCCGCCGCAACGGTCCGCACGGCGCAGCCCTCGACAATCCGCCCGCCGCGCGCGCGCACTGCCGCCGCAAGCGCCACGCAGGCTGCGCGTGGCCGCAGCCGCGCGGTGAGCGTTTCGTGCACGATACCCGCCGCCGCCGCCCCCGGCGCAAGCCACGCGTGGGCGGGCGGGCGGACCTGCCAAGCCGCCTGTCCCTGCCAAAGCAGCCGCGCGCCCTCCGCCCGCTCCAATGCCCGTGCGCGCTGCGCCGCAGTGCGCAGCGGCAGCCACCGCCCGGTGCGTCGGTAACCTGGGTCTGACCCGCCGACCGCCGCAACCTCTGCCCAGTGCCGCTCCGCCGACAACAGCGCGGTCAACTGGAACGCCTTCTTGCCGTTCCACTGCTCAGGCACATGTGGGCTGAGCGCGCCGACCAGCCCGCCGGAAGCGCCGGCGCCGACCTCTGCCGCCTCCAACACCGTCACCGACAGGCCCTGCGCCAGCGCCGACCACGCGACCGAAAGGCCGAAGATGCCGGCGCCGATCACCACCACGTCAGCCCGCTCACCGATTGCCAATCCGCGCCACCTTTCTATGCTCGCGCCACGCGAAGGATATCCCATGCCAAAAAGCCCTGCGCCATCCCTCGCCTGGTCCGGCGCCACGCCCGTCAGCCAGACCTTCAGCGACCCCTACTACGCGCTGAGCGACGGGGCCGGGGAAAGCGCGCATGTCTTTCTGGCCGGAAACGGCCTGCCGGGGCGTTTCGCCCCCGGGTTCCATATCGCCGAACTGGGCTTCGGCACCGGGCTCAACCTGGCGCTTGCCTGGGCGGCCTGGGCCGCTGCGGACCTGCCCGGGCCGCTTCGCTTCACCAGCTTCGAAAAGGCGCCGATGCGGGCCGCCGACATGGCCCGCGCGCTTGGCCGCTGGCCCGACCATGCCGGGCGGATGGCGCCCCTGATCGCGGCGCTGGCCGATGGCGCGCGCGCCTTTACCGCCCCGGATCTGGACTTCACGCTGATCGAGGGCGACGCACGCGCCACCCTGCCCGCCTGGTCCGGCCGCGCCGATGCCTGGTTTCTGGATGGCTTCAGCCCGGCCAAGAACCCGGAGCTGTGGCACGCCGACCTGCTTCGAGCCGTCGCTGCGCGGACCCGGCCGGGCGGCAGTTTCGCCACCTACACCGCCGCCGGTCATGTCCGCCGTGCGCTGGCCGCAGCCGGTTTCACCGTCACCCGCAGCCCCGGGTACGGGGGCAAACGGCACATGACCAGCGGTCGGCTGTGAGCCCGCAGAACAGCCGCGCCGGCATCGCGTTCATGCTGATCACGACGCTGATCTTTGCGGTGCAGGACGCGATTTCGCGGCATCTGGCGGTCAGCTACAGCATCCTGACCATCGTGATGTTCCGCTATTGGTTCTTCGCGGCCTTCGTCACCCTGCGCAGTGCCGCGCAACCCGGCGGCGTCGCGCGGGTCGCCCGCAGCGGCGCGCCGGGGCTGCAGATTTTCCGCGGCGTGCTGCTGGTGGCGGAGGTCTGCGTGATGGTCACGGGTTTCAAGCTGCTGGGCCTGGTCGAATCGCATGCCATTTTTGCCTGCTACCCGCTGATCGTGGCGGCCCTGTCCGGCCCGGTTCTGGGCGAACGGGTGGGCTGGCGGCGCTGGCTGGCCGTGGTCGCCGGACTGATCGGCGTTCTGATCGTGCTGCGACCGGGGCTGAAAGTATTCGCGCCCGAGGCGCTGGTGCCGCTGGCCGCAGCCTGCATGTTCGCGCTTTACGGGTTGCTGACGCGCCGCGTCGCCGCCTGGGACCGGCCGGAAACCAGCCTGTTCTATACCGCCGTCGCCGGCGCCGCCGCCGTCACGCTTTTCGCACCGTTTTCGTGGACCCCAATGACCACCGCGGCCGATTGGGCCTGGATGGGGGCGCTGTGCGTGACCGGCGCGCTGGGACACTACACGTTGATCAAGGCCTATGACCTGGCAGAGGCAAGCACGGTGCAGCCCTTCGCCTATTTCCAGCTTGTCTTCGCGGCCGCGCTGGGGATCGCGGTTTTCGGCGAGGTGCTGGAATGGCCGGTCGCTGCCGGCGCCGCGCTGATTATCGCCGCCGGGCTTTTCACCGCCTGGCGCACGCGCACGCGGGCCCGATCAGTCTGACGGCTTCACGCTGGCGGTGGTATAGTTGACGCTCAGGTCGCGGTCCGACAGGGCCCAGGACCAGGTTAGGAAGTTGAACACGAAACCTTTGCGGTCCACCGGATCGAGCCCGGCCCTGCGCAGCAGATCGAACAACTCGTCGGGAGTGATGAACTTCGCCCATTCATGGGTGCCCTTGGGCAGCCAGCGCATAACCTGCTCCGCTCCGATGATGGCGAAAAGATAGCTCTTCGGGTTGCGGTTGAGGGTCGAACAGACCATCAGCCCGCCGGGGCGCAAAAGGGTCTGGCACGCGGTCAGGTAGGCAAGCGGGTCGGGCACATGCTCCACCACTTCCATGTTCAGCACCACGTCGAACGTCTCTCCCGCGGCGCCCAGATCCTCGGCCGTGGCGTGGCGATAGTCGATCTCCAGCCCCGACTGGCGCGCGTGGATCTGAGCCACGGGGATGTTGCGCGCCGCGGCATCCGCGCCGACGACATCCGCGCCCAGACGCGCCATAGGTTCCGACAGCAGCCCGCCGCCGCAGCCGATGTCCAAAAGCCGCAAGCCCTCGAACGGGCGCTCGGCATTCCGGTCACGGCCGAACTCGGCGCAGATCTGATCGACGATGTAGTCCAGCCGGGTGGGGTTGAGCATATGCAAAGGGCGGAACTTGCCGTTCGGATCCCACCATTCGGCGGCCATCGCCTCGAACTTTTCGATTTCTTGCGGGTCGGCGGAAGATGCCGTCGCCGCTTGCGTCATTGCACTCATCGGACCAACCTGCGAATGTGTCTCGACCCGATAATTAGCGTGCGGGCGCATGCCGGAAACCCAGAATGCCAACAGTGCGGCGCCACGGCGCAGCCTCTATCCGCCGCGAGAGCCGTTCCGTCAGCGTATGATGGAGATGCCGGGCGGGCATCGCGTCTATGTCGAGGAGTGCGGCAACCGATCCGGACGACCGGTGATCGTGCTGCATGGCGGGCCGGGCGGGGGGTGTTCGCCGGGGATGCGGCGGTTTTTCGACCCGGTCTACTATCGCACGGTGCTTTTCGACCAGCGTGGCTGCGGGCGGTCGACCCCGCATGCCAGCGTGGAGAACAACACCACCTGGGATCTGGTCGAAGACATCGAGCGCATCCGCAAGGCGCTGGATATCGAACGCTGGGTGGTCTTCGGCGGATCCTGGGGCGCGACGCTGGCGCTGATCTATGCCCAGACGCATCCGCATCGGGTGGAGGCGCTGGTGCTGCGTGGGGTCTTTACAATGACCCAGGCGGAACTGGATTGGTTCTATGGCGGCGGCGCGGGGCTGTTCTGGCCCGACCAGTGGAAGGCGTTCAGCCATATGGTCCCGGCGGCGGAGCGCGCCGACCTGATCACCGCCTATCACAGCCGGCTGTTCAGCGGCGACGAGGCGGAACAGACCCGGTTCGCCCGTGCCTGGGCCGGCTGGGAAAGCGCCTTGGCGGTGCTGAATTCGAACGGCGTGCGCGGCGCGCCCTCGGGCGCCTATGCGCGGGCATTCGCGAGGTTGGAGAACCACTACTTCATCAATCGCGGTTTCCTGGATACGGATGGCCAGATTCTGCGCGATATCGACAAGATCCACGGCATTCCGGGGCACATCGTGCAGGGCCGCTATGACATGGTCTGCCCGCCGGTGACCTCACAGCGGCTGCATGCGGCCTGGCCGGCCTCGACGCTGACGATGGTTTCCGATGCCGGGCACGCGCTGTCGGAACCCGGGATTTCCGAAGAACTGGTCACGATAATGGATACGCTGCGCGACAGCGCCCGCGCTCGCGGCCGGGGGCGCGCGCCCACCGCACCCTAGGCGGCGTCTGGATTTACGGCGCGCTCGATTTGCCTTCGGCCCGCTTCAAGATCGAAGACCGGAGGCGATCTTGAACAGCCGGACCGATGCCGCCACCCGGTTGTCCCTCGATGCGATCCTGTGGCTCGCGCGGGGTACATCGCCGTGGCGCGATCTGCCGCCGAAATCGGGGCACCGCCGCAAGGTGCGTGTGCGTTTCAAGCGCCGGACGATCGCAGGGGTTCGGAGGCGCCTTTTCCAAGCGGTCTGCTCAGATCCCGACCTTGGGTACGTGCCGGCCGATGCAACCATCGGCGCCGCGCAGGCCGATGAAAGACCCCAGCCCCCCTGCCGTCTCAGGCGACCCGGTCGGGCCCGCCGCTCCTATTTCCGCCGGGGTCAGCCCTAAGCGCCCTCGGTCCTGGGCCGCAGCGCGGCCAGGCGCAACGCCGCGATCCGCTCGACCTGTGCGCACGCGGTGGCGAATTCGGCGTCGCGATCCTGGCCGAGCCGCCGTTCGAACGCAGCCAGGATGCCCGGCTTGTCGTGATCGCGCACGGCGATGATGAAGGGAAAGCCGAAACGTTCGGTATAGCGGGTGTTGAGATCGCTGAAGCGCGCACGTTCGGCATCGGTCAGCGCGTCGAGCCCGGCCGACGCCTGTTCCGCCGTAGAGGCATCGGTCAGCCGCTTGGCCGCGGCCAGTTTGCCGGCCAGGTCGGGATGCGCACGCAGCACGCCCAGCCGTTCTTCCGGGGAGGCCGCGCGGAACACGCGCACCAGCGCGGCATGCAGCCCGATGGCGCTGTCATGTGCGGGCCCGAGTTCCAGCGCAAAGGCACGCTCCGCAATCCACGGCGAGTGCTCGAAAACACCGCCGTAGAGATCCACGAAAGCATCCCGCCCCAGGGTCGAGGGCCGGTCGCCGGCCGCGGGCGGGTGCGTTGCCGCCCAGTGTTCGGCGATGTCGATCCGGCGGGCGAACCACACGGCTTCCTGCCGGCCGGCGTGGTCGAGAAACCGTTTCAGCGCCAGGGCCCGCCCCGGGCGCCCGGCCAGGCGACAATGCAGGCCGATAGACATCATCTTGGGCGCCCCGGCCGCGCCCTCGGCATACAACATGTCGAACGTGTCGCGCAGATAGGCGAAGAACTGATCGCCGGAATTGAACCCCTGCGGCGTGGCGAAACGCATGTCGTTGGCATCGAGCGTATAAGGCACGATCAACTGATCGCGGTCGCCATGCCGATGCCAATAGGGCAGATCGTCGGCATAGCTGTCGGCGACATAGGCGAAACCGCCCTCCTCCGCCGCCAGGTTGACGGTGTTTTCCGAACATCGTCCGGTATACCAGCCGCGCGGACGGGCGCCGGTGACCTCCGTATGCAACCGGATCGCCGCCTGCATATGCGCGCGTTCCTCGGCCGGCGAGAAGTCCTTGTACTCGATCCACTTCAATCCGTGGCTGGCGATCTCCCAGTCTGCGGCCTGCATCGCGGCGACCTGCGCCGGGCTGCGCGCCAGCGCGGTCGCCACGCCATAGACGGTGACCGGGTGGTTCTTCAGCAGCGCATGCAGCCGCCAGAACCCGGCCCGGGCGCCGTATTCGTAGATCGATTCCATGTTCCAGTGCCGCTGCCCCGGCCATGCGGCGGCGCCGACGATCTCGCTCAGGAACGCCTCTGACGCCGGATCGCCGTGCAGCAGGCAGTTCTCGCCACCTTCCTCGTAGTTCAGCACGATCTGCACCGCGATCCGCGCATCGCCGGGCCAGGCGGGATGCGGCGGCGCGGCACCATGACCGTGCAGATCGCGGGGATAGCGGGGCGGGGTTGTCACCCGTGGCGTCTCTTCTCTTGTGTTCGGGCGGCGTTGCAGCGCAACATTCGCGTCATACGCTCTAAGATGGGCGCTTGAAAAGAGTTTTGGGGGCGCGCGTCATGGCCGAGGGCTTTCTGACCACGCATGTTCTGGACACCGCGCGCGGCCACCCGGCGGCGGGGCTGGAAATTGCGCTTTATCGGCTGGAAAACGGCGGCCGGCGCGAGTTGGCGCGCATGGTCACCAATGCCGATGGCCGGACCGACAGCCCGATCCTGCCGCACGAGGATTTCGCACCGGGCCGGTACGAACTGATCTTCGAGGCCGGCGCCTATCTGGATCGCATGGGCACCCCGCCGGAGGATCCGCGCTTTCTGGACGACATCTGCATACGTTTCGGCATCAGTGATGGCGGCGCGCATTACCATGTGCCGCTGCTGTTGTCGCCGTTCGGATACTCCACCTACCGGGGCAGTTGACGATGCCCCGCGCGGACATCTGAGCCATGCTGGAATTGGCCATCCTGGAAGCGTGGCTGGAATTTGCCGTGCGCTGGACGCATGTCATTACCGGCATCGCCTGGATCGGGTCTTCGTTCTACTTCATCGCCTTGGATCTGGGTCTGCGCCGGGCGGCGGATATGGGACCCGGGGTCCATGGCGAGGAATGGCAGGTCCATGGCGGCGGCTTCTACCACATCGAAAAGTACCTGGTCGCGCCCGACCGGCTGCCCGAGCATCTGATTTGGTTCAAGTGGGAGAGTTACGCCACTTGGCTGTCGGGCTTCGCGCTGCTGATCCTGATGTACTACCTGGGAGCGGAGCTATATCTGATCGACCCACAGGTCGCCGATCTGGCGGTGTGGCAGGCGGTGGCGATTTCGCTGGCGTCAATCGCGTTCGGCTGGATCGCCTATGATCTGATCTGCAAAAGCCGGTTCGGGGCCGACAACACGCGGCTGATGCTGGGGCTTTACGTGATCCTGGTGGCGATGGCCTGGGGCTATGCGCAGGTGTTTTCGGGCCGCGCGGCACTTCTGCATCTGGGTGCGTTCACCGCCACGATCATGAGCGCGAACGTGTTTCTCATCATTATACCCAACCAGAAGATCGTGGTCGCCGATCTCAAAGCCGGTCGGGCGCCGGACCCGAAGTACGGGATCATCGCCAAGCAGCGGTCGACCCATAACAACTACCTGACCCTGCCGGTCCTGTTCCTGATGCTGTCGAACCACTACCCGCTGGCCTTTGCCACCGAGTATAATTGGGTCATCGCCAGCTTGGTGTTCCTGATGGGCGTCACCATCCGGCACTATTTCAACACCCGCCACGCCGGAAAGGGCGATCCGCATTGGACCTGGGCGGCCACGGCGGTGATGTTTCTGATCATCGCCTGGCTGTCGGCGGCGGGCCAACCCACAGCGCCGGGTCAGGCGCAGACGGCGGCCGCGGCGCGCTTTGCCGCCGCACCGGGCTTTGCCGAGGCCGAAACCATCGTGTTGGGCCGCTGTTCGATGTGCCACGCCGCGGAGCCGGTCTGGCCGGGCATCCACTGGCCGCCTAAGGGGGTGCGACTGGACGACGCGAACAGCATCGCCGCACAGGCACGCCCAATCTATCTGCAGTCCGGCATCAGCCATGCTATGCCGCCCGGCAACCTTTCCTATATGGAACCCGACGAGCGGGCTGCCATCATAGCCTGGTATCGCGCGGGGATCGCGGAATGACGATGGACGCAGGACGTAGACTTCACGGCGCGGTTCGCCGCGTCCTGACCCGGGGGGCGGCGGCAGTATGACCTATCTCTCGCGCCTGGCGGGCAAGCTGAGCCCCGGCGCGCGCCTGGCCGCGCGGGATCGGCGCGGCGCCGCTGCACGGCACGAAATGACCCAGATCGATCTGGCGCGTTGTATCTGCATCTTCATGATGATCGGCGTGCACGTCTATCCGGGCGTGCGCGAGACGACGCTGTTCTACAATGGCCCGCTGCACGGGTTCTGGCTGGTCTATATGGACTTCCTTGGCCGGGCGAGCGTTGCGGTCCTGTCCTTCTTCTCCGGCTACATCCTTTACCAGCAAGCGGCGCGAAAAAGCGTCTGGAACATCGCCGAACAACGCTTTCGCACCGTCTATATGCCCATGGTCACGTGGAGCGCGGTGAAAATCCTGATGGTGCTTGTTCTGGTGCTGGTCGAAGGCGGGTCGTTCGCGGATTGGCTTGAACGGGAGGGGCTGAATTCGCTGAAAGGCTGGGCGAATGATCTGTTCGCGCTGACCGATCAGCCCGCGAACCTGCCCTTGGGGTTTCTGCGTGATCTTTTCGTGTCGATCGTTCTGGTGCGGCTTCTGGTGCCCGCCCTGCCCTGGCTCTGGCCGGTCGTTCTGGCCGTAACGCTGGTTTTGACCCTGTTCCGTCTTACCGAGCCGGTCGTGCTACGGCCGTCGATCCTGCTATTCGTGCTGGCGGGCGCGTGCTTCGCGCTGTCCGGTCGGCCGCTGCGGGCCCTGTCGCGGCCCAAGGTGGCCATCCCCGCGGCGGGACTACTGTTGACGGTTTTCCTGGCGGCGACGTTGATGCCGCCTGACACGCCTATTCTGGCTGAAGAGATCCCAAACATCGCCAAACGCGCCACGCTGGTTTTCGCGATCTTGCTGGTGACCGACCAGATCGTGCGCCGGGCCAAGCTGCCGGAACTCGCGCCCGTGCGTCAGCTTTTGTTCCTGATTTTTCTGACCCACGGCCTGGTGTCACAGGCCCTGGGGGAGTTGTGGGAACGCACGGGCATCGCGAACACCAGCGGCTACTACGCGCTGTTCTACGTGGTCAGCATCGCGATCTTTATTTGCGTCGGACTGATCCTGAACCGGCTGGTCGATTACCTGCCGGCGCGTCTTCAGGTCGCGATCGCCGGACGGGCGCGCGGCTGACGCTCGGGCAGCGTCTGACGGCTGGTTTATCGTTCCAGCAGTTTCGGCGCAGCGGGGCCGGAGTTCTGAATCTGGCGAATATCGCGCAACTCCTCGGCCTGGGGCTGATTCAGCCGGGTGGAAGCGACGAAAGTGGTGGCGGCGACAGCCACAACCATCAAACAGATGAAGATCAAATCGGAGCGGGTTCTCATATCACCTTGCACAAGTAACGACTCATTAAACATGTCGATAGTAGCATACTTTCAGATACCTGCTACGGGCGGACTGCCGCCGAAACGACTTTTTGATGACGGTATCTGGGATAGGACGCTTGCCGCGAGCAGCGGTGCGCTTTCGGCCCGGCCCCCACCCCACTTGGGGCCGGAACGCATCGCTGCTCGCATGTTGATCCTCTTCCGATCCGCGGCGAAACACTGTGACATGCGTTACACTTTGTACGATTTGCACGGCGTCGCAGACTGCCGAAGCCTTTGTCTATCGGCGAAAAATCATCTCGACCGGGCTGACGCGGCCCGCAGATAGATTGGCGCGGTGGTTACGCAACTTTTGCGCGGCGGTGTGTCCCATCATCAGAAACGGGCCCAGCGGCTGATCGGTGTTTACCGGCACCGTCGCGACGCGGTCATCGCCAAGGCCGACGCTGTAGTCCACCTCGGACACCGGCAGAAAACCCGCCTCCGCAGCAGCTTCGCGATAAACCTCGGGTGATTCGGGAAACGAGGTCTCCGGCGTCTCCGCCCAGGGCACGGGATAGGCCAGATCCTCGGCCAAGGGCGCCAGCATCGTGTCGAAGACACCGAACAGGCCACCCGGCTTCAACGCGGCAAAGGCCTGGGCGAAGAGCCGGCTCTTGTCGGCGATGTTCATACCGACATGCACCATCACCGCGGCGTCGAACGCGCCCGAATCCACCGGCAGATCCAGCGCGCTGCCGGTCATGAAACGTGTGCGGTCGGACAGCCCCACCGCGGCGCTGAGCGCGGTGGCGGTTTCGACGAATTCCGGCGTTAGATCGACGCCGAAAACCCGCGCGTCGTACTGCACGGCGGCGGCACGGGCGACGCCGCCGATCCCGCATCCGATGTCCAACAGCTGCGCGCCCGCAGCCAATCGCATGTTGTCCAGCAACCGGTCGGTCGCCAGCTTCCCGCCGGTGTGAAAATGCTCGGCCGGTACCAGGTCATCGGGTCTGAGCGATGTCAGATCCTTGCCCTGCGCAACCAAACCTTCGACGATCTTCTCAAACAGCGCACCGGTCGTGTAGTGCGCGGCGACGGCCTGCTCGGTCCCCGTCATCGTGGGCCACGCCCGGGCCATCGCGCATGCGCGGTGCTCGCGTCGAACATCGGCCTCCCCCATAAGCCAAAATCGAGGCCGCGTGTCTCACATGGGAAAACGGCGCGCGCAACACCAAACATCTGTTGCGCCCGACACAGCCGGGGTCGTTTTCGCCAGGCGTCAGGCCGGCAGAAGGCCGCTTTTCTTTTGCCGTCGCGTGGCGCTGTTCAGCGCCAGCGGGCGCCCTGTGAAGGTCAGGCCACCCACGCGCACGATCAACCGCCCGTCGGGCAGACGCCGAGCCACCTTGCCCCGTACGAACACATGGCGGGACGTTGCAATCGTTCGAACCATTCCGGGCCTCCCCAGGCACCAACTTTAGTTTATTGTTATATAAACATGTGTTGCCACAGCCGTCTACGCAAGGCGAATCTGCTCGCGGGCCTACAACCAGTCGCGGAGTATGGGCAACAGCGGCAAGTCAGCCGGCGGCATCGGGTGATCTGCCAGCGCGCCCTTGCGTACCCAGGCAAGCCGCTGACCTTCGCGCGGATGCGGGGTGCCGTGCCATTTGCGGCAAGCGAACAGCGGCATCAGCAAGTGAAAGTCCGGATAGCTGTGCGAGGCAAAGGTCAGCGGCGCCAGGCAGCTTTGCCATGTATCTATGGCCAACTCTTCCTGCAGTTCGCGGATCAGGGCCGCCTCGGGCGTCTCGCCGGGCTCGACCTTACCGCCGGGAAACTCCCACAGACCGGCCATCGACTTGCCCGCTGGCCGCTGGGCCAACAACACACGGCCGTCGCCATCGATCAGGGCCACGGCAGAGACCAGAACCAGGGTCACGAGCGGTAGTCGGCGTTGATCGAGATGTAGCCATGGGTCAGGTCACAGGTCCACACATGTGCGTGACCCTCGCCCATGCCCAGGTCGACGGCGATCTCGATCTCCGGGTTTTTCATATAGGCCGCCGCCTGCGCCTCATCGTAATCGGGCGACGCCCACCCGTTCACCGCGACCGGCACGGTGCCGAAACGGATTGCGATGCGGTCTCGGTCGGCCGGTTCGCCGGCCTTGCCGATAGCCATGACCACCCGGCCCCAGTTCGGGTCCTCGCCGGCGATCGCAGTCTTGACCAGCGGAGAGTTGGCGATGGCCTTGGCGACCACCCGCGCGGAACCGTCGGTGACCGCGCCTGACACCGAAACTGTGACGAATTTCGTCGCGCCCTCGCCGTCGCGCACCAGTTGGTGCGCCAGATCCAGCATCACCGCGTGCAGTGCCGAGCGGAAGCCGGGCAGCGCGGCGCCCTCGACCGGGGGCGCATCGGCACGGCCGGTCGCGACGCTCATCAGCGTGTCGGAGGTAGAGGTATCGCTGTCTACGGTGATCGCGTTGAAGGTCCGATCGGTCAGGTCCGCAAGCATCGCCTGCAGAACATCCGGGGCGACCCGGGCGTCTGTGAAGATATAGGCCAGCATGGTCGCCATATCCGGCGCGATCATCCCCGAACCCTTGGCGAACCCTGCGATCGTCACCGGCTTGCCGCCGATCAGCGCCGTCGCGGTGGCGCCCTTGGCAAAGGTGTCGGTGGTCAAAATCGCCTGCGCCGCCTGTGCCGCGCCATCGGGCGCCAGGGCGCCGGCCAGTCCATCGATCCGGTCGGTGATGCGCCGCCGCGGCAGCGGCTCTCCGATCACGCCGGTCGACGCGAGAAAGACATGGTGGGGCGGTATCTGCAACCGTTCACCGACCGCCGCGGCAATGGCTTCCACATCGGTCATACCGGATCGGCCCGTGAACGCGTTTGCATTCCCGGCATTGACCAGGATCGCGGTGCCGTGCGCCGGATCGCGCGGCTTGGCCAGCGCATCCTGGCACCACAGCACCGGCGCGGCCCGTGTCGCGGATTGGGTAAACACCCCGGCAATGGCCGAACCCGGCGCGATTTCGGCCAGCATCACGTCGAGCCGGTCGGTATAGCGCACGCCCGCGGCAACCGCGGCGAACCGGACGCCGTCGATCACCGGCAGATCGGGAAAGCCCCCCGGCGGGGCCAACGGAGAGATAGCGGGCATGGTTCAGGGCAGCAGGTTGTCGTCCCGCAACGCACCCGGCGCCAGACCTTCGGTCAGGATCTCCACACTGGTGCCATTGCGCAGATCTTCCAGATGCGCCGCAATCCGGTCCTGCGCGATCTGCGCGCGCAACTCACCCTCCACCTGTTCCAGGGGCGGCGGGGGAACCTCGCGGGTTTCGTTCAGGATGATCACGTGCCAGCCGAATTGCGTCTGCACCGGGGCGGACACCTCGCCTGCCTCCAGCGCTACGACCGCCTGTTCGAACTCGGGCACCATCGAGCCAGCCCCGAACCACCCCAACGATCCGCCGTTGGGGCCGGAGGGACCGGTGGACCTTTCCTGCGCCAGTGTGGCGAAATCGGCGCCACCGGCCAGGGTTTCGACGATCTCCTGCGCCGCGGCCTCGGTTTCCACCAAGATATGAGAGGCATTGTATTCCGTCTGCGCCGGCTGCGCGCCGATGCCTTCGTCATAGGCCGCCTGCACCGCCTCGTCGTCGATGGCGGCTTCCGTTACGGTACGGATCTGCTCGCCCGCAAGGATCGCGCGGCGCTCGGTCTGCAGCCGCAGTTCGATGGTCTTCGACAGCCCCGCCGCTTCCACCTCTTGCGACAGAAGATACTGATCGACCAACTGATCGACGATGCCGTTCAACAGCACCTCGTCGGGCAGGTTCTGATAGCGTTCCGGCAGCGTCCGCCGCACAACCAGCACCTGGCCGAAGGTGATTTCCTCGTCGCCGATACGCGCCACCACCGTATCGGCGGTCACATCCTGCGCAAAGGCCGGGGCGGCAAGAAGGGTCAGGCCGGCAAGCCCGGCGGCGAAAAGGGGGCGAAGGGGCATGGGATCTCTCTGTTGCGGCGCGGCTGCGCCCGGGTCCGGTCACCCGCAAACATGCGCCCGGGGCAACGTTGACAGGCCCCAACCCGCCGCTTACATGGGCCGAAACCCAATACTGGCAGGCGTGCCGGACCGTTCCGCTCCCATGTAGACGCAACATATTGCACGGGCAAGGCCAGTCGCGCCGCCAATACTTATGACAGGCTGAGAGGCCGATTGAGGATAGACGGGAGCTGCGATGCTGGGTCTGGGGACGCTCCAACGCAAGGTTTTTGGAACCGCCAACGACCGCAAAGTCAAATCGGTGCGCGCGCTGGTGGCGCAGATCAACGCGCTGGAGCCCGATTTTCAGGCGCTGAGCGACGACCAGATCGCGGCCAAGACCCAGCAGTATCGCGACCGTGTCGCAGGCGGCGAGGCGCTGGACGATTTGCTGCCCGAGGCGTTCGCCAACGCCAGAGAGGCCGCCGTGCGCGTGCTTGGACTGCGGCCTTATGACGTGCAGTTGATGGGCGGGATCTTCCTGCACCAGGGCAATATCTCGGAAATGAAGACGGGCGAGGGCAAGACGCTGATGGCGGTCCTGCCGGTCTATCTGAACGCGCTTACCGGTCGGGGCGTGCATGTGGTGACGGTCAACGACTACCTGGCCCGCCGCGACGCGGACTGGATGGGCAAGATCTATGAGTTTCTGGGCATGACCACCGGGGTGGTGGTGCCGGGGATGGAGAACGCCGAAAAGGCCGCGGCCTATGGCTGCGACGTTCTATACGCGACCAACAACGAACTGGGCTTCGATTATCTGCGCGATAACATGAAGTCGGAACTATCGGATATCTTCCAAAAGGATCACTACTTCGCGATCGTCGACGAGGTCGACTCGATCCTGATCGACGAGGCGCGCACACCGCTGATCATCTCTGGCCCTGCCGAGGATCGCACCGGGCTTTACGTGGAAGTCGACAAACTGATCCCGGAACTGGAAGAAGGTCATTTCGAGATCGACGAAAAGACACGCCAGGCGACGCTGACCGATGAGGGCAACGAATTTCTGGAAAGCCGCCTGCACGCGGTGGGGCTGCTGGAAGCCGAGGCGTCGCTTTACGATCCTGAAAGCACCACGATCGTGCATCACGTCACCAACGGGCTGCGCGCGCACAAGCTGTTCAACCGGGACAAAGACTACATCGTGCGCAACGGCGAGGTGATGCTGATCGATGAGTTTACCGGCCGCATGATGCAGGGCCGGCGGCTGTCGGACGGGCTGCACCAAGCGCTGGAAGCCAAGGAAGGCGTCGACATTCAGCCCGAGAACGTGACGCTGGCATCGGTGACCTTTCAGAATTATTTCCGGCTCTACGAAAAACTTGCCGGGATGACCGGCACGGCACAGACCGAGGCCGAGGAATTCAAGACGATCTACGGCCTGGGCGTTGTCGAGGTGCCGACGAACAAGCCCATCGCCCGCGACGACCAAGACGATCGTGTCTATCGCACCCAACGCGAGAAGTACGCCGCATTGGTCGAACGGATCGCCAAGGCGCACAAGAACGGTCAGCCGACACTGGTCGGCACGATTTCCATCGAGAAATCCGAGTACATTTCGGGCCTGCTGAAGGAGGCGGATGTCCCCCATCAGGTGCTGAACGCCCGGTTCCACGAACAGGAGGCCGAGATCATCGCAAAGGCCGGCGTGCCCGGTGCGGTGACCATCGCCACCAACATGGCCGGCCGCGGCACCGATATTCAGTTGGGCGGCAACATGGATGCCGAGATTCAGGCCCGGATCGAAGCCGACCCCGAAGCCGACCCGGCGGCCATCCGCGAGGCAGTGCAGGCCCAAATCGCCGAGGCCAAGGAACAGGCGCTGGCGGCGGGCGGCTTGTTCGTGCTGGCCACCGAACGCCATGAGAGCCGGCGCATCGACAACCAGTTGCGCGGCCGCTCGGGCCGGCAAGGGGACCCGGGCACGACGCTGTTCTATGTAAGCCTGGAAGACGACCTGATGCGCATCTTCGGCTCCGAACGGCTGGATTCGATGCTGCAGCGCCTGGGCATGGAGGAGGGCGAGGCCATCGTCCACCCCTGGATCAACAAGGCGCTGGAGAAGGCTCAGAAAAAGGTCGAGGCCCGCAACTTCGACATCCGCAAGAACCTGTTGAAGTTCGACGATGTGATGAACGATCAGCGCAAGACGATCTTTGAACAGCGCCGTGAGATAATGGAGGACGAGGACGTCTCTGACACGGTCAAGGATATGCGCGATCAGGTGATCGACGATCTGGTGGCCGAGCACGTGCCGGCCAAGGCCTATGCCGATCAGTGGGACACCGAAGGACTAAAGGCGGAGGTCAAAAAGATGCTGGGCCTGGATCTGCCCGTCGTCGCCTGGGGCGATGAGGAAGGCGTGGACGACGAAGTGTTTCGCGAGCGCCTGTCGGCCGAGGCCGACCAAGAAATGGCAAAGAAAGTCGCGCGTTATGGCCCCGAGTCCATGCGCAAGGTCGAAAAACAGATCCTATTGCAGACCATCGATCAAAGTTGGCGCGAACACATCGTGCGCCTGGAGCATCTGCGCTCTGTCGTCGGCTTCCGCGGCTATGCCCAGCGCGATCCGCTGAACGAATACAAAAGCGAAGGGTTCACGCTGTTTGAGAACCTGCTGAACCACCTGCGCGTGGATGTGACGCGGCAATTGATGAACATCAAACTGCTCAGCGAGGAAGAACAACGCGCGCTGATCGAACAGTTGCAGGCGCAGCAGGCCCAGATGACCGCTGCCGCCGCCTCGGGCGCCAAGTCGGCCACGCTTGCACCCGCCGGGGATGTCGCGACGGACGAAATGCCAGCGGAATGGGCCGACACACGCCGCAACGACCCCTGTCCCTGCGGTTCGGGCAAGAAGTTCAAGCACTGTCACGGTCGAACTTGAGCCAAATCGCGCAAGGTGATGCGAATAAGCCAACTTTCGCTGCCAAAAACACCGGTTTTTCCAGGGCTTGTGTTCACCATTAAGGCAATGGAAACTTAATTCTGCCGCACTCGGGGGTTAGAAACCGGCCGAGGAAAAAGAAGTGTGGTGGTTTGTCCGGCCGGATGGTAAACGTCTTGTGCGTTCAGTAACTCGTGTAAGCAGTTGTGGCCAAGGCGCAAATCACCGTTTGGCAGGACAGTCAGATAGGCGGAGTACAGGATCGTGAAGCTCGACGACCGTTTTATGGCGATCATGACAGCGTTGCTGTTGATCGTTGGCGTCGCGGCACTCTTCCAGCGCGGAGAGAACGGTTCTTGGCTGCTTGGCGGAGCCGGAACCTATGAGCCGCAGCCCGACACGTTCACACTGCGCGCAGGCCGCGTGCAGACCCTGGATGTTCTGCTGAACGACATCGCGACCGACAGCATCGACCCCGAGGAGTTGTCGGTCGTCCAGGCCCCGCGCTGCGGCACGGCGCTTGCGACCGGCGGTGCGATCCAGTTCTCCGAAAGCGAGAGCTGCATCGGTCAGATCGTGCTGTCCTATTGCGTTCCGTCCGAGGGCAACTGTCAGGCGGTTCCGGTCACGCTGACCTTGATCCAGGTCGACCCCGATGGGGCCTCTGGACCGCTTGTGGTCGACAACGTGCAACAAGGCGTCGCCCCTCAGGATACCCAACAAGTGGCGATGCGCCAGCCCAAGCGGCTGACCCTGCCATCCAGCGCCGAGGTGATCACCCCGTCCGAGGCGACCGAAAGCGTGCGCCGGTTGGGTGAGGTCGCGCCTAGCGCGATCGCCGCCAACGAAACCGAAACCGAAGCTGGCGTGACCGTGTCGCAGACATCTGCGCGTTCGGGTTCCGTGGCGACATCGAGTTCCGAGATGGCGGCGCCGGAGATCGCCGAGGAAAGCGCCGGCATCGCGCTGGCGGCCTCGCAGGGGTCGAGCGCGCCGCGCCGTACCGTGCGGATGAGCCTGGGCACCGCCTCCCAGGGAGATGCGGTGCCACCGGTGCTGCCGACCCGGCCCGATGGCCAATTGCCGAACCCGGTCCGGTTGGGAGAAGCGCCCGTGATGAACGGCGGCAGCACGCCGCAAGCGGTGCCAAACATGCCGCGACTGGGCGAGGTTTCGACCGAAACGGCCGAGGCGATCGGCGGCGACGTGCCGGTTTCGCCGCAGGCGCCCGCGGATGTGGCCGATGCCGCGCCGGTGGCTGAACAAGGTACGGAAATCGCAGCCGCAGATCCGCCCGACGCGGGGTCCGCGCCACGCCCGGACGAAGCTACGACCGAGGTTGTGGCCACACCCGAGGCGGCGCCCTCGGCATCTGGAATCGAAGTCGCCTCCGAACCCGCAGCGCAGACCGCACAGCCGGATCTGCCGACCGCGCCGGTCGCGCCCGCATCCGAAAACTCGGGCATGCTGGCCAGCATCGCGCGCAGCAACACCGTATTCGGCGCGACGCTGACCGCCGCCAAGGCGCTGTTCTCTCCCGAAGAGGAAAAGCCGACGGTCCTGTCGACCCCGGCGGGCGAATCCGCGCCTCGGCCGACAGGTTTCGCCGCAATCGAGGAACTGGATCTGGATGCCAGCATTGTTGCCGATACCGCGGGCGATCTGAGCATTCCGACCGGCGTGGAGCCGGTGCGGCCACGCTCACAGTCGGCGCCGGTTACCGTGGCGGCGCTGTCGGCGCCCGATGATGCGTTTTCGCGGCCGCGGAATCCAGCCCCCGTCGCGACCGATGCTCTGCAGCCGGACGATGAGATACTATCGGGCGCACAGCCGGAGGCGGCGCCCGAAGACGTGGCCGAAGACGAACCGGTCGAACAGCCCGCGCAAGAGGAAGAAACCGTCATTGCCGCCCTGCAGCCGGAAGAACCTGGCGCCGCGGTGGTGCTGGACCTGCCCGCGACCCGGCCCTCCGGCGCCAACGCCGCCGATCTGTGCGCCGTCGACTTCTCGGTCGAGACCAAGCACGGCGCAGAGCTGATCGGGTCGCTTTCCTCGCCCTGCCGCCCCGAGCAGCAGTTCCTGGTCGAACACGCGGGGCTGACGTTTTCCGCCGAGACCGATGCCGACGGGTTCGCCAACTTCATCGTACCGGCCCTGCAAACCAACGCGATCGTGCGGGTGACCTTCCCCGATGGTGGCTCCGCCGTCGGGCGCGACTCGGTGCCAGGCATGTCGCGCATGACCCGCATCGCGGTCGTTTGGACGGATGATCCGCTGAACTTCGACCTGTATGCACGCGAGTTCAGCGCGGCGCCGGGCAGCGACGGGGAGGTTTGGGCAGGCAACGCCCGTGAGCGCAATACCGCACGCCGCATGGGCGGTGGCTATATCACCCAGCTTGGACCGGTCGAAGGTCCAGGCGCGCGGGCAGAGGTGTATACCCTGGTGGAGAATGCTCGTACGTCCGCAGGGGTTATCGAGTTCCGCCTGGCACTGCGCGACCCGGCCGCAGCCTGCGACAGCAGCCCGGTGATCCGCGTGGTCCGTTCCGAGAGAGCGGAAATCGTGCGCAATCGCGATCTGCGCCTGGACTTGGGTGCCTGCGGCGAAGCGCTGAAAACCGACGTAGGAATTGGTTTACGGGATATCCGTATAGCTAGGTCGCAGTGATTCCCCAGGTCGCACCAGGGCGAGTTGGGGCCGTAGGACCTTGGGAACATTATGAAGACGACGTGTCGAAACCGCGCTTTTCTTTTCATCCTGAGCATTCTGGGCCTGGTGTCGGCAGGCTATGCCCACGCGACTGAGGATCAGGTAGTCCTTGAGTCCTTCGATGGCTCCATCCGCCTGAGTGGTGCGCTGGTGTCCTTCGATGGCCAAACCTTCGTGGTTCGTACTTCCATAGGCCCGGTCAGCGTCGACGCCGCAGAGGTTCTGTGTGAGGGCGCAAGCTGTCCGGAGGTCGAAGCCCCCGGGGTAGATGTGCGTATCTCTGGCTCGCGCAATCTGGCCACCACGCTTATGCCAGCCCTGTTGGAGGCGTTCAGCCTGCAAATGGAGGCCGACATATTGGTTGGGCGGGAAGCGGCGGACATCTCGAACACCACGCTCACAAGCATTGACGGGGAGACGCTGGCCAATGTTTCCGTCGTGGAAGGCGGGTCCAGCCGGGGCCTGCGTGAACTGGCCGAGGGTGCGGCGCATCTGGCATTGACGACACGCCCGATCACCGCGGCAGAAGTCGATGCTGTCGCCGCCGCCGGACTGGGCGCCATAAATCAGCAGCCCTTTGAGACCGTATTGGCACTTGATGGCCTTGCGGTCGTCGTTTCACGTGACAACCCGATCCGCGCTTTGACTCAGGCCCGCATCGCGGATGTGTTTGCCGGCCGCATCTCAAACTGGCGCGAACTGGGCGGCCCGAATGCAGAGATCGAGCTCTACACCCGCGCGCGAACCAGCGGCACAGGCGCGGTCTTCGATGCGTTGGTGATGCGGCCGACAAGGCAAGAGGTTTCGGGAACGGCGGACGTGCTGGACTCGGATGCGGCCGTGTCCGATGCGGTTGCCAACGACCCGTTCGGCATCGGGTTTACAAGCTATTCGAACGAGCGCTCAGCACGCTCTATCGCAATCCAGGGTGTTTGCGGCATTCAAACGCCCGCGACCGCATTCACAATCAAGACCGAGGAATACCCGCTCACACGGCGACTCTATCTCTATCGTCCCGATCGCCGTCTGCCCCAGCCCGCGACGGATTTCCTACGCTTTATCGGCTCGGCGACGGCGCAGGAGATCGTCTCGCTCACCGGCCTCGTCGATCAGGACGTTTCGGCGCAGTCCGTCAACAATATGGGGCTTCGCTTTGTCGCATCTGTGCTGCCGTCTGACGCGGAGACGACACTGCCGGCGCTGCAAAACATGATGCAGGATCTGATCGCCGCAGATCGTCTGTCCATCACATTCCGCTTCGAACAGGGGTCAAGCCGGCTTGACAGCCGTGCGGAGGCTGATGTGGCGCGTCTGGCAGACATGATCAACACCGGCGCGCTGCAGAACAAGGAAGTCTTGCTGATCGGCTTCACCGACTCGGTGGGCCGCGCCGACATCAACGCCGAACTCAGCGTTAGCCGGGCGGACCAGGTACGCGACACGCTGCTCGCGGCCCTGGACACCCGTGTCGCCCCGCAGACCAACATAAGCGCTCTGGGATATGGTGAGATGTCGCCGCTCGGGTGCAACGAAACCGCGAACGGTCGGCGGATCAATCGCCGCGTCGAAGTTTGGACACGAGATATCGTCCGCTGAGGTCTGAGCAAAGGCAGGGTTCGCCCGATCCCTGGAGTAGCGTGAGTTTCGCTTGTGGCCTGTCCAGCATTGACAACGCAGTTTTAGCATTCCCGCCGTTTGAAGCGATTGAAGAACGCCCCGATGCTGTGCCCGAAGAGTGTCACTTTTTCGTCGCATGCGCCACTTCACGACCGGCTGGAGGGTAGATCCCCAGAACTCGGATCGGTTCCACGATCTCAGCTTGCGATCGCTGTATGTGCCCTCGGATAGCGTGCGTTGTCGAGGCGCTCCGGTGACGACTCCGTCCTGAGTGCTTCCTTGTGCGCCTGCTAAAGGATCAGATCAACAAAACGTAGGATCACGCATACAGCCCTCTCCCAAAATACTGCTGAACCACGAGCGCCGCACGGCGGCGCCGGTTGGCATCGAGTACGAGCGGGTGGTGTTCAGTTTTTTGGTGTGCGACTTGATGCTGAAAAGGCCCAACCGACCGCCGCTCGCGGAGCCGTGTCTATGATGGGCGACATCGCCATCATAGCTCTCCGGCTTCAGAAGGTGTCTGGATGGCCCGGCGGATCACCTGCTGAAGCCGCGGGGAGGTCAGCATCGCGTTCATCATCGACGCCTCAGACCGCCAGACCATCACCCATGTCGCCGTCACGGGCATGCGGAATTGGCGGCTCCAACCTAAGCGACGTGATGCTTGACGCCATCGACAAGCGCTTGGGAGCGGCTCAATACCCACATCCCGTGGAACCCCTCTCCGGCTACGGCCCGTGTCGGCCCACTGTCGAGACGACCGACATCGTCAAGGAATGCCCGCTCCAGCCTTCAACTCAATCCGAGTTTCAAAGTCAACGGAATGAGCGAGGTGTTCTTCAATAGGCGCAAACGTCAATACGCGCATGTCGCCGCGCCGGCCGACGCCGCTATTCGGCTCGGGCTCGTTCATGGCTGCCTACGACCATAGAACCGACCACCCCAATTCTACACCAATAACCAAGCGCTCGCCCTACGAGTTTGAATGAGCGTTCGGCTTTAGACAGACGTTGCGGTGAAATGTGGGGGCGTTGCGGCCGACCAAATCCGGGGCTCTGACGACCGACCCGGCGCATCACAAGTTGAGGGCTTATGCGGAATCAATCGGAACGTTTCAGCCCAAAGCCGCAAGATCGGCGCGAAGCTGGAAGCGCCGCACAATGAGGTGCCCGTGGACCTGTAGACGCTTGTCGCCTTGCTTTGAGGCGAGGAGGCCGAGATGAGGACGAGCAACTATAGCGACGAGTTCACGCGAGACGCGGTCGCACGGATTACGTAACGGGGTCATCCGGTGCCTTTCAGTCAGCACGCACGCCCCAGACCGTTGCGGTTGATAACTGACATGCGCGAAGGACCCGGAGCCTGCGTCGAAGACCTGCCGAGATCGATAGCCTTGCCGTCATCTTGTCACCAGCGGTGTTACGAAATTCGGACGAACACGCGCTTATCGAGCGCGTCCTCCAGATCGCATTGCGTCTGGTCCCTGCGCGCTGAAAGGCGGGGCAGCACGACGAAAAGTTTCGACCTGGTCGCGCCTCTCTCTGCGCCCGTCTGGATCGCATCGCAACCCCGGGGGAGGCCTTCGACAAATTCGCCAGCCTAGAGCAGACCAGCCGAACGAAAGCTGGTGACCCGGCCTTTGCCGACGATGACGTGATCGTGCAAAACGATGCCCAGCGCATCTGCCGCATCGGCGACCGAATGGGTCATCGTGATGTCCGCCGAGCTCGGCTCCGGATCCCCGGAGGGGTGATTATGAACCAGAATCAAGGCGGAGGCGCCGAGGTCCAATGCGCGTTTGACCACCTCTCTGGGATAGACCGGCACATGATCGACCGTACCCCTCTGTTGAGGTTCGTCAGCAATCAGCACGTTTTTCTTGTCGAGGTAGAGAACCCGGAACTGTTCGGTTTCCAGATACGCCATCGCGATCTGCAGGTACTCCACCAGATCGTCCCAGGACGACAGAACCTCGCGATGCAGCATCTTGGCCTGGGCGAATCTGTGAGCCACAGCCTCCACGATCTTGAGTTCCGTGATCACCTCCGGGCCGACCCCAGGCACCTGTGCCAACTGCGCGGGCGGCGCGGAGACGACATGGTTGAAATCGCCGAACGCCGCCAGCAGGGATTTGGCCAGCGGTTTGACGTCTTTGCGCGGCAGGGGTCGGAACAAAACCAGCTCTAGAAGTTCGTAGTCCGCCAAGGCAGCGGCGCCGGCCTGGCGAAACCTTTGCCGAAGTCGCGCCCTATGTTGGGCAAAGTGAGGTGGGGCGGCCGACGCGGACTTTGCGGCATCCGGCTGGTGCGACGGCCCGTGCATCGCCGGTTCGCCCAAGCGCGCCGAGGTCGCGTCGAACGGCAGCTGAGGCGCCTCTTCAAAGGCATTCTTTCGCACGCGCGGTCCCATGGCGGGATGTGAAATCAAAAGCCTTAAAAGCCACTTAACCTCGCCAGAAGCCAAGCGGGTTTTCTCCGGGGTCTACGCGGTGCGCCAGCTGCTACCAAGGTTCCAACGCGCAGCGCTTCCCCTGCGGAGGCGTGACAGTCATTTCGGCCAAAAAGACATCGGGCCCGTCGCGGCGGGCCAGAGGATGGGCCACGAACTGACCCATCGACCACATCCCCCCGCGTCAAGTCCCGGCGCCGCGACTGACTTGCGGCCTCCCCGCTAGTGCGATTCGGCGGGCTGGGCGTCACGCGCATCGATCGGGTGGAACCGACCGGTCGGGGACAGTGTGAAAATCTGACAGCCCTCATCGGTGACGCCGACCGAATGCTCGAACTGCGCCGACAGCGACTTGTCCTTGGTGACAGCGGTCCAGTCGTCGGCCAGCACCTTGGTCTCGGGCCGGCCAAGATTGATCATCGGCTCGATGGTGAAGAACATGCCGCGCTCCAACCGTGGGCCGGAGCCGGGACGGCCGTAGTGCAGAACATTTGGCGCGGCGTGAAACACGCGCCCCAGGCCATGGCCGCAGAAGTCGCGCACGACCGACATCCGCTCCGCCTCGGCATAGGATTGGATGGCATGGCCGATATCGCCGAACGTGTTGCCGGGGCGCACCGCGGCGATACCCCGCATCAAAGCCTCGTGCGTTACCTCAATCAGGCGCTGCGCCTTTCGACTGAGCTTGCCCGCGACATACATCCGGCTGGAATCGCCATACCAGCCATCGACCACCACGGTGACGTCGATGTTCAGGATATCCCCGTCGCGCAAGGTTTTGTCTGACGGGATCCCGTGGCACACGACATGGTTCACGGAGATACAGCTGGCGTGCTTGTATCCTTTGTAGCCGACCGTGGCAGACACCGCGCCGGCGTCCAACACCGCCTCATAGATGCGGCGATCCAGCTCGGATGTCTGCACCCCAGGTGCGACATGGTCGCCGATCATATCCAGGATTTCGGCCGCAAGACGCCCAGCCGCCACCATTCCATCGAAATGGCGCGGTTCGTGAATGCGGATGCCGTCGCGGTTCAGACGGCCCATATTCATGCCTTCCAAGGCTGTCTCCATGGCTGTGGGGCCGCTGGACCGGCCGCCTGGATGCACCGCTCAAATGTGGGTTCGTTTCGCCCCGGTTTCAAGCGAAGATATCCACCGGCAGCGGGTCGGCCAATTCAATACCAGACGTATCAATCCGCGTCCCATAGCACAGCATGCGGACACCGCGCCGCTGCGCATCGCGCGCCGCAGCGGCATACGTCGGATCCAAGTCCGCAGCCAGCCGCAACCGATCGCAATCGCTGCGCTGAACGACATAAAGCAACGTCGCCCGGTGCCCACTGCCCACCATGGCCGCCAGGTCGCGCATGTGCTTCGCGCCGCGCGCGGTCACGCAATCGGGGAACTCGGCCCAAGACCCCGACCGGCGCAGGTGCACGTTTTTGACCTCAAGGTAGCAATCGGGCAGGCCACCGCCCTTCAGCAGGAAGTCGACACGGCTGTTTTCGGCATAAGGCACCTCCGGACTGGCGCTTTGATAGCCCTCCACCTCGGCAATGCGCCCGCGGCCCAGCGCCTCCGCCACCAGCTTGTTGGGCATGCTGGTGTCGATCCCGGCAAAATGGCCGTTTTCGAGTTCGGTCAGTACCCAGGAATAGGCCAGCTTTCGCTTGGGGTTATTCGATGGTAGCAGCCAGATGCGCGCACCGGGATCGGAAACGCCCAGCATTGCGCCGGGATTGGCGCAATGCGCTGTCGCCACGCGCCCCCCTTCCAAGGTGACGTCGGCCAGAAAACGTTTATATCGGCGCAGTAGCGTCGCGGGGATCAGCGGGGCGGGGAAGTTCATGCCGCCCGCCCTACCCCGCCGGCATGTGGCAATCAAGGAGACGGCGCGAATGGCCAACCCAACCGCGGCCATGCTGGTGATCGGCGACGAAATTCTTTCCGGGCGCACGCGCGATGTGAACTTGTATCACCTCGCCGGACGGCTGACCGATATGGGGGTCGATTTGCGCGAAGCGCGGGTGGTGGCCGACGATCGCCCCGCGATCGTGGCGGCGTTGCGGGATTTGAGCGCGGCGGCCGCCCACGTTTTCACCAGCGGCGGCATCGGTCCGACCCATGACGACATCACCGCGGATTGCGTTGCCGAGGCGTTTGGTGTGGGCATCGATATTCGCGAGGACGCCCGGGATGTGCTGATCGCCGGCTACCCCGAGGGTGTGGCCGCGCTGACCCCTGCGCGGCTGCGTATGGCGCGGATCCCGGATGGCGCGACGTTGATCGAAAACCCGATCTCGCACGCGCCCGGCTTCACCCTGCGCAACGTGCATGTCCTGGCCGGTGTGCCGGCGATCTTTTCCGCGATGCTGGAAAGCGTGCTGTCGGGCATCGCCGGAGGCGCACCACTGATGTCGGAAAGCGTGCGTATAGACCGCGGCGAAAGCAGCGTGGCGGAAGCTCTTGGCGTCATCGCGGCGCGGTTTCCGGATGTGGCCATAGGGTCCTACCCGTTCCAGCGCGACGGGCGTTTCGGCACCAATATCGTGTTGCGGTCCATCGATCGGGTTCAACTGGATGCGGCAACCAACGATGTGCGGGCGCTGGCCGTCTGACGGCTTGCCTTTGCCGGTACGTGGCCCCTAAGCTTCGGCCCCATGCGGACGTGGCGAAATCGGTAGACGCAGCAGACTTTGACGTTTTTTGGAGTGCCCGTCGGGAAACCCGCGGTGCAGAACCGCTCAAATTCGGGGAAAGCTCTGGCGGGGTCGCCCCTCCGTGCCAATCCCGAGCCAAGCCCGGCATGTGTCGGGAAGGTGTAGAGACTAGACGGGCGGCGCCTAAGGCCAATTTGCTAGGGCGAAGGGATAGTCCAGACCACGAACGCGCCCGACCGGGCGCGGCGGCGAAAGCCGAAGTGGTACGAAAATCTGCTTCCCAATGGGAGTGCGGGTTCAAGTCCCGCCGTCCGCACCACTTCTTTGATAAGTGGCTCCAAACCTCTCTAAGGCCTTGAATGGTAGGGAGGTTTTGGCGGTTCTAGGTCCCTGGTTTCGGACGTATTCGATGCGGTCTGCGAAGGCCAGTTTGAGGACCGTCCGGCGCAGG